>NZ_JBEYXC010000054.1:0-1221 GCF_040644695.1 Streptomyces sp. NPDC046909 | reverse complement strand
GAGGACGTGCTCGGGCGGGATGCCGGACTCGCGGACGACGTCGAGGGTGCGGCGGGTGCCGACGGCCTTGTCGCGGTGCGGGGTGTGGACGAGGACGGGCAGCTCGTGCTCGACGGCGAGTTGGAGCTGGCGGGCCAGCGCCTCGTCCTCCTCGGGGGTCATGGAGTCGTAGCCGATCTCGCCGACCGCGACCACACGGTCCTTGGCGAGATAGCGCGGCAGCACGTCCAACACCCCTGCGCAGCGCGGGTCGTTGGCCTCCTTCGGGTTGAGAGCGATCGTGCAGTAGTGCTGGATGCCGAACTGCGCGGCGCGGTACGGCTCCCAGCCGAGCAGCGCGTCGAAGTAGTCGGTGAAGCTGTCCACCGAGGTGCGCGGCTGACCGAGCCAGAACGAGGGCTCCACCACCGCGCGGACACCGGCGGCGTACATGGCCTCGTAGTCGTCGGTGGTCCGGGACGTCATATGGATGTGAGGGTCGAAGATACGCATCAGCGGGCTCCAGCAGGCGCGACAGCGGAGTAGGCGGCGAGAGCACGTTCGGCCGCCGCGCGTCGATCGGACAGGGGTGAGCGGAGTTCCACAGGAAGCCCGGAGGCCTCCAGCGTGTCGGGGTACGCGTGCACGACCGGCCAGACATCGACAGGCACGTCCCGCCCGGCAGCGACCCGCTCATGGGCGAAATCGACCAGCATGCGGGCGAGTTCACGGTCTGCGCGCTCGGCGAGTCCCACTATCCGCAACAGAGAGATGCCGCAGAAGACGCACTTCAGTACGGCGTGCCGATAGCCGTCGTGGTCCAGGTGGCGCGCCGCGTACGGGCCGAGGGCCGCCTCGATCAGACCGGTGTCGTTGCCCCGCAGCGCGGCCCGCACCAGGGGCAGCCCCAGGTCACCGAAGGAGGCGTCGCCCTCCTCCAGCAGGGCCAGCGACAGCAGTACCGCCCGCTGTTCGGCGGTGTCCCCGTACCGGTGGAGGGCGGTCACCTCCTCGGCAAGTTCCGCGCCGCGCAGCGGAAGGGCTTCGAGCAGCCGGGCGCGGGCGGCGTCGGCCACCGTCCAGCCGGGGACGAGGGGCTCGCGTCCGCAGCGCCGGCCCACGGCGGGGAAGACGGCACGTACGGCGCTGGGGTCCTGGCCGACGCGGGCGACGGCCTCGGTCAGCCAGCGGTGTGCGTCGGGGGTGAGGTGTCGGTCGAGGGCGGTGGATATGTGGGGGTCC
>NZ_JBEYXC010000053.1:0-1304 GCF_040644695.1 Streptomyces sp. NPDC046909 | reverse complement strand
ACGCCGTTCAAGCGCGCTGTGCCGTGCGGTCTGCTGCGCCTTCCGGAGGAGGGCCCCCTGGTACGCACGGGGAAGCCCTCCAGCGGGCTGCTCGGCGGTGCGGCCGTCCGATCTGAGGTGCCAGAAGCCGGTTGCCCGGTCCGCCGGTGAGGGGCTCTCGGTACCGTCGTCGTCCAGGCTGTACACCAGCGAGTTGTCGATGCCCAGGTCGGCCAGCAGCTGGTCCGCGCTCAGCTCGCGAGGACCGGGCTCCCGGAGGACTGTGAGACGAGCCTGTTCCCCATCGGACGCGAACAGGACAGCCGTGGTCCAGCTGAAGCCGGTCGCGCAGGCACCCGAAGGACTCTCGATCACCGCCAGGCCGCCGACGAGCCACTCGACCGTTGCTGTGCACCACTCGCGGTCACCGATCCGGTACGTCGCAGCGTCGCTGACCGAGACGCATCGCACCTGCGTGGCCACGAACGACTTCGTCCGCAGGTCGATCTCCGAGTACACCGGCCCGAACGCAGGGGAGACGTTCACGCCGTACTTCTCGACCATCGCCTCGGCCACGGTCCCGACCAGGCCGTTGGACGCCATCAGCTCCAGGGCCTTCCGGACGGCGCCCTGGTCCGTCTCGGCTTCCTCCGTAAACCTTTCGATCACTTCGTCGAGCGCCGTGAGGTGGACGAAGCGGCCGCCGAGCTCGGCGACATCCCGGTCCATAGGCGAGGGATACGCGCTGCCGTCGGTGAAGTCCCGGGTGTTGCCGCTGACGAAGTAGACCGTCTCGTCAGGGTGCTGACGGGCGTACTCGACGGCCGAGAGCCAGATCGCGGCATCCCGGGAACCGCCCTTGCTCTTCGGGTTTGTCTTGCACGGCGCGAGCGCGTTCGCCTCCCGGAACAGGGCTTCCTGCATGGCCGCTGCGCTCGTCTCGACCGTTTCCGCGAGCTGGCTGTACGCGTCGTGCCAGTGCTTGCGGAGCCGGTCGAGGTCGGCGTTCCCGAGGAATCCGTCCACCTCCCACGGGGTGAGACGGGCAACCCCCGCCATTGCCGCTGCGGCGGTGGCGTGCGCCTCTTGATACTTGATCACCTGCTGGGCAACGAGCTCCTGGGCTGCCATCCACGGAATCCCGGTGCGGACGCCCACAGCGCGCAGCGTGCGAAGCAGGTCGGCGCTGCTGTCGTCGAGCTTGAGGCCCCTGATGATGCACGTGTCGAAAATGATCAAGGCGTGGACTCCTACCGCCGAACCGCACATTAGGTGACAGAGTGTCAGGGGCTGAGCCCGTGCGCACCTGATATCCGGCTGGCCGG
>NZ_JBEYXC010000052.1:0-1363 GCF_040644695.1 Streptomyces sp. NPDC046909 | reverse complement strand
TGACTGCCTGTTCTCTATCCGCTCGTGTGGTCGGTGTGGTTCGAACGGGGTGCTGGTTCGGGTGAGTTGAGCGGTGTTGAGGCATGAAGGAAGGGCCTCTTGGTAGCTCGCGGTTGTCGAATCCAGCGAGTTGCAAGAGGCCCTGGTGTTGAAGTGTTGCGTGGTGGCGGCCGACCGGTCCAGTCCGGCCACCCTTGGGTGTGACTGTCTCGCTCACCGGTTCGGGAACGCTGTTGACCAACCCGGTCGGCGGCCGCGGTACGGCTCCGACATGAGTGATACGGAGTGGGCTCTGGTGCGGGATCTGCTGCCGATGCCGTCATGGTTGGCGGGCCGGGGCGGCCGTCCGGAGGGCTACTGCCATCGGCAGATGATCGACGCGGTGCGCTATCTCGTCGACAACGGCATCAAGTGGCGGGCGATGCCGGCCGACTTCCCGCCCTGGCCTCGCGTGTATGCCTTCTTCGCCCGCTGGCGGGATACCGGGCTGGTGGCCGAGCTGCACGACCGGCTCCGCGCAGCCGTCCGCCAGGCGGAGGGCCGCAAGGAGGAGCCGAGCGCGGCGGTCGTGGACTCGCAGTCGGTGAAGGCGGACGCCACCGTCACCTTCGCTTCACGGGGTTACGACGCCGGGAAGAAGATCAACGGACGCAAGCGGCACCTGCTCACCGACACTCTCGGGCTTCTGCTGGCCGTGCTGGTCACGCCGGCGTCCACGACCGACCGGGATGCCGCCCGGATTCTGCTGCCTGCGGCAAAGAAGCAGCTGCGGCGGCTTTCTTTGATCTGGGCCGACGGCGGTTACCGCGGTCACCTCCAGGACTGGGCTGCCCAGCACCTCGGCCTCGTTCTCGACGTCGTCCGCCGCAGTGACGACGTCCAAGGTTTTCAGGTCCTGGCCCGCCGCTGGGTGGTGGAAAGATCCTTTGCCTGGTTCCTGCGCAGCCGTCGCCTGGTCCGGGACTACGAACGGCGCACCGACACCAGCGAAGCCGTCATCCTGTGGTCGATGACCACACTCATGAGCCGCCGTCTGGCCGCCCACCATCAGCGGCGTTCTGCTCCAGCGTCGGCAGCATGAACCTGCCCGGCTTCTCCTCGACCAGCCAGCCCCGTTCCACCAGCCGCTTCAGCCGGGCCCTCGCGCCCTCGACACGGGAGACGGACGCGCTGTCCCAGCCCAGCACGACCGCCGCCCGGCGGGCACCCAGCCCCTCGGTGCCCGCGTCCAGGGCGGCGGCCATCAACGCCTGGTAGTCCACCGACAGGTCCTCGACACCGACCGCGTTCTCCCGGTGCGGCACCGCGCGTCGCGGCCCGACAGGCTTCCTGCGCGAAACGCCGTCGGTACCCACGGCGGGCG
>NZ_JBEYXC010000051.1:0-1512 GCF_040644695.1 Streptomyces sp. NPDC046909 | reverse complement strand
GGGGGGGTGCCTCTATGTCCTTCGTCAAGCTGAGCTGGTCATGCGGCGGCCAGCTCGGGGTCTCGTGGTTCGTAGAAGGTGCCGTCGCGGAGCATGGCGAAGAGCACGCTGATGCGGTGGCGGGCGAGGCGGAGGAGGGCTTGGGTGTGAGTCTTTCCCCGGGCCCGGCATTTGTCGTAGTAGGTGCGGGACGCGGGATCGTGCAGGGCAGCGAAGGCCGAGAGGAACATGGCTCGTTTGAGCTGCCGGTTTCCGCCTCGTGGTGCGTGTTCGCCGTGGATCGAGGTCCCCGAGGACTTCGTTGTCGGGGCGAGTCCGGCGTAGGAGGCGAGGTGGGCGGCGTTGGGGAAGCTGGTGCCGTCGCCGACGGTGACCAGCAGCACTGCGGCGGTCCTGACCGCGACCCCCGGCATCGAGGTCAGGACCTTGGAAAGAGGGTGCTCCTCCAGCAGGGCTTTGATCTGGGCTTCCAGAGCCCGGCGCTGTTCGTGGACGGCGGCCAGGGAGCGGGCCAGGGACGGGATGACGACGTCGAGGGTGCCGGTCCCGGGAACGACGACGGTTTGTTCGTCGAGCGCGTCGAAGATCTCGTTGATCAGCCGGGCGGCCATGCGTGGGGCCCTGGGTCTGATCACCTCGACGAGTTTGCGGCGGCCGGCTTTCCGCAGTGCTGCCGGGGAGCCGTAGCGTTCGAGCAGCCAGGTGACGGCGGGGCGGTCCAGGCGGGGGCCGAGGACGCGTTCCAGCGAGGGGTGGAACTGGGTGAGCAGGCCGCGTATCCGGTTGGAGGTGCGGGTGGCCTCGGCCGCGAGGTCCTGGTCGAAGCCGACCAGCACGGTCAGTTCGGCGGTGATCTGGTCGGTGAGCTCCAGCGAGCGCAGCGTGTGCGGCATTGTGCGAGCGGCGTCGGCAATGACCGCGGCGTCCTTGGCGTCGGTCTTCGCCTCGCCCGGGTAGAGATCGGCGATCCGGCGCATGGCGAGTCCGGGCAGGTAGGCGACCTGGCAGCCGGCGTCCCGGGCGACGGTCAGGGGCAGTGCTCCGATGGATGCGGGCTGGTCGACGATGACGAGCACGGTGCCGAACTTCGCGGCCAGCTTATCGAAGACGGCCCGCAGCTTCGGCTCGCTGTTGGGCAGCTGCTTGTCGAAGACCTTCTTGCCGGCCGGGGTCAGTCCGTGGCCATGGTGAGCGGTCTTGCCGACGTCCAGGCCGAGGAAGACGCCCACGTCGCCGATGTCGAACATCGTGCTCCCAACTGCTTCGCTGCGGTGCTGGCCAGGGAGTTGGCGCCGTACGCGCGCATCCACGTTATGCAGACCTGCCGCCCACGGGCGGCCGGGCATTGCGCCAGGCCAGGCGGTAGTCGGACCTCTCATCAGCGTCTCCAACGGCACCCCTCGGGCCCGGTGACACCACCCCCCAGGTCATCCGTTCGACAGGGGGGAACAGTCATACCGGGCCCGGAGGCCAGCGGCCCTCTTGCAGGACCGCGAAGAACATAACGGGGGG
>NZ_JBEYXC010000050.1:0-3601 GCF_040644695.1 Streptomyces sp. NPDC046909 | reverse complement strand
GCCGACGCGGGTGCGATCGTCCAGGTGCCCGACGGGGTGTCGTCGTTCGACGCGGCGCCGCTGACCTGCGCGGGCGTCACCACGTACAAGGCGATCAAGGTCGCCCGGGTGGTCCCGGCCGAGCGTGTGGCCGTCTTCGGTATCGGTGGCCTGGGTCATCTGGCCGTCCAGTACGCGCGGTTGGTGGGCGGGCTGGTCACCGCGGTCGACCTGGAGCCCGACAAGCTGGGCCTGGCCCACCGGCTCGGCGCCGACCAGCTGGTCAACGCCCGCACCCATGACCCGGTCGAGGAGATCAAGAAGGCCGGCGGCGCCGATGTGGCTGTCGTGCTCGCCGCCGCCCCGAAGGCCTTCGAGCAGGCCTACAGGTCGCTCAACCGGGGCGGGCGCCTCGTGATGGTCGCCTTGCCGGCCGACAACGCCGCGATCAAGGTGCCGATCTTCGAAACCGTGCTCTTCGGTATCTCGGTCATCGGATCCATCGTCGGCACCCGCCAGGACCTGGCCGAGGTGTTCGCGCTGCACGCGGCCGGACGCACCCAGGTCATCGCCGAGCAGCGGAGTCTGGAACAGGTCAACGACTCCTTCGACGAGGTCCTCGGCGGACGGGCCGAGGCACGGCTCGTCTTCGGGTTCTGAGGCCCGGGGAACCCCCGGACACAGGGAGAGGCAGCAGATCATGGCAACCGTCACCGTAGGTGCCGTACGGGAGCGGGCCCCCGGCGAACGCCGGGTCGCCCTCGTCCCCGAGGCCGTCACCCTCCTGCGCCGGGCCGGCATCGACGTCCTGGTCGAGACCGGGGCCGGCTCCGGCGCCTGGTTCACCGACGCCGACTACACCGCCGTGGGCGCGACCGTCGTGCCCCCGGACGAGCTGTACGCCCGCGCGGACGCTGTCCTGTGCGTCGGCCCGCCCGACGCGGAGACCGCCGAGGCACTGCGTCCCGGTCAGACCCTCATCGGGCTGCTCGAACCGCTGCGCCGGCCCGGCCTCGTCAAGGAGCTGACCGCGCGCGGCGTCCGCACGGTGAGCCTCGATCTGCTGCCGCGCACCCTCAGCCGCGCCCAGTCCATGGACGCGCTGACCTCACAGGCCAGTGTCGCCGGGTACAAGGCGGCGCTGCTCGCCGCGGACTCGTACGACCGGTTCTTCCCGATGCTGACCACCGCCGCGGGCACCATGCGCCCGGCGCAGGTCCTCGTCCTCGGTGCCGGAGTGGCCGGGCTGCAGGCGATCGCCACGGCCCGCCGCCTTGGCGGCGTCGTCACGGCGTACGACGTACGCCCCGAGTCGCGAGGGGAGGTGGAGTCGCTCGGCGCCCGATTCCTGGACATTCAGCGCGAGCCAGGCACCGGATCGGGCGCCGGGCAGGGCGGTTACGCACGGGAGCTGACCGAGGAGGAGCAGCGGGCCCAGCGGGAGGCGCTGGAGGCGCATATCGCCCGCTCCGACGTCGTGATCACCACGGCCCAGGTCCCGGGGCGCACCCCGCCGCTGCTGGTGACCTCGGAGGTGCTCGGGCGGATGGCTGCGGGCTCGGTCGTGATCGACCTGGCGGCGAGCGGCCTCGGCGGCAACGTGGCGGACTCCGCGCCCGACAAGACGGTCGTCCTGGACAACGGCGTCACCGTCGTCGGCGCCGGACGACTGCCGTCCGCGATGCCGACCGCCGCGTCCACGGCGTACGCACGCAACCTCGTCGCGCTGCTGCGCCACCTCGTGCGTGACGGCGCGCTCGTTCTCGACCCGGCCGACGAGATCACGGCCGCGCTGACGGGAGGAGGCCAGTCATGAACGACCTCGATCTCCTCACCGCGATCACCGTGTTCGTGCTGAGCGTGCTGGTCGGCGTCGAGGTCATCAGCAAGGTCCCGGCCACCCTGCACACCCCGCTGATGTCCGGCTCCAACTCGGTGCACGGCATCGTCGTCATCGGCGCGATGCTGATCGCGGCCGAGTCGCACACCTGGCTCGGGTATGTCCTGGCCTTCGTGGCCATGGCGTTCGGCGCGATGAACGTCGTCGGGGGATACGTCGTCACCGACCGGATGCTGGAGATGTTCAAGGCGAAGCCGGCACCGGAGAAGAAGGCCGAGGAGTGAGCGTCATGGTTTCCGACACCGTCCACTACGTCTTCCTCGCCGCGGCCGCCTGCTTCGTCCTCGGCCTGCATCTCATGAACCACCCGCGCACGGCCCGCCGCGGCAACACCCTGTCCGCCGCGGCGATGTCCGTGGCCATTGCCGCCACCGTATGGCTGGTCGCCGACGAGGGCACGATCACCCGCACCGGCTGGCTGGTCCTGACGACGGGCGGGCTCGTCGGCGCGACACTCGGCCTGTGGGCGGCGCGCGAGGTGCGGATGACCGCGATGCCCCAACTGGTCAGCCTCTTCAACGCCGTCGGCGGCGGTGCGGCCGCGCTCATCGCCGTCAACGACCTGCTGCAGGCCGAGGACGCGGCGGCGCTCAGCGCGAGGGTCTCCCTCCCGGGCGCGCTGGACATCGTCATCGGAGCGGTCACCTTCTCCGGTTCGCTGGTCGCCGCGGGCAAGCTGCAGGGTGTGGTGTCCGGGGCGCCGGTGGTGTTCCCGGGGGCGCGAGTGCTCAATGTGCTGCTGCCGGGCCTCTTCGTGGCCGGCACGGTCCGGCTGGTGCTGGCCCCCGACTCCGGCGCCGCGCTGTACGGGCTCACCGCCGTCGCCCTGCTCTTCGGCGTCACCCTGGTGCTGCCGATCGGCGGAGCCGACATGCCGGTGGTCATCGCCCTGTTGAACGCCTTCACGGGGTCGGCGGTCGCGATGGCGGGCTTCGTGCTCGACGAGACCGCGTTGATCGTCGCGGGCATGCTCGTCAGCGCCTCGGGCGGCATCCTCACCAAGCTCATGGCCGACGCGATGAACCGCTCCATCGCGGGCATCGTGATCGGGGGCTTCGGCACCGGCGACAGCGCGACCGCGGCCCCCGGGGCCGGGGCGCCCGCCCAGGTGCGGTCGCTCTCGGCCGACGACGTGGCGATCCAGCTGGCCTACGCCGGCAAGGTCGTCTTCGTACCGGGGTACGGGCTCGCCGCCGCCCAGGCCCAGCACGAACTCGGTGATCTGGCCAAGCTGCTGGCCGACCACGGTGTCGACGTCAGCTACGCCGTCCACCCGGTCGCGGGCCGTATGCCGGGGCACATGAACGTGCTGCTGGCGGAGGCCGACGTGCCCTACACCCAGCTGAAGGAGATGGACGAGATCAACCCCGAGTTCCCGCAGGCCGACGTGGCGTTGGTGATCGGCGCGAACGACGTGACCAACCCGATCGCCCGCCGCCCCGGCAACGCGATCTCGGGCATGCCGATCCTCGACGTGGACCGGGCCAAGAGCGTCGTCGTCATCAAGCGCTCCATGGGCCACGGCTACGCGGGCATCGACAACGAGCTGTACACCGACCCGAAGACCGGCATGTTCTTCACCGACGCGAAGAAGGGCCTCGCCGAACTGAAGGCCGCCGTCGGCGAGTTCGTCAGCTGACCCCTGCGTCGAGGCGGGACGAGGCTGAGCACGGTACGGCCGGCGCCCCGCCATTGCTGGCCGTGCTGCCCTTCGCCCTCGGG
>NZ_JBEYXC010000049.1:0-3975 GCF_040644695.1 Streptomyces sp. NPDC046909 | reverse complement strand
GTCACAGGTCACCTCGCTTGTCCGTTGCCTTGAGCGGTGTGGTCGCGCCATCCCTTGAGCCGTGTACGGTAGATTGCATACAGTCGACGAATACTGTATGAAGATTGTTATCCCGCATCCCGTGGGTGATGTCCAGGGGTCGTGCACCACTTTTCAGACGCGACTCAATCAAGACGGGAGCCGAATCATGGACCTGTACGAGCACCAGGCCCGAGGGCTCTTCGAGGAACGCGGCATCCTCGTGCCGAGGGCGGAGGTCACCGCATCACCCAAGGAAGCCAGGGAGATCGCGCGCAGGCTCGGCGGCCGTGTCGTCGTCAAGGCGCAGGTCAAGACCGGAGGGCGGGGCAAGGCGGGCGGAGTGCGGCTCGCCGCCGATCCGGCCGCGGCGGAACTGACGGCACGCCAGATCCTCGGTATGGACATCAAGGGGCACACGGTCGGCAAGGTCATGCTGGCCCAACCCGTCGACATCGAGGCCGAGTTCTACGTCTCGTACGTCCTCGACCGGGCGGCGGGCCGCTTCCTCGCCATCGCCTCCGCGGAAGGTGGCATGGAGATAGAGGAGGTCGCCGCCAGTCGACCGGAGGCGGTCGCCCGTGTACACATTGACCCGGCCGTGGGGGTCACCTCCGCGAAGGCGGGGGAGATCGCCGCAGCCGCCGGACTTCCGCCGCAGACCGTGGACGTCCTCGTACGGCTGTGGCAGGTGCTGGTGCGTGAGGACGCCGTCCTCGTCGAGGTCAACCCGTTCGTCCGTACCCGGCAGGGGCAGATCCTCGCCCTCGACGGCAAGGTGACGCTGGACGACAACGCCCGCTTCCGACAAGCCCGTTGGGGCGCGGAGGAAGAGGAGCGCGACCACGCGCTGGAGACGGCGGCCGCCGCCAAGGGCCTCAACTACGTCAAACTCGACGGCGAGGTCGGCATCATCGGCAACGGGGCCGGACTCGTCATGTCGACCCTCGACGTGGTCGCCGGCTGCGGCGCCCGGCCGGCCAACTTCCTCGACATCGGCGGCGGCGCGTCCGCCCAGGTCATGGCCGACGGGCTGGCCGTCATCCTCTCCGACCCGGCCGTGAAGTCGGTGTTCGTCAATGTCTTCGGCGGGATCACCGCGTGCGACGCGGTCGCCGAAGGCATCGTGCGGGCCCTGGACACCGTCCGGTTGACCAAGCCGCTCGTCGTGCGCCTCGACGGGAACAACGCCGCACGCGGCCGCGCCGTCCTCGACGCGCACGCCCATCCACTGGTCCAGCAGGCCACCACCATGGACGGCGCCGCCCGCCGCGCCGCCGAACTCGCCACCGCAGCCTGAGGAGACGGCACATGGCGATCTACCTCACCAAGGAGAGCAAGGTCCTCGTCCAGGGCATGACCGGCGGCGAGGGCATGAAGCACACCCGGCGCATGCTCGCGGCCGGCACCGACGTCGTCGGCGGCGTCAACCCGCGCAAGGCCGGTCGCACCATCGACTTCGACGACCGCGCCGTACCCGTCTTCGGGTCGGTCGCCGACGGCATACAGTCGACCGGAGCCGATGTCACCGTCGTCTTCGTCCCGCCCGCCTTCGCCAAAGCGGCCGTGATGGAAGCCGCCGACGCCGGGATCGGGCTCGCCGTCGTCATCACCGAGGGCATCCCCGTCCACGACTCCGTCGCCTTCACCGCGTACGCGCGGGAGAAGGGGACCAGGATCGTCGGCCCCAACTGCCCGGGTCTCATCAGCCCGGGACAGTCCAACGCGGGCATCATCCCCGCCGACATCACCAAACCCGGCCGCATCGGCCTGGTGTCCAAGTCGGGCACGCTCACCTACCAACTCATGTACGAGCTGCGCGACATCGGCTTCACGACCTGTGTCGGCATCGGCGGCGACCCCGTCGTCGGCACCACCCACATCGACTGCCTGGCCGCCTTCCAGGACGACCCCGACACCGAACTCGTCGTCCTCATAGGGGAGATCGGCGGCGACGCCGAGGAACGCGCGGCCGCCTACATCGAGAAGCACGTCAGCAAGCCCGTCGTCGGCTACATCGCCGGATTCACCGCGCCCGAGGGCAAGACCATGGGACACGCGGGCGCCATCGTGTCCGGCTCCTCGGGCACCGCGCGGGCGAAGAAGGAAGCGCTGGAAGCGGTCGGCGTCAAGGTGGGGAACACCCCGACCGAGACCGCCCGCCTTGTGCTGACCCTGCTGGAAAACCGGCTCTGACACCACCCATGGTGGAGAGGCACCGACTGCCGGACACATCCGGCGCCACACCGTACCGCCATCTCCACAACCGACACCCCCCGCCCCCGACTGTGCACCGAGAGCGGAGACATCGCATGACATCCACCCTCAACTCCACGCCCCTCGTGGTGAAGTCCGGCACCTCCTGGGAGGACGCCTGGCAGCGCTGCCTCGCGGTAGCCCCCGAGGCGTTCCGCGACGACCGCGTCCTCAACCTCTGGAACTCCGCCTGGCACGCGGACGGCCGTGCCCTGCCCGCCACCAGCCCCGTCGACGGCAGCCCGATCGCCGGCCCGCCGCGCCTGGACCGCGACGCCGCCCATCAGGCCGTACGTGCCTCCCTCGACCAGCACCGCGCCTGGCGGCACATCCCGCTCGACGAGCGCCGCGCCCGCGTCGCCGCCACCCTCGACGCCCTCACCCAGCACCGCGAACTCCTCTCCCTGCTCCTCGTCTGGGAGATCGGCAAACCCTGGCGGCTCGCGCAGGCGGACGTCGACCGGGCCATCGACGGGGTGCGCTGGTACGTCGACGGCATCGAGCCGATGGTCGCGGGGCGGGCCCCGCTGGACGGCCCGGTGTCCAACATCGCCAGCTGGAACTATCCGATGAGCGTGCTCGTTCACGCCATGCTGGTACAGGCCCTGGCGGGCAACGCGGTCATCGCCAAGACCCCGACCGACGGCGGTGTCGCCTGTCTGACCCTGGCCTGCGCACTCGCCGCCCGCGAGGGGATTCCCGTCACCCTCGTCAGCGGCAGCGGGGGAGAGCTGTCCGAGGCGCTGGTGCGGGCGCCCGAGATCGGCTGTGTCTCCTTCGTCGGCGGCCGCGACACCGGCGCCGCCGTGGCCACGGCCGTCGCCGACCTCGGCAAGCGGCATGTACTCGAACAGGAAGGACTCAACACCTGGGGCATCTGGAACTACTCGGACTGGGACGCCCTCACGGCCGTCATCCCCAAACTCTTCGACTACGGCAAGCAGCGCTGCACGGCGTACCCGCGTTTCGTCGTCCAGCGTGAGCTGTTCGACGAGTTCCTGACGGCGTACCTCCCGGCCGTGCGCACGCTCAAGGTCGGCCACCCGCTCGCCGTCGCGCAGCCCGACGACCCCTACCCGGCGCTGGACTTCGGACCCGTGATCAACGCGGCCAAGGCGAAGGACCTGCACGACCAGGTCGCCGAGGCCATCGCCCGAGGCGCCGTCCCCCTGCACCGCGCCCGTACGACGGACGCCCGCTTCCTGCCCGGCCAGGACACCTCGGCCTACGTCCAACCCGTCACGCTCCTCAACCCGCCCCCCTCCTCCCCGCTCCACCACGCGGAACCCTTCGGCCCGGTCGACACCATCGTCCTGGTCGACACGGAGGCGGAACTGCTCGCCGCCATGAACGCCTCCAACGGCGCGCTCGTGGCCACGCTGTCCACCGACGACCGGACGACCTTCGACCGGCTCGCGCCGCAGATCCGCGCCTTCAAGGTCGGCCACGGCAAGCCGCGTTCGCGGGGCGACCGCGACGAACTCTTCGGCGGGTTCGGCGCGTCCTGGCGCGGCGCCTTCGTCGGCGGCGAGCTGCTCGTCCGCGCGGTCACTCAGGGACCGGCGGGGGAGCGGCTGCCCGGCAACTTCCCGGAGTACCAGCTCATGCCGTGACCGGCGACCGGGGGCGGCGCCCGTGATCGGGCGCCGCCCCCGGACATCGCGTGCAGACGTCGACGTACACAAGTGAGGTGGCGAGCAT
>NZ_JBEYXC010000048.1:0-4373 GCF_040644695.1 Streptomyces sp. NPDC046909 | reverse complement strand
CCGAGCAGCCCGCTGGAGGGCTTCCCCGTGCGTACCAGGGGGCCCTCCTCCGGAAGGCGCAGCAGACCGCACGGCACAGCGCGCTTGAACGGCGTTTGAAGAGGTTCCTTGACCAAGCTGCCGAAACTCCGGAATAGCCGCGGTCGTCTTCAGCCTCCGGGCAGGACCGTTCCGGCCGGGCAGGTCTCCTCGGTCAGACGACTCTTCACCAACCGGTCCTGCCCTACGCATTCAGGCCCATGCGCGCAGGGAACGAGGCTGCCACACTTGGCCAATTACACGTCTGAAGGGGCGGGCTGTGCCAGGGCTTTCCTTCATGGGTCAGGTACTTGAGTGGCTGGTGCGGCGCGACTACGACAGGAACCGCGACACCATGCGCGCCGAGGCCGCAGATTTCGTCGGTACCTTTCGCAGCGCCACAGCCCGCACGGTCGGGCCGCACTACGTGCCTTCGGCACGAGTCACCAACGCCGTCCGGACCGGCCACTTGACACACCAACTCATCTCAAACGCCCGGATCGCGACATTCCTACTCGCCCTGCTCCCCCTGTACTTCTTGGCAGGTTCCATTTGGGCTCTGGTTGAGTACGGACCCTCCATGCTCAACCTCCTGCACACCACGGCCGATAGGTTCTACTCCGGGTTTCATCCCAACGTGAACCCGTTTAACTGGGAAGCCGAGCGCTGGCTCGTCGACCTTGGTGCCGTCGTTCTCGGAGTCGTCATCTTCGGCTTCGCAGGCGCCTTCACGGACCGCTTTCCCTACACCGATCGATCATCAGACGGCCTTCTGGCATCAGCTGTCGCGCCCAGTTGGCAGCCGCGGAACAACTACGTTCCCTACCTATGCGCGCTGCTCGTGATCTCCTGCGCCAGGGCGCGGAGTGGCGTGGCACGCCGCCGCGGCGCCTTTCTGCAAGGCGTGGACCTTGCCGTATGCGCCCTGGCACAGGAACTGGTCCGCCTTCCAGCAGATCCCCATCTCTTCCACCGCAACTCGTGCCGCCGTAAGGAAGTCCGTCGGCACGTCCACCTCGTGGCGGCCGCCTTGCAACAGAAGAACCTGCGCCTCGACACGGAGGACGCCGACACCGCTCTCATAGACATCGCAGGAATGGCCCTGCGCATTTGCGACGCCTATGTAGAACGGCACTGGGGAAGTCTGCTTGCCGAAACCCAGCTGACAGGAATCGAACCAATTCACGAGCGTGAGGCGATACGGGTGGCCGCGGCAGGCCTCATCACCGTGAGCGTTTCGTACCTCGCTGCCGCAGGGGGCGTCTCGGCCGCCGCTCTCCCCCTCGTGATCGGGCTCGCAGGCGTAATCTCGTTCAACGTCATACTCGGACGGACACCTCGCGCACTGGAGCTCTTGGACTCGATACGCGGCATCCAGCGCCCCTAACTGAGCGTTTGGTCCGGTGCGGGCCAGGTTCCGACACAGCGCAGGCGCTAGCCGGAAGCAGGTTTGCACCGGCGCCGGCATCTGCAGAACGTGACGTCCGGACTTCCTCGCCCTATCTCGGGTCCGGCACCGGACCCGAGAGAGGCGTGCCGAGTGACGGTGCACCCGACGGTCGATCCGCCCTCGGAGTATGACGATGCGACGTTCCGTCCGCGCGGGTGAGGCTGCGGCGGATCAACCAGCCGAATCAAGGGCGGAACCGTACGAAGATCACGAACCGTTAGTGATCTTCGAAAGGAATTCCCGTGCGCCTCCACACCGCAGCCGTCCTGCTCTGCGCCCTCACCACCCTGGCCGCGCCCAGCGTCGCCCACGCCGCGCCCACGGAGGCTCCAGGCGACACAGTGACCCTACCGGTGCGTGACGCACTCCAGGCGCTGACGGTGGCGGACGAGAGCCGGACCGGCTACACCCGCGACAAGTTCAAGCACTGGATCGACGCCGACCGCGACGGCTGCAACGCCCGCGCGGAGGTGCTCATTTCCGAGGCTGTCGTCGCTCCGGACCAGGGTGCGCGCTGCGCGCTCGCTGGCGGCCTGTGGTGGTCGGCGTACGACGACGTGTACCTGGACAGCGCCCGCCAGCTCGACGTCGACCACCTGGTCCCGCTCGCCGAGGCCTGGGACAGCGGGGCATCAGCCTGGACGGCGAAGGAGCGCGAGGCCTACGCCAACGACCTCGACGATCCACGCGCCTTGATCGCAGTGTCCGCAGCCAGCAATCGCTCGAAGAGTGACCAAGACCCCCGTCAGTGGTTGCCGACCTCGCGCGGCTACCGCTGCCGGTACGTCACCGACTGGATCGCGGACAAGACCCGCTACGCACTCGCCGTCGACCCCGCCGAGCAGACCGCACTCACCGAGACCCTCGCCGACTGCCCGAACGAGCCGCTCACGGTCACCCTCGCCCGGTAACGCCCTCCCCCCAGCGGCCCGGCCTCCCCGCGCGCACCGCAGCGCCCCCAACGGCGTTTCCCTCCCTCCAGCCCCAGTTGAGTACCAGGGAGTTCCTGCGAGGGGTGGAGCACTCAGCAGGAAGCGTCATGAGCGCCTTGGAGGCGGCCACGGCGTACTGGGTGGCCAGTGATGTTTCCGGGTTATCCCGCAAGGGTGAAGTCGTGGAGGCGGGCGATGCCGCGCATGGCGTGCTGACCCCGTCACCAGAGGAGCTCGGGCGGGCGCTAGCGCGGGCGCTGTAGCTGCCACCAAGGGGGTTCGGCAACCTCTGCGATAGGAATGCGGATGCCTCCGCCGCAAACCCTGCGGTCTCCTTCAAAGCGGTTGATCTCCAGGTCCACCCGTTCCACATGGTTGCCTCGGGGCTCAACTCGAAGCCAGCCTCGGTAATTTCCCTTGGGCAGCAGGAAGGTGCGTGCCGGGAAGGAAAGCAGCGGTGGTGTCGGATCCGCGAGCCGCTGGGTGTCCGCGTCATCGGCCACCCGCATCGGTTCCGTTGTGGCAGTCCACGTGCTGCAGTGGATCTCTCGGTCTTCCGTCGTTGTCAGCTGCAGCAGCAGATCGACGAGCAGCTGGCTCCCCGAGCGCCAGACGATCTGACGCTCGACGCAGAGGGTCACTCCGAATCCGCAGACAGGAGCCGTGCCCCGGACTGTCGCGACGGCCTTGTACGTCGCATCGGACTCCCACACGACGACGCCCTCACGCCCTCCCGCGCACAGGGCAGCGGTCTGCACTTCACTGTAGAGATCGGTCATGCCCGCAAGCGATGCTCTGGCGCCCTCGAGGGTGCGCTCGGCAGCCTCGATGTCCTTCTTCTTGACCAGGCTCCCGCTGGTGAGCTCTGTGAGCCAGTTGCTCAGGGATTCATCTTGTTTGTGCTTTCCAACTTCCAGGCCGTAGAGCCTAGATCTGTAGCCGGCGATGTCGAGCCGTTCGATCGCGCCTTCGAGTGCGGATGAGGCCCTGCGCAAGGCCATGCCCGCGTGCGCCGCTGAGCCCAGAAGTGCGTCGCACTTGGCGACGGCGAATTCGGCGTTGGCGATCAGCATCGGCATCTTCAGCCCCTCGGCCGCCGATGCCGCGGCGACCAGTTGCTCACGCGCCAGCCTGAGACGCTCCACCCGCGTTTCAGTTGCCAGCCGGGCCTCTTCGAGGTAGCGGTGTCCCGCCGCCATCGCCGCCTCGTAGGGAGCTGTGGTCAAGTGCTTGACATCGGCCTGAATCTGCTGGAGAACCGGATCGCTGGTTGATGTTGTTTTGAGCAACCCGTCGAAGATGGTCGAGATAGCCTGGGCGCCGACCTTACGGTCCAGGTCCTCACCCGCGAACGCGGCTTTGAAAACAACCATGACAGCTCTCAGGATGACCATCTCGATCACCGGCGTCACCCTAGTGGGCAAAGTGATCACTACCAAGCCCGACACCACTCATCCCTCGTGGCGCGCCCGCCCGGTCCAGCGGCACCATGCAGTGGCCCCGCCCTCAACGGCACGGCCACGCACCCGAACGGGGGATACCAGGCCGCGATGGCCACCTTTTTCGTCCTCGTGGCCCCGCGTGCTGGCCAGCAACGGCGCCAGGCAGCATTAGGCTGCGCGGTGCGGCTGGATGCGCACGCCGCGAGCCTGATAGCCGGTCCCCCACGCCGGTCACACTTCAGGTGAAGGACACCCGGCCGGCGACGGTCCTGGGGAGGGTCCCGCAGGTTTTTCGTCTGCCTGTGCACTGTCGACCTCTGCGGGGTGGTGGGGACCCTGGAGCGGAGTTCGATCATGACTAGGACCGGAGCGAGCGGCCCGAAGGCCCGCGTGCGGGAAGCCCAGCGTGCCACCGGCCTCAAGTACACCCAGTTGTGCGGCGCCCGGCTCGCGCGGGGCCAAGTGCTGCAGTTCCTGTTCGAGGACCGGCAGGGTCTGAGCACCCTGCCCTGGCAACTCGCCGCCGTATGG
>NZ_JBEYXC010000047.1:0-4596 GCF_040644695.1 Streptomyces sp. NPDC046909 | reverse complement strand
AATCGGTCTTCTTGCCGGCGGCGCATGGAGGCCGTGCGGAAATGGGAGATGCCCGTGAGGAGCTCGGTCACGCCCCGTGCCGTGGCCGTGATCGCGGGAGGGAGGGCGATCGCGAGGGCCACCCAGAGGGGCGCGTCGCTCAGCGCTGTCAGGCCGGCGGCAGTCACGGTGAATATGTCGGGGATGTGCGGCGAGGTCATCGGCAGGGCTCCGGAGGCGAGTTCGCCCCGGGGCGGGCCGGGGCAGGTGACAGCGGTGGGTGGATCAGCTGGTTGGTGGCACTGAGACGGAGCGGGGTGTTAGCGGCGCAAGTCCGTCGGCGGGCAGGAGCGTTTTGCCGTTGTCTGCAGCCCAGTTCGGCGTTTGATCAGGAACGATCCGTGCCCGCTCAGGCTTGGGTGAGCGGCCCGTTACGGTTCTGTCGAGTCGCTTAGCTGCGGACCGCGGTGGTGGTACGTCGTGAGGCCCAGGCTCGCGCCCGCGCTTCCCAGAGGACGTGTGCGGTGGCGGCGAGCTGGGCCGGCAGTTCGGTCACGAGTCTGCGCAGGATCAGGTGAAGGGCGTGCTGAAGAGGATCTGGCATCGGTAGGGTCTCCCAAACGTGCGTGCGATCACGACGTGTTGGCCCTGGTCGGGGTCTGTGTCGTGGGTGCTCCACACGGTGCCCGGGCTGGCAGGGGCGGCTCCAGTTGTCCGGCTGCCGGACTGGACAGGGCTGGACAGCCCACTGGAGATGAGGAGTGGAAGGTTGTCCGACCGAGGCCGGCGCACCAAGCAGTGGGGTCCGCTGAAGGGCCCTACCGAGCAGGCGAACGCCACGGCCGCCCTGTTACGGCGCTGGCTGGACAATGCGCGGCTTCGCCTCGACGATGTCCGGCCGCTGCTGACGCCGGAGCACTTCAGCAGTGGCCGCGTTCCCAGCCGTTCGACCATCAGCGAGCGGCTCGCGGGGGTGCGCCTGGAGGAGGACTTCGTCCAGGCGATCGCTGATGTCTGCTCCGGAGACGACGCCGCTCTCCGAGAGCAGCTGTTGCAGGAAGCTGCCGCCCTTACCTCCCGGGACCGTGGCATCCGGCCGCCCTACGGCGCCGCGCGGCTGGGCACCGCGGTGCCGGCGAGCGAGCTGGTTGCCGAGCAGCGGCGGTCGCTGGCCTTGCAGGACAGACTGCTGCGCGCCATGGAGCGGGCCGTCGAGCTGGAGCATGAGCGCACCGGCGCCCACCGGATGGTCTGCGTGCTGCTGACCATGGTCGACAAGCTCCAGCGTGACATCGCCGCCCTGTCCGCCAAGCGCGACAAACTGCAGGATCGTGCCGACGAGCACCACACGCTGGACACGATGCGCGAGCAGCTCGCGCGCAGTGAAGAACAGCGACGGACCGCAGAAGCGTCCTTGCAGCGCGCCCGGGACGAACGCAGCAGAGGTGACCGGCTGGCCGAAGAAGCAGCGGAGCAGATCCGCACGCTCACCGCGGAACTCGAACAGCTGCGTCAACAGGCTGCCGGACAACCGGATAACTCCCCGCCGTTCACCGTCTCCCACCCCACGGCCCCCATGGCGCAGGACGTGGAGACGGCAGCGGACGACATCGACGACGCACTGGTCAAGGCATCCCGGCACCTGGACGACGGAGCCCAGCGTCTCGACGACCTCGCTCGCGAACTGCACCAGGACAACGCGCCGGATATCCCTGCCACTGCGGTCAGTGCGGGCGAGGAAGCCGCGGAGCCCGGTGGTGCCGAGACCCAGGACTCGGACGTCCTGGCACAGGACATCCTGAAGATGCTGCGACGCATGCGCGAGGGACACTCCAGCTTCGTCGACCTCGCGCTCACTGCGTCAGCCGACTTCATCGTCGGGCTGATGTGGGTCGTCCTTTATTACGGAAAGGACGAGAACGAGTGGGAGATGGCCTACGACCTCATGGAGATCGCAGCAGACCAGGCAACGCCATCCCATATCTGCGCCCTCATCACAGAGCTGCACGCCAGGAGCGGAGAGATGTACGCCCACCGGCTGCTCAGCGTGATCGCCACGCAGCGCCCGCCCATCGGCGTCGTCGACATTGTGGCCGCTCTGCGCGAGTCACAGCAGCCCGCAGACGCCTACCAGTTGCTGAGCGCCGTGGGCCGGGGCCGTCCCGCCTGGTACATCCAGCCCATCGTGTTGCTTCTGAGCAGCTCAGACGCCGCATGGCTGCTCGACGCAGTGACAGCCGAACGCACGCCCTTGGACATCGCCACGCTCCGCGCGATTCTGCGCGACAGCGGGCACGAGCAGTACGCCGAACGGCTCCCCGCTCTCACCTTGGCGCAGGCGGCGAGAATGCCCAGCCTCACCTGCGGCTCCACCGCACAACAACTTGTCACCTGACAGATCGTCCCGGCGCGCTGCGACGCCGCCTCTGCCCGAGGACGACGACCGGGCCACGTCTCCCCACTGCGCGACCGCGCGCTGCACACACCGTCCGGTGCCACCGCCCGTACGGGCTCAGCGCCGCGGGCGGGGTGCTTCGGCGGGGGAAAACGAGGAGACTGTGGGACGGGGCGGAGGACGTCGTGGCGTCCTTCGGGTTGTCGCCTTGGGGTTCCCGAGGGGGCGGTGGGAGGTGCCGGATCGTCGTCCTCGTGGGTACCAGCCGTTGTGGAGGCCCAGGCCGGCGACGGTGGAGCTCCTTGAGGCGGTGGACATGATCCTGGCCCGCTACTCTGATTTGCTCCCGGTCTCGATCCGGCAGTGCTTTTACGCGGCGGTCTCCGACGGCGTGGTCGACAAGACGGAGCGCGCGTACCGGCGACTGGTTGAGGTGGTGGGGATGGGCCGCCGATCGGGCCGGATCGCGTGGGACGCGATCCGTGACGACACCGGCATCTGTATCGAGCCGCCCGTGGCCTTCGCGGACCCCGCCGATTTCCGCGCCCGGATGAGGCAGGCGGCCCAGGGATACCGTCGGGACCGGCAGGAGGGCCAGGAGCAGGTGCTGGAACTGTGGTCGGAGAGCGCCGGCACCACGGCCCAACTCGCCCGGACAGCCGACCCGTTCGGTATTCCGGTCCGGTCCGGCGGGGGCTTCGACTCCCTCTCGGACAAGCACGCCACCGCGCTCCGCGCCGCCGCTCAGGACCGGGTTCTGACCATCCTCCACCTCGGCGACCTCGACCCCTCCGGCGTCCATGTCCCGCTCGCGCTCGCCGAGGACGTCGGCCCGTTCGCTGCCGCGCACGACGGCCGCACTGACCTGGTGCGCCTGGCGGTGACCGAAGAGCATGTCAGCACGCATCACCTGCCGACAGCTCCGCCGAAGCCGACAGACCATCGCTCCTTCACACCCAGCGCCACCACCCAGCTGGAGGCGATCCCGCCCGACGTCCTCGCCCGCATCGTGCGCGAGGCGATCGAGGAGCGACGGGACATGACGGTCTACCAGCAGGTACTGGAGCAGGAGCAAGAGGAACGCGCCCGGCTCCTGGCCGACCTGGACTCGTCGTAGCGCATACGACGCGGCTGTTAGGGCGTGTGTCGAAAGTGGATCTTGGGCGTGAGATGATCTTGATTCGTGGCGCGTGGAGATCTGACGGACGAGCAATGGGCCGTGCTGGAACTGCTGTTACCGAAGGGCAAGAAGCCCGGCCGGCCACCGATATGGACCCGGCGGCAGCTGATCGACGGCATACGGTTCCGGGTTCGCACGGGTATCCCGTGGCGGGACATGCCCGAGGAGTACGGGCCATGGGGCCGCGCGTACGACCTGTTCCGTCGCTGGCAGCGCGACGGCACTTGGCAGCGCATCTTCACCGAACTCCAGGCCCGGGCTGATGCGAAGGACCCGATCACCTGGGACCTCAACATCGACTCCACCGTCTGCCGGGCCCACCAGCACGCCGCCGGAGCGCGGAAAAGGGGGACCTGCAGAAGGAACCGCCCGGGGGCGTCGCCGTCGAGCCCGACGACCACGGCCTCGGGCGCTCGCGCGGCGGCCTGACCACCAAGCTGCACCTCGCCGTCGAGCAGGGGCAAAAGCCCATGTCCGTCGTGATCAGTGCCGGGCAGCGCGGGGATTCCCCGCAGTTCGAGGTCGTCCTGGGCCGCGTCAGGGTGCCCCGGCTGGGGCCGGGCAGACCGCGCACCCGGCCGCGGCGGGTGCGCGCCGATAAGGCGTACGCCTCTCGCAAGAACCGCGCCTACCTGCGCAGACGTGGCATTGGCTGCACCATCCCGGACAAGGTCGACCAGGCCCGCAACCGAAGGAAACGCGGCTCCCGTGGCGGCCGTCCGCCGAGGTTCGACCCGGAGGACTACAAGGCTCGGCACGCGGTCGAGTGCGGCATCAATCGCCTCAAAAGGCACCGTGCCGTGGCCACGAGGTACGACAAAACTCGCGGTCCGCTACGAGGCGACCGTTCTCGTAGCGGCTATCAACGAGTGGCTGTGACCAGCACATTCGATACACGCCCTAGCGCCAGGCGGCCCGCAAGGCGTGGGCGGCGTCTTCCACGCCGTGGTCGTAGGGCGCGTTGATGACGGTGGACGGGTCGTGCTGCCGCTGCAGGAGTGTGCGGAGGTCGTGGTCGCCGAGATGGACGAGTCCGAGGAGC
>NZ_JBEYXC010000046.1:0-7127 GCF_040644695.1 Streptomyces sp. NPDC046909 | reverse complement strand
GGCCGGGCCGGCCACCCGCTCCTGCGCCAGCTCATCCTGCTCAACTGACCGCCAGCAGCACCGATCAACGCCTACGAAAATCTTGGAAGACCCAAAAACAAGACACCCCCTCCGAATGGCGGAACAGGCAAGACCAAGGATGGATTCGCAGATGTCGTCGTATACTTCGACGACTACGTCTTCATCTGGGAAGTGAAATCCGCCAAAACCGCCGAGAAGGACGCACCCGCCCAACTTGATCGCTACGTCAGGACAATGCAGCAAGATCAGCGAAAGTACGGGAAAACCGTACAGCGCGGCCATGAGCTTCCGCAATTGGCAACCATTGATCCCTTGAATCCCAAGCAACAATTGGTCATGTAGTCGACACGAACAAGGGTGGATTCACCACACACCGGAGAAAGGTACCAAGGTGTTGTCGGCTGGTGGACACGCAAAAATTCCGGCAGGACCCCCAAGGGACAGGAGGAGTCAACCGTCCGCGCCCCGCTGAGCATCCAGGTATGGCAGCCCACCCCCGCTCAGCAGAGGAATATCGCATGGGGGGCATTCACTTCGGGCGCCCTGTATGTGCTGGGGAAGATGGTGACCAGCCCGTTCGGTCTTGAGTAGGGTAGGCACGTGGACATCCTCGAAACCCTCAATGCCAATCTCTCGCATGGGCTCACCGTGGAGCTCACGGTGTACGACACCTCCCCCGCCCAACTGTCGTCATGCGCATACGCATGGCTCACGGACGGCGTTCGACAGTTCGCGGGGAGCGACATCGTGCAGACCGCCGGACAGGTGAGGATCTCCAGTAAGGGTTTCTCTCGCGTCCCTACGTTGAAGCCACATGGCGAATCCAACCGATGGTCCTACGTGTCAGTGGCACCCCAGGGAACGTTCAGCGTCCTGTACAACCCCTACGCTCCGGATTCCCTTCCGTGGCTCAGGAGGATCATTGATGATCGCCCTGAGTCGGTTTCCGTGGAGAGTGGAGAATTCACACACAACGGAGAAATCGGGGACGCCGACGTCTGGGTTTCGGTTACCTTTGAGGCCGAGCTACCCGAATATGCGAAGCTGGTTTTGTATGTGGACGAGAAAGAACTCGTCGGCCCGGAGACGGCCCGGAGTACACAGGGCCGTCTCCTGCAGACCGTGCAGTGGGCATGCAACCGGTACAACGTGGTTTTTGGGCACGTGTCCTATAGGCACGCTCAAGGGATGACGGAACTTGAGCGCTTTCTCCGATTTGAGCCCAGTGACCCGATCCTTAACACTCCCCAGTGGCGCTCAAAACTGCGCGGCTATTCCTGGCTCATGGTCGTCTCCGCTGACGTTGCCCACATGTTGGGCGGCGTCGACACCCTACGCAGGTCTCTGGTTTTTCACTCTATTTCCGTACTACCCAACGGATCGCTGCTCCTCCAAGCCACTCCAACCTTCGAGGAATTCCGCGGAGCAGCGGTCCGAAACGTCCAGCGCCTGATGCGGGACGTTCTCGTGACTGGCGAATTCCGCAAGCCTCCGCCTGTACCTGGCCTTCCGCCAACGCACTTGATTGTCCTGCCTGACTGAGCGGCAGATCACTGCGCCCTGCGCTCCACCCCAACGAATCACCGCATGAGCACCCCGGCGGCCTCCACCACCTCCTCCGAAGGCACAGCCACCAGCCCCAACTCCGCCCCCGACGCCAACAACCGATGCGCCGGCAAAATCCGCACCGTATACCCGAACGGCCCCGTCCGATCCAGCGACAGCGGCCCCTCGTAGGCCCACCGCCCCTCAAGATCCGGCCCCCCGACGGGCTTGAGCGGCACGGACGTCCCGTCCGCGATCCGGTCCTCCTCGTCCACCCGCCCGGAGACGGCCTGGACCTCCACGTCCTCGGGGTTCAACTCACCGAGCCCCACCCGCACCCGAAGTCCGAGCGTCGACCCCAACTCCGCGGTGGCCGTAGAGACCGACGTCTCCACGTGATCGACGGTGACCGAGGACCAGGCCCCCCGCACCCGCCCCTTCCACACCGCCAACTCCCGCGCCAGATCCGGAGTCATAGCGCGATGCGCATGCGCGGCCGGCGTGTACAACCGCTCCACGTAGTCCCGCACCATCCGCCCCGCCAGCACCTTCGGCCCCAGCAAGGTCAACGTCTGCCGCACCATCTCGATCCAACGGTCCGGCAACCCGCCCTGACCCCGCTCGTAGAAGCGAGGCGTAACCCGCTGTTCCAGCAGGTCATACAGCGCCGCCGCCTCCACATCGTCCCGGTGGTCCGGATCCGTCCCCGTACCGTCGGCAGTCGGAATCGCCCACCCGAAGTCCGGCTGGAACCACTCGTCCCACCAGCCATCCAGGACCGACAGATTCAGACAGCCGTTCAGCGCCGCCTTCATCCCGCTCGTCCCGCACGCCTCCAACGGCCTCAACGGGTTGTTCAGCCAGATGTCGCAGCCCGGGTACAGCTTCTGCGCCATCGCCATGCCGTAGTCCGGCAGGAAGACGATCCGATGCCTCACCCTCGGATCGTCCGCGAACCGCACCAGCTCCTGCACCAACCGCTTCCCACCGTCATCCGCCGGGTGCGCCTTGCCCGCCACCACGATCTGGATCGGGCGCTCGGGGTGCAGCAGCAGGTCCATCAGGCGGTCCCGGTCCCGCAGCATCAGCGTCAGGCGCTTGTACGACGGCACCCGCCTCGCGAACCCGATCGTCAACACATCCGGGTCCAGCACACCGTCGATCCAGCCCAACTCCGCCGTCCCCGCGCCCCGTTGGCGCCACGACACCCGAAGCCGCTCCCGTACCTCCGTCACCAGCTGTTCGCGCAGCACCCGCCGCAACTCCCAGATGTCCTGGTCCGGGATCTCCCCCACCGCGTCCCAGCGATCCGAACCACCGACCGTCAACGCATCCTCGGTCCTCTGTGCTCCGATCTGCCGTGCCCCCAGCCGGAAGACCTCCGGAGCCACCCACGTCGGGGCATGTACGCCGTTCGTCACGGACGTGATCGGGACCTCGTCGGGGTCGAATCCCGGCCACAGCCCCGAGAACATCTCGCGGCTCACCTGGCCGTGGAGCAGCGAGACACCGTTCGCCCGCTGGCCCAACCGCAGGCCCATCACGGCCATGTTGAAGAGATTCGGCTCGCCACCCGCATACGTCTCCATGCCCAGCCGCAGGATCCGTTCCACGTCGATGCGCGGCAGCTCCGCGTCCGCGCCGAAGTGTCGGGCGACCAACTCCCGGTCGAAGCGGTCGATTCCGGCGGGGACGGGGGTGTGGGTGGTGAAGACCGTTCCCGCCCTCACCGCCTCCAACCCCGCGTCGAAGTCGAGGCCCTCGTCGCACAACTCCGCGATCCGCTCCAGGCCCAGGAAGCCCGCGTGGCCCTCGTTCGTATGGAAGACCTCGGGATCCGCGTGACCGGTCAGACGGCAGTACGTCCTCACCGCCCGCACCCCACCGATCCCCAGCAACATCTCCTGCAACAACCGGTGCTCGCTGCCGCCCCCGTAGAGCCGGTCCGTCACCCCCCTCTCCCCCAGGTCGTTCTCCTCGACGTCCGAGTCCAGCATCAGCAGGGGCACGCGGCCGACCTGGGCCAGCCAGATCCTCGCGTGCAACTGCTTGCCGCCGGGGAGGGCCAGCGAGACCTGGGTGGGCGTGCCGTCCTGCTCCCGCAGCAGGCCTACCGGCAGCTCGTTGGGGTCGAGGACCGGATAGTGCTCCTGCTGCCAGCCATCCCTCGACAGTGACTGGCGGAAGTAGCCGTGGCGGTACAGCAGACCCACGCCGATCAGCGGGACGCCCAGGTCACTCGCCGCCTTCAGGTGGTCGCCCGCCAGGATGCCCAGGCCGCCCGAGTACTGCGGCAGCGCGGCCGTGATGCCGAACTCCGGGGAGAAGTAGGCGACGGCGGCGGGGAGTTCGCCGCTCTGCGCCTGGTACCAGCGGTCGCCGGTCACGTAGTCGTTGAGGTCGTCGGCGACCGCCCGCAGGCGGCGCAGGAAGCGGCGGTCCTCCGCCAGCTCCGCGAGGCGTCGGGGCGGTACGTCGCCCAGCAGCCGTACGGGATCGCAGCCCGAAGCGGCCCAGCACTCCGGGTCGACCGACTGGAACAGATCACGGGTCTCCGCGTGCCAGGACCAGCGCAGGTTGCGCGCCAGGTCGCTCAGCGGGCGGAGGGGTTCGGGGAGTACGGGTCGGACGGTGAAGCGACGGATAGCTTTCATTGCCACTGCCACCTTGTCAGGCGTGCGGAAGCGGACGCACCGCGTTGTGCGTCCCGTCGTCGACATCGACGGTATCGGTGACGGGCCCCGGTAACCACGGTGCCTGCGACAGCCGCAGCCCAGTCGCAGCCCAGCCGCACCCCAGTCGCAGACCGTCCGGAAATCGCCGCAACCTTCACGCATCACCCATGGGCGACATGGCCGATTCCGCCCCTGTAGGCGCCCTTGTGGTGACTTCACACCACACGAGAGGCTGCAAGTGGCGTACCGGTCACGCAGGACCACACCCGGCGACTCCCGGGCTGACCACGGCCGCCGTACGCCGAGTCGAGGAGGGGAACTCACACCATGGCACGGACGCGAACACGGCGTCTGCGCTGGGCGGGGGGCTTGACCGCGGTGACCTGTGCCGCCGCGTTCTCGGCCATCACCCTGCCCGCGCACGCCGCACCGGAGGGGCGCATACTCGGCGCCGGAGAACCCGGCTCCGTCACCGGGAGTTACCTGGTGACACTCAAGGGGGGAACCAAGGCTCCGTCATCGGCGGGAAAGAGCCTCGCCGAGAAGTACGGGGCGAAAATAAGCCATACCTACGGCACGGTCCTCAACGGCTATGCGATCAAGGCCGATGAGAGACAGGCCAAGCAGCTCGCCGCGGACTCCCGGGTCGCCTCGGTCGTCCAGGACACCCGCGTGGCCCTGGAGCACAACCAGCAGAACCCGCCCTCCTGGGGCATCGACCGCGTTGACCAGCAGAACCTCCCGTTGGACAAGAGCTACACCTGGCCGGAGTCGGCGGGCGCCGGAGTGACGGTCTACGTCATCGACACCGGCATCCGTATCTCGCACAAGGACTTCGGCGGACGGGCGAGCTACGGCTGGGACTTCGTCGGCAACGACCGCACCGCGAGCGACGGCAACGGCCACGGCACCCATGTCGCCGGCACCGTCGCGGGCACCACGTACGGCGTCGCCAGGCAGACCAAGGTCGTCGCCGTGCGTGTGCTCGACAACGACGGTTCCGGGACCACCGCCCAGGTCATCGCCGGGATCGACTGGGTCACCAAGCACGCGAAGAAGCCCGCGGTCGCCAACCTCAGTCTCGGCGGCTACCGCAACGCCCAACTCGACACCGCCGTACGGAACTCGATCAAGTCCGGGGTCACGTACACGGTCGCGGCGGGCAACGACGGGCTGCCCGCCTCCCTCTACTCGCCCGCGAACGTCAAGCAGGCGATCACCGTCGGCGCGACCGACAAGAAGGACGCCCGCGCGAGCTTCTCCAACTACGGCGCGTCCCTCGACCTGTTCGCCCCCGGCGTCGGCATCACCTCGGCGTCCAACAAGGGCGACACCGCCAAGGCCACCTACTCGGGTACGTCGATGGCGTCCCCGCACGCGGCGGGCACGGCCGCGCTCTATCTCGCCGACCACCCGAAGGCCACACCCGCACAGGTGTCCCAGGCACTGGTCGCACTCTCCGCATCCGGCAAAATCTCCGACCGCGGACTCGCCTCACCGAACAGACTTCTCCAGGTACCGCCCTCGTAGGAGCAGTTCACCGGCACCGGCCCCGTTCCTCTCGAACGGGGCCGGTCTTGTGTGTAGACATACGCGTGAGTAGTTAACAAAGTGCCGGATTGCCCACCCGAATAGGGTGGGAAGGCTCCTCCGGTACGACACCGGTACGACTCTCAGGTACTCCACAGCATCACCACGCAGGACCCACCTCCCCACAGCCATCCGCCCACCCACGTTGACGCGGACAGGAGCGGTCATGCCCGCCACGCACCACTCGTCAGCACCCCCGACGGCCGGCGCCGGCACCACCGGCACACCCCCCGAGCAGCGCACGCCCGCCACCGGGCCCCCGCCCCCGGAGCCACCCTCCACGGGCGACGGCATCGGACGCATACCCGTCCTGGACGTCCGTCCGGTCGTCCAGTGCGGCCGCCGGCCCGCGAAGGCGGTCACCGGCGAGACGTTCCAGGTCACCGCCACCGTGTTCCGCGAGGGCCATGACGCGGTCGCCGCCAACGTCGTACTGAAAGACCCCGAGGGCCGCCCCGGCCCGTGGACCCCGATGCGCGAACTCGCCCCCGGCACCGACCGCTGGGGCGCCGACGTCACCCCCGGGTCCGTCGGCCGGTGGACGTACCAGGTCGAGGCCTGGGGCGACCCGATCTCCACCTGGCGCCACCACGCCCAGATCAAGATCCCGGCCGGCATGGACACCGAACTCGTCCTGGAGGAGGGCGCGCGCCTGTACGAGCGGGCGGCGGCCGGTGTCCCCAAGGGCGAGGGCCTGCGCAAGGTCGTCCGGGCCGCCGTCGAAGCGCTCCGCGACGAGTCCCGCCCGGCCGTGGCACGCCTCGCGGCGGCACTGACACCGGAGGTGGACGCGGTCCTCGCCGCCCACCCCCTGCGCGAATTCGTCACCGCCTCCGAGGAGTTGCCGCTGCTGGTGGAGCGGGAGCGGGCGCTGTACGGGTCGTGGTACGAGTTCTTCCCGCGGTCCGAGGGGACGGCGGAGCGTCCGCACGGCACGTTCCGGACGGCGGCGCGGCGGCTTCCGGCCATCGCCCGGATGGGCTTCGACGTGGTCTACCTGCCGCCGATCCATCCGATCGGGTCGACCTTCCGCAAGGGCCCGAACAACACCCTCTCCGCCGCCCCGGAGGATGTGGGGGTGCCGTGGGCGATCGGCTCCCCCGAGGGCGGACATGACGCCGTCCACCCCGGCCTGGGCACCATCGACGACTTCGACTGGTTCGTGCGGGAAGCCCGCACACACGATCTCGAAATCGCGCTCGACTTCGCGTTGCAGTGCTCCCCCGACCATCCCTGGGTGCAGAAACATCCGGAGTGGTTCCATCACCGGGCGGACGGCACCATCGCCTACGCCGA
>NZ_JBEYXC010000045.1:0-8197 GCF_040644695.1 Streptomyces sp. NPDC046909 | reverse complement strand
GTGGGCCACACAGGACGCGGACACGCTCCTGCGCAAGGAGCACACCTGGCTGCCCGCCCTCGCCCCGCACCTCCCGCTCCCCATCCGCGTCTCGCTCCGCGAGAACGACGCGCCGGCGCTACGCGCCGGGAAAAGGAATTGCTCCGCAATTCAGTATTCCGGCTCCGCCGGAATACCTGGCCAACTCCGTTAGCCAGGGCCCGAATTCGCTCCGCGATTCGGACTGAGAACGGAATTCGCTCCGCGAATTCCTAAGGCTGGCTACCGAGTGGGGCGTCTGGGTCTTTCGTCCTGCTTACCGGAGCGGTTGACTAACCGTCACTTTCCGGTCCTGTCTGCGGGTTTGATCTTCCCCGCCTTCTAAGCTCACCCTATTCTCGATTAGGGCACCACCTTAGACCCAACCCAAATACCCGCGCAACCTCCCACGTGAAAAGCCCCGCCCGAACACGTCGCCGGGCGGGGCCAGGAGAAAGAGCGTCAGGCAACTCCAGCGTGGTACGCGGACACGAAATCACAGCACGCATCGTACGCCTTGCGCATCGCTGTACGAGCCGCGTACTCCGCGTCGGCACAGCCGCCGGAGTCGTGGAGCTCCTCGCTCGCTTCCGCGATGAGTTCGAGTGACTTGGACGGCTTGACGACGTAGCCGAGGACGCCGCGGGTGTCGACCGCCCACACCAGCCCGCTGTCCAAGTCGATATCGGAGGGGGCGAGTTCGTGCCCGTTGGGGCACTCGAACCAGCCGTCAGGGCGTACACGCCACGTCTCGCGGCCTGCGCAGGAGCCACAGGTGATGATGGTCATGCTGCCCTCTCAATGTGTGCAACCCAGGTGACTGCCTGGACCTTGCTGGGGATCTCTCCGATTTCCTTCGCGGCGGCCCGGTAGCAGTCGGCGAGGAGGGTGTATCGGCCCAATGCGCCGAGGCCCCGGTCACGTTGGCCGTAGACCGTACGCACGGCGATGTCGTGTGCGTGGCGGTCGATTACGACGGATTCTGTGTTTTCCGGGTCTGCAATGCAGAGGTAGAAATACCCGGTCTTGAGGTGCATGGGGAGGACTTCGCTCGGGTCTTCTCCTGCCATGATTCGGTTAGCTTTGTTGAGTGCGTCGCGGACGTGGCCGCTGGCGGTTCCTTCGGTGAATGCCTTTCTGGCGAGCCTGCAATTTTCGGCCCATGACTTGTTGGCTGACAATGCGGCTAGTACGCCTGCCCCCTTCTTTGCGTCTCCTCCCGAGATCTCGACGGCCAATTCATGAGCCTTGACGTACCAGTCACGCCCCCGGCGCTTCTGGTCGGAAGTGGCTGCGTCCCACTTCTCTGTGATCGCTCGTGTGTAGTCGGTGCGCTGTTCTTGGGTGCTCTTCACCGGGATCACTGATGGTTCCTCGGGGTTGGGTTGAGATGCGCGCGGCGGGGTGGTGAGGAGCGCGGGCCCTTGGGGCGGCTCAACTCAGGCCGGTATGGCGCGGGGAGGGGCTGGAGTCCGCGATGGGGCTCCGGGTGGCTGAGGTGATGTCGGCGGCGGGGTCCCACTGCCCCGCCGCCGGGGTGGGTTGGTGCTGGGCTGGTCAGACCGCCAGGACGTCGTGTGCGAGTTGGACGAGCCGCAGGGCGATGCGGGCGGCTGCCTTTCGGTCCTGTCCTGGCTGTGTGAAGGCTTCGATGTCGGGCTGCCAGGTGAAGCAGGCTCCTTCGATGGCGGCGCGGGTCTCGTCGTCGAGGTCGTCGGCGGATTCCGGGGCGACGACGACGGCATTGAGTCGGGTGTCGACCACTACGAGGAACATGGGGTGCTCCGGCGGGTGGGGTGGGGTCAGCGGCGGGGGCGGGGCAGGAGGCTGGGGGCGCCGAGTTCGCTGTAGAGGGTGAGGAGGGCGATGGCCTGGTCACGGGTCATGCCGTCGGCGCCGCCCTGGGCGTCGGGGGTGCCGGTGAAGACGACGTCGCCGCAGTAGGTCTGCGGGGTGGGCTGGTACAGGCCCAGGAGGCCGGTGATGGCTCGGTTGGGCTGCGCGCCGTGGGCGGCGGCGTCTTGGTCGACCCACATGGTCAGAGCGGTTGTCAGGTCGACCGGGCGGGCGAGGTCGCAGCACAGGGCGTGGTGGGGGGTGTTGACGGGCTGCCAGGTGAGGAGGCGGAAGGTTCCGGTGGGCTGGATGAGGAGGCCGAAGCTGTTGACGCTGCCGGGTGCGGTGGTGGTGGTCTCGGACATGGTTCTCCCTGGAAATGGGGTGGATGTCTTCGGTGTTGGGGGTCTTGCCACAGAACCTTCCAACAAGAGAAATATACCGCACTAGCATCACGATTTGCAGAGATGCAGGGATCTTTCTCCGGCGTGTTTCCCCAGGCCAGTACGGGTTTTGGGGTGCCGGTCCGGGGCGTGGCGCTGGGTGTGTCGGTGCTCCGTGCCGCGAAGCGGCAGGGACAAGGGAGACGGCTGCGCGGAGCGAGGGAGCAGGGCGCGGAGCGCACTGGGCCCGTCTGCCGTGTCCCGCAGCGCGTGAGAGCGCGGAGCGCGCGGTCCGGGCGGGCGCGGAGCGGCCGGTCGGCACGCGGCGAGGTGGTGCGGCGCGCGGAGCGGGCCGCACCACCGACCGGCACGGGCGGCGGCACGCCCCGGACCGGTCACAAAGAAGCGCGTGGCGCGCCCCGCTCTGCTGCGCCCTGAAGGACGGCCCGGGGCCGTGGAGCTCGGGTTCGTGCCTGGGGTATGCGCGGGCCGGCACCCTGGCGTCCACGCGGCTGAGCCGCGCCCTGAGCCCAAAGGACGGGGCTTCTGGCTGAGGAGCCAGGCCTGTGGGTCAGGGCGCGGCGTCGGCCAGTTCCTGCACCAGTGGCCAGGCGTCGGCCTCGTAGTCGCCCAGGACGCGGTCGTAGTCGACAACGCGGGACGGCTTGGTGCCGTGTTCGCCTTCCATGTCGCGTGTGGCCTCACCGAACCCGTCGCACAGGTGGCGGGCGCGGGCTGCCAGCTCGTCGTAGCGGGCCAGGCGGAGAGCGTCCTGGGCGCTGGGGCTGCTGATCGCGGCGGCGATGCGCGCGGTGAACGCGCGCAGTTCGTCGGGGCTGCCGGTGACGGCGTACGCGGACGCGGCCGGGTCTCCGATGACGAGGGTGTGCGTGCCCGGGGGGAGGTCGAGGTCGAGGTCGTGCTCGGCGGGGTCCATCTCGGGGGTGATGACGGTGACAGGGGTGTCGGTGGCGGCGCCGACTTCGTAGCGCAGGCTCACTGCTGCTCCCCCGTACCGTCGAGGAGGGCGGTCCGGGTGCAGGTGGGGTTCGCTTGCTCGGGGCCGGTGCCTTCGGGGTCGAGGTCCACGAGGTGCTCACTGTGGCCGTCGGAGACGGTGACGACCGTGGCCCACGATGCGGGCTTGTGGTGGGGGTGGACGGCGAGGGCTCGGCGGGCGGCGTCGACCGGATCGTCGGCGTCCACGTCGATGGTCCAGGTAACGGTGTACTGCTGCATGAAGGGGTGCCTCTCTCGGGGGCCGGGGGCTCGCTGCGCCCCCGGCCGGTGAGGGTGGGTCAGGTGGTCTGCGAGGCCGGGCCGTCGGCCGAGCACGCGTCGGGCGCGGCAGGCTGCTCGTGGGGGCCGGTGCAGTCGGGGCAGGTGTGGTGGACATGACCGCACTCGTCATAGGCGGCATGCTCACTGAGGATCAGTTGGGCGCCCTCGGTGTCGCCGTAGGCCGTCAGCAGGTCGGCGAGGCTGTCGGCTTCCTCGCAGGTGAGCGTGCACTGGTAGTCAGGCACGAGCTCGTAGGCCAGGCCGCTGTGCGTCCAGGTGCCGACGAAGCGGTCGAGGGCTTCGGCCAGCGTGCTCAACTCGTCCAGGGCGGTCAGCGCGGTGCGGACGAGTGCGGCCGCGCTGAGCGGGACGGCCTCTTCAGTTCCGCTCATGCCGACGCTTCCTTCTGCACGATGCGGGCGGAGGTGATGGTCTGCTCGTTGACGACGCTCGCTCCGTTCTCGATCACGTCGTTGTAGTCCTCCCAGTGGGTGCTGAGGTAGATCAGCAGGGCGGTGTCGTCGGCGGTGGCGCTGACGGGGACCGTGAGGACGACGTCGTCCTCGTAGAGGACTTCTTCGGTCACTTCCACCCGCACGCGCACCTCGGTCCCGGGCTCGGGTGCGGGCAGTTCGTCGGGGCGCAGGCCGTTGGCGGGCCGAACTGCGAGGATCGTGTCGCAGGCGATGAGCGTTGCTCCGTCCCAGGACACGTCGAGCAGCACGGACATCCAGCCGTCGCTTTCCGCCGGGTGGGCGTCGAGGACTTCGGCCAGGCAGCCGGACAGGATGCTGATCTTGTCGCCGGGCTGGAGTTCGCGGGCGTAGCGGCAGGTTTCGCCGTCGTGGTGGTGGTCGGCGCGGCGATGGTTGCAGAGTGCGGACACAGGTTTTCGCCTTTCGGTGAGCGGGAGATGGTCCGGTGTGCCCGGCGGGCGGCCGGGGGTGGGGCCGCCCGCCGGGGGTGCTCACCTGGAGGCGGGCAGGAGCTGGTGTCCGGTGCGCTGCCAGAACCCGGCCGGGGCACGGTCGGCGCGCTCGGGGCGGACGGCCCCCGGCAGGGAGGTGATTTCGAAGCCGTCGTCGCAGACCAGGACGCGGGCACCGGGCCACCGCCGGGCCGTGGCGCTGTCGGGTTCCATGTCCTCAAACCGGAAGACGCGGTGGGACTGACCGCAGAACCAGAAGAGATCGCCGGGGACATAGTCGTCGTCGGCGACGGTCACCGTGTCGGTGAGGCGGAATTTGCAGTACAACCGGATATCCGCTGCCTCGGCCGCCGTACGCAGGGCGGCGTGGAGGTCATCGAGCACGTCGAGTCCGACGCCAGCGGCCTCGTCGGTCTCGGCGCTGTCGCCGGTGAAGCAGATCGGCCCGCGCAGCGTGAAGCCCTCGTAGCCGTAGTGGGCCGCCAGCCGGCTCGCGACCGGGTTCTCTGTGCCCGGGTGGGCGGGCAGGTGGTGCAGCTCGATGCCGTCCGCGAGCGGCAGCGTGGTGTACGGGGTCGTACCGGCCAGGGCTGGCAGGTCGGTGAGCCGGACGGCCCGGGCCGGGGCGCTGACGAAGTCGTCGACCTGGCCGTCGGGATGCAGCGTGGTGACCAGGCCGATGGCGTGGGGGGTGGAGTCGTTGATGAACGGCACGGGTTCTCCTGCGAGTTTCGAGTGGATGTCATCGGTGATCGGGGGTCCTGCCACCGGAACCCCGACAAGAAAAATATACCTCATTTACATCACTCACGGGAGGGCGGGCGCGTCTTTCAGCGCATCAATTTCCGCAGCTCACATGCCATTTAGGGGGTGCGGCGCCGCGCCCCGCACCCCCTAAATGGCTGCGCCCCCGCTCCAGCAGCAGACCTCCACCGTCCCCTTTTGGACGCACATCAGGGCCGGTACCGAGGGCGGTGCCGGCCTTGACGTGACGGCGGGCGCGGGCCAACGCGCCTGCCCGATGTCCTAAAACGGATTCGGGCTTGCGACCAGCAGCCGTCAGCACGACACCGGCGAACTCGCCGCCGGTGTCGTGCTGTGAGTCCAACTGTCATTCATCGGTCAGGTGAGGGTGTTGTTGATGGCTTCGAAGAGCTGCTCGAAATGGCTCAGGGTCGCTTCAGAGAGGCCCGGCAACAGTGTGTCCCGCTTGCGCAACAGGGCGTCGGCGGGACGGCCGTGCTCGGTGAACGGCACACCGGTCGCTCTGTCGATGCGCGCGATGATGCGGTCATTGCCGTTGAGGTCGCTGACCTTGAGCTTGGTTCCGAAGGCGGCGTTGTACAGCTTGAGGTAGTCGCCGGGGGAGAACAGGTCCTCAATGTCGCTGTTCTTGACGCCGTCGCTGAAGGCGTCCATGAGCAGCAGGCGTTGGGGCGGCAGCAGGCCCTTGCTGGTGAGGGCTTTGAGTTTGGCGACTCCGGCGGGAGTGCTGTCGATGAGAACGGTCGCCTGGAGACTGGTGCCGATGAGCGCGACGAAGGCGGGGATGTTGGTGGCGCCGCCGGCGGGCAGGATGCGCCAGCGTTCGTCCAGGTGGGTGCGGCCTGCACTTTTGAGGGCGTCGCTGATCAGGGTGAGGTAGGTATAGTCGCTGGTTCCTTCGACCAGGAGGTTGTCGGGGCCCACGAAGAGGTTCTGGGCGATGTCGTAGCCGAGTGCGGCCTGCAGCGGGAAGAGCGAGTCGTCGGTGACCGCGAGGACTTCCTTGGTGACCACGGCCCCGGTGTCTGGTCCCTGGTCTTCCACGATCCGGACGCGATCGAGGCGTGCCGTTTCCACCATGAACGGTGAGTGCGTCGTGTAGATGACCTGGGCGACCGGGGCGAGGCGCTCGTTGATGAAGCGCAGGAAGTCGGCCTGGGCACGGCCGTGCAGGCTCAGTCCGGGTTCGTCCAGCAGGACGACGACTCCGTGGGGATAGTTCTCGAACGCGGAGAAGGCCGCGAGGAAGCTGAAGAACCACTGGAATCCGGTGGAGCGGGCGGAGAAGTTGTTGGTGAATCCGTGCCGACTGTCCCGGACACGGACGTCGAGGTGGGTGGCCACGGCGTGCTGCCCGTTCGGCTGCTGGATCGTGGTCTTGTCCAGGTCGATCACCACCGACAGGTCAGGGTTCTGCTTCCAGTACTTGAACACCTGCCGGGTGAGGTCGTTGCTCACCGCCTCGAGCTCGGCCTTGCGTTCCTCGAAGTCCTCCGCCGACAGTGCCGCGGCCGTGGTGCTGGCGAGTTCGAGCAGGGCCCGGGCAGTCTGCGCCGAGGAGGCTCCGGGTTGTTCCTCCTGGCCGTCGAGGTCGGTCAGGGCAATCCGGCCAGGAAGATTCTGGTAGTTGCTGAAGTAGAAGAACTTGGGCTCGCGCTCACGCAGGATGCGTGCGACCCGGTCCCAGGCGCTGGCGTTGTCGCCCAGCCGCTCACGTGCCGCCCTGGTGAACAGGTCGATGTCTGCTGCGGTGTACTCCTCGTCATCCGCGACCGTCAGGCCGCCAGCCACCTCCAGTGCTCCCGCGATGCTCCTCGTCCCGAGGACGCTGCGCAGCGCCTGGGGCACCTCTTCGGCGTTGTAGAGGTTCTCCAGGGCAGCGGCTTCATCGACCTCCAGGCCGACCGTGTCATTCCCCTCGTACAAAACGGAGCGTCGGTACGAGCGGTCTGTGACCACGTCTGGTCCCAGTACGTCGGCCACAGCGTTCAGGTCGTCACCGTCGAGGGTGAACGTGCAGGTGATCGGCTTCGCGTCGCTGATCCTTCCTGACCGGGTGTCCTCGGACTTCCTCCACCGCGGGTAGTCCTGCCCCACGGCGAACGAGTGCTCCGGGTACACCGGGTTGAACCGGTAGACCGAGGACAGCAATGCCGTCTTCCCGCTCTCGTTCTTGCCGACCAGCGCCGTCACATCTGCCGCGATATCGACGTCACCACTGTCAACAATGTTGCGATAGAGACGGCTTCGTACCTGAGTGAGCTGCATACGACCAGTCTGCTCTCAGGACGGCACTGTTATCGAGCCATTTGGCGTCATAGCGTCGTCCATGCACCTGCCAGACCGCGACCGGGGACGTCGGTGCCCAGGTCCGCGGTCGGTGCCAGGTCGATGCTGTGTTGGGCGGCCCGGGCGCGCGACCTCGACCAGGGACATTGCGCCGTCCTGCCCGTCTCAATACCTCCCGCTCGGCAGACTCTGAAGTGCCCGGGCAGCCCTGTCGAGGTTGCCCTGGCCCGCTGACGGCACGACCGCTCACCCGTAAGCGTGGATGCCGTGCTGTAGCGGTCACCGCCTTTTGGGGCGCGGCCCGCGTGCCGTCCAAGGCAGGGATGGGGGGGCGTTAGGCTGCGCAATGCGGCAGGATGCGCGCGCCGCGAGCCTGATGTCCGGTCCCCCACGCCGGTCATACCGCAGGTGAAGGACACCCAGCCGGCGACGGTCCTGGGGAGGGTCCCGCAGGTTTTTCGTCTGCCTGTGCACTGTCGACCTCTGCGGGGCGGTGGGGACCCTGGAGCGGAGTTCGATCATGACCAGGACCGGAGCGAGCGGCCCGAAGGCCCGCGTGCGGGAAGCCCAGCGTGCCACCGGCCTCAAGTACACCCAGCTGCGCGGCGCCCGGCTCGCGCGGGGCCAAGTGCTGCAGTTCCTGTTCGAGGACCGGCAGGGTCTGAGCACCCTGCCCTGGCAACTCGCCGCCGTATGG
>NZ_JBEYXC010000044.1:0-11153 GCF_040644695.1 Streptomyces sp. NPDC046909 | reverse complement strand
CCGACCGGCAACGAGTCGAGACTTCCGCGGCAGCTCCATCCCATGCCTGACCAGCGGAATCCGCACATGAGGTTCGGAAAGAGAACGACCTCTGAATATCCCAACGTTCCGTCCAGATTGCGGAGTTGGCGGGCCAGCCGGCCCCCGACGGCGATCTGCAGCTGCGTGAAGCCTGGGCGGTCTTCGGTCCCCTGCTCACGGACGTGGATCAGGCATGCCCGGCAGAGTCCGTACTCGGTCGACACCGGCAGCGGTGAACGCCGGCACCGGCCGCACTGCCCCGGCGGACAGTGAAGCCCGAGGTTGGGGCGGCCCCAGCTGCGGCAGCCGGGACACAGACGACCGGTGACACCCCAGCAGTCGCAGTGCTGACAGCTGCCGACGGGCCACCGCGGCGGCCGAGGCCGCCTCCGCGGGCGGAGGAGACCAGCTCGCCGCAGCACCTCGGTGGTTCCGCCGAGGACTCCTCGGGGCACCTCGTCGAGGATCTCCTCGTCCACCACCAGCACCTCGCCGTTGGCGTCCCTGATCGACAGGACGCCGCGGAGCTGGCGGTGGACCATCCTCCGCCATGACTCACTGACCTGCCGCTCTGCGGCCACTTGAGCGACCACCGCGGTCAGGGTCTCCCATTCAGGCCAGGTTCGGTCACCGATGCGGTCCAGGTGGTCGCTCGTGATCGTCCGCGGCATCGTGAACAGCGTCGTCTGCCCGGCCATGGCCGACGGGATCACCTGCGGATCGTCCCGCCGGGGCTTCGGGGCCGGCGTCAGGAGGAGCGTCCGCCGGGGATGCTTGCGGCGCCGCCGGTCGGACTTGGCCAGGGGCTGCGCTTCGGCCGTCGGCAGGCCGGCCCACCACACCGCGAGCTGGGTGGGCTGCGGCAGGAGGACATCGTCGGGAGCCGGGTCGAGCCCGCCCGCCTCCCGCAGAGCGATCAGGCAGGACCGGCAGAAACCGTCGACTCCCAGATGCTGGACATGCCGACAACGGCGGCACCGCCCCCGACCGGGATACTTCTTCCGCCAGTCCCGGCACCCCGCGCAGGTGAAACCCTGGAAGAACCCCCACTTCAGGCACTCGCTGCACTGCCTGGCCGACCCTCTCACCATGTGATCAGTTCGGGGGCTGGAGTCGCCGAGGACCGGAACGCCGGGCAATCGGCCGCACCGGTGCCGAGCCGGTCTCCGGGGCGCCCACGGCCTTCTGGATCTCCGCGGAGCCGGTCGCTGACGCGACCGGCTCCGCTTCCAGCAGATCGGAAACAGTGCAGTTCAGGGCCGCGCAGATCTTGTCGAGGTCATCCAACCGGATCGTCACCGGCGTGTTCCCCCACAGGGCCGCGACCTTGCTCAGCGAGGGGGCGAACCCCACCTCCTTGAAGGCCGCCAGCAGATCCGTGGGCCGCCAGATGTCGCGCTTGGCCGCGGCCCACCGCAAGTTCCACTTCATCGCAGATTCCCCTTGTCCATGATCAGCCGCTGGGCTGCTCGCTCGGATGACTCCCGGCAAGCCATCTCCGGGTCGGCATGAGCGCTGGCCAGGTACTGAACCGTGGTGGTCGCCCAGTCGTGGCCCAACAGCTTCTGGACCTCCCACAACGACATGCCGTCCTCGTAGTTGTGGGTCGCGCAGGCATGCCGGAGCAGGTGGGGAAACAGGTCCGTGACCGGGCCGGGCAGATGGACCGCTCCGGCCCGCTTGAGGGCCCCGCGGAACGTCGAGGGAACGACCGCCGGGGCGACCGGCATGTTGAGGGCCGCGATCGCCTTCGGGGTCCGTTCCGAAGGCCATAACGGGGCACTGGGGTGCTCGGGATCGTCCCGGAACATGCCGCGGACTTCCTCGACATACCACCACAGCAGCTCACGGCCTTCGGAGAAGAGATACCCCTCCCGCTGCCGCGGGCCCGAGCCTCTCGCTCCCTTGCCCTGCACCAGGAACCGGCCCCACTGCCCGGCTTCCCAGTGCACGTCCGCGACGCGGAGAGTGCACAACTCGGCCGCCCGGACTCCGGAGATATAGGCGATCTTCGCCATCACATAGTTGCGGCAGGCCACCGACTGCTTGCGGGAATCCGGCAGTTCCTGACGCCACCGCCGGAAGAACTCTTTCATCGCCTGCCGCGACGGCGGGATCCGCAGACCAAAGTCGCCGCGGTGACGCGGCCGGTTGAACGGGTCGATCGGCGACTCGACACTCGCCCCGAAGCGGCGTCCGATCTCGCCGGCATAGCGCTGTTCAAGGAACGCGAAGTATCCGTCGATCATGTTCATCTTCGTGCGGACTGTCGAACGCGCTCGCTTTCCCGGCCCGGCGAAGTAGTGGTCCAGGTGTCGGGGCTGCAGCTGCCACGGCACGAGACCGAAGTACTCGCAGACCTCGATCACCGGCTTGACCAGCTTGTCGATCGTTCTGGGCATCAGCCCTGCGGCATCCCGCGCCCACTGATACTCCGCGAGGGTGTCCACGAAGAAGCCGTGCTCGTCCTCCGCACCGCTCTCTGCCGCCCGACGCCTCTGCAACGTCAGCACGTCCGCCAGGTCCGGCTCACCGCCGACCTGGCCGGAACTCTCTTCGGGAACAGGAACCGCCACGAGGTGACGAGTCTCGGAATCCACCACGGACACGCAGATTACGGAGACCGCTCGCAGAATCTGCGAATAACTACAGCAATCTCACCCGACCGAAGGACCGTCCGAACACAGGTCCCCCACCTGCTGAAATGCAGACTCTCCTCCACGCCCCCTCGTTACAGAACCCACGCGCACTCCACTTGCATAGGCGGCCCGGGCCAGGACGACGGTGTGCTGGGTGGCTTCGGGCAGGGTCCGGCTGCGGCGGGTGGCGCTGAGGTCGGCGTAGCGGATCGTGCAGGTCACGCCCGTGGCGATCTGGCCGCAGGCGCGCAGGCGCGCTCCGAGGTCGTCGGCGAGGGCGAGCAGGACGCGCCGGTGGGCGGCCGGGTCGAGTTCGTCGAGGGCAAAGCGGTGCTCCGTGCTGAGGCTTGCCGGTGCCGGGGTGGGGTCGACGACGGTAGTGTCGCGGCCGTGGGCGTGCTCGTGAAGGGCACGGCCGACGCGGGCGCCGAGGAGTCGCTGCAGCGTGGACTGAGGGACGTCGGCGACGTCACCGACGGTGTGCAGACCGTACTCGGCGAGCGTCGCGGCCGTTTTCGTGCCCACGCCGGGCAGTTCCCGTACTGGCCGGGGCCGCAGGAACGCGGTGCTCGCCTCGGGGGAGTCGTCGATGACGGTGCGCCGGCCTGCTGGGGTGAGGGCGCAGGCCATGGCGGCGAGCATCCGGTTGCCCGCGCACCCCGCGGAACTGGGCAGGCCGAAGTGGGCGAGCGCACGCAACTGGACCACTTCGGTCAGGGCCCGGGCATCGCGCTTCCAGTACGGGAGGGCACCGGTGAGGTCGAGGACGGCCATGTCCGGCTCGAGCATCTGCACGCGGGGCGTGATGCCTTCGAGTAGGCGGCGCAGCCGCTCGGGGAGTGCGGCGTCCGGTTCGGCCGGGAGGGCGAAGCGCAGATGGAGGATGTGACGGCCCACGGTGATCACCCAGCGCTTCCCAGGCTTCGGTGCCCGAGTCGGCGCAGGTCGGCCGAGCGGGTGCCGGCGGGCACCAGGTCGGCGTAGGGGTGCAGGCGGGCCCCGGCGGTGCCGTCGGTGAGGGTGCGCTGCTCGGTGGACGGCCGGGCCGGGGTGGGGGCCGGGCTGGTGCGGCCGAGGAGAGCGAGGGCGGCCTGGGGGCCGTGGTCGCGGCGGGCGGCGGCCACCTCGTCCAGGTCCCAGGCCATCTCGCCGACGACGGTGCGGCGTGGGCCGCGGGCGGTGACGGTGCCGCGGACCAGCAGCAGACCGGAGTGGAACACGGTGTGCGCGACGTGCTCGTGGGAGTCCTCGAAGAAGGCGATGTCGACCAGTCCGGAGCCGTCCTCCAGGGTGCAGAAGATGATCCGCTTGCCGGACGAGATCGGCGGCGTCTGCGTCGATGCCCGCACGCCGGCGACGAGGACCTTCTGCCCGGGCACCATGCCGCGCAGGTGGGCGGCGTCGGTCGCGCCGAGCTCGCGCAGCAGCCGGTGGTGGTGCTCCATCAGATGCTGGCTCACGTCGATGGAGAGGGTGTCGAGTTCCGCGCCGAGCTTGTCGCGGCTGCTCATTTCCGGCAGCCCGCTCGGTCCGGCGGTCACCAGCTCGCCGCCCAGGGGCAGCTGCCCGTCGGTGGCAGTGCGGTTGCGGGAGTGCCGGTGCAGTTCGGTGGCCTGCAGCAGCAGATCCCGCCGGGTCAGGCCGGGGGAGAGACAGTCGAGAGCACCGATACGGATCAGGCGCTGCGCGAGCGGCAGGGACGGGCGGGCGCGCAGCCACAGATCCTGCAGCCCGGTGTAGGGCTGGCCGGCCGTCAGGCGGGCGGTCTCCGCCTCGCTGATGCCCTTGACCGTGGAGAACGCCAGGCGCACCCCCCAGCCCTGCCCGGTCTGTTCCACGCTGTGCTGCCCGCGGGAGTGGTTGACGTCGACGGGCAGCACGGCAACGCCGTGGCGGCGGGCGTCGGCGACGATGACCCGGCGCGGCCACATGCCCGGATCGTGCTCCAGCAGCCCCGCGTACAGATGCGCCGGAAAGTGCGCCTTCAGGTAGGCGGACTGCAGCGCGGGGACGGCGAAGGCCACCGCGTGCGCACGGCAGAAGCCGTACGCGCCGAAGGAGGAGACGGTGCCCCACACCTCCTCGAGCACGTCCTTGGGGTAGCCGCGCTCTCCGGCCGTACGGCGGAACCAGGCCTCGACCCTGGGCAGCCGGTCGGGGTCGGCCAGGGCGCGGCGGGCGACGTCGCCGGCGGCACGGTCGCAGCCGGTCATCGTGGTGAGGATCGCGATGATCTGCTCGTGCCAGATGACCACGCCGTAGGTGTCATTGAGCACCGGCTCCAGGTCGGGGTGCGGGTAGGTGGGGGCGGCGCCGTGCCGGGCGGCGATGTACAGGGCGGGCATGCCCCCGGAGACCGGGCCGGGGCGGAAGAGGCTGATGTCGGCGACGACGTCCTGCATGTGACGCGGCTGCAGGCGGCCCACCAGATCCTGCTGACCGGGGCTTTCGAGCTGGAAGAGGCCGACGGTGTCCGACGCCCGGATCATCTCGAAGGCCTTCTGGTCGTTCAGGCTGACGTGATCGGGGTTGTCGAGATCGAGCAGACGTCCGGTCGTGCGGCGGATCTCGGCGACCGCGTACGCCATCGCGGACTGCATGCGCACGCCCAGGACGTCGAGTTTCAGCAGACCGAGATCTTCGACGTCCTCCTTGTCGGCTTGCACCATCGGATAGCCGGCCGGTGTCGGCTGCACCGGAAGCCGGTCCAGCAGTGCCGCGTTCGACAGGATCACTCCGCACGGGTGCATGGCGTAGCCGCGGGGCAGCGCGTCCAGGCCTTCGGCGAGCTCCCACAGCGGCCCGAACTTGTCGGCCTGGGAGGCGAGTTGCCGCAGCTCCGGCAGCTCCGCGAGGGCGCCGCGGATGTCCCGGGCCCGCAGGTGCGGAAAGCTCTTGGCGATCTCGCCGATGACCTGCGGCGCAATCCCGAGGGCGAGGCCGGCATCCCGCAGGGCGTGCCGCGCCCGGTAGGTCTCGGGCATGCCGGTGACCGCGGTCCGCTCCCGACCGAACCGCTCGATGATCGCGTCATAGACCTCCAGGCGCCGCTCGGACTCCACGTCGAGGTCGATGTCCGGCAGCGACGTACGCCGCTCGCTGAGGAAGCGTTCGAACAGGAGCCGGTGTTCGAGAGGGTTGGCCGTGGCGACGAACAGCGCGTGATTGACCATGGAACCGGCGCCGGAGCCGCGCGCGGCGACCCGGATCCCCAGCGCGCGGGTGTCCGCGACCACCTGGGCCACGGCAAGGAAGTACCCCTCGAAACCCAGCCGGCCGATGACCTCCAGCTCGTAGTCGAGCTGTCGCACAGCATGCTCGTCCGTGTCCAGACCACGGGCGACCATCCCGGTCTCACACCGCTGCCGCAGCAGCCGCATCGCCGAACCGTTCTCCTTCCCGGCGCCGACGACGGCGGGTTCGGGGAAGTGAGGACGCCCGAGCCCGAGATCGGCCGGGGTCAGGATGCAGGACTGGCCGGTCGCCTCGGTCTCGGCCAGCAGGCGCACCCCCCGGCCCGGGTCGTCGCCGACGGCCTGGGCGATCCGCTCGGCGGCCGCGGTCATGGCGGCCGGGCCCTTCAGCCAGCGCTCCCCGCCGTCAAGGTAACGGCGATCGACGGGCCGCAGCAGCCGGGCCGCGTCGAGGACGTCGGCCAGCCGGTGCTGGTCAGGGTCGGCGTAGCGGACCGCATTGGTCAACACCACGCCCACGCGGAGCTGGTCGGCCAGACCCACGGTGCGTGCGGCCAGCCGCAGCGAGCCCGCGCCGGTGCCCTGCCGGCCCAGGTACACGGCCTCCAGCCGCAGCTGCTCCGCGGCCAGCTCCCGCCACGGCGTAAGCAACTGCTCGGCGACGTCGGGACGGCCGGCCGACAGGGCCCGCACCGGTTCGGACGAGGGACCGAGCAGTACCACCAAGTCCCGGTCGGCGTAGGCGCGCAGAGTTGGCCAGGACACCACCGGCGCCGCGCCGTCGGCCTCGGCGTGTGCGGTGGACACCAGACGGCACAGCCGCGCCCAGCCGGCCGCGCTCTGCGCGAGCAGGGTGATCCGCAGCGGCGGCTCCAGCACGTGCGCGCCGCCGCGCACCGGCGTGCGTGACCGTCCGAGGGCCGGGCGGGGCGGGGTGAGCGGGGCGACGGCGACGTCGACTCCGAGGACGGGGCGGATTCCGGCGGCCGCGGCCGCCGTGGCGAAGCGGACCGTACCCGCGACGGTGTCCCGGTCGGTCAGCGCGAGCGTGGTCATCCCGCGCTCGGCCGCGCGCTGCACGAGGGCGCCGGGGAGGGAGACGCCGTAGCGGGCGGAGTAGCCGGAGGCGACGCGCAGATGAGTAAATCCACGGTTTGCACCTCCCGTCCTTCGCTGCCCCTCCCTGACCTGGGTTCTCTCCAGGCCTCCACCATAACCGAGATTCGATAATTTGTTCGAGTCATGGTGGTGGTGTCAGTCGCGTGGCTGTGGCTCGGGGGCCGGGGGGTGGGGCGCCGGCCCTCGTGCGCACGGTGTGGATCAGGCCGTGGAGCGGCGTTCCGAGACTTCCCGGCAGAGGTGCAGGCGGCTCGGTCTCGTGGAGCATCGGGGTAGTGCGGGGCGCCTTGGGCGTCCGTAGGCTGGAGCTGCTCGGGGTAGTCGCGGAGGTTTGCCATGCCCCGAACGATCTGGTCCGGTGCTATCTCGTTTGGCCTGGTCACGGTGCCGATCCATGTCCAGTCGGCCACCGATGACCATGCGATCAAGTTTCACCAGTACCACCTTGAGGACGGCGGTCGGGTGCGGGTTCGCAAGGTGTGCGAGCTGGAGGACCGTGAGGTCGCGAACGCGGAGATCGGCAAGGGCTACGAATACGCAAAAGACCAGATCGTGCCCGTCAGCGACCAGGAACTGCGTGAACTGCCCCTGCCGACGGCCAAGGCGATCGAGATCGTCGCCTTCGTGCCCCGCGACACCATCGACCCGATCCGCATCGGGGAGGGCTACTACCTGGCCCCGGACGGGCCCGTCGCGGCGAAGCCGTACCTGCTGCTGGTCAAGGCGCTGGGCAGGTCGTCGCGAGTGGCCATCGCCAAGTACGCCTGGTCGGGCCGGGAAAGGCTGGGCATGTGTGAGCGGATTGCTGGAAACTCCATTGCGGCCGAACGCAATTGCCCCTCCGAAGATCACTGTGGATCGGACGGGTTGGCTGACGGTGCGGGCCTCGCCCGAGTGGTGGCGGGCCACCGCTTCGGCATCGGACTGGGCTGCGTTCGTCGCGAGTCTGGCGGCTGTGGGGGAGGAGTCGGTCTCTCCCTGGTTGTGCCGCGTCATCGGCGCCACCACGAAGACCCCCTGCATGGTCAACACGACCTGCGAACCCTGCCCCCACCACGGACCCGGAAACGAGAAGAACCGCTGCGGCGCCCTCACGGCCCGCGGCAAGCCCTGCCGGTGGAACCTTGCGGTCCACGGCGAATGCGCCCACCACCCAGAAACGTGGCAGCAACGCCTCAAGGACCGCCGCCTCCAGGAGGAGGAAGAACAACGCCAGCGCGAGGCCGCTGACCAGCGCCGAGCCGCGGAGTACCAGCAACGCCTCCGCGATGCCACGCAGTTGCCCTGCTCCTACTGCGCGGCCCAGCCAGGGGATGACTGCACGAAACTGGGGACGGACGAGCCGGCCGACAGGATGCACTCGCCGCGTTGGAAGCTCCTCGATCATCTCCGCATCGCCGACAAAGCGGCCTGCGAAAGCTGCGGCGCAGCGCGCGGCGAGGTGTGCCATACAACCTCGGGCAAGGAAGCGACCGATCCCCACGCCGGCCGTATACGCGCCGCGACCGCATAGAACATCGTCGCCCTGGAGCACCCCGGCGGAGCCAGGCGCCGCTGCCCACTGGCCGCCTTCCCCTACCGGACCCATACGTAGTGCTACGCCGTGCGCGTGGTGAGCTATGAGGCGCGAAAGAGGCGGTCACGCCTCATCCGGCTCCTTCCCGATGTCCTGCGCTGCCTCCAGGGCGGACAGCAGCGTGCCGGCCACACGCTCGTTCATGCCCGGCAGCGCCGCCACCGTGTCGGTCGGCTCCCAGCCCGTCTCCGCGGCGAGTTCCAGAGCCCCAATGACGGCGTCGGCGTGGGTGTTTTGAGAGAAGGCCACGTACTCCAAGGCCCATGACTCCTCGTTCACCCAGGCCTTACGGACCGCACGCATGAAGGCCTCCTCGACGGCATCCTCATCGTGGTCGTGCTTCTGGGCGAGCGTGGCCATGAGGCCGGCCACGTGGTCGGTGGTGGACGGGCTGAGTACCTTGGCGGCGCGAGAATCGGTCATGCGGTGTCCAACGACTCGCCGCCCCGGTGGGTTTGGCGAACCGGCACCGATCGTCGCCGTGACGTTGGAGGCTCGGATGCCGGGATGGCCGCCACGGGCGCGGCCCTTCGCCGCGCGCAGTACTACTTCGCTCGGAAGGGGGACGGACCGGGCGCCTCAAGGTCGCTACGCTTGAGGTGAGTTGAGTTCCTGCGCACTGTCGGTGATCGGAGAGCGTCGTGACGGCCAGCGCCACAGTGAGTGAAAACGGCCTGCGCACCATGCTGGCCCGGCGCAGCGGCATCGAGGCGGACGCGCTCTGGTCCACGGTTTATGACGTACCCCGCGTCTTCGGGGTGTCCTGGCCGTTGACCGGCCGCGAGGCGGAGGAGGTCCTGTCCGGCCTGCTCGACACCCTGCGCCGTGTCCTGCCGGCGCCCCTGCCGGACCGGGACACCGCTCACGGGCTGAGGTATGTGTATCTGTCCGAGATCACCGACCGCTACGCGGGGTGCGGCACCCGCCGCATCCTGGAGCGCATCCACTACGCGGGAATCACCCCTGCCGGCCCGGCCTTCGACGGCGGGGAATACGATCCGCGCTGCGACGCGGATGCCGACGACACGTCGTCCTGGGCACGGGCGGTGCGTGCGGCCGGGCCGAGGCCGCGCTACCGGATGCCCGACCCCTATGTAGGAGAGGGGGAGCCGCCGGTGGACCGCGCGCTGGGGCTGCGGGAGAGCACCGGTGACCTGGCCGCCTACCGCACGGCCCTGCTCGCTGCGGTACGGGAGGATCCACGGCAGGTCGACTGCTGGGCGCACCTGGGCATCGACGCTCTCGAACGAGCCGACGACGAGGCTGTGTTGGCCGAGGCGCTCGGCTACTACCAGACGGGTGTCGCGGTGGCCGAGTTGGCGCTGCCGCCCGCGTTCACCGGCGTTCTGGCCTGGGGCGAACTGGACAACCGCCCGTTTCTCCGGGCACTGCACGGACTCGGCCTCACCTGGTGGCGCCTTGGCGAGAACGCGAAGGCTGCCGCCGTGTTCGGCAACAGCCTCTTCACCAACCCGGACGACAACCAGGGCATCCGCACCCTGATCGGGCAAGTGCAGGCGGGCGCCCCTTGGCACCCCGGACCCTGATCCCCGGCCCACAAGCCGCCCGGCCCGGATCCCGCCTCGACGACGAGATGACGGTCCGCGCCGTCCGGGGGTTGCCGGCCAGGAGGATCAGCCGGAGGAGGAGCCGTTGGGGCGGCCGGGCTTTCGGCGGCGGCCGGGTTTCCGGTACGGCGGCAGCGCTGCCGGGTCGATGCCGTTGGCCTTCAGCCGGGCGGTGTGGACGCCGTTCGACGGCGGCACATGGGGCCGCTCGCGGCACTGCTCGCCCTGCATGGCGTAGCACTTCGGACAGGTGCCCTGACGGCGCAGGTCCACCGGCCGCGCCGGAAGCCGGTGGACGGTCATCGGGGTGCCGTACTTTCCTCGGACCACAACTCAGCGCCCCTCGGACCCGGTAGACCCCACAGATGCACGCCGCCGAGGACTGTGCTGCGGCCGCTTCCGGCCGAGGAGCGGGGACAGCACAGTCCTCGGCGGCGTGCATCTGCGGGATGCGGTCGGTGCGCCACAGCACGATCTGCGTCGTGCTGAAGCCGTACCAGCCCGTTCCCCGCGCGACCCCCAGCCGCCGGTCGGCCTGCTGCCAGTGCTCCAGGCGCTGTTCGTCTTCCGGACCGATGTAGTACGGCGCCGACGTGATGACCGCCGGACGGGAGTCTGCACCGACCTGGTGCGCCTGGCGGTGACCGAAGAGCAGGTCAGCACGCATCACCTGCCGACAGCTCCGCCGAAGCCGACAGACCATCGCTCCTTCACACCCAGCACCACCACCCAGCTGGAGGCCATCCGGCCCGACGTCCTTGCCCGAATTGTGCGGGCGGCGATCGAGGAGCGACGGGACATGACGGTCTACCGGCAGGTCCTGGACCAGGAGCGAGAGGAACGCGCCTGGCTCCTGGCCGACCTGGACTCGTCGTAGCGAGTACGACGCGGCTGTCAGCGCCAGGCGGCCCGCAAGGCGTGGGCGGCGTCTTCCACGCCGCGGTCGTAGGGCGCGTTGATGACGGTGGACGGGTCGTGCTGCCGCTGCAGGAGTGTGCGGAGGTCGTGGTCGCCGAGATGGACGAGTCCGAGGAGC
>NZ_JBEYXC010000043.1:0-15661 GCF_040644695.1 Streptomyces sp. NPDC046909 | reverse complement strand
GTCCTCGACACCGACCGCGTTCTCCCGGTGCGGCACCGCGCGTCGCGGCCCGACAGGCTTCCTGCGCGAAACGCCGTCGGTACCCACGGCGGGCGTTTCCTCCTCGGCCAGCGCCTCCAGATACTGCTCCAAGCCGATCACACGGCGCCTGAGGACCTCTTCCGCCTCCGCCAAGTCCGCTCGCACCTGCACCAGTTCGGCTTCGAGTTCGCCCACCCGCACTGCCGCAGCTTTCCGCCGCGCTTCCAGAACCGCCCGCATCGACGGCATCCGCCACCCCCACAACACCCCGACCGGCAACGAGTCGAGACTTCCGCGGCAGCTCCATCCCATGCCTGACCAGCGGAATCCGCACATGAGGTTCGGAAAGAGAACGACCTCTGAGGTAGTGGTCGTGGTCGAAGCGGACGGCGCCTTCGTCGGGGTTCTGGAGGTCTTTCCATGCCTGGTTCGCGTAGGGGAGGACTACGTCTACGAGTTGGGCGTGGAGGTGTTCGGCCTCGATGCCGCGCAGGTGGGGGACGTGGTGGCGTTGGATGGTGGGGTCCGCTGAGTGGCAGAAGCGGGTGACCGTTCGCAGGACTGTGTACGAGAGGGCTTTGTTGGTGACGTTGCGTTCGCCGATGCGGACGCGCATGTGGGGGTGGATGCCCAGGGCTGTGCCGGTTTTCCAGCCCGGGACGCGGGGGGCGTTCATGCGGTCCTTGAAGCGGTGTCCGACCGCGGCGTAGGCGAGCGCGTGCATCGTCTTGCACTGCACGTTGTGGGGGAACTTGCGGGTGGCTTCGGCTGCGATGGCCTTGTTGAAGGCGAGGTACCTGCCCTGTCTGCCGGTACTGGCGGCGATCATCGACAGCGTTGTCGTCTTGCCGGTTCCGGCGCCGGCTTGCAGGACCAGGTGGTCGCCTTGCCGGAAGGAGTCGATGGCGGTGCTCTGTTCGGCGGTGGGGGCGGGCATGGTGCTCCTCGAACGGCTGGCTTGGCTTCGTAGCGCAACCGAAAGGTGACACACCGGGACATCCGCTGTCTGACGATCACCGAATCCGCGCTGCTCCGTGTATCCGGGGGCGGGCCCTCGCTCTTGTGGCACCTAGTAGGTACCATCTCGGTATGCCGTCTCTGAATGTGTCTTTCACCGACGAGGAGCTCGAAGGTGTGCGCGCGGCTGCGGCCGCTGAGGGGAAGAGTCTCAAGCAGTATCTCCATGACCTCGGGGTCCGGGAGATGCAGCGCAAGCGGTTCGTTGCGGGGGCCGGGGTGTGGGCCGAGCGGCTGCGTGCGGAGTTCGACGAGGCGTTTCCCGATGAAGTGCCGCCCGGCGAGCGGGCGGGCGGGGGCGGGGCTGCGGCCGCCTGATGCATCTGTACGTCGATGTCTCCTGGCTTCTTGATGTCCAGGAGGCCGCTCTTGGCGCCGAGGACATGTCGGTCGCCGACTACTCCGCCTTGGTTGCCACCGTTGCGCGGCACAGGACCAAGCTGCCCACCCTCGAAGCCGCCGATCCGGATGCGGCCTGGCGGGCGGCCGCGCTCATGCACACCATCGTGTGCCTGGAGCCGCTCCCGCATCGCAACAGCCTGTTCGCCGCGTTCGTCGCGGCCCAGTACATGGATCAGTCCGGAGAGGGCATCGACCCGCCTTACGGCGGTCTGTCGGATCTCGTGCGCAAGATCCGTGACTCTCGGCTTCGCGTTTCCGCCGTCGCCGACCAGCTGCGGGCCTGGAGGATCTGACCCGTCTGACCCGTCTCAGAAGACCAGGAGTTGGCGTCCTCGTAGGCTGCCTGCCTCCAGGCGGGCGTGGGCGTTCGGCGCCTGGTCGGCGGGCAGGCGGCGCGCCGGTGATCCTCCCCGTGCCCCCTTGCAGGGGGTTAGCGCGGGGCCTGTGCGGTGGTGTCGCGGGTCGAGGAGCGCGGGGAGAGGTGGCGGGCCAGTACCTCCAGGGCGTCGGTGACCTCCTTGCGGTCCTCGGGTGTGCTCTCTGCGAGGGCGGTGGCCAGCGCGTCTTCGATCGTGGTGGCCCTGACCTCGGTGACGCGGGCGGAGAGTTCGGGGGCCTGGCGGACGAGCAGGCGGCGGCGGTCGGCGGGGTCCGGGGCGGTGACGACGGCCTCCTTGAGGCGGGCGACCGAGGTGGACACCTGGCTCTGCGGCAGGCCGGTGCGGGCGGCGATCTCCCCCACCGCGCTGTCGGGGTGGGCGGCCACGTCGCTGGCGACGATGAGGACGGCGCGGGTGCTTCCGCCGTACTGCCCGCTGCCGCCTTCGGGTTCCGGCATCGACTGGCGCTGGATCTTCCTGGTCAACCTGCCGATCGGGATCGCCGCCCTGGTCCTGACCTTCCTCGTCGTCCCCGACATCCGGCCCGGCCGCGCCCACCGCTTCGACCTCACCGGCGTCGCGCTGGCCACCGGCGCCCTGTTCTGCCTCGCCTTCGGCTTGCAGGAGGGCGAGAGCTACCACTGGGGTGCCGGGATCTGGGGGCTGCTCGCCGCCGGGACCGCGCTCGCCGCCGGCTTCCTGCTCCACCAGCGCCGCCGTCAGGACCGGGAGCCGCTCGTCCCCTTCGCGCTGTTCCGCGACCGCAACTTCACCTCGATGACGGCCCTGGTCGGTCTGGTCTCCGTCGCCATGCTCGGCCTGGTCCTGCCCTTCAACCTCTACCTCCAGTCCGTGCTCCACCTCAGCGCCATCAAGGCCGGTCTGGTGCTCGCGCCCTCGTCCCTGGTGTCCATGACCGTCGGGCCGTTCGCCGGCCGCCTCGCCGACCGCATCGGCGGCAAGTACGTCCTGCTCACCGGACTCACCTGCTACGCCGCCGGGATCATCGCCATCGCCTGCATCGCGGCACCCGGCACCGTCTGGTTCGCGTTCGTGCCCGCCACGCTGCTCACCGGCCTGGGCGTCGGCTGCATCATCGCCCCCATGCCCACCGAGGCTATGCGGTACGTGCCGCGCCATCTCGCCGGCGCCGCTTCTGGCGTGAACAACACGGTGCGGCAGATCGGTTCGGTGATCGGCGCCGCCGCGGTCGGCGCCCTGTTGCAGGGGCGGCTCGCGGCCGAGCTCGCCACCGGCAAGGCCTACGCCGCCGCCTTCACGGCCACCCTGCACACCACCGCGATCCTGCCGATCGCCGTGCTGATCGCCGGGGCCCTGGTGTGCCTTCTGCTGCGGCCTCGGACGGCACAGCCGCAGGCCGGTACCCCGGCTGCCGCTCCGCAGCCCGCGACCAGCACGCGCTGACCGGGACCACCGTCCCGGGAGGCGGCAGGTGCGATCCTGTCGTGTCGGCAGGCCGGTGCTCGGCGCCCCCAGCTTGTGCCGGGCACATGGACGGCCGAACCGCCGTGGCGATGGCCTTGTTGAAGGCGATGTACCGGCCCCGTCTGCCGACGACGATGTGACTCATGATTCGCCGGGCCCGTCGCCATAATGGGGGTATGGCAGACCGTGCGCTCCCTTCGACGTCCAGGATCGATCTGGCGGCAGCGTGCGCGGAGGATCTTTCGCTGTACCGGCAGAAGTTTCAGCGGCGTCTGCCGGCGTCTTTGGATGAATTGCGGGGACCGGCTCGGGGTGTGGTGGAGCTTCCGCTGCATGTGGCGTGGTCGGGGTTGAGCTCGTATGACCTGGACAACCCCCGTCAGCGTATGGGGCTGTACCGGACTGTTCTGCATGAAGGTCTGCGTGACGACCTGGTGGTCTTCTTGAATCAGGATGTTCTGCTGGAGCTGTGGCCCACTCTGCGTCGTCTGGTCGGCCGTACGGTGCGCGGCGTGTGGGAAGAGGCTTTTCCTCTGCTGGCCGTACGCGGCCGGGCGGCCGCGTGAGCCAGGACATGCCGGAGCTGCACGCACGGCTCCTGGCGGACGTGATCACTCTGGGCTCTCCCTACCCGCTCGTGCTGACCGGCGGCTACGCGGTGCGCGCGCACCGTCTGGTCAGCCGTCCCAGCCAGGACCTCGATGTCGCCACCGAGAATCCCGCTCCCATGGCGGACATCGCCGCCGCGCTGCGCAGTGGCCTTCAGGAGCGCGGCTGGCAGGTGCAGTCCCTGGAGACATCTCCGCTGTCCGCTCGCTTCACCGTCCGCGACCCGGGCACCGGCCAGGAAGTCGAAGTCGACATCCTCAAGGAGATCTTCTGGCGGCCCGTCACCGACAGCCCGTACGGGCCCGTACTCGCGGAAGAAGACCTGATCGGGACGAAGGTGCGTGCCCTGGGGGACAGAGGTGCGCCTCGGGACCTTATCGACGTGTTCGCCGCCTCCCGCCGCTGGACCACAGCCGACCTTGAGGAATTCGGCCGACGGCATGCCCGGGGTCGTTTCGAACGAGAAGACCTCCAGGCCAACCTCGCGGGCGCCGAGTGGATTGATGATGAGGCGTTCGCCGCCTACGGTCTCGACTCGTCCGCCATCGCCGCTCTGCGTGCCTGGGCCGTGGCGTGGGCCGATGATCTCGCCGGGAGGCTTTTCGAAGGCCCTGTGGACTGAGCTGCGAGTTGGTTCGGGGCCTCTGGGCCTTTCGAAATGGACAGGACAACCTTGCGGGGGTGTTGAGAGTCTTCTGGTCGATCACGTTGTGATCGGAGCTACGAGGAGATCATCATCAGCGCCTTTCGTAAGTCCCTGACCGCCACCGCTGTTGTCGGTGCTGTTCTCGCGGGTTCGGCTGCCTGTGGAACGGTGGAGCAGCTATCGGCCGGCAAGAAGCTTGAGCGGGCTTTTGAGCAGCTCGGCGAGAAGAAGACGCTCTCCTTCGAGGTCGATCTGGACACCGATGCGGCGTCCTTGAAGGCGCTGGATGCGGCGTCGGATCCTGAGCCCGGTGAGGAGATACCTCAGGAGGCTGCTGAGCTGCTCAGCGGCGCGAAGATCACGGTGACGGTGCAGTCGAAGAAGCCGCTCAAGGAGTCCGGTGAGAAGGATCTCGTCGGCACGGCCATGAAGGTCAGCACCCCGGACGGTGATCTTGTCGAGTACCGGGTGATCGGTGACTTCATCTATGTGCGTGTCGACACGGATGCCCTGGGCAAGACGATGGGCGTCCCCCTGCCGGACGTTGACGATCTGCCTGCGGAGGCCGGGGCGTTGAAGGACGTTCTCCAGGGCAAGTGGGTGAAGTTCAATACCGAGGAGATGGAGAAGGCCGCCGCCGAGGAGGGGGGCTCGCAGGGGGGTGCCGCGCCGTCTCTCGACTCCAAGACGCAGAAGAAGGTGGTGAAGGCCCTTCGCGGGGTCATCGCTCGCGAGGTGGAGTTCAACACCGTCGATGGTGGGGACGGCAGCGAGCACGTGACCGCCACGGCTCCTTTCCGCACGCTGATCACCGAGTTGCTCGGTGAGATCCGGCCCCTGGTGAAGGACCTGCCGCCGGGTGTGGAGCTGCCTACGGAGAAGGATCTGAAGGACGCGCCCAATGCCAAGGTGACGGCGGACTTCACGCTGAAGAACGGCGAGTTGGCCCAGGTGGACATCGACCTCGCCAAGCTGGCCGAGAACGCGAAGGTCAAGAAGCTGGGCCTGACCCTGCGGATGCGCGAGGGCACCAAGCCCACCGCTCCGGCCGGTGCCACGACGCTCGACCTGGCCGACCTCATGAACGGCCTTCTCGGCGGGCCGACGATGGCCGAGGGTGAGTTCGGTGAGTTCGACACGAGTGGTCTTGAGGACCTTCCTGGGCAGTACAGCTAGTTCTGATCGCCGGAGTGCCGGAGCCGTAGCCATAGCCATTGAGGGCGGCGTGGACCGACTTGGGTCGGTCCACGCCGCCCTCGGCGTACGTGTCGTGCTTACTTCGGGTCGCTGTTGAATTTTGCGGCCGACCAGCGGTAGCCGAGGGCCGCGAGGCCTATGGACCAGGCGAGGGTCAGCCAGGCGTTGTTGCCGATCTCGGTGCCCAGGAGGAGGCCTCGGAGGGTTTCGATCGCCGGGGTGAAGGGCTGGTACTGCGCGATGGGCTGGAACCAGCCCGGCATGCTGTCCAGGGGGACGAAGGTGCTGGAGATCAGGGGGAGGAAGATCAACGGCATCGCGTTGTTGCTGGCTGCTTCGGCGCTGGGGCTCACCAGGCCCATGCCTACCGCGATCCAGGTCAGGGCCAGGGCGAAGAGGGTTATCAACGCGAAGGCCGCCAGCCATTCCCACGCCGTGGCGTCTGTGGAGCGGAAGCCTATGGCTACTCCTACCGCGCCTACCAGGATCACGCTCATCACGCATTGCAGGACGCTGCCGATGACGTGGCCGATGAGGACTGAGCCTCGGTGGATGGCCATCGTGCGGAAGCGGGCGATGATGCCCTCGGTCATGTCCGTGGAGACCGATACCGCTGTGCCGATCGTCGTGGAGCCCACCGTCATGAGGAGGAGGCCTGGGAGGAGGTAGGCGACGTAGTCGGCTCGGGTTGTGCCCTTGCCCAGGCCTGCGCTCATCGCGTTTCCGAAGATGTACACGAAGAGGAGCAGGAGCATGACGGGGGTCAGTAGCAGGTTCAGGGTCAGGGACGGGTAGCGGCGGGCGTGGAGCAGGTTGCGGCGCAGCATCGTGGTCGAGTCCCGGACTGCCAGGGTCAGCGTGCTCATCGGACCGGCTCCTTGGGGTGGGCGGGGTGGGTGGTCGTTTCGGTCAGGGCGAAGAAGACGTCGTCCAAGTCCGGGGTATGGACCGTCAGTTCGTCCGCCTCGATGCCTGACTTGTCCAACCTGTCGAGGATGGAGCGCAGTTCGCGCTGGCTGCCGTCGCTGGGGAGGTGGAGGGTGAGGGTTTCGTCGTTGCGGGTGGCCGTGGGGTGGAGGGTGGTCGCGGCCGTCTGGTAGGTGGTCGGGTGGGAGAAGCGGAGGCGGATGTGGCCTCCCGGGATGAGGCGTTTGAGTTCCTCCGCGGTGCCTTCCGCCGCGATCTTGCCGTTGTTGAGGACCGCGATGCGGTCGGCCAACTCGTCTGCCTCTTCCAGGTATTGGGTGGTGAGGAAGACCGTTGCTCCGTCGGCCACCAGGCCGCGGATGATGCCCCACATGGTGTGGCGGGAGCGGGGGTCCAGGCCTGTGGTGGGCTCGTCCAGGAAGATGATCCGCGGGTTGCCCACCAAGGTCATGGCGATGTCCAGGCGGCGCTTCATGCCGCCGGAGTAGGTGGAGGCGGGCTTCTTCGCGGCCTCGGTGAGGTCGAAGCGTTGCAGGAGTTCGGCTGTGATCCTGCGGCCCTCGGACTTGGACAGGTGGTGCAGGTCGGCCATGAGGAGCATGTTCTCCTCGCCGGTGATCAGGCCGTCCACGGCGGAGAACTGGCCCGTGACACCGATCGCGGCGCGGGCCGACTGCGGGGCGGTGGCGAGGTCGTGGCCGGCTACCTGGGCCTGGCCGTCGTCCGGGGTGATGAGGGTGGAGAGGATCTTGACGGTGGTGGTCTTGCCGGCGCCGTTGGGGCCCAGGAGGGCGAAGACCGAGCCGGCCGGGATGTGCAGGTCGATGCCGTCGAGGACGGTCTTGTCGCCGTAGGACTTGCGGAGGCCCACGGCGGAGACTGCGGGGGGTGGGGTCGAGCCGCCGGGGTGGTGGTTGCTACTTGTGGATGTGGACATGACAGTTGAAGGCATGGGGGCCTTCCTTTCGGAGGCTTGGGGGGGGCGGGGGTGGGGGCTGGTGAAGGGGCTCGATCAGTGCTTTGCTCGGCGGACGTCGATGTTGCCGTGGCGGGTGCGGGCGCGGATCTTGACCGTGTCCTCGGTCTGGGTGGGGCTGGCGGAGGCCGTCAAGGTGTTGCGGACCTGGCCCGAGGAGGAGTTGGCGTCCAGCCAGGCCGCCGTGCCCTCGCGGACGCCGATGTCGATCGCGCCGTAGGACGTCTCCAGCTGGACCGTGCCGCGGACCACCTCGTCCACTCGCAATGTGCCGTGGGCCGTTGTCGCCGTCACCGAGTCCTCCGCGCGGCGGATCTCGATGTCGCCGTTGGCGCCCGAGACGCGGATCTCGCCGATCGCGGCGCCCACCGTCGTCGTGCCGTGGGAGTTCTTCAGTACCGCCGGGCCGTCCAGGTGGCCCACGCGGAGGCTGCCGGTGCTCGTCGCGATCTCCGCCGGGCCCTCGACCCGGTCCACGGTGATCGAGCCGTGGGAGGCGGTGAGGTGCAGGGGGCCTGTCGTGTCGAAGCGGGTGTCGCCCGAGGATGTCTTCACCCTCACCTCGCCCAGCTGGCCCTCGCCCAGCACCTGGGTCCAGGCGCCCGTCACGTCGATCCGTGAGGCCGTGGGCAGGTCGACTGTCACGTCCACCGTGCCCGTGCGGCCGAACAGGCCCGACTTGGGGGTACGGATCGTCAGTACGCCGCCCGCGTAGGTGATCTGCGTCTGGTCCGCGGCCCGGACGTCCACGTCCTTCTTCGGGTCGCGGGGGCGGGCCTCGACGGTGGTGTCGGTGCGGTCGCTCGCGGTGAACTGGATGGAGCCGGCCTCCACGTGTGCGGTGACCGAGATCTGTCGGGGGGTGTCGAACGTAGGCATGGCTGTCCCGTCCTGATGGGTCGTCGGGGCGTCCCCGCTGGTGGGACGTGGTGTGGGTGGGGGTGGTATCGGGTGGGAGTGCTAGTGGACCCAGCCTGTGAAGCTGTGGCCTGCGGGCTGGGACTTTTCCGGGGGGCCTGAGGGGGTGCCGCCGTCCACTGCGGCCGAGACCGCTCGGATCAGCCAGGCGTTCACCGAGAGGCCCTCACGGCTTGCCGCCTCCTCCGCGCGTGCCTTCAGATGGGCCGGCAGGCGGAGGTTCACCCGGGCGGTGCCGCCCTCGTCGGGGTCGGCGGGTGCGGGGGTGGGGGCCGGGGGCCTGAGGGGCTCGGCGTAGCCGTTGCGGGGCTCGTAGGTGTCGTCCCGGGGCGGGAGGGTCACCACGAAGTCGGGGTCGAGACCACGCAGCCGTACGTCGACCGAGCCGGGAGCGAGGTCACGGGTGATCTCGTCCATCGCGGCGGAGAGCACGTTCAGCATGGTCAGACGGGTCGCCGACTCCAGCGGAGCCGTCAGCCGCTCGGCCAGCTCGCGGGCATCTTCCCCGCCGGCCTCGGCGGCCACCGCGAGTTCACGGCGGAGAGTGTCGACGTACGGCGTAAGGTCCATGACGTCATCATGGCAGCATTGTGGTGCCATGCGCAAGCCTGAATGGTGTCTTGCTTGTCTTCGGTTTAGGGAGACGCCTTCTACCTGCGGGAACTGGAGATGGGTGGGGGCTGGTGGCTTGCGCTCAGGGGGCTTTGGGTCGTCCCTGGAGTGCCGTATGGCGTCGCTTGACGCACTGTGGCTCCAGATAGCGCCATGCGGTGCCATCTGGAGCCATGTGGTGTCGCGCTATACGGCCGGTTCCACTCCCGCGCGCATCAGGCCGTAGGTGTACGCGTCCTCGAGTGCGCCCCATGTCGCCGCGATCACGTTCTCGGCCACGCCCACCGTGGACCACTCCTCCTGGCCGTCCGTCGTCGAGATGAGGACGCGGGTGGTGGACTCGGTGCCGTGCTTGCCCTCCAGGATGCGGCCCTTGTAGTCGACCACTCCGAGCCTCGCCAGCTGGGGGTAGATCTGTTCCAGGGCCACGCGCAGGGCACGGTCGAGGGCGTTGACGGGGCCGTTGCCCTCGGCGGTGGCGATGATGCGCTCGCCCTTGGCCCACAGCTTCACGGTGACTTCGTTGGTGTGGCTGCCGTCGGGGCGGTCCTCGGTGATGGCGCGCCAGGACTCGAACTCGAAGTAGCGCAGTCGTTTGCCTTCGGCCTCTTCGCGCAGGAGGAGTTCGAAGCTCGCGTCGGCCGCCTCGTAGGTGTAGCCCTTGAGTTCGCGTTCCTTGACGCGGGCGACCACCCGGCCGATCAGTTCGCGGTCGCCGCCCAGGTCGATGCCGAGTTCCTTGCCCTTGAGCTCTATGGAGGCGCGGCCCGCCATGTCGGAGACCAGCATGCGCAGGTGGTTGCCGACTCGTTCGGGGTCGATGTGCTGGTAGAGGTCCGGGTCGACCTTGATCGCGGAGGCGTGCAGGCCTGCCTTGTGGGCGAAGGCCGAGACGCCTACGTACGGCTGGTGCGTCGACGGGGTCAGGCTCACGACCTCGGCGATGGCGTGCGAGATCCTCGTCATCTCGCGCAGCTTGTTCTCGGGGAGGACCTGCCTGCCGTACTTCAGCTCCAGGGCCGCCACTACCGGGAACAGGTTGGCGTTGCCTACGCGTTCGCCGTAGCCGTTGGCCGTGCACTGGACGTGGGTCGCGCCCGCGTCCACCGCGGCCAGGGTGTTGGCCACCGCGCAGCCCGTGTCGTCCTGGGCGTGGATGCCGAGGCGGGCGTCGGTGTCGGTGCGGACCGTGTGGACGATCGCCTGGACCTGGGCGGGGAGCATGCCGCCGTTGGTGTCGCAGAGGATCACGACCGAGGCGCCGGCCTCCGACGCCGTACGCACTACCGCTTTCGCGTACTCCGGGTTGGCGCGGTAGCCGTCGAAGAAGTGTTCGCAGTCTACGAAGACCCTGCGGCCCTGGGACGTCAGGTACGAGACTGTGTCTCGGACCATTTCCAGGTTCTCGTCCAGGGTTGTGCGCAGGGCCAGTTCGACGTGGCGGTCGTGGGACTTGGCGACCAGGGTGATGACTGGGGCGCCTGAGTCGAGGAGGGCCTTGACCTGGGGGTCCTCGCTCGCTTTGGCGCCTGCTCGCCGCGTCGCGCCGAAGGCGACCAGCTGGGCGTGCTTGAAGTCGATCTCCTGCTGGGCGCGGGCGAAGAACTCCGTGTCCCGCGGGTTCGCGCCGGGCCAGCCGCCCTCGATGAAGCCCACCCCGAAGTCGTCCAGGTGCCGTGCGATGGCCAGCTTGTCTCCGACCGTGAGGTTGATGCCCTCGCGTTGTGCGCCGTCGCGCAGGGTGGTGTCGAAGACGTGGAAGGAATCGTCGAGTTCGCCGGTGGGGGTCCCGGTACGTTCGCTCTGGCCGCTGCTCATGCCGATCTGGCTCCTGTATGGGATCTCGGGATCTCGGTCTGCCTGGCTCCTGTTGGGGGTCTCGGTCAACCGGTATGACCGGCTCCATCGTTCATGTATCGCTCCTCCGTTCATGTATCGCTCCTTGCGCTCGACTGACGGTTGAGAGTGGGCCGAGGAACGCCAAAGGACCTCTCGCCGGGGCGGGAGGTCCTTTGTGCGGTCGGTGGTTCGGTCCGTGGTGCGGTCAGCCGTTGGCCTGCGGGGCTACTTCGCGTACGGCCTTGGCCACGGCCGCGAAGTCCTTCTTCAGGATGGCGTCGTGGTTGCTGGCGACCTTCGCGCTGATCTCGATGTGCGGGTTGCGGGCGGCCACGCCGGCGAGGCTGGTGCGGATGCGCTCCTGCTCGTCTCCCTTGCTGCCGAGGGAGGTTCCGGAGGCGACGACGTAGCGGGTCGGGACCGTGATGTTGTCCAGTACGGGGTTCAGCTCGCTCTCGCGGGCCAGCCGGCCGAGTTCGATGTTGCTGTTCGCCATCTGCTCGGCGTTCATCCGCGGGACCAGGCCCGTCGGGCGCAGCAGCGGCATGAACCAGCCCAGGCGGCGGAACGTCTTGCGGATCCGCTCCTCCATGGCGTCGTCCAGCCAGTCGTAGGGCTGTGCGCCCTCGACCAGGACCGAGCCCAGGGCGCGCTCGGGGTTGCGGCTGGTCCAGTGCGCGGCGACGAACGCTCCGTAGGACCAGCCCACCACGATGACGCGGTCCACGCCCCTGGCCGCGAGTACGGCGTCGACGTCGCGGAGGGCGGCTTCGAAGGAGTAGTCCGCCGAGCGCTTCGACTTCTTGCCGCGTGCCCGCTCGTCGAAGGTGATGTGCCGGAATCCCGGGCCCAGTTCGGCGAGGACGCGGCGCCAGTAGCCCTGGGTGGCGAACTGGCCGTTGAGGTAGATCACGGGGATGCCGGGGCCGCCGGTGTCGGTGACGGCCAGGGCCGTGTCGTCCACCGGCACCATGCCGGTCCACTGGGAGGAGTTGTGGGAGTTGATCGAGGAGGCGTTGTTCTTCGTCATGGCTTCCACCTGGTCGTGTGGGGCGTGTGGGGGGACGTGTGCGGCTCTGTGGTCGTGTGCGCGTGGTGCGGGCCCGTTGAGTGGGGTGGGCCCGAGCTTCCTGCGTCAGGCGGCGTCGAGGGCCTCGGTGATCTTGCGGATCATCTCGGTGAGGGCCGGGCCGGGGCCGCCCTTGCGGGCCTCGGCGCCGGTCTCGAGGGCTACGAGGACGGTGCTGCGGAAGTTGGCGGCCTCTTCCGGCGCCTGCTTCTTCAGGAGCTCCATCGCCTCGGTGAGGGCCGGGAGGACCTGGTCGGCGAGTTCGGCGGTCGACTTGCCGTTCAGGTCGCCGACCGAGGACTTCTCGGCGAGGACGTGACCGACGAGGCCGGTCGCGGAGTTCAGGGCGATGCTGCCCTTGGTGGCGATCTTGTGCGGGGAGTCGGCGCCGGCCGCGGCGGCCAGGAGGGAGACGGCGCCGTAGGCGGCGGTGCGGAGGGTGGTCTTGTCCTGGTCGTTGAGGATGACCGACATGGTGGGGCTCCTTCGTTGTGTGCGGTGCCGGGTTCGGCGCCGCTCCGTTTCGATGGCTCCACTCTGGCACACATGTGGCGCCACGTCGAGCCATGATGCGCCGAAAATCGGCCACGAGGGGGCCTTCGGGAGGCCGGTTGGCCTTTGGATTCGCAGGTCATGTGGCATTTTGCGCTGGCGCCAACGTGGCCAAATTCTTTGCGGGGGCCTGTGGTCGCGTGCGGTGAGTGGAAAAGTGGATCGCGTCTACTACCTGGGGTTTCGTGGCCTCCGGCACCACTCGACACCCCCGGCGACATAAGTGGTGTCATTAATGGCTCCACATGGCGCCACTTGTGTGTCATGATGACGTCGTTGGTAGCGCGCTTCGCAGTGCGTCAGTGAGTCATCGAAGGGGTCGGATCATGGAGACAGCACAGAACCGGCAGCAGTCGGCACCCGGCGCCTTCGCCTCCTTCGCCCGCTTCGTGCTCTGCGGCGGAGGGGTGGGGCTCGCCTCCAGCTTCGCCGTGGCGGGGCTCTCCTCCTGGATTCCGTGGGCGCTGGCCAACGCCGTGATCACCGTGGCCTCCACACTGCTGTGCACCGAGCTGCACGCCCGGTTCACCTTCGGTGCGGGTGGGCGGGCGACCTGGAGCCAGCATGTGCAGTCGGCCGGGTCCGCGGCGGCGGCGTATGTGGTGACCTGCGTGGCGATGTTCGTTCTCCAGCTGATGGTGGCGGCGCCGGGTGCGGTGCTGGAGCAGGTCGTGTATCTGTCCGCCTCCGCGCTCGCCGGGGTCGCGCGGTTCGTGGTGCTGCGGGTCGTCGTCTTCGCGCGGACGCGGTCGCGGGGCGGGGTTGCCGAGGGCATCGGCTCCGAGAGCATCGGCTCCGAGAGCGTGGGCTCCGAGAGCGTGGGCTCCGAGAGCGTGGGCTCCGGGCGGGGCGGTGTCCGGCCTGTGCCTGCCGCCGCGCTCTGCCAGGCCGCGTGAGGGGCAGGGCCGCCGCGACGGTGGTTCGCTCCGACGCGAGTGGATCTGGATCGAAAGACGGGAGTAAGTGACACCGCGGTCGCCGAGACCGCGGTGTCGACTTGTCCTCCAGCCTTCGTAGAGCGCCGCTTCACATCCTGGGGAGGACACACCCGGTGGAGCGTGGCGAAGAGGTGGGGTATGACCCAGGTGAACGGAACGCCGGCGGCCGACGTCCAGGAGACAGTGCTCGCAGCGTGTGCGCCGGGACGGTCGCGGGCGGTGCTGATCGAAGGCGCGCCTGGGCTGGGGAAGACCACGCTGCTCGATGTCGTGGCGCGGGAGGCTGCCTCCGGCGGGGCGGTGGTGCTGCGCGCCGGGGGTGGGGGGCGGGCTCAGCCGTACGGCGTGATGCGTCAACTTCTTGATGGCAGTGCGGAGTTGGAGCGGACCGGGCTGTTCGACGGGGATACGGCCGCCGCGTTCTGTGGGGAGCTGCTCGGGCTTGCTCGGCGGCGGCCTGTCGTGCTGTGCGTGGACGATGTGCAGGGGGCGGATGCGCAGTCGCTGCATGCGCTGCGGTATGTGGTGCGGTACGTGCGGACGGCGCCTGTTGTGGTGGCGGCGACGAGGGCGACGTACGGCGGGTCGTGGCAGGAGATGTTCACGGCGGAGGTGTTACGGCGGCCTCAGGTGCAGCGGGTGCGGCTTGGGCTGCTTGGGGTGGGGGACGTGGAGCGGGTGCTGGAGGGGCGGCTCGCGGGGTGGGGGGAGGGGGCGCAGGTGCATGCCGCTGCTCGGCTGCATCGGCTCAGTGGTGGTAATCCGTTGCTGTTGCGGGCGTTGCTTGCTGAGGACGGGCTTGTGCGGCAGCCCTCGGTGGATGGAGCGTTCGGGCGGGCTGTGGCTGACTGTCTGCGGCGTAGTGGGGCGGCTGCCGTCGCTGCTGCTCGGGCGCTTGCCGTTCTGGGTGGGCATCCGGTTGAGCCGGCGTTGTTGGCCGAGTTGGTCGACGGGGGTGCGTCCGAGGCGCTTGACGGGCTGGGTGCGTTGCGGGCGTGCGGGTTGCTGGACGGGCTGGCTCGGAGGGAGCCGGTGGTGCGGGCGGCGACGTTGGCGGACTGTGATGCGGGGTGGCGGGCTCGGTTGGGGTTGCGGGCGGCGCATGCCCTGCGGGCGACCGGGGCGTCGGCTGTGGCGGTTGCCGGGCCGTTGCTGGCGTTGGGGGCGGACGGGGTGCGGGGGTCGGTGGGTGCGGCGGACCGGCTTCTGTTGGTGCGTACCGCGCGGGAGCTGGTTGAGGCGGGGCGGGTGTTGCGGGAGCAGGGGCGTCGGGATCGGGCGAAGGCGTTGTTGCGGGCTGCTCGGCGGTTGTCCTTGCAGGCCGGGGAGGCCGGGGAGGTCGTGGTGGGGGATGAGGGGCGTGTGGGGTGGAGGGGGGAGCGGCTTACGGGGGCGGTGGCTTAGTGGCTCAGCTGCCTAGCAGGGCGAGGCGGGAGAGGGCGAAGGCGGTGGTGGGGGTGTTGCGGGTGGGCCTGCGGGACCAGTTGCGGGTGGGTGGGGGTTGCTGTGGGGGGCGTTTCGCTTGCCCGCGCTGGCGGGGTGCCGCCTGCGCCCACCCGTGCCGCCCCTAGCGGCACGCCTGCCCGCAGACGGCACGGAGCCGGACCATGCCGCCTGCCCGCAGACGGCACGGAGCCGGACCATGCGGCACGCCTGCCCGCAGACGGCACGGAGCCGGACCATGCGGCACGCCTGCCCGCAGACGGCACGGAGCCGGACCATGCCGCCTGCCTGGGTGGGCGCCGCCCCTAACCGCACGCCTGCCCCCAGACCGCGCGGAGTCGAACCATGCCGCCTGCCTGCCCGCAGGCTAGCCACGTGGGGCTCAGCGACTGGAGCGACTCAAGCGACCGACGCTCTGGCTTGGTTGGGTCAGTTGGCTACCGTCCAGGTGTCGCCGCCCGCCATCAGTGCCGTCAGGTCTCCCTTGCCGTTCTGCTCGATCGCCGTGTCGAGTTGGTTGGACATCTGGATGTCGTAGACCGGGCGTTCGATGTCGCGGAAGACGCCGATGGGGGTGTGGTGGAGGGTGTCCGGGTCGGCGAGGCGGGAGAGGGCGAAGGCGGTGGTGGGGGACGCGGAGTGGGCGTCGTGGATGAGGATGTCGGCCTC
>NZ_JBEYXC010000042.1:0-16516 GCF_040644695.1 Streptomyces sp. NPDC046909 | reverse complement strand
GCCGACGCGGGTGCGATCGTCCAGGTGCCCGACGGGGTGTCGTCGTTCGACGCGGCGCCGCTGACCTGCGCGGGCGTCACCACGTACAAGGCGATGAAGGTCACCCGCGTGGTGCCCGCCGAGCGCGTGGCCGTGAGAAGGTCGTCGACGAGGTGACGCCGGTCGGCGAGCGCGCCCTGGCTCTGCGCGAGGGCACCGTGCCAGTGGAGCCGGACCCCGCGTTCGAGCCGGTCGACCCGCTGACGGACATCCTGGCCGTCCTCGACGACGAGGCCCGCGTGCGGACGCAAGAGGTGCCGTACGGGCTCACCGAGCGCAACCCGGACCACTACCGGGGGTGGACGTTCAGCGACCTGAAGAGCGCCCTGGAGCCGTACGGCGCAGCCCCCCTACAAGAGCGCCGGCGTCATGGTCATCGCCCGTGACCGCATCCTCGACGCCCTCGACGAGCGGGCCGTCGATGACATCCAGGACGACGAAGACGAGTAGCGAGGTACCGGCAGGTGAGGACAGGGAGGCGCACCCGTGGCAGGGAGCGAAACAGAGACTCCGGCAGCCTGCCGGTACCTCCCTCCCCACGTATCACCGGCTCAGTGGCGCGCGTGGAACGACGCCCCGCCGCCGTCTACTGCCCGTGGGCGATACCGATCGCCCGGTACAGGAATGCCTCCCGCTCCTCCTCCATCTGCCGCAGCCCCTCGCCGACATCCACCCCGAAGTACTCCCCGAAGACCTTGACGACCGTCTCGACGGCACCCATGGCCACCATCACGGCGGCCATCACCGTGGCGGCTTCCCCGACCAAGCCGTCGCCCTCAGCCAGGTCCTTGGCCCGGCCGATCATCCACGGCCGGTTGTGGGCCGCTCCGGAGGTCAGCCGGAACGGGGCCGGGAGCCAGGCGGGCATGGCCTTGGCAGCGCGCTCGGTGATGTTCATGTCCATCGGAGCTGTCTCGCCGTCGACGCCGTACCCGACCAACTTGCCGTTCCCGTTGCGCCGTTCTGTGGCCTGGCACTTGCGCAAGCAGTCCTCGACGTAGGCCAGCATGGCGGCGGCCTTCGCCTGGTCCTCGGGGCCCAGGGCCTCCGCCTGCTTCTGGGCGTGGGTGGCGTCGATCATCCACATGCCGGCCAGTCGGGCGAGACGCTTGTTCAGGGGGATGGTGGGGTCAAAGAGGTACTCGGCGAAGAGCACGCCCTCCATGACGACGCGGCTCAGTGTGAGCGGCGACCACACCGGGGGCGGCTGCATGAGGATGTCGTGCTCCAGGGCCCTCACGTGATCGAGCGCGTTGTCCTTGGTGAGGTCCGCGGTCTCCAGGAGCAGGCCATGAAGGCTGTGGCGCTCGGTGCGCAACGGATCGCTGAGGGCGTCGATCTCCGCAGTCTCCTGGCGGAACAGGGAGGTGGTGTCCTGCTCGAATGCCTCGATGTCCTTCACGCGCATGGCATCGTCTGCGAGATCACGGAACCGCTCCAAGATCGCCGCAGCCTCCTGCGCGAACTCCCCAGTGATCGGCACGGTGAAGAGGCGTACGGCCTCGCCCTCAGGCATGACATCGTTCATGCGCAGAACCGTAGGCATCCGCCGGGGCTCAAGCATGTGGATATCGGTTGCCGCGGCCAACCGGCACGGTGCCGCCGGAGTAGCGGTCAGGTTCTCTGGATCTTCGCTCGCGACCGCAAGGCCCACAAGGTGCCAGGTCAGTGGGAGGGGCGCACACTCGGTTCATGGGTTGGATGGAGTTCGTGGTCGCTATGAAGTGGCCTTTCCTGATCCTGATCCTCTTGGCAGCTGCGCTCATCCCGCTGAGGTCAGCGTCGCGCCGGAAGGCGCTGACGAAGTTCCTTAGCGATCTCCTCCGCCACCGGGATGTCTCCCTCACTGTCGGACAGTTCGCCCTGTCTCTCTCGCGCGTCGAGCAGGAACTCGCAGAGGCCGCGGGAATCCTGGACACGACCCTGCCCAAGGCGCGCGTCGACGTGCAGGGCGAGGCAGAGGGGGACATCCACGAAAGCGTTGCCCTCTCACGGGAGGCCGTGGAACGGATCGTCAAGTACTCGGCCGAGCTGGGCTGGAACGCCGCTCGACTGGGGTTCCCGACCCCGCCGGCGCCCACGATCAAGTGGAGCGACACCTGCCACCCAACGATCAACCTAGACACATCCGGTGTAGCAATCCGTGAAGCGGATCTGCGAGCCCCGCGGAGTCGAGACACGGCATAGGCCCGCACAGGAGCGGGCTAAGCCCGACCGTACGGCGCCGCCACCGGACCCCCGGCGGTTACTGCGCCGCTGAGCAGACGATGCCGAGTGACGTCAGGCCCTCGCTCTGGCACAGGCGGTCGGATGCTCCTCCGACCTCTGTCTGCAAGAGCTGGTAGGAGGCGCTGTGAACATGGCCCCAGTGCATGGCCGCGCGCCACAGGGCGCGACCGAACCCGTGGCCGCGGTGTTCCGGCAGGACCCCGAAGTACTGGGGCATGAGCTGGCGGGCACTGACCGCGTCCGGCCTGATCTCCATGGGGCCGATCGCACCCGCCACGCGTCCCTCGTGGGTCGCGACGAGAACGGGGCCAACGACTCCGGCCTGCATCTGCCGGTGCAGGAACGCGAAGCCGTCGGCGGCCATGCGCTGCGCGAAGGCGCCGAAGTCCGCGCGCACCGGGGTGGGGCAGTCCTCGAAGGCCGAGACGACGCCGGGCTCCGGCTCGGTGCAGAGCTGGGTCGTGAAGTCCTTCAGCTGGACCCGTGTGCAAGGGCCGTCGTACGTGTCCTGCTCCGGGCCCAGGAACCACACGACACGGCTCTTGGCCGCCCCGTGGGTGGCGCACAGCTTGGCGGCCAACTCGGCGGCCACCGACCGGCTGTCCGGTTCCATTCCGAAGACGTGAACCTTGACGGTGACCTGGCCGCGCCGCACGAGGGTGGGGATCAGGGTCTCGCCGGCCCGGTGCGCGATGTCCTGGGTGAGTACGGTCTCGTCCTTGGCGTCCGACCAACGCACGTCCTTGTCGTAGCGCAGGAACCGCTGTCGTTCGGCCGCGACCAGGATGTCCGCGAACAGGTCCTCGGTCAGCACCGACGGGTGCACCGGCCCGAGCGTGGGCACGTACGGGACCGTCAGCACCGGCCGCAGCCATTCCCAGCGGAAGCGCATGGACGCACCTTACTTCTCGACAACGTGGGACTCGGGCCCCGGGAAAGTAGCGCCGGGACCCGAGTGGTTGGGATTGTTCAGCGATCAGTGGGGGTTGTCGTCGCTGCCCGAGCAGGAGCAGGCGATGCCGCCCATCAGGTCGTCCAGGTCAGCGACCTGGACGACGGTCTGCGTTGCGACGAGGGCCGCGGGCAACTGTGGGCGTGTCTTCGGCGGGGTCCGTCCGATGGTCACGGGAACTGCGGTCATGAGTGCACCAACTCCTTCTTGGGTTGACCGTGCTGGCAGTAGTTGCGCAGTGGCGCATTCGCCTCCTGGAACTGCTTGGCCAGCGGTCGGCACACCAGACACGAGCCGGACAGCTGGCACCCGGAGCAGCCCCCGGTGCGAAGCATGAGCTTGTCGGCGACCCCGGGCAGCCGACGGAGGCCTTCGAGGCCTTCAGACATGAGGTCGATCTGGTCGTCGCGGCCGACCTTGCAGATGCTGACCTTGCCGTGCGGGTCGGCGTGGAAGAAGGTGTGGCCGGCGTTGCAGCCCTGGAACGGGGTGCGCTCGCGCAGGTGCTTGCTGGACTGGGCGAGCAAGCTCTCCGGGCCGCCGTAGATCGTCGGCGTCATGTTCGTGTAGACGTGGTGCCGCAGGCCCCACTCCTCGGCCATGGCCACCATGGCGTCGACCTCATAGGCGCTGTCCTCGGTGACGACGATGTTCAGCCGCACTGGCAGGCTGGCTTCCCGCGCGGCAGCCATGCCCCGTTGGAAGCTCTTCCACGAACCGCGGCGCTGTGTCAGCCCGTCGAAGCTCTCCTCGGTCGCGCCGTAGACGCTCACCACGAGCCGGTACGCCGGGTACTTCTCGAACATCTCCAGCAGCGACGTCTCCCACAGGCGGGAGGCGTTCGTCGAGATGGTCAGCATCATCCCGAGTCCGTAGGCGTACCGGTAGGCGTCCTGGAAGTGCTTGTCGATCGTCGGCTCGCCCCCAGTGATCTGGAGCCACAGCACACCAGCATCACGCATGATCTCCAGCAACCGCGCCTTGTCGTCCCAGGGGAGGCCCGCGAACTCCTTCAACCCCAGATAGCAGTGCTTGCAGCTGAAGTTGCAGCCGAGATTGATCTCCCAACTCGCCCGACCGAAGCCGTACGCGGAGCGCTCCCGCACCAGCACGCTGTTCCGCAGCGGGGCATCGCCGAGGTCCAACCCCCAGGTACTGCGGGCGAGGTCGGCGAACCATGGTGGGGGCGTTCCACCGGTGGTCTCCAGGGCCTCCAGCTCGCGGAACTGGTCCTCCGGCAGACGGGCTCCGGCCTGGCTACCAGGCCGAACGATCAGGTAGCCATCCAGGAACGGGCTGACAATCAGCTCGTGCATGAGGCCTCGCTCAGGTCGCGTCATCCGCTGACGGGTGGTGTGCATTCGGGCCTGGGCTTGGGCTTCGATCTCGATGTAGCCCATCGTCACTTCTCCAGTTGCGACATCGGCGCCGGACCGTCCGCGCGCCGTTCGTGCTGACTGCCGCCTTGCCCGTTCCGAGGACGAGGACAAGGCACTGCACCGCTCCGCCGGGAGTTTTGGGCCCCGACCGCCCGTCGGGGGAACGTGAGGGCGGCCGGGGCTCATCTCCCGCAGACGAGGCTCACGCTCGTCTGTGGGAGGCCTACGGGGCTGACTGCCGGGCAAGGCCCTGCGGGGGAATGGGGACGAGCAGGCGTCGGCGGATCTCCTCGGCGATCTCATTCGCGCCGGTCGGTTCGCCGAGCGGGCCAGGTTCCTGGCGCAGCGTCAGGAGGGCGCGGGCCATGACGGCTAGGTCGTACGCGTCGCATGCCGGGGAGGTGTCGGCGCCGTCCCCGAGGAGCTGTTGCGTGCGTACAAGGACGTGGACGGCCAGGCGCCGCATGTCGCCCTGCATACGGGCCGCGAGGTCCTGGACGTCCGGCACCAGGAGCTGGACGTGTCCCCTGAGTTGCGTGGTCAGGGTCTCCAGTTCCTCGCCGGTCGGCAGGCTGGGGATCCACAGTGCGGACTCGCACGTCTTCCGGATCGTGTCGGCATCGACCGGGAACAGCATGTTGGCGGTCACCGGTCGGCCTCACCTTGCTCGGCGAGGCGGTACCGGCCGTACGTCACCAGCTGATAGACGGACTCCGGGCCGCACAGGTCGCCGGGGCCGTCCATCGGCACGCACCAGCGGGAGCGCCCGAGACTCGGGCTGATCTGGATCGGGGAGGGCACGCCGAGGAAGCTGCCGGGTTCGAGGCATTCCGCGTGCGCGTCGTACGGACAGCCGCGCCACTCCTTCCGGTCGGCGGTGCTGCGGGGCACGAGGGCGTAGTAGCGCTGGATGTGGAGGTCGACGAACGCCGGGCCGCCGTGCAGCGCTTCGGCGAGGAAGTCGTCGATGCGCTGTTCGTCGTCTGTGCCGGAAGCGGCATGAACGAGTCTCGCAGAGAGGCGGACGGCCGCGAACAGGGCACCGCACGCCAGGAGCGCGATACCCGTCCTCGACCACTCGGTACGCGCCCGGCCCGTGTCCGGTGCTGCCAGGAGAAGCCACTGACCGACCGCCAGTTCGCGCTCTGCTCTGGAGTGGACGAGGACGCCGGCCTGTGGTTCGACAGGCCGGTGAGCTGGTGTGCTGTCCGGGAACATGCGATGGCCTCCGCGGGTCGGCTGACGTGCCCGAAGGCCGCGCCGAGCTGGTGAGTCGTCACGTCTCCGTCCACGCAAGCAGCAGTGTGGGCGCGGCTGCGACGCCGGAGCGATGTAAGAGCGATGAAAGAACCGGGCGTTGGTGGCGTGATCTCTGCCAACACAGGGGCACGAACCCGGTGGGGGGCGGTACGGTCCCCCGTACTCGTCCCGTCACATCGGATGCTTCCCGGAGCCGGTATGGCCGACCGCCGCAAGATCCCCAATGTCCCGTTACGCGCGGTGCGCGAGAACGAGTTGCAGATGTCCCGCCAGGAGTTCGCGAAGTTCATCGTGACGACGGGTGAGGAAATGGGCGAGGCGGTCGCCTGCACTCCGCGCTTGGTAGCGGCGTGGGAGGACGGAGACGTTCAACTTCCGCGCGCGGTGTACCGGCGTATCCTCACACGACTGACCGGGCGCACCATGGGCGAGTTGGGGTTCCACCTCAGCAGCCCGGCGCGGCCGGTCGCGTCGGCCGTGGTGGAAGGGCCAGAACAGGAGCAAGGGGTTTACCGCCGTGCCTTCGTGATGGACGGTGCGGGCGCGGCCCTGTCGCTCATCCGGCTCGGGGCCGCCAGGGAGAACCCACCGGGCCGGATCGGGGTCGGCGACGTGAGGGCCGTCGACCGGGCCGTCAGCCAGATCTACGCGCACGACCACGACCACGGCTCTGCCGCCCTGCGGCGCGATGCCTCCGTGGCGTTGCACACCGCGTACCAGTGGCTTCAAGAGGGGACGTACACGGGGCGGACCGGCAGGCGGCTGCGGTCAGCGACCGGTCATCTGTCGATCGCGGCCGGGTGGCTGTCCTACGACTCCGGCCGACCCGCCGATGCCCGCAGCCTCTACAACGAAGCGCTGGCCGCCGCCCGGATCGCCGACGACCCGGCCCTCGAAGGACACGCCTTCGGCTGCCTCTCCCTGTTGGCCAAGGCATCGGGCCGTCCCCGTGAGGCGATCTCCGCAGCCCAGGGTGCGCAGACGGTGGCGAAGTCGTACGGCTCCGCGCGGATGCTGTCCCTCATGGCGATGCGAGAGGCTGGCGGATGGGCCCTGCTCGGCGACGCCAGCGCCACGGATCAGGCGATCGTGAGCGCCCACCACCTCTACGCCAAGGGGCCGAGCGACGCCGATCCTGACTGGCTGGAGTTCTACACGCCCGCCGAACTGGCTGGACTCGAAGCCCTCGCGCGGGCCGACCTCGACCAGCACGAAAGGGCCGCTGCCGGAGCCGAGCAGGCCGTTCTGCTGCACGGCGACGCCTTCGCCCGCAACCGTGCCCTGTACACCGCAGACGTCGCGATCCAACATGCGGTGAGGGACCGGCCGGAGCCGGAAGCCGCGGCGGAGGCCGCCGGCCGCGTCCTGGCTCATTTGCCCGCGGTGCGTTCGGACCGGCTGCTGAAGCAGCTGCACAACGTCGAGAGCGCGCTTCAGCGGCACGCCGCCGTCCCGGCGGTTGCTGACTGGCTGGAGGAGTACCGCACCATCACCGGTGTCAGCTGAGGAGGAGACGGTGACCACCCCGAGCACGCGTACAACCGTGGTGATCCGCACCTACGGGCCCGGCAAGGTGCCGCCGATGCTCGACGTTCTCGCGGACATCTGGGCCGACGCTCACCCCGAGCTGGTCGACAACCCGAGCGCGGAGGCGCTGGGCCTGTCCGTGCCCGCCCTGCGCCGCCAGGTCGAGGGCCACCTGAAGTACCCCGGCTTCGCCTTGGTCGTCGCCTACGCGGGCGGCACTCCCGTGGGCTTCGGCTACGCCTTCCCGTGCAGCCCGGAGTACTGGTTCGGTCCTGGCCTGCTCGACCAGGTTCCCGAGGGCGCCCGCACTGAGCGGCTGATGGGGTTGTGTGAGTTGGCCGTGCGCCCGCCGTGGCAGTCCTTGGGCATCGGCACGCGGCTGCACGCCGCGCTGCTCCAGGCCATCAATCCGAAGTGGTCGTCTCTGCTCGCACTGCCGTCCAACCGACGCGGTCATGACCTGTACGCGCGGCTCGGGTACGAATACGCGGGCGAGTACAAGAACACGCCCGACGGTCCGGGTTTCGATCTTCTGCTCCTCCGCGTCAAGGAAGCCGCCTGACGCGGCCCCACGCGTTTCCGGTCTCACCTCAGGTGAGGACACCGGCAGACTGGGGGCGCCATGTGATGAATGACTCCGGCCGGGCGGAGCGGGCACGGACCCGCCGATGCCCGAAGGGGAGCGCCGACGAACGAGTCGGGCATCTAGTAGGACTCCGTTAGGTCTGTCTGTCGGCCGTGTTCGGGGGGCAGGGTGGGGGTGTGGACGCACATGAAGTGAACCGTGCTCGGGCGAAGTTGGCGTTATTCGTCGCCGATGTGTTCGCGTCGGTGCCGCGCAAGGACCAGCGGGCGAAGGGTGACTGCTATCTGCGGGGGCTGATGCTGGACGGGCGGCGCAAGTCGATCCAGCCGATGGCGGAGCGGCTGCCGGATGGCAACGAGCAGAACCTGCAGCAGTTCGTGAACCAGTCGACCTGGGATCCGGTGCCGGTGCGGCGGCGGATCGCGGAGCGGATGGTGCCGCTGATCTGCCCGGAGGCCTGGGCGGTCGATGACGTGTCGTTCCCGAAGGACGGGAAGATGTCGGTGGCGGTCGCGCGCCAGTACTGCGGCGCTTTGGGCAAGCGGGCCAACTGCCAGGTCGCGGTGAGCGTGCACGCGGTCTCCGACGTGGCGTCCTGTCCGCTGCAGTGGCGGTTGTTCGTGCCCCAGGATTGGGCCGACGATCCGGTACGCCGGCACAAGACCGGGATACCGCAGGAGGTCGGACACCGGGAGAAGTGGCGCCTGGCCCTGGACGCCATCGACGAGTTGGCCACGTGGAATCTGGTGCCGCCGGTGGTGGTGGCCGATGCCGGCTACGGGCAGAACGCCGACTTCCGCGACGGCCTTCACGGCCGGGGCATCGGCTATGTCGTGGCCATCCGTGCCGATGTGACCGTCCACCCGGACCAGGCGCGGCCCACTGCCCCGGCGTGGTCCGGCAACGGCCGCAGGCCGCAGCCCCGCTACCGGGACAAGCCGTCTGCGGTGGCCGCGCTGGCGAGCGGCCTGGGGCGGCAGGCATATACCGAGGTGACCTGGCGGGAAGGCTCCCGCGGAGCGATGCGCTCGCACTTTGTGGCCCTGCGTGTACGCCCGACCGGGGTGAGGGCCCGTCGTCTGGCCCGGGCCGCCGCCATCGCGCGCGACGGCCACTGGGACGGCGTCCTGCCCGAGGTGACGCTGCTGGTCGAATGGCCCGAGGAAGCCGAAGCACCCACCGACTACTGGCTGTCCAACCTGCCCGCCGATACCCCGCTGTCCGAACTGGTCCGCCTGGCCAAGATCCGCTGGCGCATCGAGCACGACTACCGGGAACTCAAGCACGGCCTCGGCCTCGACCACTTCGAGGGCCGCTCCTGGAGGGGCTGGCACCACCACGTCACCCTGGTCACCGCCGCCCACGCGTTCCTCACCGAACAGCGCCTGGCCCCAAAAGCCGATACAGCGGGCTCACCCTCTACCAGATCCTCGACGCCATCCAGGACCTGCTGAACTGCTGGACCGGCACCTGCACCACCTGCCACCAACCCCTGCCCAGCAGGACAACACCAAGATCAAGAACGACCTAACGGAGTCCTACTAGAAGGCTGCTGAAAATCTTTTGCGTTCTGGCCCCGGACCGGCAGGTCCGGGGCCAGTCTTGTGGCATGCAGGGGGAATGGGCCGGGGAGATGGTCGGGCCGGATGTGTGGGAAACCTGCCGGGAGTTGATCCCGGCAGGGAGTGTGTTCGCGTTCCTGGCCGAGCACCGTGAGGCGCTCTTCCCCGCGGAGTTCTTCGCGGACATGTATCCCTCGGCCAACGGGCGGCCGTCCCTGCCGCCGCAGGTGCTGGCCACGACGGTGGTACTGCAGAGCCTGACCGGACTGTCGGACTTCGAGACGGTCCAGGAACTGCGCTGTGACCAGTACGCGCGGTTGGTGGGCGGGCTGGTCACCGCCGTGGATCTCGAACCGGAGAAGCTGGAACTGGCCCGGAGGCTCGGCGCCGACCAGACCGTGAACGCCCGTACGCACGACCCGGCCGAGGAGATCAAGAAGGCCGGCGGGGCGGACGTGGCGCTGGTCCTCGCCGCCAGCCCCAAGGCCTTCGAGCAGGCCTACAAGTCGCTCAACCGGGGTGGGCGCCTCGTGATGGTCGCCTTGCCGGCCGACAACGCCGCGATCAAGGTGCCGATCTTCGAAACCGTGCTCTTCGGTATCTCGGTCATCGGATCCATCGTCGGCACCCGTCAGGACCTGGCCGAGGTGTTCGCGCTGCACGCGGCCGGACGTACCCAGGTCATCGCCGAGCAGCGGAGTCTGGAACAGGTCAACGACTCCTTCGACGAGGTCCTGGACGGACGGGCCGAGGCTCGGCTGGTCTTCGGTTTCTGAGAGGGGTGCGTCGGCTCGGACAAAGGGCAGGCAGGCGGGATCGGGGACCGTTGGGCAGGTCCCCGATCCCGCCTGCGCGTGAGGTGCGGGGTGTTCGCTACCGGCGGTGCATGGTCTCGATGGCGGCCAGAAGGACGTGCGGGTCGTGGTGGCCCTTGTGGACCGGGGGCGGCTGCTTGTCGAGGCCGAGGAGTCGGGCCACCGCCGTCCAGGCCGTGCGCACCGAGTACTCGACGGTGAAGACGACGTCGTCGGGCACCTCCGCGAACTGGCCGATGAAGGCGAGGTTGACCGAGCCCTCGGGCACGACCTCGGGCCGGTCGCCGCGGCGGCGGGTGAGGAACTGGCTGGTGATGTACGGCATCACGCAGGGCACGACGGTGGAGGTGTCGAGGACGCGGGCCGCCGTCGGCTCGTCGAAGTGCAGGTGGTGCAGGACCTCTTCGAGGATCTCCCGGCCGGAGCACATCGTCATCGGCTTGGGGGTGTGGTTGCCCGCGCGGCCGGGGAAGAGGCCGTAGCCCCACCAGACGGAGACGTCCTCGGGCTGGTCACGGTAGACGGGCTGGCGATTGGCGACGATGGTGAGCAGCCAGTTGGAGTCCGTGAAGGTCATCAGCCCGCCCCTTCCGGTCTCGCGGCCACTGAACCGCGCCAGCGCGTCGAGGAAGACCGGGTCCTTGGCGGTGACCGTGAACGACTCCCAGCGGGACTCCCGCACCTGCTTGTCGAACACGGCCGGGTCGCCGAAGTTCTCCCGGTCCCGGGCGATCCGGTGCCAGAGCAGCCAGGCATCCGAACGGGGCGGGGCGGGCGGCGGCGCGCTGGTGTGCGAGCCGAGGCTGGAGGCGTCGGTCATGGAACCGTTGGTGACCAGGACCAGATCGGTGGGGGCGACCGGGATCGTCTCCTCCCGGCCGTCCCGGGTCAGACGGATGGTCTCGACCGTGCCGTTGCGGATCCCCGGGGCGAACCCCAGATCGGTGACCCGGCAATGGGTGTGGACGGTGACGCCGTGCTCGCGCAGCCAGGCCATCAGGGGGCGCACGATCGAGTCGTACTGGTTGTAGCGGGTCCGGTGGATCCCCGTCATGCCGGCGAACTCGGGGAAGAGGTGGATGAAACGCCTCAGGTAGCGGCGGAACTCGATGGCGCTGTGCCAGGGCTGGAAGGCGAACGTGGTGCACCACATGAACCAGAAGTTCGTGGTGAAGAAGTGCTCGCCGAAGCAGTCGGTGATGCGCTTGCCGTCCAGGTGCCCCTCCGGGCTCGCCAGGCAGCGCACCAGGTCCAGCCGGTCGCGTTCGGAGAACCCCATCGACCGGGTGTCGACGATCTTTCCGTCGCCGTCGACGAGACGGGCGATGTCGTCCCACGCGAACTCCTCGTGCCCGTCCAGGATCTCCTGGGTCACGGACACCGCTGGGTCGTCCAGCGTGGGGATGCCGGACAGCAGGTCGTACGTGCAGCGGAACTCCGCCTCGAACATCCGCCCGCCCCGCATGGTGTAGCCGGTGTCCGCGGTGCCGGCCGCGTCCAGGCTGCCCCCGACACCGTGCTGCTCCTCGAAGAGATGGATGTCCGCCCCGTCGAAACCGCCCTCGCGGATCAGGAACGCCGCCGCGGCGAGCGCCGCGATGCCGCTGCCCACCAGATACGCCTGTGCCATCACACAACTCCTCGTTCTCGCCCGTCGATCGGGAACCGCACACCCCACGCTTTCCGGTGCGGGCGGGTGCCGTCAGTGGGCCATTGGTCACCGGCCGGGCCCGGACGGCCCGGGACGAGATCACCCGTCTACCGCGCGGACAGGACGAAGGCCCGGCCGATGGACCGCCACCGACCGGGCCGTGCTCGTCGTGGACCTACGCGGACCCCGGGCCACCGCGCCACGGCGGTACCGCCGTACGGTGACCGTCGTCCCAGGCGTGGGCGGCCTTGTCGGTCTGGCGGCGCAGCCGGTCCTGCAACTGGTCGACGACCTCGCGTCCGGTCGCCTCCTCGGCGACCACGACCACCTGCCGGCCGCCCACGCGCAGGTCGGCGGTGGCCAGCCAGGGGTGGTCCGCGTGGCGGGTGGCCGACCGCACGATCCGCACATCGCCGCTGACGGCGGGCAGCCCCGGCCGGGTCACGACGGCGTCGATCTTCGTACGCGCGTAGTCGAGCGTGTCCTTGTCCACCGGACCGTCGGAACGCAGGCGTACCGCGGGTACTGCCTGGGCCTTGTCGCTGGTCATGGGCGTCTTCCCTTCCGGAATGGGCGCGTTGGGGCGGCCGTCTTCTGTGTATCAGGCGACGATGCGCGTTTCGGCGCTGTTCCGGCGCACCGGACGAATAGGGGACCAACGGCCCCATCGACTCGGGCGTATCGGCCGGGAGGGCCGGGGACCAACGGGCCCTGCGCGGGACTCGCGGCCGGCGTCAGGGACGGGCGGCGGCAGGCGGCGCCGCCGGGTCCCGGGAGTGAGGGGGATGCGCCGGCGCAGACGGGTGCCGCCCGAGGCACGGGCCGTCACCTCGAACGTGCCGCCGAGGCCCGCCGTACTCCGGTGACGTCGTCGGGCCCGGCCCCGCCCCTTCGCCTTGTCAATCCCCGAGCCGGGCAGGCCCGTTGCCCCTGCCCCTGCCCCTGCCCCGGCGCGGCCGATGCCACCCGCCCCGCGCGCGGTCGATCAGGCCGTTCCGGGCAGGCACCGCACCGATCGAGGATCACGCGTCGCCACCTGGGATTCCCGAACCCCCGATCACGTCCGGCTCCTGGAACCCGCGCGTGCGTCGGCGGTGAGCTCCGGCGCGGGCGGGTGGGCGGCCGGACAGGCCGCCGGAACGGACCGTGCCGCTGCGCGTGGCAGGCGCCGGGACCGGGCCCGAAAGGGGCCGGGTGGCCGGGCGGCGCGACCGCTCGGCCCCTCCTCGGGCCCGCCGCGCAGGGTGACGCTGGGGGTATGGGCCGCGGGGGCGAGGACCGGTGTCCTGCCGCTCGTCGCCCCGCCCGGCCCTGTGCCAGGGGCCGTTCGGCCTCTCCTGCTCGCCTCCGCGCACGGGTGAGGTGGAGGTGCCCGGGAGGCAGCCGATGGGGAGGTGCCATGGACGCGACCGCCACGGTCCGCGCCGCGCACGAACAGTTCGTGACGTCGTCCGGCGCGCCCAGGCAAGTGCGGAGCCTGGTGGCCGACTCGTGGCAGCGCAGTGCCACGTCCGGCGCCCCCGAGGATGGGCAACGGCTGCCGCCCCTGCCCAGGCCGCCCGCGGAGCTGGCCGCGTACCGGCGGGCCCATCCGCTGGCCGCCGTGCTGCCCCTCTTCCGGGAACTGCTGGGGACCGGCGCGGCGGACGACGGGCATGTCTTCGCGGTCGGCGACACCGACGGGACCCTGCTCTGGGTCGAGGGCGACTCCGCGGCCCTGGGACGGGCCGAGCGGATGCACTTCGGCGAGGGAGCCGTGTGGTCCGAGGCGAAGGCCGGCACGAATGCCCCGGGCACCGCGCTCGTACTGGACCGGGCCGTGCAGATCGTGACCGGCGAGCACTACAGCTCCGCCGCGCACGCCTGGTCCTGCGCCGCGGCCCCGGTCCGTGAACCCGGCACCGGCCGGGTGCTCGGCGTCGTCGACCTCTCCGGCGGCCGGACCATCGCCACCCCGCCCGCCCTGGCCGCCGTACGCGCCGCCGCTCTCGCCGCGGAGGCGGAACTCGCCCGCGCGCTGTCCGCCCCGCCGACGCTGCTGGGCCCCGACGGCCGCGCGCTCGACGAACCGCAGGGCCCCGCCGTACGGCTGTCCGCGCTGGGCCGGGACAGCGCCCTGCTGGAGATCGACGGACAGACGCACCGGCTGAGCCCCCGGCACAGCGAGATCGTGGTGGCGCTCGCCCTGGAGGACCGCGGTGTGCACGGCGACCGGCTCGCGGTGGACCTGTCGGAGCGGGAGATACCCGCCTCCACGCTGCGCGCCGAGATGACCCGGCTGCGCGCGGTCCTCGGCCCCGCCCTGCTCGGCTCCCGGCCCTACGCCCTGCTGCGCCCTGTGCGCAGTGACTTCGGCGAGGTCGCCGCCCTGCTCGCCCAGGGCCGGGTGGGCGAGGCGCTGGCCCGCTGTCGCGGCCCGCTGCTGCCGCGCTCCGACGCGCCGGTCGTGGTCGAGCAACGGCGGGCCCTGGAACAGCAGTTGCGCGGCGCCGTGCTCGGTGCCGGCGACACCCTGCTGCTGCGCCGCTGGGTGGAGTCGGCCCGGGGAGCCGACGATCCCCTCGCCTGGCTGACGCTCGCCCGCCGGCTGCCGGGCGGCTCCGCGCAGCGCGCGGCAGCGGCGGCCCGGGCCCGCGCGCTGAACCCCTCACCAGCTGTCTTGCCCCAGGCCGCACGGCATGCAGCGGTATTGCAACGTGCCCGCTCCTAACGTGCCCAGTACTACCCGATCTTCGTGAAGGGAGAGGGGACGACCATGAAGTACGAACCTCCGGGCAGGCCGGGCAGTCCCGTGGACGTTGCTCCCCGGTACGAGAACTTCATCGGCGGAAAGTGGCAGGCACCCACCACCGGCCAGTACTCGGCCAACCTGTGCCCCGCCACCGCCAAGCCGATCTGCGAGATTCCGAGGTCCGGTGCCGAGGACATCGAACTCGCCCTGGACGCCGCCCACGCCGCCAAGGACAGGTGGGGCGAGGCGTCCACCGCCGAACGGGCCGCGGTGCTGAACGAGGTGGCCGACGCCATCGACGCCCACCGCGAGGAACTCGCCGTCGCCGAGAGCTGGGAGAACGGCAAGCCGGTCCGGGAGACCCTGGCCGCCGACATCCCCCTCGCGGCCGACCACTTCCGCTACTTCGCGGCCGCGATCCGCGCCGAGGAGAGCGAGATCACCGAGATCGACAAGGAGACCATCGCCTACCACTTCCACGAGCCGCTGGGCGTGGTCGGACAGATCATCCCGTTCAACTTCCCGCTCCTGATGGCCGCGTGGAAGCTCGCCCCGGCGCTCGCCGCGGGCAACGCCACCGTCATCAAGCCCGCCTCGCCGACCCCCTGGTCGATCCTCAAGCTGATGGAGGTCATCGGCGACCTCCTGCCGCCCGGCGTCCTCAACGTCGTCAACGGCCCCGGCGCGGAGATCGGCAAGGCGCTCGCCACCAACAAGCGGATCGCCAAGGTCGCCTTCACCGGCGAGACCACCACCGGCCGGCTGATCATGCAGTACGCGTCCCAGAACATCATCCCGGTCACCCTGGAGCTGGGCGGCAAGTCGCCGAACATCTTCTTCAACGACGTGGCCGCCGAGGACGACGACTTCCTCAACAAGGCCGTCGAGGGACTGGTCCTGTACGCGTTCAACAAGGGCGAGGTCTGCACCTGCCCCTCCCGCGCACTGATCCAGGAGGACATCTACGAGGAGTTCATGGGGCGCTGCCTGGAGAGGATCCGCGCCATCAAGCAGGGCGACCCGCTCGACACCACGACCATGGTCGGCCCACAGGTGTCGAAGCAGCAGGTCGAGAAGATCGCCTCCTACGTCGAGATCGGTCTGAAGGAGGGCGCCGAACTGCTGGTCGGCGGCCACCGCCCCACGCTCGGCGGGGAGTTCGCGGACGGCTACTTCTACGAGCCGACCGTCCTCAAGGGCCACAACAGGATGCGGGTCTTCCAGGAGGAGATCTTCGGACCCGTCCTCGCGGTGACCACCTTCAAGGACGAGGCCGAGGCCCTCGCCATCGCCAACGACACGCTGTACGGCCTCGGCGCCGGCGTGTGGAGCCGCGACACCAACCGGACCTTCCGAATGGGCCGGGCCATCAAGGCCGGCCGGGTCTGGACGAACTGCTACCACCAGTACCCCGCGGGTGCCGCGTTCGGTGGCTACAAGGTCTCCGGCATCGGCCGTGAGACTCACAAGATGATGCTCGACCACTACAGCCAGACCAAGAACCTCCTGGTCAGCTACGGCACCAAGCCGCTCGGGCTGTTCTAGGAGAGCTGCGTTCCACAGGAGAGCGGAGACGTGCCCGCGCAGGCCGGGAACGGCAACGCGGGCACGGGCCGCAGCGCGTCACCCGGGCCGGTCAGGCCCGGCACAAGGCCGATTGAGGAGCAGATGATGAAGGCAGCGGTTGTCACCGACTTCGGCAAGCCCCTGGAGATCCAGGAGCTGCCGGTCCCTGAGCCCGGCCCCGGTCAGGTGCTGGTGCGGATGGAGGCCTCCGGGCTGTGC
>NZ_JBEYXC010000041.1:0-19474 GCF_040644695.1 Streptomyces sp. NPDC046909 | reverse complement strand
ACCCCCCAGGTCATCCGTTCGACAGGGGGGAACAGTCATACCGGGCCCGGAGGCCAGCGGCCCTCTTGCAGGACCGCGAAGAACATAACGGGGGGGGCGGTGTGCGGTTGTCCGGAAGGGGCTTCCCGCTGTCCTACCGCTCTACGCGGCGGAACAACAGGTCGTTCACGACATGTCCCTTGTCCAGTCCCTGGCCCTCGAAACGGGTCAGCGGCCGGTAGTCCGGACGCGGCGCGAAACCGCCGTCGTCCTGGGTGTTCTCGAAGTCCGGGTGCGCCGTGAGCACCTCCAGCATCTGCTCGGCGTACGGCTCCCAGTCGGTGGCGCAGTGCACGATCGCCCCCGGCTTCAGCCGGGTCGCGGCGAGGCTGAGGAACTCCGGCTGGATCAGCCGCCGCTTGTGGTGCCGCTTCTTGGGCCAGGGGTCCGGGAAGTAGACGCGCAGCCCGTCCAGCGAGTCCGGGGGCAGCATCTCGCGGAGCAGGATGATGGCGTCGCCGTTGCCGACGCGGACGTTGGAGAGCCCGTTCTGGTCGGCGAGGTTGAGCAAATTCCCTTGTCCCGGGGTGTGCACGTCGACGGCGAGGATGTTGATGCTCTGATCGCCCGCCGCCATCTGCGCGGTGGCCTCGCCCATCCCGAAGCCGATCTCCAGCACGACGGGGTGGTCGTTCCCGAACAGCTCGGCCAGGTCGAGGACCTGCTGCCCGTCGATGTCCAGCCCCCACTTGGGCCACAGCCGCTGCAAGGCGTCCGCCTGCCCGGCCGTCACCCGGCTCCGCCGCGGCTGGAAACTCCGGATCCGCCGCTCGAAGTGCGACCCGGCGGGATCCGCCTTCGGCCCGTCGGGGAACCGGGGCTCCCCTTTGGACCTGGTGTGCCGGACGGAGACACCGGGGGCGTGGGGGGACTGCCCGTCGCCGGGGGTGGTGGCGGGGGCGGGGGCGGGCTGGGACGCGTCGGGGGCGTGGAAGGACTCAGACACAGTGGGTCGATTTTACGGCGAGGAGGGGCGGAGCCTCTCAACGCGGGATCAGGCAGTCGCGGACGAGGCAGTCGCGGGCCAGGGGACCAGGCAGTCGCGGACCGGGTAGTCGCGGGCCAGGGGACCAGGCAGTTGGTCTCGGCGTCTTCCAGCCGCCACCGCCGCCACCGCCGCCTCCAGCCGCCTCCAGCCGCCTCCAGCCGGTCTCAGCCCGCCTCCAGCACCACCAGCGCCCGCCTCGCCACCTCCCGCCCGATCGGCAGCGAAGCCGTCGCCGCGGGGGAGGGCGCGTTCAGCACATGCACGGTCCGCGGCCCCTCCTTGATCAGGAAGTCGTCCACCAGCGTCCCGTCCCGCAGCACGGCCTGGGCCCGCACCCCGGCCGCCGACGGCACGAGGTCGTCGTCCGAAACGGCCGGGCACAACCGCCGCACCGCGTCCGCGAACGCCGCCTTGGACACCGACCGCCGCAGCTCACCGGCCCCGTACCGCCAGTGCCGCCGGGCTATCCGCCAGGACCCTGGCCACGCCAGCGTCGCGCCCAGCTCACGGGGGCGTACGACACTCCAGCCGTACCCCTCGCGGGCCAGCGCCGGCACCGCGTTGGGCCCGATGTGCACACCGCCGTCGATCCCGCGCGTGAGATGCACCCCGAGGAACGGGAACGCCGGATCGGGCACCGGATACACCAGCCCCTTCACCAGCTCGGGCCGCGCCAGCGAGTAGTACTCGCCCCGGAACGGCACGATCCGCATCCCGGGCTCGTCCCCGGCCAGCCGCGCCACCTCGTCACAGTGCAGCCCGGCACAGTTCACGAGCACCCGCGCCCGTACGACGTCCCCGGCCGTGGTCCGGACGGCGACCCCGAGCGACGGGCGCCGGTCGATCCGCCCGACCTGGGCGCCGTACCGGATCTCGGCGCCGGACGCCTCCGCCAGCTGCCGGGCGACCCCGACGAAGTCGCAGATCCCGGTCGTCCCGACGTGTATCGCCGCGAGCCCGCGCACCTCCGGCTCGTACTCCGAGATCTGCGCGGGGCCCATCTCGCGCACCGGGATGCCGTTCTCCCGCCCGCGCTGCACGAGCGCGTGCAGCCTCGGCAGCTCCGAGCGCTCGGTCGCGACGATCAGCTTTCCGGTGACGGCGTGCGCGATGCCGTACTCCGCGCAGAACTTCACCATCTCGGCAGCGCCCTCGACCGCGTACCGCGCCTTGAGGGACCCCGGCCGGTAGTAGATCCCGCTGTGGATGACCCCGCTGTTGCGCCCCGTCTGATGCCGGGCCGGGCCGTCCTCCTTCTCCAGCACGGTCACCCGCGTCCCCGGAACGGCACGCGTGATCGCATACGCCGTCGACAGCCCGACGATCCCGCCCCCGACCACGAGCACATCGCAGTCATAAGCGATCTCCGACCGCACCCGCACCACCTCCCGCTCTAGATAGTGCACTGCGCCACTGACAGTGCCTTCAAACGCGGAGGAAGTGTGGAGAGCCGTGAAGAAGGTCCACTCCTAGGCTGGAGCCATCAGCAAGGGCCGTGCGCGCTCCCGCAGCTCCACCACGCGCGGTTCGTCGCCGTACGGCTCCAGCCGGTGCAGAAGATCCTTCACATACTCGGTGGTGCGGGCCGACGAGATGCGCCCCGCGACCTCCACCGCTCGCACGCCCTGCTCGCATGCCGCGTCGAGATTGCCCGACTCCAGCTCCGCGACCGCCGAGACGACCAGGCGCAGCCCGTGCGACCGTACGAACTCCTCCGTCGGCTTCGACAGGGCCTGCTCCGTGAAGCGCCGCACCTGACGGGGAGCCTTGAGGTCCCGGTAGCACTCGGCGGCGTCCGCGGCGAAGCGGTCGTACGAGTAGAAGCCCAGCCAGGACGGATCCTGGTCGCCCTCTCTGGACCGCTCCAGCCAGCCCTCCGCGGCCTTCAGAGCTGCCCCGGCCGCCTGCGCGTCACCCGCGCGCGCGTGGGCGCGTGCCTCGACGAGCCGGAAGAAGCTCATCGTGCGGGCGGTCGCCAGACCCCGGTTCCGCTCCAGCGCGGCCTGCGCGAGGTCCACGCCCTCGTCGCCGAACCCGCGATAGGTCGCCTGAAGGGACATGGACGCCAGGACGTACCCGCCGAGGGGTACGTCGGCCGCCGCGCGGGCCAGGCGCAACGCCTGGATGTAGTACCGCTGCGCGGCCTCCTGCTGACCGGTGTCGAAGGCCATCCACCCGGCGAGGCGGGTGAGTTCGGCACTCGCGCCGAACAGTGCCCGGCCCACTTCGTCGGAGTACGAGCCGAGCAGCAGCGGTGCCGCCTCCACCCTTAAACACTCCGGCACCATGGACGAACGCCAGTCACCGCCTCCGTACTTGGAGTCCCAGCGCCTGGCGTCCTCGGCGGCCTCCCGCAGCTTCTGCACATCGCTGTGGCCGACTTTGAGCGGTGCGCCGGAGGCCTCCGCGGAGTTCACCTCGCGCGCGACCGAGCTGTCGGCCGGGGTTATCAGCCACCGTGAGGCGGGCGTTGCGTATGCGCTTACTGCGAATGATCCGGCCAGCGACTGCCAGATGCCTCCGGAACCGGCCCGGCGCCCTGCGAGGTCGAGCCGGTACAGCTCCGTCGCGCTGCGGACGGCCTGTCCGACGTCCCGGGGGAAGGCGAGGCCCACTTCGGGGGCGGGATCCGCGTCCGCCAGGCCGATCTCGTGGAGCGGCACCGGGCGGCCGAGCTTCTGGCCGATCGCGGCCGCGATGAGGTGCGGCGCGGCGCCCTGCGGCACCATGCCCTTCGACACCCAGCGCGCCACCGACGTCTTGTCGTAGCGAAGAGTCAACCCGCGTTGAGCGCCAAGATCGTTGACGCGACGCGCGAGTCCTGCGTTGCTGATTCCCGCGAGGGCGAGAACGGCGCCGAGTTTTTCGTTCGGCCCGCGTTGCTCCCTGGACATTGCGCCACCCCTCGACACAGACGGCTGCCGCGTTGGCATAACCACGCGGCATTCGTAAACCCAGCGTAGTTCGCCGCATCCCAAGCGTTAAGGGGCATAGTTCCGGATGGCGGGATTGTGGTCCGTACGTGCGTACGGGCTCCCCACGCACCGTCGCGGCGTGCTCCCGCTGTGTGGCCGTGCGCCTGTGCGTGCGCTCTTCTCCGGCCACATGGGGAGCGGTTCCATGGATCGTGCGTGGGTCGGCCCGCTGTACTGGATCCAGTGGGCTGGGGGATTCCGCCACCTCCATCCCCGCGGGTGGCGGAACGGTCCGGGGGGCGAACTCCGTTCCCCGGACTGCGCGTCGCCGATGCGGTGCGCAGAGCCTGTACGGAGCGTGCGCGAGCCTGTCCCCGCTGCGCCAATTTGGCCGAAAACCGACCCCGTACTCCGCAGGCAATTACCGCTCCCACCATGGAAATTGACGGCGCGAAGGGCGTTCTGGGGGAGCGTATCGGGGGCGCATTCAGGTCGTAGACCCCCACCTCAGTACGGGCGTTCGCATCTTCACGGGCACGCGCGCGGGGGCGTGTTCGACGGAGCACAAGCGGCTCCGCCGCCCCTCCACGGCACGTCCTTCATGGCAGCATGGTGAACCGGTTCGTACGGTGCACTGGTTGTCCACAGCCTGTGGAGGCGTCGATGCGGTGGTTGGTGGGGTGGAGCAGCACCGCAGCGGGCGCAGCCGAGATCGGCTCCGCGGGGGCGACGGGAAGCGACGGCGAGACCGTGCACCCGGTGGGCTCCCAACTCCTGTGGGGCGACCCGGATCCGCTGTGGGCGGTCGGTGACTGGCGCCCCGACGAGGTGCGCGTGGTGAAGGCCGACGCGCAGAACCGCATAGCGGTGCTGGGTACTTGCGGGGCGAGCGACGAACAGCTGAGGGTCGGCCTCTTCGCCGCGCGCGGCGGCGCGCTCCGCCATCTGACGGCCTGGTCCGGCAGTTACACGGCGGTGGTCCAGGTGGGCCGCAGGGTCATGGTCTGCGGCGATCTCGCGGGCGCCCGCCCGGTGTTCTACACCCCCTGGGCAGGCGGCACGGCCTACGCGACAGCGGCGCTGCCCCTGGCGGACCTGATCGAGGCCAACCTCGACTTCGGCCACCTGGCGGCGTTGTTGGCGGCCCCCGACGTCCCGGCCGCCCTGCACGACTCCACGCCCTACGACGGCGTACGGCGCATTCCCCCGGGGCACGCGCTGATCCTGCGCGCTGGGGCGCGCGAGATCGCCGGCTACGAGCCGGTCGCCTCCCTCGCGGTGGCGGCGCCCTCGGCGGACCCGGACAGCGCGGTGGACGCGGTGCGGGACGCACTGGTGGAGGCGGTACGCGCGCGTCTGTCGGCTCCCCGCCATGTCCCCGGCGCCGACATCGACCCGGGGCCGGTCCCGGGCATGGGCCCCGCCGAACGCCGTGCCGCGCGCGGGATGCCGGTGCCGGGGATCGGCGCGGACCTCTCGGGCGGCCCGGCCTCGGGAACGCTGGCGCTGCTGGCGGCGGGCCTGCCCGGGATGCCGGGCACGGTGCTGGGCCACGGCACGGGCGCGGGCGAACGACTCCTGGCCGTCACCTTCAACGACCTGGCGGTGGGCGGCCGGGAGGCGGAACTGGAACGAGCGGGAACCCTGGCGGCCAACCCGCGCCTGCACCACGTGGTGGTGACCGGCGGCGAGGAGACGCTCCCCTACGCCGACCTGGACGGCCCCCTCACCGACGAACCGGGCCAGTCCCTGGTGACGGCGGCCCGCCACCGCGCGCGCCTCGCCTCGGGCAGCGCGGACCACTTCACGGGCTACGGCGCCCGCCAGGTCCTGGACGCGCACCCGGCCCGCCTCGCGGACCTCCTGATGGACCGCAAGCGCCGCCACCTCGTCCGCCCGGTGGCGGCGCTGGCGAAGGCCGACGGCTCGGTCCTGGTCCCCGCGCGCGTTTACGGCGCGGCGAGGCGCCTGGCGCGCACGCCCTACCGAACCGGCCTGGAGGTACTGTCCGACCGCCTGATGGAGCGCAGGTTCGACGAACCCGGAGGCGCGGTAGGAGCCTCCCTGGCGGCCCTCGCCTGGGCCAGACCGGGCCCCGCGGCACGCTGGCTCACGGGCGAGGCGCTGGCTGAAGTATCGATCCGCCTCCAGGGCGCGACCAACCGCTCAGGGGTGGGCCCAGGCCAACGCCCCGGCGACTACCGAGCCCGCGCGGCCCTCGCCCGCACCGCAGCCGACGTACGCATCCTTGAACAAGCCGCCGAGATCCGCTTCCAACGCCTGCACGCCCCCTTCCTCGACAACCAGGTCGTCCGAGCATGCAGAGCCCTCCCCGAGGCCCTGCGAGTCCAGCCGGGCGCAAGGGCGTCCATCCTCCGAACAGTCCTCCAGGGCGCGGGCGTGACCGACCTCCCCCCGGGCTGGGGCGCCCCCTCCCACGCCTCAACGGCGGTAGCGGCCCGCACGGGCCTGAGGGTCGCCGCGGACTCCCTGATGTCGCTGTTCGGCACCCCGCTGCTGGCGGAGGCGGGCCTGGTGGAGGCGAGGGTGGTCCGCAAGGCCCTGCGCGCAGCAGCAGAGGGCGAGCCCCTGCCCCTCGACGGCCTGGCAGACCTCGTCTCCCTCGAACTCTGGCTCCGCCGCCTCCTGGCCCGCCGAGGAACCTGCTGGACAGGAACCCCGGCACGCGCCCGTGCGGTACCGGCGGGGATCACACCGCAGAGGGGGGCGTTGGGGGCGGGGGCGTCGATGCGGGGGGCGGGGGCGTAGGGGCTGCGCCTCTCAACGCGGGCCCAGGTCACTTCAGGCCGTCCGGCGCCCGAGGCCGAGGTCAGGCCGTCCCGATCCTCCACCCACCGGGGGACTGCCGTCCCTAACCCCACCCACCCGCTGACGGCTGAGCTTCTCGCTGCCGGTCCAGGTATTTCAGCCCGTCCGGCGTTTGAGGACGAGGCCCCTTAAGGGCCGAAAGGCGGGGTCTGGGGGCGCAGCCCCCAGGGACCCGGGGTCGAAGGGGCAGAGCCCCTGGAGGAGGGGACGGGTAGGGGCGGCGGGGGCGAAAACACCCACGCGCACCCCCACGCACCCGCACCCGACCACCCCGGCGCCCGAAAACCCGCGCCCCCCACAGCCACCCCGGCGACAATGACCCGGTGCGGTACAGAATCCTGGGCGTCACCCAAGCCGAAGACGGTCAGGGCACCGTCGTACCCCTACAAGGCCCCCGCCTCCGAACCCTCCTCACCGCCCTGGCCCTACGCCCAGGAACCGTCACCACCCCCGACACCCTCATCGACGAGATCTGGGACACGGCCCCACCCCAGGACGCCCCGGCCGCCCTCCACGCCCTCATAGGCCGTCTCCGCCGAACCCTCGGCAAGGACGCGATCACCTCGGAAACCGGCGGCTACCGCCTCACCGCGACCAGGAACGACGTCGACCTGTACGTCTTCGAACGCCTCACCCGAGAAGCCACCGAAGCCCTCCACCGAGGCGACCCGGAAACCGCCGCCCGCACCCTGGACGAGGCCCTCGCCCTATGGCGGGGCCCAGCCCTGGCGGACCTCCCCGACCGCACCCCCGCGACCCGCCCGGAGACCCGCCGCCTGGAGGCGATCCGCACCCGCGCCGAGGCCACCCTCCGACTGGGCCGAGCCCAGGACGCCGTACCGGAACTGACGGAACTGACCGAGGCGCACCCGTACGACGAGCCGCTGCACGCCCTCCTCATCCGCGCCCTCCGGGACACCGGCCGCAACGCCGACGCACTCGCCGCGTACGAGAGGGCCCGCAGAGCGCTGTCGGACGGCCTGGGCACCGACCCGGGCCCGGAACTCCGCGACCTGCACACCGAACTGCTCACCCAGCCCGGCCCACCGCAGCCCACAGCCGTACACCCCGAACAACACACCCCCACCCACCCCGAACCGCCCGCTACCCCCCACCCCGAACCGCCCGCTACCCCCCACCCCGAACCCCCGGACCGCCGTGGCAACCTCCGTCCCCGCCTTACCTCTTTCGTGGGCCGGGAACCAGAACTCGGCGCCATCCGTTCGGAATTGCACAGGGCCCGCCTGGTCACCCTCACCGGCCCGGGCGGCTCCGGAAAGACCCGCCTGGCCGAGGAAGCCGCCGCCGGACAACCGGAGGCATGGCTCGTCGAGCTCGCCCCGCTCGACCGCCCGGAGGCGGTACCCGGCGCGGTGGTCAGCGCACTCGGTCTACGGCAGACCAAGCTGATCACCACCGACCTGACGGACCGGCAGGACGACCCGCTCGCCCTGCTCGTCGAGTACTGCGCCCCGCGCAGCCAGCTCCTGATCCTTGACAACTGCGAACATGTCATCGAAGCGGCGGCCCACCTCGCCGAGACCCTGCTGACCCGCTGCCCCGGGCTCACGATCCTCGCCACCAGCCGTGAACCCCTGGGCGTCCCCGGCGAGTCCGTGCGCCCGGTCGAACCCCTCGTCCCCGACCAGGCCCACCGCCTCTTCAGAGAGCGCGCGACGGCGGTCCGCCCCGACGCGGACGCCGTCCTCCGCGACTCCGAGGCCGTCGCCGAGATCTGCCGCCGCCTCGACGGACTCCCGCTCGCCATCGAACTCGCGGCGGCGCGGCTGCGCCTGCTCACCCCGCGCCAGATCGCCGACCGCCTGGACGACCGCTTCCGCCTCCTCACCTCCGGGAGCCGCACGGTCCTGCCCCGCCAGCAGACCCTGCGCGCGGTCGTCGACTGGTCCTGGGACCTCCTCGACGAGCGGGAACGGACGGTCCTGCGCGAGGTGTCCGTGTTCGCGGGCGGCTGGGACCTCGCCGCCGCCGAGGCCGTATGCACCGGGCCCGCCGCCGAACTGCTCGGGGCGCTCGTCGACAAGTCCCTGATCGTCGCCGCCCCTTGCGAGGGCTCCGGCCCCGCCGCCATGCGCTACCGCATGCTGGAGACGATCCACGAGTACGCCGTGGAGCGCGCCGCCGAGTCCCCCGACGCGCGCGCCACCGCCGAACTCCGCCACCGCGCCTGGGTGCGCGCCCTCGTGGAGGAGGCCGAGCCGGAGATCCGCTCCGCCCGCCAACTCCCGTGGATCGCCCGCCTGGAGACCGAGTTGGACAACATTCGCGCGGTCCTCCAGCGTGCCGTCGCGGCCGGCGACGAGGAGACGGCGGGCGCCGTGGCCGTCGCGATGTGCTGGTTCTGGTGGCTGCGCAACTACCGCAGGGAAGGCGCGGACTGGGTGGACCGGGTACTGCGCCTGGGCGCGGCACTGGACGCCGGCACCCGCACCCCCACCCGCACAGGCACCGGTACCGGTGCCGGCCCGGACATCGACGCCCTGGACGCCATCGACCCCGTCGACGCGTTCCTCTCCGCCCCGGCCGACGACGAAGAGGCCCACCACCCCCTGCACCCCCTCCGCATGGGCTTGCGGATGATGCACCTCTTCCTCCTCTCCGAGGTCGAGTCCCTGGACGTGGTGCGGGACGACTCCCGGATGCGGCGGTACGTCGAACGGATCCGTGCCCACTACGAGCGGGGCGGCGCCCAGGCGGCCGGTCTCCCCGGCGTCGGCTGGCCGGTGACGTACTTCGTGCTCCCCGACGTGGTGGACCTACGGGAGGTCATGGACCGCGCGGTCGCCAACTGCCGGGCCCACGGCGGCGACTGGGAGATCGGGGTCGCGCTGATGTTCCGTACCCACATGGCCGTCGACTCCCCGGGCGGCATGCCCGGCATCGACGACGACCTCGCGGAACTGCGCGTCCTCAGCCGCCGCGTCGGCGACCGCTGGCTGCGCGCCCAGGTGTGCAGCGCCGCGGGCGAGGCCGCCATGGCCCGCAACCGCTTCGAGGAGGCCAAGGGCGAGTACGAGGAGGCGTTGCGGCTCGCCCACGAGGTCGGCGCCCACACCGAGACCCCGTTCCTCATCGCCCGGCTCGCCGAGATCGCGTACCGCGCGGGCGACCGTACTGCGGCGCTGGCCGCGCTGGACGAGGCGGGCATCGCCGCCGAACGGTACGGCGTGGCCGACTCCCGGGCGTTCGTGCTGCTCCAGCGGGCCCAGATCGCCCTGGACGACAAGGACACCGACCGCGCGCGCGAGTTGTACGAGGCGGCCTGCGAGGCGGCCGGGCGCGCGACCCCGCCGCCCCAGTTCCGGGTGATGCTGATGTCGGTGGAGGCCACGATGGCGGTCGCCGAGTCGGGTCCCGCGCAGGGGTTGGACAAGCTGACCGAGGCTCTGCGGACGGCACAGGAGACCCGTTGCTCCGATGCAGTCAAGGCGGCGCTCATCGACGGCACCGCGGACCTGGTGGCCCGCCTCGGCGGCCATCCGCGCGCCGCCCGTCTCCTCGCCGCCGGCGACCGGCTGCGCGGCGGCTACCCGCGAGCCGTCTCGGAGCGCCAGGGCGCCCAGCGGGCCGAGTCCGCCGCCCGCACCGCCCTGGGCCCCGCGCGCTACGAGGAGGAGTACGCGAGGGGCACGGCCCTCACCGTGGCGGACGTCCTCGACGAACTCGCCGCCACCCTCGCCGCGTACAACTGAAGTACGAGCCCCTGAAGTACGCGCCCCTGAACTACGCGCACCTGAACTTCGACTCCGCCCAGTCCGCGAGCATCAGATCGTCGTAGGGGCTGTGCGGTTCGACCACCAGCCGTACGGTCTTGCGCCCGGCGATGTCCACATGCACCGGCACCGCCGCGTCCCCGCCCTCGACGAGCCCGGACTTCCACAGCTGGACGCCGTCGGCGTAGACGGAGAAGTACATCTTGCCGAGGCCCAGCGCCATGTCGTCGACGCCGACCATCGCGTCGTAGGTGCTGCATTCGCGGTTGAGGTCGATGGTGACGGAGGACCGGCCGTGGACGGTCACGCCGTGCGTGTAGCCCGTGCCGCCGATCGAGACGCCGTAGCGCTGCCAGACCCAGCTGCTCTCGGCGATCCGCATCTCGGGCTGGGTGCCGTCGCCGTTGACGTCGTACGACAGCTCGCTCCACTGGTAGACGGCCGGGGCGGGCGGGGGAGTGGGTGTCGGGGTGGGTGTGGGCTTGGGCGTCGGCTTCGGCGTCGGGGTAGGTGTGGGCGTCGGGGTCGGCTTCGGGCTGGGCTTGGGGGACGGCGTCGGGGTGGGCGTCGGGGTCGGTGTCGGCGTGGGGGCGACGACGATCGGCGTCTTGGTGGCCGGCTCCTTCTTCGGCGGCTTCGGCGACTCCTCGGCGGGGGCCACGACCGGTGTGGACGCGGGCGGCTTGGCGTCGGGCTTGACCAGCGGCTCGGCGTTGTTGGTCAGCGCGTACACGATCCCGGCGGTCACCGCCGCGGCCACACCGACCCCGATGGCGACCTTCGCCGGCAGGCCGAGCCCCTCCGAGGCCGCCGCACCACCGCCCGCCGCGCCCCCCGACGAGCCGCCGCTCGCCGCGGCCGCGCCCGCGACACCTGCCGCGCCCACTCCCGTACCGCCGGCGATGAGCGCGGCGGCCTTGGCGTACCCGGCGGCACCGAACCAGCCGATGACCGCGACCGGGACCACGGCCGGGATGCTGCTCGCGACCTCGGAGATCTGGGCGGCCGCGAGCCGGCACTTGGCGCACTCCTCCAGGTGCTTGCGCAGCCCGCGTTCGGCACGCGTGCGCAGCCGGCCGCGGGCGTAGGTGCCGAGCTGGTCGGCGTAGCGGGCGCACTCCTCGTCGTCGGCGAGGGTGGCGCTGACGTGGGCCTGGAGATAGGCCTGCTTGAGGCCCTCCCGGGCGCGGCTGGCCAGCACGCGCGTGCCGTTGGCGTCGAGCCCGAAGAGCGTGGCGACCTCGCTCGGCGACTCGTCCTCGACCTCGGTGTGCCACAGCACGGCCTGCCAGCGCTCGGGCAGCGACCGGAAGGCCTGCATGGCCATGGACTGCTCGGCCTCGTGCATCGCGCGCACATCGGCGCCCAGGTCGAGGGTGTCGTCGTCGGACACCTCGGACGAGCGCGCCGCCTGCGCGGCGAACACCGCGAAGTCGTCGACCAGTTGCTCCCGCTTCGCCGACTTCGTCCAGTTCGCGGCGACGCGCCGGACCGTGGTCAGCAGATACGCGCGTACGGCGTGCTCGGGCCCGGAACCGCCGCGTACCGCCTGGAGCATGCGGGCGAAGACCTCGGCCGTGAGGTCGTCCGCGGTGTGGGCGTCACGGCAGCAGGTGCGGGCGTAGCGGCGCACCGCGTCCGCGTGGCGCCGGTACAGCTCCTCGTAGGCCGTGTCGTCGCCCGAGCGCATCCGCCCGATGAGGTCGGCGTCGCCGGGCGGCAGCTCGATCGGGGGCGGCAGGACGCTGTCCTCGCGCCGGTCGCGCTGCGTCGGGACACTGCCTTCCGCCGGGTCGCCGCCGATCGGCGCGCGGCCCGCCCGTCCCCCCTGGCTCGGCACCTGGGGCGCCGCGAGGCCGTCGGCCTCGGCGTCGTCACCCTGTGACTCGTCCCGCCCGTCAACACTCATCGCGGAAAGCCCCCGCCGCCTGCCCAACCAGTCCCGAACACCGGGTCAGCGTGCCATATTGGCTTTTGGTCAGGCCCCGGCTGTGCGGGGCTTCCACTCGTCCGTGGGGATTCACCGCAGCGCAGTACTAACCGTCACCCGTTCGGGGAAGGCTCAACTGTCGTCGCCCGGACGGGAGTTGAGCGGCGTACCCGAAAAGGCCGGAATGCCCACGAGGCGCGGGCGGCGCAGCACCCACACCTCGTCGTCACCTTTTCGAGTCACCCGGTCACCCGGAGTGGACGGACCGGGTCACCTGGAGCCGACGACCGGAGTTCACGACGGCCTCGACCGCAGCCCCTCCAGCAGGATGTCCAGCAGCCGTGCCGAGGCAGCCGCCTGCTGCGCCGCGTCCGGCAGCGAGGGCGCCGCCGTCGCGATCACCAGCAGCACGTCCGACACCGACACATCGGCCCGCAGCTCTCCCGCCGCCCGCGCCCGCTCCACGAGCTGGCCCACCACGTCGAGCAGCGCCGCCGCCCCGGAGTCCTCCTCGACCGACGCCTCCGGCACCAGCCGCAGTTCGCCCGAGCCCGGCTGCGTCCGCTGCTGCGGCACCCGCGCCTCGTCGTACCCGCCGTCCTCGTGCTCGTCGGCCACCCCGACCCGCAGCACCTGCGGCGGCAGCAGCCGCCCGGCACCCGAGGCCACCGACGTCCGCAGGAAGCGCGACAGCGCCGACCACGGCTCGTCCTCCTGCCCGAGCGCCGCACGCGCCTGGTCGGTCAGCCGGGAGGTCTCCTCCTCGGCTATCCGGCGCACCAGGACGTCCTTGCTCGGGAAGCGCCGGTACACCGTGCCGACGCCGACCCGCGCGCGCCGCGCCACGTCCTCCATCGGCGCGCCGTACCCCAGCTCGCCGAAGACCTCGCGCGCCGCACGCAGTACGTGCTCCAGATTGCGCTGTGCGTCCACGCGCAACGGCGTCGAACGCGAACCGTCGCGCCCGTTCCCCGCCGCCGCGCTCATCGCTCCGCCACCGGGTGCGATGGCGGACGCGGAAGACCAATGAGAGTCCTGAACATGCATAAGCGATCCCCCGGTAATGACGTCTCCCCCCGGAGACTCTCCCCGCCACTGAAAGGCCGGAGCGCATATGGGGAACAAACCCGCTTCACGGGACCGCCCGTCGCGGACCCGATGAGTGCATCCCCCTACACCCCGTCGACACACGAACATAGTTGAGAGGGGGTCAATTCAGAAGGGGCAGGTTCCGCACGGAGCGCCCCCCGATCGGAGTACGGGTCGTATACGTCCCGATTGCACCCCCTCCGAACCCCCGGCGCACACCCGCTGACCTGCAAACCTTCCCCGCACGCCGTCGATTCGGCCAACCCCGCCCGCGCAAAACGCGCGGTCACACAAATTGCCGGGGCTGTGGACAAACTCAAGCGTCGGGTGCGTCATGGGGTGGTGAAGGAACGCGCGCGCATTCTCGTTGTCGGCGGCGGCTACGTCGGGATGTACACCGCCCTGCGTCTCCAGCGGAAGTTGAAACAGGAACTGAGGCGCGACGAGGTCGAGATCACGGTCGTCACCCCCGACCCGTACATGACCTATCAGCCGTTCCTTCCCGAAGCGGCCGCCGGCTCCATCTCCCCCCGCCATGTCGTCGTCCCGCTGCGCCGCGTCCTCGACCACTGCAACGTCGTCATCGGCGAGGTCACCGCCGTCGACCACGCCAAACGCACCGCGACCCTCACCACCCTCGCCACCGAGGAAGAAGGCACCGGCGCCCAGCGCCTCACCTACGACGAACTCGTCCTCGCCCCCGGCTCGATCTCCCGCACCCTCCCCATCCCAGGCCTCGCCGAGCACGCCATCGGCTTCAAGACCGTCGAAGAGGCCATCGGACTGCGCAACCACGTCATCGAGCAGATGGACATCGCCTCCTCCACCCGCGACCCCGCGATCCGCGACGCCGCCCTCACCTTCGTCTTCGTCGGCGGCGGCTACGCGGGCGTGGAGGCCCTCGGCGAACTGGAGGACATGGCCCGCTACACCGCGCGGTACTACCACAACGTCCAGCCCGAGGACATGAAGTGGATCCTCGTCGAGGCCTCCGACCGCATCCTCCCCGAGGTCGGCGAGGAGATGGGCCGCTACACCGTCACCGAACTGCGCCGCCGCAACATCGACGTACGCCTCGACACCCGCCTCGACTCCTGCGCCGACCGAGTCGCCGTCCTCAGCGACGGCGCCCGCTTCCCGACCCGTACGGTCGTCTGGACCGCCGGCGTCAAACCCCACCCCGTCCTCGCCGCCAGCGACCTTCCGCTCACCGACCGAGGTCGGCTGAAATGCACCCCCCAGCTGACGATCGAGGGCGCCACGCACGCGTGGGCGGCCGGAGACGCGGCAGCCGTCCCCGACGTGACGGCGGAGGAACCCGGCAAGGAAACGGCCCCCAACGCCCAGCACGCCGTACGCCAGGCCAAGGTCCTCGGCGACAACATCGCGCACTCACTGCGCGGCGAGGACCTGGAGACGTACTCCCACAAGTACGTCGGCTCGGTCGCCTCCCTGGGCCTCCACAAGGGCGTCGCCCACGTCTACGGACGCAAGCTGAAGGGCTACCCTGCCTGGTTCATGCACCGCGTCTACCACCTCAGCAGGGTCCCCACCTTCAACCGCAAGGCCCGAGTCCTGGCCGAATGGACACTCTCCGGACTCTTCAAGAGGGAGATCGTCTCCCTGGGTTCCCTCGAACATCCCCGAGCGGAGTTCGAACTCGCGGCCGGTGGAAAGCCTCCTCAGGACCCCTCGAACGACCCGAAGGGGTCGTCCTGACCGGACCGAGGAACTCCACCGGCAAGGTAGGCGTCTGACGGATGTCGACCCGGTCGGTCACACTGCCACACTGATCCCCGACCCAGGAGCGGGTGGACACCCGCCCTCCGAACCCGCGACGACCCCTAGGCCGGGTCCGGAGCCGGCCGAAGACGACGACACGAGGCAAGGATTCGTGAACTTCACGCGCTGGAGCGCCCGGCTCCCCGGAACGCAGCGCCGCGCAGCAGCGCGGACCGACCACGAGGTCACCCCCGACCGCATCGGGGAGGGCTCCGTACCCGCGGCCCGCGCCGAACAACTCACCGACGACCACCCGCCCGTGCCCGCCGTCGACGAACTCCCCGTCCGCGCGGTCCTCGACCGCGTCCCGGCCCTCGTCGCCCTCGTCCACGGCCAGGACCACCGCCTCGCCTACGTCAACGACGCCTATGTCACGGCCTTCGGCGCCCGCCCCTCCGGCGAACCGGCCGCAGAAGCCCTCCCGGAGCTGACCGAGATCGGCCTCCTCCCCCTCCTCGACCAGGTCCTCCGCAGCGGCAAGCCCCGCACCGTCAAGTCCCGCAAGGCCCCCGACGGCCGCTCCTACACCTTCACCTGCACCCCGGTGTCCGAGGGCGACGGCGGCGTCCTGGTCTTCGCGACGGACGTCACGGACCACGCGGAAGCCGCCGAACGCCTCAGAGCCAGCGAACGCCGCCAACGCGAGACAGCGGTGACCCTCCAGCGCTCCCTGCTCCCCCAAGTCCTGGAGGAACCCGACGACCTCCGCATCGCCGCCACCTACCAGCCCGGCGGCACCGAGGCCGCCGTCGGCGGCGACTGGTACGACGTCATCACCCTCGGCGGCGGCCGCACGGCCCTCGTCATCGGCGACGTCATGGGCCGAGGCGTCCGCGCGGCCGCGGTCATGGGCCAACTGCGTACGGCGGTCAGGGCGTACGCCCGCCTCGACCTCCCCCCGCACGAGGTCCTGAACCTCCTCGACGGCCTCGCGACCGAGATCGACGCCAACCAGATCGCCACGTGCGCGTACGCCATCCACGACCCCAACGAGGGCAAGCTGGTCTACGCCTCCGCCGGCCACCTGCCCATCCTGGTCCGCGACGAGAGCGGGGCTGTGCTGCGGGCGGACGAACCGACGGGCCCGCCGCTGGGCACCGGCGGCTGGATGCACGCGTCGGGTTCGATCCCCCTCGGCCCAGGCTCCACGGCGGTCCTCTACACGGACGGCCTGGTGGAACGCCGTAACGAGGACCTCGACGAGGGCATCGCGTCCCTGGAGCGCGCACTGTCCGGAGCCACCGGTACCCCTCAGGTCGTCTGCGACCGGCTCGTCCGCTCGGCGGGCGTCACGGCCGACCACGACGACGACGTGGCGGTCCTCGTCCTCCAGCACCCTGCCCGCACCGGCCCCGACAGCGACCTCTTCCGCAACGCCGCGCTGGAACTCCTGGGCGGCATCGAGGCGGCCCCACGCGCGCGTGCGTTCGCCTCCGGCGTGCTGACCAGTTGGCGGTTCCCGGGGGAGTTGCATGACCTGGGGGTGCTGGCGGCGAGTGAGCTGGTCGCGAACTCGTTGCAGCACGGAACGCCACCGATGCGGCTGCGCCTGCGCAGGACCGACCGGCGGCTGATCATCGAGGTGACTGACGGCGACGATCACCTGCCCCGGCGCCGACGGGCCGAACCCGGGGACGAGTCCGGGCGGGGCATTGCCATCGTGGCGACCATTGCGTCGAGCTGGGGGTCGCGGAGGACGCCTGGCGGCGGGAAGGCTGTTTGGTGCGAGTTCGTGCTGCCCAAGGGGTAGGGACGCGGGGTCGTGTGGCGGCTGCGGGTGCGTGGGGGCTGATCGCGCCCACGCGGCGGAGCCGCAAATCAATACAGCCCCGCGCCCCTTAGGTGTCTCCAGTTACGCGGCGACAGATTCTTGCTGTGTGCCGCCCCTGGCCACCACCCTGCTCCTTGCCCTCCACGGGTGGTCCTGCACGGCCGTCAGCTGGCGGCCGAGCCTCAGGGCCAGGAACGTGATGCCCACCGAGAACAGCAGGAACGTCACGATGTACGGGGCGTGCAGTGAGGCGCCCATCGGGCCGCCGATCGCCGGGCCGACCGCCAGGGCGAGCTGCTTCACCAGGGCGAAGGCCGAGTTGTACTGGCCGGCCATGCCGGAGGGCGCCAGGTCGGCCACCAGCGGGGCGACCGTCGGGGACAGCATGGCCTCGCCCAGGCCGAAGAGGGCGTACGTCGAGATGAAGGCGGCCGTCGCCATGGTCTGGCTGCCGTGGCCGAGGCCGGCGTAACCGGCGATGATCCAGGCGCCGGCCCAGATGAGGCCGACCGCGGCGATCACACGGGAACGGCGGCGGCGCTCGACGAACTTCAGTACGGCGAACTGCGCGATGACGATCATCGCGGTGTTGGCGGCCAGGGCCGACCCCAGCGCGGAGGTGGAGATCCCGGCGGCCTCGACGCCGTATGCGGCCAGGCCCGACTCGAACTGGCCGTAGCAGGCGAAGAACAGCACGAAGCCCAGGACGCACAGCTGCACCATGGCGCGGTTGCCGAGGAGCTGCTTCCAGCTGCCCTTCGACGAACCCGCGGGGGCGTCGCCGATCTTCGGCGCGTGCGGCATGCGCACGGTCGCCATCACCCCGGCCAGCAGCAGGAACATCGCCGCCTCGATCGCGAAGAGCAGGGTGAAGGAGGAGACGTTCGTCGTGTCGACCAGGTGACCGCCGATGAGGCCGCCGACGCCGAGACCGAGGTTCTGAAGGAAGAACTGCATCGCGAAGGCGCGAGAGCGGGTCTCGGACGTGGAGCAGTCCACGATCATCGTCGCCAGCGCGGGCTGCATGACGGCCTGACCGGCGCCGAGTGCGGCCGCCGACAGCAGGACCGTGGTCGCGCTGCTCGCGAGCCCCAGGCTCAGCGCACCGATCGCGGCGGTGACCAGGGCGACGAGCAACACCGGAAGCGGGCCCCGCCGCACGATCGCCCGGCCGGCGAACGGCAGCACGATCAGCGCGGCCACGGCGAAGACGGCGAGGACCAGCCCCGCCGTCATGGCTCCAAGGCCCCGCACCTGCGCCACATAGACGTACAGGTAGGGGACGGTGAAGCCGAGCCCGAACGCGCTGAGTGCGTTACCCACGTGAATCCGGCGCATCGCTGCGCCCATCGCCCTGGTCACGTTCACCTCTCTCAGGTAGTTGGAGTCCCTCAGTACTTAGAACCGAAGACTTCAAAGCTAAAGTTAGAAGCTAAACAGTACACCTAGAAGAACTTCAACGCCAAGCAGCCCCATGCGATACTTCGGCCCATGGGTGACACCCCCGGCAGCATCGGCATCGGCAGTGAGCCGACCCTCGAAGAGCAGATCGCCGCCTACCAGCGCGAGTTCCAGGACCTCGACCCCCAGGTCGAGCAGATCGTCTCGGCGCTGTCCCGGCTGAACCGCCGTATGAACGTCGCCTACGGTCGTCAGACCGCCGCCCTCGGCATGAGCAACGCGGAGTGGGAGGTCCTCAAGGCCCTCGTCCTCTCCGGGGCCCCGTATCGGATGGGCCCCAGCGAACTCGCCAAGCGCCTCGGCCTGACGCCGGCCGCGATGACCCACCGCATCGACCGGATGGTGGGGGAGGGTCTGGTCACCAGGGAGCGCGACGAGACCAACCGAGTCCGTGTGATCGTGGAGCTCACGGACGAGGGGCGCGAGAAGTGGCTGGAGGCCATGCGTATGGCCACCGTCTTCGAGGAGGACCTCCTCCAGGACCTCACCCCTGAGGAGCGGACCTCGCTCGGAGACGTCCTCACCCGTCTTCTGCGCCGGGTCGAGCACGCCCAGCCGGATGCCGGTGGCCGCCTCAGTGACCTGGACTGACGTCGCTCGCCGATGTCACCCGAAAAGATCTTGACAGGGGTGGTTGACAGCCCCCTCCAGGATCCGTAGAGTTCTTCGGGTTGCCGCAGAGCCGTAACGGTTCTTCGACAGCACCTCCCGCCGCATCAGCGGCACACAAACCATCAGCGTGATCTCCCAGCCGGGATGAATTCGGTGTGCCCGAATTCAATTCGATTTGGGTTCGGCAGCTCGATTAGGAACTGCCGAGAGGATCCGCTAAGGTTTGAGACGTCGGAACGGCCCAACAGCCGCGAGGACAAGCCCCTCTGACTGGGAGTCAGGCCCGAAAGGATCTGATAGAGTCGGAACCGCCGGAAAGGGAAA
>NZ_JBEYXC010000040.1:0-20515 GCF_040644695.1 Streptomyces sp. NPDC046909 | reverse complement strand
GGCTGGGTTTCTCAGCCCCTCCGGCGTTTGAGGAGCGGGGTCTGGGGCGGAGCCCCAGAAGGACGGGACGGGTAGGGGCGGCGGGGGCGAGAAAAAGCAGTCCCCCTGGCCGACCGACCTCGACCAGGGGGAAGAACAAAGGGAACGTACGATTCAGGCCACCAGGAGCCGCTGCTGCGCCCGAGCCGCACGCGTTCCGAGGACGGTGATCGTCACGACCCCCAGCACCGCCAGCAGTCCGACCCCCACGGTCCCGGCCCAGCCGCCCGCGTGAAACGCGATCGCGCCGACCGTGCTGCCCGCGCTCGACCCGATGTAGTACGCCGACTGGTACAGGGCCGACGCCTGCGCCCGCCCCTCCGTCGCCGTCTTGCTGACCGCCGAGGAAGCCACCGCGTGCCCCGCGAAGAACCCACCGGTGATCAGCACCAGCCCCAGCAGAACCAGCCCCAGCGAGTCCGCCAACGACAGCACCAGACCCGAAGCCGTCGTCGCGCCCGCCGCGTACAGCGCACCCCGCCGACCAAGACGCCCCACCAGCCGACCCGCCGTCGACGCCGACACCGTACCCACCAGGTACACCAGGAAGATCGACCCGACCACACCCTGCGGCAGCCCGAACGGCGCCTCCGTCAGCCGGTACCCGATCACCGTGTACACCCCGCCGAACACCGTCATGAACAGCGCCCCGATGGCGTACAACCGGCACATCAAGGGGTTCGACAGATGCTCACGAACCGTCCGCGCCAGCACCCGAGGCTTCAGCGACCCGGCGACGAAGTGCTTCGGCGCCGGCAGCAGCAGCCGGAACGCCACCGCGCACGCCACCGCGATCGCCCCGATGACACCGAGGGCCACCCGCCAGCCCCACTCCTGCGCCACCCAGCCGGTGATGACCCGGCCGCTCATCCCGCCGACACTGTTGCCCGCGACGAACAGACCGATCGCCGTGACCAGCGCCTTCGGCCGGACCTCCTCCGCCAGATACGCCGTCGCCGAAGCCGGAAGACCAGCCAGCGCCGCACCCTGCAACGCCCGCAACGCCACCAGCACCGGCAGCGAAGGCGCCAGCGGGACCAGGAGACCGACCGTCACCGCGACCGCCAACGACGCCGTCATGACCGTACGGCGTCCGAACCGCTCCGAGACCGCGCTCATCGGGAGGACGAACAGCGCCAGTCCGCCCGTCGCCGCCGCCACCGTCCAGCTCGCGTCGCTCGCCGCCACCCCGAAGTCCCCGGAGATCAGCGGCAGAAGGGCCTGCGTGGAGTAGAGGAGGGCGAAGGTCGCGACGCCCGCGAGGAAGAGGGCGAAGCTCATCCGGCGGTAGCCGGGGCCGCCCGGGGCCATACGGGAGTCGACGACAGGAACAGCGGATACGGCGCCCACGGCAGTGGACGCCTCGGTACTGGCAGGCATGCCCTCGAAGTTACGTACACCTCGGTTCATGCGTCCAATGCATGAACCCGCCATAATCGTTCCCATGGTGCATCAGCAGAGGTCAGAGGCTCATCTGTCATCGTTCAGTGACACAGAAGACATGGCGATGTTGCTCGCCCCCCGCCTCGCCTACTTCGCCGGCGTCGCCCGCACCGAACACGTCACCCGCGCCGCCCAGGAGCTGAACGTCCCCCAGTCCACGCTCTCCCGCGCGATGGTCCGCCTCGAACAGGACCTCGGCGTCGACCTGTTCGCCCGCATCGGCCGCACCGTCTCCCTCACCCCCGCAGGCCGCGCCTTCCTCGGCCACGTCGAACGCGCCCTCGCCGAGATCGACCGCGCCGCAGAGGAGGTCCGCGCCGACGCCGACCCCGCCACCGGCAAGGTCGCCTTCGGCTTCCTGCACACCATGGGCTCCGAAACCGTCCCCGGCCTGATCCGCGCCTTCCGCGCCGACCACCCCCGCGTCCGCTTCAGCCTCGTCCAGAACTACGGCGAGGCGATGATCGAGCGCCTGCGCGCGGGCGAACTGGACCTCTGCCTGACCTCCCCCGTCCCCGACGCCCCCGACCTGGTCGGCCGCCGCCTCGACGAACAGAAGCTCCGCCTCGTCGTCCCCGCCGACCACCGCCTGGCCTCCCGCAAACGCGTCCGCCTCGCCGAGGCCGCCGACGAGACCTTCGTGACCCTGGAGCCGGGCTACGGCATGCGCCGCATCACCGACGACCTCTGCCAGGAGGCCGGCTTCAAGCCCCGCATCGCCTTCGAGGGGGAGGAGGCCGAGACACTACGAGGTCTCGTCGCCGCCGGTCTCGGCGTCGCTCTCCTCCCTCCTCCCGCCGTGGCCCGCCCGGGCGTCGTCGAGCTGACGGTCACCGCCCCGCGCGCGGTGCGCGAGATCGGCGTCGCCTGGCTCGACGGCCACCCGGACACCCCACCCGTGGCCGCCTTCAAGAAGTTCCTGCTGGCACAGCGCGGCCGTCTCCTCCCGGACTGACCACCGCCTTCGACGCGGCACGCGCCAGCAGCCCGTGCTTCGGCGCCAGACCCCACACCACCACGAACACACCGGTCAGGACTACGACGATGGAGCCGCCGGCCGCCAAGTCGTACGCGTACGACACATACAGCCCGGCGAGACTCCCCGCGCACCCGATCACCGACGCGAGTAGCGTCATCGTCCACAGCCGCTCGGTCAGCAGGCGGGCGGTCGCGGCGGGCGTGATGAGCAGCGCGAGGACGAGGACATTGCCGACCGCCTCAAGGGACATCACGATCGTCGAGGTCACGACCACGTACAGGGTCAGATCCAGCCGGAACACCGGCAGCCCCGCCGCCCGGGCCGTCTCCCGGTCCAGGCTGACCGCGACCAGTTCCTTCCGCAGGGCGAGGACGACGGCCACGAGCACCGCCCCGATCCCGGCGACCGTCCACAAGTCCTCCGCCGACACCGCCAGCACCTGCCCGAACAGGAACGACGACAGATCCGTCGTCCAGCTGTCCCGCGTCGACACCAGGACGATCCCGAGCCCGAACGCGAACGCGAAGAAGACCCCGATGACCGTGTCCTCCTTCAGCCGCCGGTTCTGCGACACGTAAGCGATGAGGACCGAGGTGACGATCCCGGCCGTCGCCCCGCCGAGCAGCAGGTTTCCCTCGAAGGTGTAAGCCAGCGCCACCCCCGGGAACGCCGAGTGCGCCACCGCGTCCCCGATGAACGCCATCCCGCGCAGCACGACGTACACCCCCACCACTCCGCACACCAGCCCCACCACGGCGGCGACCGCGAACGCCCGCTGCATGAAGGGAAGTTCCCAGGGATCCAGCAGAAAGTCGATCACGTCACCGTCTCCGTACGCATGGCTCGGTCAAGGCCGAACGCCCGCAGCATCTGGTCCGGTTCGGCCAGCAACTCCGGGCCGCCCTCCGCGACGACCGTCCGATTGATCAGCACCACCCGGTCACAGGTCCGCGCGGCCGCCGCCAGGTCATGGGTGGTCATCAGCAACGCCCTGCCCTCGGCGGCGAGTTGCCGGAACAGCTGGTTGAGCAGCTCCTGCGTGGGCACGTCGACACCGGTGAACGGCTCGTCGAGGAGCAGGATCCGGGGTTCTGCCGCCAACGCCCGTGCCACCAGCACGCGTTGACGCTGTCCGCCCGACAACTCCCCGATGGGGCGGCGGGAGAGGGCTGTGAGTCCGGTGCGTTCCAGGGCCCGCTCGGCGGCCTCCCGGTCGGCGGGTCGAGGCCGCCGCACCCACCCGATCGCCCGCGTACGTCCCGTCAGCACCGCCCCCGCGACATCGATCGGGAAGTCCCAGGCGAACTCATGCCGTTGGGGCACATACCCCGGCCGAGACGCCACCGACACCGACCCCGAGGCCAGCGGCACCAGCCCCAGCGCCGCCCGCAACAGGGTTGTCTTCCCCGCCCCGTTGGGCCCGATCAGCCCGACCAGCTCACCTCCCTCCACACCGAGCGAGGCATCCTCCAGCGCGAGCCGCCCCCCGAGCACGACCGACACGCCCTCGACCCGCAGCAACCCGCTCACACGCCCCGCCGCCGACGCCGTACGCCCCACACCGCACCGCCCCCGACGAGCGCGAGCCCGGCGGCCGCGGCGCCGAGGAGGGCGGGGTTGCCGGCGCCGGTGCTGGCCATGGAGCCGGAGGAGTCCGAACTCCCGGTACCGGCCCCGGACTTGCCCGTAGCCGTCGACGAGGACGATGCCGAGCCCTCAGGCTCGCTCGACGACGAGCCCCCAGGACTCACCGCGTCTCCATCGGCATCCGCCTCCGCATCCCCGTCCCCGACCACGAACGCCACCGTCTCCGTGTCACTCACAGCCGTCCCGTCCGCGAGCTTGCCGCTCATCCGGAACGTCAGCCGATAGGTGCCCTCCTTGGTGAACGCCCATCCGCCGTGCGCATGCGTGTTGGCCGGGACCGAGAAGGAGTCCGGCACCCCGTCCTTGCTGTTGAAGAGCACATCGGCGCCGGACATCGCGTCGTAGGTGTACAGCGCGTACGCGCCCGGCCCCTCGACGCCGGTCAACGCGAAGGTCACGCCCCCCTTCAGCGCCCCTGCCTCGACGTTGTCCGTCGACCAGCCGGGCCACAGCAGCCCGTCCTGCTGCACCTGGTCGAGGAGCCAGACATCGGTGCCGGGCTTGCCCAGGAAGGAGAAGGCGTCGTTGTCGGGAAGGGTGTTCTTCGCGGCCGGCTTCACCTTCAGGACCAGGGAGGAGGGCTCGCGCCAGGTCGTCTTCCCGGGGACCGTCCCGTCCTTGACGTGGATCTGGAGCTTGTCGTCGATGACCCGGGCGGCGAAGTCGATGTGCCCCTCGTCGAGGACCGTGCGGGTCGAGACGACATCGGAGGTGACGGCGGCGCGTCGCGCCTCTGCCGGAGCGGCCAGGACACGCGGGCGGACCTCAGGTGCAGGGGAAGGAGCCGACTCCACAGGCGGGTCGTCGTCTCCGACCACCACCGTGTACACGGTCCCGACGGACAATTCCCGCCCGTCCTCCGCCGCCGTACCGGCCGCCTCGAAGATCAGCCGGTACGTCCCTTCCTCGCTGAACTCCCACTGAGTGCCGCCCTGTTCGCCCACCGGCACCTCGACCCGGTCCGGTACGTCGTCCGAGCTGTCGAAGAGCGGCCCGTCGGCCCCGGACACCGTCACGTCGCCCGGCCCGTCCACTCCGGTCAGCGCCCACGTCACGGTGTCCCCGGCAAGGGCACCCGACGGCACCCCGGTCGTGTCCCAGCCCGGCGCGGCGGCGTCGGCGTCGACCACATGCGCCCCGTCCGCCGGATCGAGCGTCAACTCCCCGTCGACGTAAGCGATCTTCCCCAGCCCGCTCGACGGCCCGTCCGCGAAAGCGACCCCGCTCCCGCTCAGTGCGGCGGCCAGTACCACAGTCACCGCGACCCGTTCCCTGCCCCTCATCACGCCTTCCCTCCAAGGCACTTGGCGAGCTCCCTCGCGTTGTGCCGCATCATCGATACGTAGTCGTGGACCTGGTCGTCGAACGAGTCGCCGTAGATCGTGCAGACCTCGACCCCCTCGTCCTGTGCGACCCGCTTCAGCACGTTCGCCCGCGAGGCCAGGTTGGGCTCCACGAACACGGCCGGGACCCGCTTCTCCCGGATGGTGTCGCCGAGCCGCTCCACCTCGGCCGCGCTGGGCTCCTGGTTGGGCACCGGCACGACGAAACCGGCGACCTCCATGCCGTACGCCTTGGCGAGATAGCCGAAGGCGTCATGCGTGGTGATGAGCTTGCGGTTGCGCTCGGGCACGGTCGCGAGCGTCCGCCCGACCTCCTCGTCGAGCGCGCCGAGCGTCTTCAGAAAGGCCGAGGCGTTCTTCTCGTACGTCTTCGCCCCGCCGGGGTCCGCGGCTGTCAACTCGGCCTGGATCCGCCGTACATACGCCTCCGCGTTGGCGACGTCCTCCCAGGCGTGCGGGTCCAGATCCCCGTGCACATGCTTGCCGAGCACGGCCTGGGGCAGCACCCACAGCGGGTCGCCGGCCTTCCCGAGGAAGGAGTACGACGGCTCCTCCGGCACCGACTCCCTTGCCCGGTCAGGGACGTTGAGCACCACCTTGTCGGGCGCGTGCCGCGTCCGCTCGCCGCTCTTCTCGTCGTCGGCGCGGACGTACACCTTCCCGGTCTCGGCGTTGAGCGCCACGTCGGCGTGCCCGCCGTCCAGCACGGTGGCACCCCCGGACGCCTCGCGCGCCTCGGTTCCGACGGCGAAGGTGAACGTCCCGCTGCCGAACTCCTCGGTCCTCCCGTCGAGCGTCTCGGTCCGCCCCTCGACCGTCAGCCGGTAGATCCCCGGCTCGCTGAACGCCCAGTTGACGTGCGTATGTGCCTCCGGCGGCAGCGCGAAGGAGTCCGAGGCGTCGAAACCGTCACTGGAGTCGACGTACACCTTGGGCCTGCCGAGGGTGTCGGTGAGGTAGACCCGCAGATCTCCCGGCCCTTCCAACTTCGTGGCCGTCGTACGGACTTGGGAGCCGTCCCCGGCCACCTCGCCCTCGACCGCCCAGCCCAGCCACAGCACATCGAGTCCGAGATCCTCCTCCAGCTTCATCACCGTGCCGCCGTACTGCTCAAGGCGCTCGGCGATCTCGACCTTCGGCACGTCCTTCCGCGCGTTGCTGTGGACCATCTTCATGATTCCGGGCTCCTCCAGCAGCAGCCCGTTGCCGAACACGAGGTCCGCCCGGGCGACCTTCGCCGCGTCACCGGGGCTCGGTTCGTAGGAGTGCGGATCGCCGTGGTGCGGCACGATCGAGGTCACGTCGACCCGGTCACCACCGACCTGGCGGACCAGGTCGGCGATGATCGCGGTGGTCGTCGAGACCCTCAACTCGGCGTCGGACGCCCCGGATTGACTCCGGCTGCACCCGGCGACCAGAACACAGGCCGCGGCGAGCGCCACGGCCGCGATACGTGTGGGGCGACCCCGCATGGGGCTCCCTCCTCTCACTGGGCCGTACGCCGTCGTCGTACGAGGAACATCGCTCCGCCGCCCGTCAGCACCGCCGCCGCCGCGATCCCCGCGACCGTCGCCACCTGGGCTCCGGTGGAGGCGAGCGAGCCGGATGTGGGGGACGAACCGCCGCTGCTGATCGCCCCGGAGGAGCCTGCCGAACCCGAACTCGAAGTCGAACTCGAAGCCGACGCGGAGGCCGAAGGCGTGGCTGCCCCCGTCTCGCTCGCACTCGCCGTAGGCGTAGATGTCGGTGTCGGCGTCGGTGTCGGTGTCGTCGTAGGCGTCGCCGTCGGCTCGTCACCCGCCCCCGGTGTCACCGTCGAGGGATCGGTGTCGTCCCCGACCACCCAGGCGATGGTCTCCTCGTCCTCGACCTTCGTGCCGTCGGCGAGCGTGGCGCTCACGGTGAAGGTGGTCCGGTAGACCCCCTCCGCCGAGAACGCCCAGTCGAAGTGGGCGTGTGTCCCGCCGGCGAGGGTGTGGGTGTCGGGCAGTCCGTCGCCGCTGTTCAGTGAGACGACCGCGGTGCCCGTCGAGTCGCCGTAGAACATTGCGATGTTCCCGGGGCCCTGTACGGAGTCCAGCCGGAAGGAGACCTTGCCGTCGAGGGCGGTCTTCGGGAACTCCCCGGTGTTCCAGCCGGGCCACACGATCCCGGCGTTCTGCTGCAACGGCAGCCACCACACCGGGTCGCCCGGGGTGCCGAGGAAGTCGTACCCCTCGGGGATCTTCCGCTTGGCGGCGGGCCGTACGTGCATCACGACCTGGCCCGGCTCGTACCACGTGTGGTCGAGCTCGGAGCCTTCCTTGATCTGGAACTCCAGGTCGCCGTCGACCTTCCGGGCCGCCATGTCGACGTGCCCCTCGGAGATGACGTGCGCGGTGGCGGGGGGAGTGGTGGCCGGGGGAGTGGTGGTGGGGCTCGCCGACGGGGTCGGGCTGCTGCTCCCGTCACCCGGCAGCACGGTCGACGGATCGACGTCGTCGCCGACCACCACGGCCAGCGTCTCGGTGTCGGACGCGCCGCCCACGGTCACCGTGAAGGTGAGGCGGTAGACGCCTTCCGCGGTGAACTCCCAGATGGGCAGCAGTCGTTCCTCGTCGGACGGCAGGGTGAAGGTGTGCGGCACGCCCTCCGCGCTGCCGAGGTGGGCGATCGCCGGGCCGTTCACGCTGTCGATCTCATGCGTGTACGTGGCCAGTCCGAAGACGCCCGGACCGTCGTAGCCGGTGAGCGCGACCTCGGTGTCCGCACCCGCCTCCGTGCCCTTCCAGCCGGGCTCGGCGGCGAAGATGTTCGCCGCCTCCCAGCCGTTGAGCTGCCAGGAGTCCATGTTGGTCGTGCCGAGCGCGGTGGCCACCGGGTCGGGCGTGTATTGCAGGGTGGACGGTACGACGTGCAGGACGACATCGGAGGGTTCGCGTACGACCGGGGCGGTGCCGCTGCGGTCGTCGATCTGCAACTGCGGCTTGCCGTCCACGAGTCGGGGCGTGAGGTCCAGTTCGCCCTCGCTCAGCACGACGGCACCGCCGGCGGCGCGGGCGTCCCCGCTGCCGCCGACGACGACCAGCCCTGCCGCGCCCAGGAGCACCGCTGCCGTCGTGGTGAGGGCGGCCGCGGTGAAGGCGCGCCCGCCGCGCGTCAGGGCCCCTCTCACGAGCTGACGACGACGGTGTAGGTCTCGGTGGCGGTCTTGGCGACCCCGCCGACCGTGCCGCTGACCCGGAACGTCAGCTGGTAGGTACCGGCCTCCTCGAAGGCCCAGTTGGCGTGGTTGTGGGTGGCGACGGCGAAGGTTCTGGACTTGAAGCTGGTGGTGGCGGTGTCACTGTCGAACCAGCGGCTGCCGCTGCCCGCGTAGATGCTGAAGTCCTCGGTGGCCGCGCCGTTGCGGGTGGCGCTGACCAGCGTGAACGTGACGTTGTTGCTGGCGAAGACCCCGGTGGTGAGGTGCTCGGTGGAGATGCCGGGGAAGAGCACCCCGGCGGCGGTCGCCTCGGCCTGGGTGTCCGGCAGCAGCCAGACCTGGCTGCCCGAACCGAGGAAGGAGTAGCCGGGGTTGGTGACCTTCGCGGCGGCCGGTACGGCGAGGGTGACGTCCGCCGGGGCGTACTCGGTGTCGGTCTCCTCGTCATGGGCGTGCAGGCTCAGCGCCGAGCCGTCCCAGTCCGCGTCGACGACGTCGACATGGCCGGACGACAGCGTGGTCGCGGCGAACGCCGAGGAGTTGAGACCGGCGGTGGCGAGAGTGGCGGCGGCGAGGCCGGCGACGGTCAGCAGGCGGTTGCGGGTACGCAAAACAGGACCCCTCTTAGGTCATGGACATGCCCCCCATGGGCACGTAAAGACGATAATCATTTTCAGTAAAGGGTCGCAAGGGGGTTATGAGGGAGCCATGAGAGCGTCGTGAAGCGTGTGGCGGTGTCGGCTACCGCCGAAGCGACCGCCCGAAGCCCGCCGCGAGCGGCATCCGCAGCCCCAGCGGCGGCGGCGCGGCCAGCGCGTCCTCCACCGGGCGGGAGAACGTCCGCCCGAACAGCGCACCCATCACGAAGTCCTCGGCGAGAGCCAGTACTTCGTCCCGGTGCTGGCGCAACGCGTGGCCGTCGGAGTGGACTTCGAACCGGCAGACGTCCCGGTTCGCCTTCTTCGCCCGCGCCGCCAGCCGGAAGGACAGCTCGGGGTCGGTGCGTTCGTCGTTCGTGCCGTGGACCAGCAGCACCCGTCGGCCCGCGAGCTGCTTCACCGGTTCGGGTGGCGCGGCCACGTCCTCCTCGGGCAGCCAAGGGGCGATCGCCAGAACGGAGTTGACGGCTTCATGCCCGCCCGCGTGCAGTGCGGCCCGGGCGCCCATGTCGAGGCCGGCCAGGCAGACCGGGACGTCCCCGTAGCGCCGTACGATCTCTTCCGTGGCCCAGCCCGCGTCCTGGGCGAGGTGCGCCTCCGGGCCGTTCCAGCCGCGGTAGCGGTAGTGGACGACATGGGTGGCCAGGCCCTCCTCCCGGCCCGCGCGGGACAGACGGCGGCCCAGGGCGCGTACGGACGCGGCCGCCATCATGGGGGACGGTCTGCGGACCGAGGTCTCCTCGCCGCCGGGGAGCAGCAGCACCACCCCGCTCACCGCCGTCGGTTCCGGACCGAGCGCCCGCCCCAGCCGGGCCGTGCGAACCGGCGTCGCTTGCTGTGCCATGACAGAACAGTGTCAGAAGCGTCGGTGTACTCCACCCGTCGGGGCGGTCACCGTTACGTATCGGCGGAGTTGTACAACAGGCGATCTACGCGCGTAGGAGTTAGAGTGCGGAGATGACGAGCCAGAATGACCGGACGGGAACCACCCCGAGCTCGGACCAGATCCGCCGGGCACCCAAGGTTCTGCTGCACGATCACCTCGACGGCGGGCTCCGGCCCGGCACCATCGTCGAGCTCGCCCGGGACACCGGGTACTCCCAACTCCCCGAGACGGACGCCGACAAGCTCGGCGTCTGGTTCCGCGAGGCCGCCGACTCCGGTTCGCTGGAACGGTACTTGGAGACCTTCTCGCACACCGTCGGCGTCATGCAGACCCGCGAGGCCCTGGTGCGGGTCGCCGCCGAGTGCGCCGAGGACCTCGCCGCCGACGGGGTCGTCTACGCCGAGGTGCGGTACGCGCCCGAGCAGCACCTCGACGGCGGGCTGAGCCTCGAAGAGGTCGTCGAAGCCGTCAACGAGGGCTTCCGGGAAGGCGAGCGGATCGCCCGCGCCAACGGGCACCGCATCCGCGTCGGCGCCCTGCTCACCGCGATGCGGCACGCCGCCCGCGCCCTGGAGATCGCCGAACTCGCCAACCGCTACCGGGACTTGGGGGTGGTGGGCTTCGACATCGCGGGCGCCGAGGCCGGATTCCCGCCCACCCGGCACCTCGACGCGTTCGAGTACCTCAAGCGCGAGAACAACCACTTCACCATCCACGCCGGTGAGGCCTTCGGGCTCCCCTCCATCTGGCAGGCCCTCCAGTGGTGCGGCGCCGACCGGCTCGGGCACGGCGTCCGCATCATCGACGACATCCAGGTCCACGAGGACGGCTCGGTCAAGCTCGGCCGCCTCGCCTCCTACGTCCGGGACAAGCGGATCCCGCTGGAGCTGTGCCCCAGCTCCAACCTCCAGACCGGCGCCGCCGACTCCTACGCCCAGCACCCCATCGGGCTGCTGCGGCGGCTGCACTTCCGGGCCACCGTCAACACCGACAACCGGCTGATGTCCGGGACCAGCATGAGCCGGGAATTCGAGCATCTGGTCGGAGCATTCGGCTACACGCTCGACGACATGCAGTGGTTCTCCGTCAATGCGATGAAATCAGCGTTCATTCCTTTCGATGAACGACTCGCGATGATCAATGACGTCATCAAGCCCGGATATGCCGAGCTGAAGTCCGAATGGCTGTTCCAGCAGACCGCCTCCACCAGCGGTTCTGTGGGCGAAGAGGGCTGATCGGGGGACATCCCGGAAATCGGAATGCGGACGGGTATTCACAATCCGTCCGCATTTCGATGTTTGCGGTGGATGCCGGTGCATGTTTACGGTCGTGGACCGCTCACACCCACCGTCATCCCATTTCGAGGACGCATTTTCATGAAGCAGTCTGCTGCCAAGACCCTCGGTGTCGCCGCCCTCGGTGCCGCCTTCGCCGCCGTCGGCGCGGGCGCCGCGAACGCCGCCCCGGCCGTCCCGGACGCCTCCCAGGCGCTGGACACCGTCACCAAGACGCTCCCGGCGGAGAACGTCGCCAAGGCGCTGCCGGGTGCCGGTGAGGCCCTGTCGCAGGCGCAGCCCGCGGTCGCCAACAGCCTCGCCGCCGTGACCCCGGCCGCGCAGGGCGCCCTCGCCGACGGTCCGACCAAGCCGGTCGCCGGTCTCCTCGGCGGTCTCCCGGTGGGCCAGACCGGCCTGCCCACGCACGGCCTGCCGGTCAACGGCCTCCCGCTGGGCTGAGCCCCGCCGAACGCCCCGATGGGGCGCACCCGTTGTCCGGGGTGCGCCCCATCGGCGTGTGCGCTGAAGGGTGGTTACCAGGGCTACCGGATCTACCGGATCTACCGGATCTACCGGGCTTACCAGGCGGCCTGCGTCCGGTCGGCCTTCTCCTCGGACGGGAACAGGATCCACAGCGCGATGTAGAGCAGGAACTGCGGGCCCGGCAGCAGGCACGACAGCAGGAAGATCACTCGCATCGTGGTGGCCGAGGTGCCGAAGCGCCGTGCCAGCGCGGCACACACTCCGCCGATCATGCGGCCGTTGGTGGGGCGGGCAAGGCGGGACATCCGGGCTCCTTCGTGAGCGTTGTCGGAGGCTGCCTCTCTGGCTTCCTCATCTGCCTTCAACGCTACGGAGACGAAGGGGGCGAAGCGTCGCTCTACGGTGCGATACCGACCCTGGGAATCGTCGGGGTCCGACCCTGAGCCGGCTCCTCCGGGAGGACGGCCGGGTGGGTCAGGGAGCGGGACCTGCGGCGGAGCCAGGCGCGGCCCGCGGGGACGAAGGCGGCGTGCGCGAGGGCCACGCCGAGGGTGTTCAGGAACACGGAGTCGATGTCGACCACCTGACCGGGGACCCCGGTCTGGAGCAGTTCGATGCCCAGCGAGATCAGGGCGCCCGCGGCGACCGTACGGATCAGGGACGCGAGCGGGGAGACGTACAGCCTGCCGTGCGCCAGCGGGAGCAGGACGCCGAGCGGGGCCAGCAGGGCGACTCCCTGGGCGATCTGGCGTGCCGCCTGCGGCCAGCCCAGCGCCAGGTCGGACCGGATCCCGGCGAACGGGGTCAGGTTCGGCGGGGTGATCCACGGGACGTCCAGGGGGCGCAGCGTGAGCCAGCCGACGAGCGTGAGGTGAGCGAGGAGAAGGGCGGCGCCCACCAGTCGGCTCCGGAATCCCCAGGACGCCTGTAGCTGGTCGCGCAGTGCCCCGCGCCCCTCCAAGGACGTAGGACTCCACCGGGCTTCACCGGTCCCGCCATGACGCTGCACGCCCCCAAGGACGCGGGCCGCGGCGGGATCGGTTCCGGGGTTCCGGATGAGGCCTCCGCCACACCGGATCCGTCAGCTGTCCTTACAGCCGTCCGGCAGTCGTCCGTCAGCCGTCCCCCAGCCTTCCGTCAGCCGTCCTTGACCTCCGAGGACGGCACATCCGTGCTGGTCGGCTGGGCGCGGACCTCGTCGGTGCACTCGTAGCGGCGCAGCGGGGTCTTGTCGGGGCCGCCGAGGATCACCGAGCCGTCGCCCTCGGCCGCCGCCGAGTCGGAGAGGGTGCAGACGATCTGGGCGAGCGCGGCGTTGGCGAGCGAGGCCGGCGGGAAGCTCAGCCGGAGCGTGTCGTCGGGGTCGTCCGGGCGCGGCCCGGTCACCGTCATGCCGTCCCGGACCCGCGTGCTGTACCCGGCGTCCCGCTCCCCGGCCGTCGGCGCCGACGCGAGCTCGTTGAGCAGCTCCCGCGCCACCAGCACCCGCTGCTGCGAGTCCGCCGTACCCTCCTCGACGCTCACCGTCCGGTCGACGGCCACCAGCGAGGACCCGCACAGCAGGAACACCTGCACCGGCAGCCCGCGCGAGGACTGCGCGGAGATGTCCGGCTCGGAGACGGAACAGTGCACGCGCGAGGGCGCGGGACCGAAGTCCGTCGGGACCTCGGTGGCCCGGATACCGCACCCGGTGAGCAGCGCGGCCAGCACGGGCAGCGCCAGCAGCCGTCGTACGGTCACCATGTCTCGCGGCTCCCGACCTCGCCGTACGCTCATGAGCTCTGCTTCCCCTCGCCCTCCTGCGCCAGCTCCGACGCGTCCCTGGGCAGTCGCAGGGTGAACACCGCGCCGCCCTTGGGGGAGTTGGCGGCGGTGATCTCGCCGCCGTGGATGTGGGCGTTCTCCAGGGCGATGGACAGGCCCAGGCCGCTGCCCTCGGAGCGGGGGCGGGAGGCGCTCGCCTTGTAGAACCGGTCGAAGACGTGCGGCAGGACGTCCTCGGGGATGCCGGGCCCGTGGTCCCGCACCTCGATGACGACCTCGTGGTCCGCCGTCCGCACGGCCACCCGCACCGGCGAGCCGCCGTGCTTGAGCGCGTTGCCGATGAGGTTCGCCAGGATGACGTCCAGGCGCCGCGGGTCGAGCCGGGCGTGGATGCCGCGTTCGGCGTCCAGGTCGACGGCGTCCAGCCAGGCCCGCGCGTCGATGCAGGCGGTGATCTGGTCGGCGACGTCGACGTCGTCGAGGACGAGCCGGGCGGTGCCCGCGTCGAAGCGGGTGACCTCCATCAGGTTCTCGACGAGGTCGTTGAGCCGGCGCGTCTCGCTGACGACGAGCCGAACCGCCGGTTCGATCATCGGGTCCATCGAACCCGACTCCGCCTCCAGTTCCTCCTCCAGGATCTCCGTCACGGCGGTGATCGCGGTGAGCGGCGTACGGAGTTCATGGCTCATGTCGGCGACGAACCGCCGGGACGCCTCGTCCCGCGCGGCCATGTCGTCGACCCGTTTCTCCAGGGCCTCCGCCGCGTCGTTGAACGTCCGTGACAGATCGGCGAGTTCATCCGTCCCCGACACCCGCAGCCGCGTGTCCAGCTTGCCCTCACCCAGCCGCCGCGCGGCGACCCCGAGCCGGTGCACCGGCTTCAGTACGGTCGTGGCGGCGGCCTGCGCGAGCAGCGCCGAGCCGATCAGCGCGAGGCCGGTGGCGATCCCGAGCGACCAGGCCAGGGAGTTGAGGTCCTTCGCCTCCGGCTCCAGGGACTTGAGCATGTAGCCGGTCGTACCGCCGTTGATGACCTTCGTGCCGGCCACCAGATACGGGGTGCCGTCGTCGACGATCCGCTGCCAGTACAGGTGGTACGGGTACTTGTTGGACGAGTCGACCTTCTGCTCGTCGTTCACCGCCGCCCGCAGCGACTTGGGCACGTCCTGCACCGAGAAGCCGTTCATGGCACCGGAGTTGGCGTACAGCTCCTCGCCGTCGGAGTCCTGCGCGACGAGCAGCACGCTGAAGCGCTGGCTGCTGTTGGCCATCTCGCGTGCGGTGCGCTGGAGTTCGTACTGCTCGGGGAGTTCGGGCAGCAGACCCGCGTGGTTCTGCATCTCCTGCTGGAAGTCGCGCAGCACCGCGTCCTGGGTGCGGGTGAGCACCGCCTCGCGGTTGAGCCAGTAGGCGATGCCGGACGCGGAGACCGCGGCGGTGAGCGCCACGAGGCCGAAGACCACGACGAGCCGCAGCCGCAGACTGGTGAACCGCAGCCGCGACAGATGTCCCTTACGAGCCGCGGCCCAGCCGCGGACCCCCCCTTGCGCTGGTGTCACTGAGGCGTGTCCAGCCGGTAGCCGACACCACGGACCGTACGGATCAGCGTCGGGGACGACGGCACGTCCTCGACCTTCGCGCGCAGCCGCTGCACACAGGCGTCCACGAGCCGCGAGTCACCGAGGTAGTCGTGCTCCCAGACGAGCCGCAGCAGTTGCTGCCGGGACAGCGCCTGTCCCGGCCGCCGGCTGAGCTCCAGCAGGAGCCGCAGCTCGGTCGGCGTGAGCTGGAGATCCTCGCCGTTCTTCGTCACGGTCATGGCCGCGCGGTCGATGACGAGCGAACCGAAGGTCGCCGCGTCGTTCGCCTCACGCTCACCACGCCGCAGCACGGCACGGATCCGGGCGTCGAGGACCCGCCCCTGGACGGGCTTGACGACGTAGTCGTCCGCACCGGACTCCAGACCCACCACGACGTCGATGTCGTCGCTGCGCGCGGTGAGCAGGATGATCGGCAGCTGGTCCGTGCGCCGGATGCGCCGGCACACCTCGAACCCGTCGATGCCGGGCAGCATCACATCCAGCACGATCAGGTCCGGCCGCTGCTCACGCAGCAGCTTCAGGCCGTCCTCGCCGGTGGCAGCCGTGGCAACCCGATGACCCTGGCGCGTCAGAGACAGCTCCAGGGCGGTACGGATGGCGTCGTCGTCCTCGATCAGCAACAGGGAAGGCACGGGCTCATTCTGGCCCATGGCGGCCCGGGGTTTCGACACCTGTACGTGTACGTACGCGTACCGCCGCTCTCTGTGTCCGTCCTGTGTCTTCCCTGAGGCGGACCCCTGTGACAGGTCTGTGACAGTCGGCGGACACGTCCATGAAGGTGCGAGGGCAAGCTTTTCGGCACAGGCAAGGAAGCGGCAACGAACTCCATCGCCTGAGCAAGCAGAACACCGGAAGTCCACGACGGGGGGCGCGAGATGAACACGCTGCACAGCAACAGCACCAGCGCAGTGATCACGCGCCTGCACGACGTGAACGGGGGCCGGGGTTCCGAGAAGTCCGGGGCCGTGAGCGGGCGGGGGTGCGCTCGCGGCGCCGGGCGTCAGCACACCGCGTACATGACGGTGGTTGACGGTTTCACGGGGGAAACGCACGGGGGAGCGGCGTACAGGGAGGGCTCGGGGGAGCATCGTTCGCTGTCGGAGGCGGAGTTCACCGCCTACGTCCAGGAGCGTCGCGCCTCCCTGTACGCAACCGCCTATCACCTCACCGGTGACCGCTTCGAGGCCGAGGACCTGCTCCAGAGCGCGCTGTTCTCGACGTACAAGGCATGGGACCGGATCAGTGACAAGGCCGCCGTCGGGGGTTACCTGCGACGGACGATGACCAATCTGCACATCAGCGCGTGGCGTCGCCGCAAGCTGAACGAGTACCCGACCGAGGAGCTGCCGGAGACGCCCGGCGACACGGACGCGATGCGCGGCACGGAACTGCGCGCGGTCCTGTGGCAGGCGCTCGCCCGGCTCCCCGAACTCCAGCGCACGATGCTGGTCCTGCGCTACTACGAGGGCCGCACCGACCCGGAGATCGCGGAGATCCTCGACATCAGTGTCGGCACGGTGAAGTCCAGCATCTGGCGGTCTCTCCGCCGGCTGCGCGAGGACGAGGTCCTCAGCTTCGGCCGTGACGAGGAAGACGCCTTCGGGGAGCTTGTCGCCTGAGGGTTGTGGGGGGAGCACCGCCACGGGGGAGAGCAGTAGCGGGGCGGTGCGGCAACACGGGGGAGCGGTACCGGGGGGTACGGGGGACGCACCCCACGGGGGAAGCACCACCAGGGGGAAGCACCACCAGGGGGAAGCACGGGGGAAGCACCAAAAAGCGGGACTGGAGGGCCGGGGGGTCCGTCCAGTCCCGCTTTGGTGTGTGCTCAGCGGGCGGCCATGGGAGCCGCCTCGGCGGGCGTGTCCCCGACGGCGACCCCCTCGGCCGGGTCGAGGCCCTCGATGACGTACACGCCCGTCCGGCGCTCGGGAGAGCCGTTGTCCACCCCGTCCCCGGTGTCGTCGCAGGCCTCGACCGTGGCGGTGCCCAGCCGCTCGCCCACGGTGAACCCGGACTTCTCGGTGGGCAGATAGCCCCGCCCGTCATAGGTCACCACGCCCGCGCAGGAGGCCGAGCCGCCCGACTCCGCGCATCCGGCCAGAGCCAGCGTGGCGGCCGCCATCAACAGTGCTGCTCCATGCTTGATCGTCATGGTCCTACGACGGCGAAGGCGCCGGAGTCGTTCAGCCGCCGGTGTCGTTCAGCCCGCCGATGTCGAAGCCGCCGGACGGCGACCGGCCGCTGCCGCCGCGAGCCGGCCCAGGGCTTCGTCCTTGTCGCAGGCGTGGGCGCCGAGGGCGGTCTGCCGCGAGATGATCGTCCGCTCCTGGCGCATCAGCCGCCAGCCGCGACGCAGCAGGAAGGGCACCGACTTGCGGCCCTCCTTGAGGTCGCGGAGGAAGCGGCGGCGGAACGTCTGGACGGGGCCGCGGCTCAGGCACAGGGCGTCGGCGAGGACGCCCAGTTCCTGGCAGCGGGTGACGATCTCGGCGGCGAAGATGCCCTCCGCGATGAACAGCGGGGTCCGGCCGATGTCGACGGTCTCCGCGCCGGTGCGGGCGCTGAGCGAGATGTCGTACTGCGGGACGTCCGTACGGCCCGTGCGGCACAGCTCGGTGATCGCCGCGACCGCCACGTCCGCGTCCCAGGACTCGGGGTGGTCCCAGTCGATGTCGGAGCTCCCCGCCACCAGCGGCAGAGTCGGGTCGTCGCCCTCCTTGTAGAAGTCGTCGAGGCGCAGCACCGGAAGACCGGAACGGGCCGCGAGGAGGGACTTGCCGGAGCCGGAGGGGCCGCAGAGCAGCACGACTCGCGTAGGTATGGACGAAGGGGAACTCACGGGACACCAGTGTGAGGCATTCACCTGCTGTTCATCGACCCCGCGGGTCGGCTTTGAAGCACGCGTCACACCTCAACTACCCTACGTGTCGACCCGATTACCCCGTGCATGCAGAAGGTGGCAGAAACGATGGCCCGACACGCGTCCCCCAGCAACCCCACCGCCCAACGCGCCCTGGTCGCCCTCGCGACCGCGGGCGTCGCCCTGGGAGCGGGCGCGGCGACGGCCTCCGCGGACACCCAGCCGGTCACCGACCACCTGGTCCGCACCAGCCCCACCTCGCTCGGCAAGATCGACCCGCAGGCGGGCCTCCAGGGACTCGCGTCGACGGTCGGCTATGTCACCGGCCCGGTCGCGGGCCTCAAGCCCAACCCGCTGGCCGGCACGGGTGTGGACCCCCTCGACAACGGCCTCGGCACCCAGGTCGCCGACTTCCAGCCGGTCGCCACGCAGATGCTGACCGCGCCCGTCGCGCAGGCGCAGTCGATCGGGAGCGTGCCGGTGGTGGGGCAGGCGGTGGGGCTGCTCGGCAACGGCTGACGGTACGCGGAGAGCCGCGCTCCCCGGAATGGTTGGGGGCGCGGCTCTTGGTTTGGGTCAGGGGGTGCGGCCGAGGTGGGTGATGAGGATGCGGATCACGTCGTTGTCGATGACATACAGCACTCGGTAGTCGCCGACGCGCAGGCGGCGCAGGTCAGGGGAGCCGTAAGCCACGGAGCCCGGTGGGCGAGGGTGGGTGGCCAAGTCGTCGACGGCCTCGTAGACGGCTGCCAGGCCCGCTGGGTCCTCCTTGAGAAAGCGTGTCGCCGCGTCTGTGGCGGGGGGCTCCCAGATGATCTCGTAGGCCACTTACCGCAGCCCCAGCATCCGGCCGACTTCCTCATGAGGGATACCCGGCTCAAGGGTCCCCTCTGCCTTGCGCCGCTGGTAGTCCGCGAATACCAGGGCGTCTTCCAGGTCCTCTATCACTTGCGGCGATACGAGGAGCGCGGCCACGTGTCCGTGGTCGGTGAGGGCGATGGTCTCGCGGCCGTGGGCGGCGCGGCGGACCAGGTCGCCGAGCTGGGCGCGGGCGGCACTGATGGCGATCTCAACCATGTGCACATGGTTGCATGAGGTTAATCTACTATGCAATTCATGGCCAAAGGTTACGTCAGCGGTGTGGCGGCCAATTCGCCCACGAGCGAGACGTCATGGCACTCGCCCTCCCCGCCGCCCCGGCACCACCACACGACGTCGGTCCCCGCCGGGCGGACGTGCGCTCCGGACTTGTGTTCCCGGCAGGTCGGCCAGGCCTGCCAGAGCAACTCCATGACGGTCGACTGCGCCGCATCCGCGACCGCGGTCAGGACTGTCGTCGCGTCCTCGTCCTCGTCCACCGCGTTGCCGTGCCAACTGCCGTCGGGCATCGCCACGTAGACCTGCTGCGACGTCGGGTCGACCGTCAGGATCAGCTCGCCTTGACCCGGCAGGGTCGCCAGCAGGTCGCGACGACCACGGCGAGCGCGGCCTCCAGGTTCGGCCTGGGCGCCGTAGCCATTTGCAGGGAGTCGACGAACGGCTGCCGGGTCATTGCGGGGAGGAGCAGGCCGTGGGCTACGACCCGAAGACCCGCACGGTGGACTACACCAAGGGCACGCAGGTGGGCGACGGGTCCATCGTGAACGGCAAGGCGAAGACCAAGAAGCTGCCCAAGATCGTCTACGACTGGATGACCAAGGATCTCAAGTACCAGGGCACGCAGTGGCTCACCGAACCGCAGTACAAGATGTGGATCAGGATGGCGGACGAGGATCAGGCCAAGGCGCAGATCTCGTTCTTCCATGAGTGTCTGCAAGGCGGCAGTGCCAAGGACTGCATGAGCAAGGCCAAGAACGTCAAGATCGAGGAGGAGGAAGAGGACGACGACCACCTGTTTCTGAGCGACGACGTCGCGGACACGATGAGCATCGCCGCAGGGGGCCTGGGCATCGCGGCGGCATGCATGGGGCCGACGCCTGCTGGTGCCGCCGTAGGCGTGGTGGCTGCCGCCGTCGGCGTCGTGCTGGCGATCGACACCTGTGGCGCCGACCCGATCAGCCTGGGCTGTGGTGCGGCTGTCGTGGGCATCGTGGGTGGCATCGTCCCGTTGGCCAGGAGCGGTGACCTCGTGACAGGCGCCACTTACATCGGCAGCAAGACGGCCGCGGCCGGGCGGGCGATCGGGAACGGGGCACGCAGCGCCTGGCGAGGCGTCAAGAGCTGGTTCAGCTGACGGACGGGATGGTCTGTCGTTCTCCCGGGGCCCCCGCGGGGGGCCCCGGGGGACCCCCCGGGGGCGAGAAAGTTGGGCAGTAGTGAGGGGGGGTTAGGGTGACCCCCGAGTGGGGGC
>NZ_JBEYXC010000039.1:0-22924 GCF_040644695.1 Streptomyces sp. NPDC046909 | reverse complement strand
ACGGCACCGCCGTCCGAGACCTCATCCTCACCGCAACCCAACACTTCGACCAGATGCCGAGCGACTAGGAGAGCACCATGCAGATCGTGGACCCCCACTGGCGTACCAGCTCCTACACAGGGACGGAGAACTGCGTCGAAGTGGCCGACAACGAACCGAACAAGGTGATGGTGAGGGACACGAAGGCGCGCAGCCGCGGAATCATGACCGTCCGGACGGCCGCCTGGGCGGCATTCGTGGCGCTTGCCAAGAAGGGATAGCGCAGGGCTGCCGTCAGACTGCCGGAATCGGGTGACTGGCCATGCCGCCCACCAGCTTGTGCGTTTCTCCAAGCGCACACGCCAGCGACGAAGCTGCTACGACACGGTCCGTCGTTCCGTTCGCCGTGGGCACCGCTGTAGGGCTCCGGGGCACCTGAGCGCTCGGATCGGCCTCACGGCAGTGGGCCTCTGGCTCATCACCGAGACACAGACCGAGTGCACTCGGCGCGATCGACGCCGCGCGGGCGTCCCCGGCCTGACCACTGTGCGTCAGCCCCTGCACGACATGGGACAGAACGCGGCTCGCGCGCTGCTGTCCGTCATCGAAGGGCAGACGCTGCTGACGGAGCACATGGAGGTCGGCACGGAGTTGATCGTGTGGAACTCGACCGCCCCGCCGCCCGACGGCGCGGGGGCATGAAGCATCGGACACCGGTGGGGGCCGGGCACCCCCATCGTGTGAATGCGCTCGGGCCCTCCCTCAGGAAGAGGACCTGACGTAGGCCGGACCCCGGTCCCGCACGTAGTCCCACTGGTCGTTGCGGTTGCTTTCGAGCCCGCGCAGATAGTGCGTCACGGTGGTCCTCGTGCGGCCCTTCGTGTTCGTGGTGTTGCAGTGGCTCTTGACCTCCGCGTCCGTCATGGGGCCGTAGTTGTACGCCTCCCAGCCGTTGTCCGGGTCCTCGACCTTGGTCTGGTAGCCGTTGTCGTACCAGTAGTAGTGGCCGTGGAACCGCTTGCCGAAGTGCAGCTCCCAGTCGCCCTCGATGATCTGGTAGCCCGTGCCCCGGGTGATCGTCATCTTGCTGTAGGGCTCCATGTTGAAGTCCACGGTGACCTTGGTCGTGTGGGACTTCTCCAGGGTCTTGCCGAACGTCGCGCTCGCGGAGACGGAGATGGACTGCCACAGGCCGGCGGCCACGGTCGAGGAGATGCTGGCGTTGGTGGTCGCCGAGGTGGTCTCGGACCAGGTCAGTTTGCGGTGGACCGTGCCCCCGCAGTTGTACGCCGCACCCCCTACCTGGTGCTTCTCACCGACGAGACCGCCGGTCAGGGACTGCGCGTGGAACTGGCAGTAGTCGGCCCTGCCGCACTGGGAGAGCAGCTCTTCCTCGGTGGGCAACGAGTCGGCCGCGCCGGCCGTGGTCGGGATGCCCGCGACCAGCGCGCTCGCCGCCGTGAGGGCGGCGCCGAGGAGGACGGCGCCACGGCGGACCCGGTGGGGGCGGGGTGAGACCGGCTGTGAGGGGACAGGGTGGGACATGGGGTGCTCCAGCTTGTTCGGTGATCGCCGGGCCGGGACTCCGGCCTCGTGCCCCGATCCTGCTGACCCGGGAGGTTGTCCGGCACGTCCGTTTCATCACTCCGGCCAATGGCATCGGCGACGGTTGCGGCCGGATCGGGTTGTCTCCGAGTGCCGATTCCGGCTGGTTGTGATGTTTCTCCGTCCTGGTTTACGAGACTTGCTGCGAAACATAGGGTCATCGCTCCGGATACCGCTTTTGTTCGTCAAGTGGAGGGTCTGTCCATGGGGCGTCCCGAGAAGGCCCTCGATCCCGAGGCGGGGCCCGTCCAGCGGCTCGCGCACGGATTGCGGGAGCTTCGGAAGGCCGCCGGACAACCGTCCTACCGGGTCATGCAGGCCGCGGCGGGCTACTCCGCGTCCACGCTCTCCGACGCCGCGGGCGGGCAGCGCCTGCCGTCGCTGCCGGTTCTCCAGGGATATGTGCGGGCCTGCGGTGGCGATCTCGCCGTATGGGAAGCGCGCTGGGAGGAGGCCAGGGCGGCCGTCTCGGCGATGGTGCGGGACGAGACAGAGGACGGGGCGGCGCCGCCGTACCGGGGGCTCGCCCGGTTCGAGCCCGATGACCGGGAACTGTTCTTCGGCCGGGACCGGCTCGCCGCCGAGCTGGAGGAGCTGGTGTGCGACCACCGGTTCGCGGTGGTGTTCGGTGCCTCCGGCAGCGGCAAGTCCTCGCTGCTGCGGGCCGGGCTGGTGCCCCGGCTCCGCGAGAAGATCGCCGAGCGCCGGCGCCCGGCGGTGCTGCGCATCCTCACGCCGGGCCCCACCCCCGCGGCCAGTTACGGCCATCTGCTGAGCCCCGCGGACGACGAGCCGGAGAGCTGGGTCCTGGTCGACCAGTTCGAGGAGGTCTTCACCCTGTGCCGGGACCCGCAGGAGCGGACCCGGTTCATCGACCTGCTGCTCAGGGCCCAGGACCGACAGCACCGGCTGCGCGTGCTGATCGCCGTACGCGCCGACTTCTACCCCCGCTGTGCCGAGCACCGGGAACTGGCCCGGGCGCTGCGCGGCGCCGGACTGCTGGTCGGCCCGATGACCTCGGAGGAACTGCGCGAGACGGTGGTCGGGCCTGCTCAGGCGGCCGGGCTCCTGGTCGAGCGGGAGCTGACCGCGCGGGTCGTCGAGGAGGTCATGGACCAGCCGGGCGGGCTGCCGATGCTCTCGCACGCACTCCTGGAGACCTGGCGGCGGCGCCGGAGCCGGTTGCTCACGCTGGAGGCCTACGAGGCGGCGGGCGGGGTGCGGGGCGCCATCGCCGCCAGCGCAGAGGAGGTCTACGGGCGGCTGACATCCGCGCAGGCCGAGGCCGCCCGCAGCCTGCTGCTGAGGCTCGTCGAACCGGGCCAGGGAGCCGCCGACACCAGGCGTCCGCTGTCGCGGACCGAACTGGCCGAGTGGGCGAACCCCGAGGTGCCGGCCGTGCTGGAGAAGCTGGCCGGGGCCCGGCTGCTGACCGTGGACGAGGACGCCGTACAACTCGCCCATGAGGCCCTGATCGGCTCCTGGCCCCGGTTGCACGGCTGGCTGGAGGAGGATCGGGAGTGGCTGCGCGAGCACCGCCGGCTCACCGAGGCCGCGCACGCCTGGCTGGAGCACGACCGGGACCCCGGAACCCTGTGGCGGGGGCTGCGGCTGGCCCGCGCGGAGGAACTGTTCACGGACGGGACCGAGGACCATCTCCTCACCTGGACCGAGCAGGCCTTCCTCACGGCTGCCCGCGACGCCCGCGCGACGGAACGCCGGGCCGCGGCCCGCTCCACCCGCCGGGTGCGCACGCTGATCGCGACACTCGCTGCCGTACTCGTCGTGGCGCTCGTGGCCGGATTCGTGGCGGTGCAGCAGAACCACGACAACCACCGCAGAAGCACCGAGGAAGCCGCCCGACGCGTTGCCGGTGTCGCGTACGCGCTACAGATGACCGACCCCCGCACGGCACAACTGCTCGGGGTCGCCGCCTGGCAGGTGGCCCAGCTGCCGGACACGCGGCGGGCCCTGCTGGGCGCGCTCAACCAGCCGGAACAGGACACCTTCGTGGATCCGACGCCCGGAGACGATCCGGGGCGCCAGTTGCTGGCCGACGGTCGGACACTGCTGAGCGCCGCAGGGCATGTCTGGCGGACCTGGGACGTCGTCCGGCACCGGCGGATCGCCTCGGGGCGGCTGCCCACCGACGGCAAGGTGGAGGGCGCGAGTGCGGACGGGCGACTCCTGGCGATCGACGACGGCGGCAAGGTACGTCTGTGGGACACCACCACCCGGCGATGGCGTGCCGACCGGCTCCCGGCGTCGGCCTTCGTGCGCTTCGTCGGGCCCGACTACGTGGTGAGCGACTCCGACGACTACAAGGTCGAGGTGCGCTCGGTCAGGAACGGGCGGACGCTGCTGCGATCCGAGGTGGAGAACGAACTGCTGGTGGCGCCGGGTTCCGACGGCCGGCGCACGGCCGACTGCCCGCTCGGCGGCGCTCCGCGGATCCGGGACACAGCGACCGGCCGCACCGTCCCGGGCGATTGGGAGAAGGCGGGCGACATCTGTGGCAGCGAGCGGTCGCTCCTGGCGTTCGCCGGTGGCCGGCGGCTCGCCGCGGTCGGCTACGACGGGATCCGGGTCTGGGACGTCAGGTCGGGCCGACAGGTGGCGGAACTCGGCGATCCCGGCGTGCGCTTCGCCTCGTTCAGCCCCGACGAGAACTTCCTGGCGACAGCCGACGCCGAGGAGATCAGGGTGTGGCGGATCGGCGTCGACAAGCCCGTGTTCCGGCATCCCCTCAACAATCAGCCGGTGTACGGCAGGCTCTCCTGGGACCCGGGCGGCACGGTGCTGCGCTACACCGAGGGAGTCTCGGTGCACAGCCTCGACGTATCCCGGGCCGTCACCCCGGATTGGCGGAGCACCCCCGCGGACGCGGGCGTGCTCGCCCCCGACGGTCACACCCTCGCCACCGCCCGCCGTACCGGGGACACCTACCGTGTCGAGGTGCGCGACACCCGTTCCGGCGGGGCATGGCATGTCCTGCCGGCCCCACCGCTGCCCGTGGCGCACAGCCCCTCCCCGCCCGTGAGCCCCGAGCAGACGTACCCACTGCTCGCCTTCGCCCCCGACGGCGGGAGCCTCGTGTACGGCGTCTCGGCACCGGGCGCCGAGATCTCCCCGCAACGGCTCACCGTCTGGGACGTCCACAAGGGCCGCACCCGCACGACCCTGGACCTCTCGGGCGGCGGACCGGCGGGCTCCGTCCTCTCGATCGCGCCGGGACCGGACGGCCGTACGCTCCATCTGGACCGCGTCGAGGCCGACGGATCCCTGATCGCGGAGGAGTGGAGCGTCTCCGGTCACCGCAGGACGGCGGGCCCGACCGCTGTGGACAACGCGGACCTGGCCGTCCGGCCCGATGGGGAACTCCTGGTGGCCGACAGCCACGTCACCGACCTGCGCACGCGAAAGGCGACCGTTCGTGGCCTCGTCCAGGGCGACGAGATCGGGGCCGTCGCCTTCGCCCCGGACGGCTCGCTCCTGGTGGCGGGCGACCACGCGGGCCGGGTGACGCTGTGGGACGGAGACGTACGCCGGCGCAAGGGCGTCCTGTGGAACGTCTTCCCCGCACCGCCGCGCGGCACGGCCGACGGGAACGCCGCCGACGGCATGGAGTCCGTCAGCGCGCTGGCGGTGAGCCCGGACGACCGGACCCTCGCGGTGGCCGGCGACGCCGGCAGCGTGCAGCTGTGGGACATCGCCACCCAACAGCCCCTGGGCGGCGCTCTCACGACACCCGGTGAGGAGATCGACAGCCTCGCGTTCAGCCGGGACGGCGGAACCCTGTACGCGTCGAGCGCGCATGTGCCGCTCCAGCGCTACACCGTCGCTCCCTCCCGGGCCGTCGAGGCGGTGTGCGCGCGTACGGGAGGCGCCGGCCTCACCCCGGAGCAGTGGCACACGTATGTGACGGGAGCGCCGTACCGGAAGGTGTGCGGGTGACGGACGGCGAGGGACCCGGACGACGACCGTCGACGGCGGGAAGGCCCGGACCGGTGGTCCGGGCCTTCCGTGCGGATCAGGGGTACGTCACTTCTGGGAGCCGAGGGCGATGAAGAGCAGCTGGAGATACACGGCCGCGTGGGTGAACTGCACGAGGGTCCACTCCATCTTCCCCGTGTCGGGGGAGCGCAGCCAGATCCACTGGGTCTTGGCCTTCTCCACGGGCACGGTCGCCTTGGTGGACTTCAGCTGGTTGAAGTCCTTGCTGAACTCGGACCAGCGGTTCTCCATCGACACATAGCGGCCGTCGAGCCACCCCTCGGTGTGCCCGGAGGACTGGACCTTGCCGTAGAAGTTGGCGATGGGCTTCTGGCGGGCGGCCTCCGAGACGGCCTGCGTCATCATCAGGAACGCGCGCGCCTGGTTGCGGGTCTCGTTCGAGCTGGGCCGCTCCGAGTTCGATGCGCGGATGAGGGTGAGCACCGCGTTGCCGAGGGAGGCGTTGGTGTACGAGATGCTGGTGCGGTTGACGCCCGCGATGCGCTCAAGGTCCGTGTAGTTCTCGCCGAACTGTGCCCGCACCGGCCGCAGGCCGTTGTCGTGGCTGGCGCCGCTGGCCGGGGGCATGCTCTGGCCGTTGGGGTCGCCCACGTAGTGGTACTGCTCGTGGCCGCGGTCGCCGCCCCACCAGCCCATGAGGTAGAGGTCCGAGCGGCGCAGCCGCAGGGTCACGAAGCGGTCGCTGTTGTCGTCGACGACGTCGACGTTGATGTAGCTGCGGGTGTTGGTGGGGTCGGTGTGGCGGATGCGCTGCGAGGTGCCCGGCACCGACGGGTCGTCGCGGGAGGCCTCGACGGCGGAGCCGATGTTCTCGATGAAGGTCTTGTAGCTCGCGTTGTCGCCGATCTTCCAGCGGGCGATGCTGCCCTTGTCCGGGGCGGTGGCGCTCGCGCTCTGGAGCACGCCCAGCGGTCCGAGCAGGGTGGCGAAAAGGGCCAGGACGACCGCGGTCACGATCGAACCGAAGGGCATCCCCTGGATGCCGTGCCGTCGTCCCTGTTCTGGGGGTGCTGTGAGGTCTGTGTGGGACATGCGTTGTTCTCCAGGAGTTCGGAACGCCGGGAATCGGCCTTGCCACGACCGACTCTCCCGGCTCCGGATGTTGTCCGGCACGTCCCTTTCATCACTCCGGTCAACTCTGGAGGGCGCACAGGTCCGGGACGGTGAGCGTCCTCCGGGCTTCGGGCCACGGAGGCGGCGTTGGGCGCATGTTCGCGGACGAGGTCGCGAGTCACATGACAGGGTTCCAGCCGTCGGTGCCGGCCAGGTACTTCTGGGCGGTGTAGTCGGCGGCCTCGGCGTCGGTGAGCTTGGGCGCGTTCTGGACGCCTGCCCCGAGGCCGGAGTTGTTGTACTCGTGGAACCGGGCCTGCGTCCAGGAGTAGTCGGTGGTCATGTCGGTCCAGGGGTGGGTGTCGTTGACGGGCGGGTACACCACCGTGTCCCGGACCACTGCCTGCGGTGAAGCGGTGGTCGTGTTGTGCCACGGCCGGCCGAGGTACATCGAACGGAGCGGGGCGTCGCTGTCGCCCTCGATGGCGGAGTCGGTGATGAGGATGCCGTACTTCTTGCTCTCGTCGGTGTTCGGCGCCAGGACCGTGCCGCCGGGCCAGTACGTCATCCGGATCGTGGACCGGTCGATGACCGCGGTGGCGTTGCCGAAGACGAAGTCGATACAGCCCTTGATGTAGCAGTCGTAGAAGTACATCCGGGTCTGGTCGGTGGGCACCGGCGACTTGACGAGCAGGGTGTCCTGACGGGCGAGCAGCCGGACGTTGGCGTAGACCTGCCGGTCCCCCCTGGCGGCCACCGCGACCGCCTGGGTCTCGTAGGCGCTGACCTCGGGGTGGTCGGCCGGGTCGAAGGTGTTGGAGATCGTGAGGTCCCGGACGAGCAGGTTGGGCGCCTTGAAGGTGGCGACCGCGCTGCCCTCGGTGCCCCAGGGCGTTCCATCGGGCTTGAGCATGCCGTGGGCCCGCGTGTTGTAGATGACGATGTCCGAGGCGTCGCCGCTGACGCCCTGGATCGTCAGCCAGCTCTTGTTCGACGGGACGGTGATGACCTCGTGGTAGACGCCCTCGTCGACGAAGATGGTGCTGGAGCCCGAGGTGGGGGCGTCGTCGATCGCCGCCTGTACGGTCCAGAAGTCGCCGGTGCCGTCGGGCGAGACGAGCGTCGTGCTCTCCTCAAGGAGCCCCTTGCCCTTGGTGTGCTTGTTGGAGTGGTGGGCCAGCATGAGGATGGACGCAAGGGCCGCCGCGGTGACATAGACGGCCTCGCCGATCTCGATCTCGGGTGAGAGGACGGCCTGGCCCACCAGGATCGCCCCGAGGAGCACGGAGCTCATCGTGCCCCAGTTGTTGTGCTGCTCGATGTGCTCCGCGGTGAGCGTGTACGGCGTGCCGTTGCCGAAGGCTGTCGCGGTCGCGGCGGCCTGGTTGCGGAACCGGGAGCCCTCGGCGAGCGCCACGATGATCTGGAGGATCGCCGGTGCCACGAGCAGGACGCTGTTGTCGGCGGCGGCGTACATGGTCAGCACGGCGTTGTTGAGGCTGCCGGGGGTGATCTGCATGCCGTCGCGGTTGGCACCCTGGCGCTGGAGGTCGCTGTAGTTCGCCAGGTTCTGGAACCGGGTGTTCACGTTCGCGTTGTCACCGGTGCGGATGGCGCCGGGCAGATCGACGTCCGGGTCCAGCGGGAAGAACTGACGCCATGTGATGTCGCTGCCGCCGTTGTCGGTGCCGGGCCGCCATCCCATGACGTATGCGTCCGAGCGGCGCATGTAGATGCGGATGAACTCGGGCCCGTCCTCGTTGTACAGGTCGATGTTGATGAACTCGTTCGTGCCGTCCTCGTCGGTGACGTGCAGGGGACGGCCTCCGTCGGGCCTGACCTGGTGGGAGGCGACCGCGTTCTTGATCGCGTTGATCAGGGCGGCGTACCCGGTGCGGGCGTCCGCGGGCTCACTCGTGATGCGCCACGTCGCGTCCCAGCCGGGTGCTGCCGCCGCCGGGAAGGCGCCGACGACCGTCGCGCCGACGGCCATGACGCCGACGGCCGTCGCGGCGGCGAGAAATGATCTGCGGGAGAGTCCCCCGGGCGTCGTGCTCGGCAACGTGAACTCCTTCGTGTCATGAGCTACCCGTCGGCGAACGGCACGGTCGCCGACGACAGGACGGGCGACGTGGCGGCGGCTCTCGTTCCTGACGGTGGCGTTCGCGTCGGCGCCGGGTGCTCGGGCGTCGTGTCCTCCGGCACCGCTCGGAAGTGGAGGTGCGGGACGGCGCGCCCTGGTGGGTGTCAGGTGGCAAGAGTGCGTGAGGCGCGTGCCCCGGAACCACGCGTATTTGTACGCGTGCGGACCGGTCCCCCGGCCCGGGTATTTCTACGGGGTTGTCCTACGGTGTGGGCGCCTGGTTCCCTGTCCACCAGGACGCGATCCGGGCACGCGAACGGAAGCCGAGCTTGGCGAGGATGTTCTCGACATGGCCGTGCACCGTGCGGGGGGAGCGTCCGAGGGCTGAGGCGATCTGCTGGTTGCTCATGCCCTCGGCCACCAGCGCGGCCACTTCCCGTTCTCGGCGGGTCAGGGGGTTCGGTGCGGGAGCCGGGTCGTTCGGCCCGGTCCGGTCACGCAGGGCGTAGGCGATGGCCGCGTCGGGGCCGTGGTGTCCGCCGCCCTCCGCGACGGCCTTCTCGTACGCTGCCTCGCCGAGGACCCGCATGATCTCCTTCTCGCACTGGTCGTGCTGCTGGACCATGTGCGGGCCGAATGTCGAGAGCGGGGTGTCGACGTCCCGCCACAGGACGCGTGCCGTACCCAGCAGTCGTGCCGCCTCCCCGTGGTCGCCGTGGGCGCCCGTGGCCCAGGCGAGTTCCTCAAGCATCAGCGCGACCCTGAGGTAGTCGTTGAAGCCCTGCTCCTTGGCCAGCGCGGTGCGGATGAGTGCGATGGCCCGCTCGTGGTCGCCGCGTATCCAGGCGTCGTAGCCGAGGGTCCACAGCGCGTGCGCGTGGGCCAGCCGCTCGCCGTGTCCCTCGGCGAGGGCGACCGCCTGCTCGCAGGTCCGTGTGGTGCGGGTGTCCCCCAGATGGGACTGGGCGGTGGCCAGTTGGATCAGGGCGTAGACGGCTCCGATCTCCTCGCCCGCCGCCAGATGGCCGGCCGTCGCCTCCTCGAACAGGGTCACGGCTTCTCCGAGCCGGCCACCGAACAGGGCCAGTGTGCCGCGCAGGCTTCGGACATGGGCGCACACCGCCCGATCGCCCAGTCGCTCACCCAACTGTTCGGCCCCGTCCAGCCATCGGTGCGCGGTGGTGTGGTCGCGTTGCAGGAGGGCCACCCACGCCCCGACCCACAGCGCCCGGGCGCGGACCGGCCCGGGTTCGGGTGCGGCGGCGAGTGCCCGCTCCAGCCAGCGGCGCCCCTCACCGAGGAAGCCGCCCTCGCACCAGTGGAAGCGCAACGCGACGACCAGTGCGAGGGTGCCCTGCGGGTCCTCGCCTCCTGCCAGTGCCGCGCTCAGATCGGCGTGTTCGGCACGCAGCCGGGCCAGGCTTGTCAGTTGGCCGGGGCCGTACCAGCCCTCGGCGATGCGCTCTGCCAGGTCCAGGTAGAAGGTGTGATGCCGGCGCAGCATCCGCGCCTCGTCGCCGGATTCCGCGAGCCGCTCACGTCCGTACCGGCGGATGGTCTCCAGCAGCCGGTACCGCGGACGGCCCTCCTGGTCGGTGGGCAGGACGACGGACTGGACGACGAGCCGGTCGAGGAGGTCCAGCACCTCGTCCCGGCCGAGACCGTCGCCCGAGCAGACGGATTCGGCCGCGTCCAGGCCGAAGTCGCCGGCGAAGACCGACAGCCGGATCCACATCAGCTTCTCCGCGGGCGTGCACAGCTCGTGGCTCCAGTCGATCAGGGCCCTCAGAGTGCGCTGGTGCGGCTGCGCGACGCGGCTGCCGCTGGCCAGCAGCCCGAAACGGTCCTCCAGCCGGTTCGCCGCCTCCTCGACGGACAAGGTCCGCAGCCGGGCCGCGGCCAGTTCGACGGCCAGCGGCAGCCCGTCCAGACCGCCGCACAATCTGACGACCTGCGCACGGTTGTCGTCGGTGACCGTGAACTCCGGGCGCACGGCCCTGGCCCGGTCGCACAGCAGCTCCACGGAGTCCTCCAACTCCATGGGGGAGACCACGAGGACGTGCTCGCCGAAGATGCCCAGGGTCCGGCGGCTCGTCGTCAGCAGACGCAGCCCGGGGGCAACCGAAAGCAGCGCCTGCGCGAGTTCGGCGCAGGCGTCGACGAGATGCTCGCAGTTGTCCAGCACGATCAGCGCGCGACGATGGGCCAGGAACGCGGTGAGCTGCTCGACGACCGGCCGCGTGCCCCGGTCCGGCAGCCGCAGTGCGGTGGCCACCGCGTTCGCGACCAGGGACGGATCGCGGACACCCGTCAGATCCACCAGCCATACCGCGTCCGCGAAGTTCCCCGCCGACGCGGCGGCAGCCTCCAGCGCCAGCCGCGTCTTGCCCACCCCACCCGCACCGGTGAGCGTCAGCAACCGTGCGGTGCCCAGCAGGCGACGCACCTCGGTGAAGTCCCGGTGCCTTCCCACGAACGTGGTCAGGGCGGCGGGCAGATTGCCCGTCGCGGACATCTGAATGGTCACGCCAGACCCCTCATCGGAAGAGAACGGGTACATCGGCATCAATGGGTGTGAACAGTAGTCAGGCGCGACGAGTACCGGGCCGACTTGTGATTGAGGTCTCAAGCACTGTGAGGCGGAGTGACTCAATTTACTAGGACGTCCTAGTATGTTGTCGTCGCTGCGCCCTCGATCGTCTGATCACCCTGCCCCCTCCGGGAAGGCCCCCGATGTCTCCTCTGCATCGCCCAGTGCACCCCGTCCGCCTGGTCACGGCGTCCGCGCTGTTCGACGGTCATGACGCGTCGATCAACATCATGCGGCGGATCTTCCAGTCCCAGGGTGCGGAGGTGATTCATCTGGGGCACAACCGGTCGGTGCGGGAGGTGGTTGACGCGGCGCTGGAGGAGGACGCGCATGGTGTGGCCGTCTCGTCCTACCAGGGCGGACACGTCGAGTACTTCGAGTATCTGGTCGAGTCGCTGCGTGCGCAGGGAGCGGACCATGTCCGGGTCGTGGGCGGTGGCGGGGGAGTCATAGTGCCGGGGGAGATCGCCCGGCTGCGGGCGAGCGGGGTGACCATCTTCTCTCCGGAGGACGGGCAGCGGATGGGCCTGGCCGGAATGGTCAACTCGGTGGTGAAGGACTGCGACTTCGACCTCTGGGACGACAAGCCGTCCGACCCGGCCGCCGTGCTCGCCGGGGACCGGTTCGCGATCGCCCGGGCCGTGACGGGTGCCGAACTCGGCAAGCTGCCCGCAGAGTTCCTGGAGCAGCTGCGTGCCGCGGCTTCGGCTCGGGTGGTGCCCGTGCTGGGCATCACCGGCACCGGCGGGTCCGGAAAGTCTTCGCTCACTGACGAGTTGGTGCGCCGCTTCCGGGTCGACCAGCAGGACAAGCTGCGGGTCGCGTTGATCGCCGTCGACCCGACCCGGCGGCGCGGCGGCGGCGCGCTGCTCGGCGACCGGATCCGGATGAACTCCCTTGACGGGAACCGGGTGTTCTTCCGCAGCCTGGCCACCCGCGGCAGCCGTGAACTGCCCGAGCACCTCTCGGACGTGATCGACGTGGTGAAGGCCGCGGGCTTCGACCTGGTGGTCGTGGAGACGCCGGGTATCGGACAGGGTGACGCGGCGATCGTGCCGTTCGTCGACACCTCGCTGTATGTGATGACGCCGGAGTTCGGCGCCGCCTCCCAGCTGGAGAAGATCGACATGCTCGACTTCGCCGACGTGGTGGCGATCAACAAGTTCGAACGGCGCGGCGCCAAGGACGCCCTGCGGGACGTGGGCCGCCAACTGGTCCGCAACCGCGAGGCGTTCGGGATGCGGCCGGAGGAGATGCCGGCGTACGGCACCTCGGCGGCGACCTTCAACGACGACGGCGTCACCGCACTGCACCAGCACCTGAAGGCGGTTCTGGCCGAGAAGGGGCTGCCGCTGACCGAGGGCGCGCTCGCCCCGGTCGACGTGCGGCACTCCTCCGGCATCCGCCAGGTCGTCCCGGCGGACCGGGTCCGCTATCTCGCCGAGATCACCGAGAGCGTCCGCGGCTACCACTCGGCCACCGGCCAACTGGCCGACGCGGCACGGCGGGTGCAGCGTCTGGCGCTGGTCGAGGAGGAGCTCGTCGGCGCCGGCCTGGACGCGGCGGACGTGCGGTCGCTGCTGACGGAGGCGCGTCGGCAGCTGCCGTACGAGATCACCCAGCAGATCGAGAACTGGCCCTCGGTCGTCGCCTCGTACTCCGGTGACGAGCAGGTCGTGAAGATCCGCGACCGGGAGATCCGCACCAAGCTCACCCGCGAGTCGCTGTCCGGCAACAAGATCCCGCGTGTCGCCCTGCCCCGCTTCACCGACCACGGCGAACTGGTCCGGTTCTGGCGCTCGGAGAACCTGCCCGGTCGATTCCCGTTCACCGCCGGGGTGTTCCCCTTCAAGCGGGACGGCGAGGACCCGGCCCGGATGTTCGCCGGCGAAGGCGACCCGTTCCGCACCAACCGGCGCTTCAAGCTGCTCTCCGAAGGCCAGCCCGCCACCCGCCTGTCCACCGCCTTCGACTCGGTGACGTTGTACGGCCGCGACCCAGGCGAACGCCCCGACATCTACGGCAAGGTCGGCACCTCCGGCGTCTCGGTGGCCACCCTCGACGACATGAAGGCGCTCTACGACGGCTTCGACCTGGTCTCCCCGAGCACCTCGGTCTCCATGACCATCAACGGACCCGCGCCGACCATCCTGGCCTTCTTCCTGAACACCGCGGTCGACCAGCAGATCGAGAGGTTCCGGGACGCCGAGGGACGCGAGCCCTCACCCGAGGAGGTCGCGGACCTGCGCGCGCACGCACTGGCGACCGTGCGCGGCACGGTGCAGGCCGACATCCTCAAGGAGGACCAGGGGCAGAACACCTGCCTGTTCTCCACCGAGTTCTCCCTGCGGATGATGGCGGACATCCAGGAGTGGTTCATCGCGCACCAGGTCCGCAACTTCTACTCGGTGTCGATCTCCGGCTACCACATCGCCGAGGCCGGCGCGAACCCCATCAGCCAGCTCGCCTTCACCCTGGCCAACGGCTTCACCTACGTCGAGGCCTACCTCGCCCGGGGCATGCACATCGACGACTTCGCGCCCAACCTGTCGTTCTTCTTCTCCAACGGCATGGACCCCGAGTACTCGGTGCTGGGCCGGGTCGCCCGCCGTATCTGGGCCGTGGCGATGAAGGAGAAGTACGGCGCGAACGAACGCAGCCAGAAGCTGAAGTACCACGTCCAGACCTCCGGACGCTCCCTGCACGCGCAGGAGATGGATTTCAACGACATCCGCACCACCCTGCAGGCCCTCATCGCGATCTACGACAACTGCAACAGCCTGCACACCAACGCCTACGACGAGGCCGTCACCACCCCCACCGAGGACTCCGTACGCCGGGCCCTTGCCATCCAGCTGATCATCAACCGGGAGTGGGGCCTGGCGATGAACGAAAACCCGCTGCAGGGGTCGTTCATCATCGACGAGCTGACCGACCTGGTGGAGGAGCAGGTGCTGCAGGAGTTCGAGCGGATCAGTGAGCGGGGTGGTGTGCTCGGCGCGATGGAGACCGGCTACCAGCGCGGCCGCATCCAGGACGAGTCGATGCTCTACGAGCAGCGCAAGCACGACGGCTCGCTGCCCCTCATCGGCGTCAACACCTTCCGCAACCCGCACGCCGACACCGCCGAGCCCGTCGTCGTCGAACTCGCCCGCGCCACCGAACAGGAGAAGCACTCCCAGCTGGAGCGCGTCCACGACTTCCAGGCCCGCCACCAGGAGCCGGCCCACGCCGCCCTGGCCGCCCTCAAGGACGCGGCGATCAACGGCGACAACGTCTTCGCCGTCCTCATGGACGCCGCCCGGGTCTGTTCGCTCCAGCAGATCACCGACGCCTTCTTCGAGGTCGGCGGCCAGTACCGCCGCAACGTCTGACCCGATCGAGAGGACAACGAGATGGACCCCGTCACCCGCCTCGGAGTGGTCGGCTGCGGCCTCATGGGCTCCGGCATCGCGGAAGTCGCCGCCTTGAGCGGCATCGACGTCCGCGTCGCCGAAGCGACCCCCGACGCCGCCGAGTCAGGCCGCCGCCGTCTCACCGCCTCCCTCGACCGCGGCGTGCTGCGCGGCAAACTCGGCGAGGAGCAGCGTCACCAGGCCCTCGCCCACCTGTCCTTCACCCATGACCTCGGTGACCTGGCCGACCGCCAGTTCGTCATCGAGGCCGTCGCCGAGAACCGCGGCATCAAGACCGATGTCCTCGGTGCCCTCGACAAGACCCTCGAAGACTCCACGGCCATCCTGGCCACCAACACCTCCTCCCTCCCCATCGTCGATCTGGCAGTCGCCACCGCGCGGCCCGCGCAGGTCATCGGCATGCACTTCTTCAACCCAGTGCCCGTGCAGCAGCTGGTGGAGGTCATCCCCGCCCTCACCACCAGCCAGGCGACTCTGCAGCGCACCCGGGACCTCGTCGCCCGGCTCGGCAAACGGGCGATCCAGGCACCTGACCGTTCCGGCTTCGTCGTCAACGCCCTCCTCGTGCCGTATCTGCTCAGCGCGATACGGATGGTGGAATCCGGCGCGGCCCGACCCGAGGACATCGACCAGGGCATGGAGCTCGGCTGCGCCCACCCCATGGGCCCGCTGCGCCTGCTCGACCTCATCGGTCTGGACACCGCCCAGGCGGTCGCCGAGTCCATGTACGAGGAGTTCAAGGAAGCGCTGTACGCGCCGCCCGCCCTGCTGCGCCGCATGGTCGCCGCGGGTCACCTCGGGCGGAAGAGCGGGCGCGGTTTCTACACGTACGACGCCTGAACAGGCAGGCGTGAACCGGGCGATGCTTCATTGTACCTCCATGATCACATACCGTCGTAAAAGCGGATGATTACCTATGCTCGCCTCATTGATCGGTCTGATGAAAGGGACGTGCCGATCAACTCTCCCGCTGTGAATGTGGGTCGGAGCCCGGCCGGACGACCGGCATTCCGACCCCTGGAGAGCGGCACATGTTCCCCTCAGATCTCACGGCACTTCCCGAACAGGTTCGGCGCCGTTCCCGCAGGACAACCGTCGGATCGATCGTGGCCACGGTCGTCCTGGCGATCTTCGCCACTCTGCTGGGGCCGCTGGGCGTCCTGCCGAGCGCGAGCGCGTGGGCGCCGGACAAGGCCAGTGTCGCCCGCTGGAAGGTCGGCGACCGCAACAGCTACGGCGCGTTCATCAACACGCTCCGTGAAGCGATCAGACACGGCAGCGCCGCGGTCCCGGGCACCTCGCGGCAGATCACCCACACCAACCCCGACAGCCGCGACTACATCAACGTCGACGTCGAGGAACAGAACAGCCAGCGGTTCGTGACCTTGCGGCTACGCGCCTCCGACCTGTATCTCATGGGCTGGTGGGGCGGTGACCGCGGCCGGGAGCAGTACCACTACGTGGGGGAGGCGCGGAACCAGCAGATGCCGGGGGTCCCCGGGAGCGGCGACCACAACAAGCTGGAGCCCGTGCAGGCCCCGTTCGGCGAGAACTACATCGATCTCGAACGCCAGGCCGGCGCCTCCCGCACCGAGATCGACTACAGCCAGGGCGCCTACAACAACGCGGTGCTCACGCTGATCCACGCCCCCGCGCACACCACCAACAGGACCGAGGTCCGCAACCAGGCCCGGTCCTTCCTGATCATGGCGCAAGCCGTTTCGGAGGCCTCCCGTTTCCGGCCCATGGCCAACTTCAACACCGCGTCCCAGGTCGACCACGCCCACAACAAGCTCGACGGCCGCTACGTGTCGATGCAGAACCGGTGGAGCGAGTTCAGCACGGAACTCAACGACATGGAGGCCACGGGGGCGCACCGGCAACCGGAGAACGCGCTGTCCCAGTGGATCTGGGAGTACGTGCCCGACCGGCGTACGTTCGAGTGGGTGCTCGTGTATCTCACCGACCCGAAGGTGTTCACGGCGGTGCTCATGACGGTGAAGGGCCCGCCGAAGAAGAAGGGCTGACGATCACCTCGCCGCCACAGGCCGCGCATGTTCATCCTGGCTGTGGCTGTGGCTGTGGCTGTGGCTGTGGCTGTGGCTGTGGCTGTGGCTGTGGCCGTGCGCTGTTATCGTCCGCGGAACTCCGGAGCACGTCGCTGTACGAAAGCGAGCGCGCCTTCCCGGGCGTCGGCGGAGTCCGAGCAGAGGTCGATCAGCCGCTGGGCGTGTTCCAGCGCGGGGGCTCGGTTGCCGCCGACGACGGCTGCGATCGTCGCCTTCGCCGCGCGCACCGAAAGAGGGGCGTTCGCGGCGATGGTCCGTGCGGCTTTGGCGACCTCGTCGTCGAGGTCGCCATCCCGGGTCAGCCTGGTCACGAGTCCGATGCGGTGGGCCTCGACGCCGTCGATCCGCCGTGCGGTGAACAGCAGGTCCGACGCGGCCCCGGGGCCGACGGCGGCGACGAGGGACTCGACCTCGGGGACGGGGTAGCCGATGCCGACGCGGGCCGCCGGGATACCGAAGACGCTGTCCTCCGTCGCGATCCTGATGTCGGCGCGGAGGGCGACCGCGACCCCGGCGCCGAGGCAGTGTCCGCGGATCATCGCGAGAAGGGGGCGGTCGAAGGCGTCGAGGCTGCTGAACAGCCGGCCGGCCCCTTCCGGGGTGACCGGCCGTGTGTGCTGGCCGTCCGGGCCGGTCGCGGCGGCCTCGCCTAGGTCGGCGCCCGAGGCGAAGGTGTCGCCGGCGCCGGACAGGATCACCGCCCGGATCCGGTCGTCCTCCCGGAACCGGTCGAGCACGGTGGCGGCGTCGAGCATCATCCGGGTCGACAGGGCGTTCCGCTTGGCGGGGTTGACGAAGACGAGCCGTCCGATGCCGTCCGCGGCCGTGGCCTCCACCCGGCCGTCAGCCGCGCCAGGGCCGCCGGGCAGCGGCCGGGTCCCGGCTCTGGGCTTCACCGTGTCACCCGCTTCGCGTGGCCGGGCGTCTGGTCCGCGACCGCGATCACGCCCCGCGTGGCCAGACGATCGACCGCGACATCGTCGAAGCCCAGCTCGGAGAGCAGGCGGGCGGTGTCCGCGCCCAGGACCGGGGCCCGGCCGGTGGCCCGCGGAGCGCCGTCGGAGAGGATCGGGGTGTTGACGACGGTGGGGTGCCCGAAGCGTTCCTCGTCGTGCGGGAACATGCCCCGGGCCGCGTAGTGCGAGTCGTCGATCATCGCGGCGACGGTGTTGACCGGTCCGCACGGAATGCCCGCCTCGCGCAGCCGGACCATCCATTCGTCCCTCGGCGCCTCGTCGAAGCGGACCTGGAGGAGCTCCGCGAGTTCCTCGCGGTGGACGAACCGTTCGTACTCGGTGCCGAAGCGGGGGTCGGAGCTCAGATCCACCCCGAGGACCCGGCACAGGGCCGGCCACGCGCGGTCCACGGCCCCGATGACCAGGGTCCGGCGATCGCCGCAGGTGAACGCCTGGTACGGGGCGGCCAGCCGGTGGGCGGTGCCGAGCGGCCCGGGAACGGTCGAGGTGCCGACGTAGTCCGCGACCTCCCACACCGACCAGGCGGCGACGGCGTCGGCGAGCGAGACGTCGATGTGCGCACCACCGCCTCCGGCTCGGGCGCGCTGCAAGGCCGCGAGTATGCCGATCGCCCCCCACATGCCGGTGGCCAGATCCGACACCGGGTAGCCGGCCTTGGCCAGTTCGCCGTCCGCGGACCCGGTGACGCTCATGAGTCCGCCGTAGGCCTGGGCGATCAGGTCGATGCCCTTGGCGTCGCGCATCGGGCCGAACTGCCCGAACCCCGAGATCGAGCAGTAGACGAGGTCCGGGCACTCCGGTACGAGGTCGTCGTAACCGAGTCCCTGGGCCGCCAGCGCCCCGACTCGGAAGTTCTCCACCAACACGTCGCTCGCGGCGGCGAGGCGGCGCACAATCGCCCGGCCATCCGGCTGCTTGATGTCGACGGCCAGGCTCGCCTTGCCGCGGTGCACGAGATCGAAGGGGATCGGCTTGCGATCGGGTCCCACCACCCGCCGCCGCAGACCGTCCCCGTCCACGGGCTCCACTTTGATCACCTCGGCCCCGAGGTCGGCCAGGACTGTCGTGCAGTACGGGCCGGCCAGCGCTCCCGTGATCTCCAGGATCCGGACACCGGCGAGGAAGCCCCGCGTCGGCGTGCGGTGGTTCGGATGTCGTTCAGACACGATCATGGATCCTTTCGGTTCGTCATGCGGACCAACGGATCGTGTGGCGATACGCTAGAAGCGGATACTCTCCAGCGTCAACAGGTCCGGGTGCTCCTGATGTGAGGGGGCGGGGCGAGGAGGACGGTTGTCGCATCCCGATCGGTAGGGTCGGCTGGCATCCTGGATCGCACGGCGGACCGAAGGGGAGTGCGATGCGCAGCGTCAAGACGGCCTTCCGGGTCCTGGACGCGGTGGCCGATTACCAGCCGGTCGGGCTGAGCGAACTCGCGCGACGGCTGGAACTGCCCAAGGCGACGGCCCAGCGCAGCCTGACCGTCCTGGCCGAGGTCGGCTGGATCAGGCCGGACGGCCAGGACGTCACGCGCTGGGTCCTCAGTGACCGGGCCCGGTCACTCGCGCAGCGGGTGGGCGACCATGCGCGGGTGCGTGACGCGGCTCTGCCGGCTCTGGCCCGACTGCACGCCGACACCCTGGAGACCATCCACCTCACGGTGCCCGACGAGCACGACGTCGTCCTGATCGAGAGGCTCGACAGCAGTCATCCGGTGCGGGCGGTCCGGCCGATCGGCAGCCGTTCGCCGCTGCACGCCTCCTCCACCGGCAAGGCGATCCTCGCCCACATGCCCGAGGACGAGGTGCATGCCTACCTCGCCGACGAGCTGGAGTCGCCGACGCGCAAGACCAAGACCGATCGCGCGCTGCTCCTGAAGGAACTGGAGATCGTCCGCGAACGCGGCTACGCCGTCGCGGACGAGGAGGCCGCCGACGGGGTCGCTTCCGTGGCCGGCGCGATCCGACCCACGGGCGGGCGCGCCCTCGCCGCGATCAGCATCTCCGGTCCGGTGTCGCGTATCCGCCCCGACGTCTATGAGTTCTACGGCGAGAAGGTGCGGGACGCCGCCGCCGAGGTCGGTCAGGAACTCCGGGCCTGGTGAGCGGTGCCATGGGCGGCGGGGAGGGAGCCGGGGGCTTGACGTGGGGCGGTCGGTTCAGGGGACGTGTCGATCCAGGCCTTCGGTATGGCGGAGGCCGTGAGGGGCTCGACCGGCCGTACTGACGGCCGGTCGAGCCCCTCACGGCATCTTCGGATCCCCTGCTGGACTGGTCTGCGGGCGACTGGCGGACACTCCGGCCGCGCTCAGTCGTTCCAGTGCTCCAGGACCCGCTGCTGCACTTCCTGCGGGTAGATGAACCGGAACGAACTGCGGTCCTCGCGCCCCTCCTCCACCGAGGGGAGCAACGCGTCGTAGGTGACCCTGGGACCGGTGACCTTCTTGCGTTCCTCGGCGGTGTAGACCCGTAGCAGCGGAAGGACCAGGCCCTCGGTCACGATGCGCCGTCCGGTGGGGTGCACGCGGGTCGCGAGCGCCCACATCAGCTCAGCGGTGTTCGAGGCGTCCACGTCGTCGTCCAGGACGAAGGTGCGAGGTATGTGGAAGGCGATGCGGTGGGCACTGACGACGTCGGCGATGCGCTGCGTGAGCTCTTCGGTGGAGACGCCGGGGAGCTTGTCGCGCCAGTCCGAGGCCACGCTGACCACCAGCATGTGGGAGGCGGCCTCGAAGGGCTCCCATGCGGAGGCGATGGGCAGGCCCGCCGCCCGCAGCACCGCCACCAGTTCGGCGGCGAGGGTGAGGCCGGTGGCCGTGTGGTACTCGTCGACCGGCTCTCCCTCGACCACGGCGGGCCAGATCGGGTCGTCGCGATGGGTGATGGCCTCGATGGTGTAGACGGGTTGCGGTGAGGTCCCGTGCTGGGCATAGCCGCTGAACTCGCCCATCGGCCCTTCGACGCCGGTCCGTTCGACGGACAGATGGCCCTCGATCACGATCTCCGCGTTCGCCGGGACCTGGAGGTCCACGGTTTCGCACTGGACCAGTTCCATGGGTTCGCCGAGCAGGGCGCCGAGGTAGCCGGCCTCCTCGACGCCGTCCGCGAGCGGCATGCCCGAGATGAACGGCAGGGCCGGGTTGCCGCCCTGGACCAGGGCGAACGGCATCGGCTCGCCGCGGTCCGCCCATTGCTGCCAGACGTAGGCGATGTGCTGGGGGTGCATGACGAGGCCGGTCATGTGCTTGCCGTCGATCATCATGATGCGGGCGATGGACCAGTTGGTGAAGGACCCGTCCGGGGTCCGGGCGACGATGGTGCCCCAGGTGTTGACGTACGGGCCGCCGTCGCCCTCGTGCAGCAACGGTGTGGGGAACCGGTCGAGGGAGGCGTCCTCGCCGAGCAGGATGTTCTGCTTGCACGGTCCGCTGTCGACCACCACCGGCTCGATCGGTTCGCTGTTGCGGGCGTCGACGAGGGCCTCGACGATCTCACGGGCACTCGCGGTGGCGTCCAGGCCCAGGGAGAGCGCGATACGGGCCAGCGGGCGTCCGGGGGCGGAGCTGAGCGCGCCGGGGGCGCCGAGCAGCCGATAGCCGGGGGCGGTGCCCTTGATGTCGGTGAACAGAGGCGCCGGGGCGACGGTCTCGTAGCAGCGGCGGATGATCGCGCCGACCTCCAGGTGAGGGTCGACGGTGCGGTCCACCGTACGCACGTCGCCCAGTTCCTCCAGGGCGCCGAGGTAGTCGCGGAGATCCTTCAGACGGGACATGGCAGGTCCTTTCGAGGGGGGTGCTGCGGGGGGTGGTTGTGATGCGTGGGGGAGAAGTCAGTGGTTCAGCCGACCATGCGGTCCAGGGAGGGCACTTCGTTCTCGGCTCCGTCGAGCGAGGTGACGGGGCGCGGTCCGCCGTGGCGGGCGGTGACGGGGCCCTCCCAGCGGGCCGCGTGCTCGCTGTCGAGGCCGAACTGGTCCATCACGCGGGCCACGATGTGGTCGACGATGTCGTCGACGCTCGCGGGCCGGTTGTAGAAGGCGGGCATGGGGGGCAGGAGGCTGACGCCCATCCTGGACAGGGCCAGCATGTTCTCCAGGTGGATGGCCGACAGCGGGGTCTCCCGCACCACCAGGACCAGGCGTCGCTGCTCCTTCAGGTGGACGTCCGCTGCACGTGCGATGAGGTCACTGCCGTAGCCGGCTCGGATTGCGGCGAGCGTCTTGGCGCTGCAGGGAGTGATGACCATGCCGTCGGTGCGGAACGACCCGCTGGAGATCGACGCCGCCTGGTCGTTCGGCCCGTGCACGACATCGGCGAGCCGGGCCACCTCCCGGGCCGTCCAGTCCGTCTCCAGCTCGATGGTGGCGCGGGCCCAGCGGCTCATCACCAGATGGGTCTCGACGTCGGGCTGAGCCTGTAGTTCCTGGAGCAGTCGGATGCCCAGAACCGCTCCCGTGGCACCCGTCATTCCCACGACCAGTCGTCGCATGAGAGCATCCCTTCGTGTACGAATGGTTCGTGTACGAATATACGCTCCGTGCTGACAGAATCAAGCCCCACCCGCACGCCACTCACTCCAGGAGGCCGTCATCACCGCACGCCGTCCGCCGGAATCCCTTCAGGATTCGCCCATGCACCTGCTCAGACGGGCCCTGCAGAACTGTGCCGCCCGATGGCAGGAGACCGTGGGCGACATCACGCCACCGCAGTACGCCGTCCTCCGGTCCGTCCAGAACAGTCCGGGGATCGATCAGTCCCGGTTGGGGGAGGCCACGGGCATCGATCCGGCCACGCTGGCCGCCCTGGTGCATCGCATGGAGCAGCGGGGCCTGCTGGCCCGCGAGGTGGACCCCGAGAACCGCCGGCGCAAGCTGCTCACCCTCACTGCGGAGGGGGGCGCCACGGCGACCCGCATCCGCCCGCTGGCCGACGCGGTCGACGAGTATGTCGTACGGGACCTGACGGAACCTCAGCGTGAAGCGCTGCTGGAGGCATTGTGGCGGCTCGGCGGAGGCCGGGACGGCCGCGAGCCCTGAGGGGCCGGGGGCCGCTTCTATCGCGACGCGTTGTTGCTGGCCGCCGGACATTTCGTTCGGGTGGCGGTCCCGGCAGTCGGCTATGTCCAGCAACTCCAGGGCCA
>NZ_JBEYXC010000038.1:0-25530 GCF_040644695.1 Streptomyces sp. NPDC046909 | reverse complement strand
CGGCGAGCGGCGTGAAGGGCTTGAGGCTCCTTCGTTGAATCGGCAACGGGCTGGGGAAGATGAGCGTCCGCGGGGATTTTCAGAGAGCCCCATCAAGGCGAAGAACGGCCCCCCGTAGGGGGCCGACAGGGCGAAGACGAAGGGCGCAAGCAGCCGGCGAAGGTGGGCCGCGTAAGCGGCCCCCAGCAGGAAGACGAAGGGGCTGGCTCCCTTGGGGGGCCTTCGGCCCCCACCTTGTCCTTCGTAGATCTTGGCAAGGTCAAGCAAGAGGAACAGCGTCGACGCTGGTTCGGAGACGCATACGCAGCTCCCTTGCCGGTGGACTTCGATTACGACGCCTTGACCGACCGGCTTCAAGAAGCAGGGCACGAGCCGCCGCCCTTCTGACCGGAAGACAGAAGGCCCCCAGGTCGGGGGCCTTCCTCGGTTGCTCAGCCTGCATCAGGCAAAGGTCAGAACCCTCTCGGCTCCCTCTGCGCCCTTCGCTTTCTCCTCGGCCTTCGCCTGCTGCGCTGCCCGTTCCGCTTCGAAGTCCTCCCAGCGGCTGACAATCTCCCACTCCACACCCGTAAGCGGCTTCGGCTTCTCGTACGGCTTTCCGTGCAAGGAGATCGGCGTGATCGGTGAGAGCACCTGAGAAGACTTGGAGGGCACATCCCAGTACGTGATGCCCTGCTGCTTGATGTTCTCGATCAGGTCGCCGGGATCGATGGCCAGGACGTCATGTCCGAAGTACGCCTTGACCTTGTGCTTCTTCAGCCACTCGCGCCGTTCATCGACGCTCGACCGCCCCCACCACTCCGCGTAGCCCTCGCCCGTACCCGTCCATACGGTCACCGGCTTCGGCCCCTCCTGGCTGGTGACCTTCTCCCGGTCCTGGGCCAGGCTGGCAACTTGCGAGCCGTACGCGACGGCGCTGATCTCGCCCTGCTGAAGTTCCTTCAGAAGCTGGTTCATCCTGCCGTCGATCACGGCGAGCTTGGCTGCACGGCTGTCGTCGATGGTCGTCTTCGACTCCATCCGTTCCAGGTGGCCGATCTCGCCCAACAGGGCCGACTCCAGCCAGGGGTACAGGTCTTCTGCCCAGAACCTCTGCTTCGGGCAAGCCTGGATGCCCTTGCTCTTGTTGCCGTGACAGCGGTACCGCTCTCGCTTGCCCTTGGCCGGGTCGCCCTTCACGAAGTACAGGGAACTGCCGCACAGCATGCAGAACGTCACGCCCACCGTCGGCGACGTAGAGCCCTTCTGCTTCTTGTACTTGACCGAGGCGACGGCGTCCGACAGCTTCGCCCACTCCTCCTCGTTCAGCACCGGCTCAGACCGCATGACGGGGGTGCCGTCATCGTTGCGGGCTACGGCTCCACTGGCACGTACGTACTCCCCGAGGAGCGAGCGGCTGACCAGTACGGCTTGCACTGTGGTCGGCGTCCACCTGGCTCCCCGAGGCTTCGGGTCGGCCAGCCGAGTTGTGCTCTCGCCTGCCGCCGCGCGGATGCGAGCGATGTCCTGAGCCGTGGGTACGCCTTGCTCGTTCAACCAGTCGGCGACGGCCGAGAAGCTCGGCTTCTCGATGAAGCGCCGGATCATCTCGATCAGCGTCGGGCCGTACTCGGGGTCGAGTTCCAGAGTAAAGCCTGCGTCGCCCTTCACTGCTCTGCGTCCGAACGGGACAAGGCCACCCGGCCAGCGGCCGGTCTTCCGCATGGTCTCCCGGGAAGCCCTGTTGCGGGCCTTGATGGCGTCCAGCTCGGCCTCTGCGACCACGGCCAGGATCTTGGCAATGGTCTTGCCCCACGGCTTCGAGAGGTCGAACCCCTCCTCGCAGGAGATGAGGCCCTTACCGTTCGCCTCGCACCACTCGATGATGTCCGTTAGGTGGCGGACCGAGCGGGCGATACGGTCGATCTTCAGGATGACGATGTGGTCGAACTGGTCCTTCTTGTTGTTGAGCCAGTCCCCCAGGGACGGGCGCATCCACGGCGAGATGGACGCCGACACGTCGATGTCGACTGCGAAGTCGACCAGCTCCATTTCCTCCGCGTCGACCCGCTTGCTGATGCGGGTCCGCTGCGTTTCCTCGCCGGTCTGGTTCTCGTTGCCTACGGACAGACGGACCACGCCAAGAGCCCTGGGCTTCTCGCTCACGGCCTCCCCCTCCCGAACATGGGGCGGCTCTCCCTGGCCGCCACAAGCAGGAGGGAAGTCTACAGACCGTGCCGACCGTGCTGTTCGCCGATGGTTCGACGCTGACGAACCCGTCGCTGGCCCAGGTGAAGCAGAAGATCGCCGCGTAAGCACGGGCACGAACGCGAAAGGGGCCGCTCCCGGCTGGGAGCGGCCCCTTTCGCGTGGTCAGACGCTCCGCGTCGGCAGTGGCTTTCCGTACCAGAGCTCGATCAGACGGGCCGCGATCGAGATGCCGTACGGCGGCAGGACCTCGCCCGAGTCGAAGGCGGCGCCCAGTTCGTCGCGGGAGAACCAGCGGGCCTCGCCGATCTCGTCGCCGTCGACGTTGATCTCGGTGGAGGTGGCGCGGGCCATGAAGCCGAGCATGAGGCTGGACGGGAACGGCCAGGGCTGGCTGGCGACGTACTCGACCTGGCCCACGCTGATGCCTGCCTCCTCGAAGACCTCTCGGCGCACGGCCGTCTCGATGGACTCGCCGGGCTCGACGAAGCCGGCGAGCGTCGAGAAGCGGCCCTCGGGCCAGTGCACCTGGCGGCCGAGCAGGATGCGGTCGTCCTCGTCGGTGACGGCCATGATCACGGCGGGGTCGGTGCGCGGGTAGTGCTCGGCGCCGCAGGCCTGGCAGCGGCGGATGTGGCCGGCCGCGGCAATGACGGTGCGCTCGCCGCAGCGGGAGCAGAAGCGGTGGGTGCGCTGCCAGTTCTCCAGACCGACCGCGTGCACCATCAGGCCCGCCTCACGCGGTGACAGCAGCAGGCCCGCCTCGCGCAGACCCGCCGCGCGCGCGGACTGGTCGATGCGGCCGGGCAGGGAGTCCTTCTGGAGGGCGAAGTAGCGGACGCCGTCCTCGTCGATGCCCAGGAAGTAGCGGTGGGCCTCGGTGAGCGGGGCCTCGAAGGCGGGCGTCATGACGAGTTCGGTACGGCCGTCGGCCGTCTCGTCGATGAGGACCTGACCGCCGGAGACCACGAAGCATCGGGTCGTGGGGTGGCTCCACGCCGCCGCGAGCCAGGCCTCGTCGAGCCGGTGGTGGGCGGCCCGGTCGATGCCGCTGGGGGCGGTGAGCGAGATGGGTCGGTCGGCGGTGTGGTCGGTCCAGGTGGTCACGGGTGCTTCCAACTCCCCCGGTGGAACGGATTGTTTCGGCGGGCGGTTCGGCGGGACGTACGGCGGGAGGCGACCGCGTCCGGTGTTCGGCGGTACGGGACAGCTCTTCCAGTCTGTCCCGCGCTCCATGCCGATCCGGACGCCTCGGGAGGATCAGGGCGCATGCCGCCATTGCTCCGCGAGATCGCCCCAGAGGTACGCGGCGGTCTCGACGCCCTTGAGGAGCAGATCGAGCTCGACCTTCTCGTTCGGCGCGTGCCAGCCGTCGGACGGGACGGAGATCCCGAGGAAGAGCACGGGGGCGCCGAGCACCTCCTGAAGGTCGGCGGCCGGTCCGGAACCGCCCTCGCGGGTGAAGCGGACGGGCTTCTCGAAGGCGCGGCCCATGGCGCGTACGACGGACTGCAGGGCCGGGTGGTCCAGCGGGGTCAGACACGGGCGCGTGGCCGCGCCGAACGTGATCTCGCAGCGGATCCCGGCGGGCACCTGGTCGGCGGCCCAGGCGCGGACGGCCTTCTCGATGTGGTCCGGGTCCTGCCCCGCGACGAGCCGGAAGGACAGCTTCACCATCGCGGAGGACGGGATGATCGTCTTGCTGCCGGGGCCCTGGTAGCCGCCGCCGATGCCGTTGACCTCGGCGGTGGGGCGGGCCCAGACGCGCTCCAGGGTGGTGTGTCCGGCCTCGCCCTGGACGGCGTACGACTTGGCCGTGCGCAGCCACTGCCGCTCGTCGAAGGGCAGCTCGGCGAAGAGTTCGCGCTCGCGGTCGGTCAGTTCGACGATGCCGTCGTAGAAGCCGGGGACGGCCACGCGTGCGTGCTCGTCGTGCAGGGCGGCGACCAGGCGGGCGGCGACGGTCGCGGGGTTGGGGACCGCGCCGCCGAAGGAGCCGGAGTGGATGTCCTGGTCGGGGCCGAGGAGCCGGATCTCGCACTCGGCGAGGCCGCGCATGCCGGTGCAGACGGTCGGGGTGTCGTCGGACCACATGCCGGTGTCGGAGACGATCACGGCGTCGGCGGCGAGCCGCTCCGCGCGCTCCTCGACGAGGGCACGGAAGTGCGGCGAACCGGACTCCTCCTCGCCCTCGATGAGCAGCTTCAGGTGGACGGCCGGGGTGGTGCGGCCGGTCGCGGCGAGGTGGGCGCGGACGCCGAGTGTGTGAAAGAACACCTGGCCCTTGTCGTCGGCCGCACCGCGCGCGTAGAGGCGGTTCTCGCGGACGACGGGCTCGAAGGGCTCGCTGTCCCAGCCGTCCTCCAGGGCGGCGGGCTGTACGTCGTGATGGCCGTAGACCAGGACCGTGGGCGCCCCGGGGTCGTCGGAGGGCCACTCCGCGAACACGGCGGGGGCGCCGGGCGTCTCCCAGACCTCGGTGGTCGGGAAGCCGGTCTCCCGGAGTCTGGCGGCGAGCCAGTCGGCGCTGCGGCGGACATCGGGCGCGTGGTCGGGCTGCGCCGACACGGAGGGGATGCGCAGCCACTCGACGAGTTCGTCGAGGAAGGCGGCACTGTGCTGCTCGATGTACGTACGGACAGCGCTGTCCGGGGACTGGCTCATGGTCACGAGCCTATCCGCCCGCACCGACATCCTCGGTGGGCGGTTCCTCACAGTTTGCTTGCGCGGCCGGGTCCTCCAGCAGCAGCCGCTCCAGCGCACGCCGGTCCGCGAGATCGTCCGGCCGCTCGACCTCGCCGCTGCGGATGTACACGAACGCGGCCGAGACCGACTCCAGGGGCACCCCCTGCTGCTCGGCCCACGCCAGCCGGTAGACGGCGAGCTGGAGGGGATCGGCGGTGCGGCTCGTCTTCCAGTCGACGATCTCGTACGTCGCCGTCGCGCCGTCGCCCTCCTTGTAGACGGCGTCGATCCGGCCCCGCACCACGCGTCCGGCGATGGCGAGCTGGAAGGGCGCCTCGACGCGGTGGGGCGTGCGGTGGGCGTACTCCGTGCGTTCGAAGGCCTCCTTGAGGGCCTCCAGGTCACGCTCGTCGGCGATCTCGGCCTCGCTGCCCGGCAGCTCCTCGGGCTCCAGCATGGGCAGCGTCAGCTCTTCGAAGCGGGCCTCCACCCACGCGTGGAACCGGGTGCCTCGGCGTGCGGCGGGTTGCGGGGGGCGTGGCATGGGGCGCGCGAGTTCCTGCGCGAACCCGTCCGGGTCCTCGGCCAGCCGCAGCAGCTGGGAAGCGGTGAGCGACGCGGGCAGGGGTACGTCGGTGACGGCCTCCCGCGCGCGCAGGAGCTCGCCGGTGAGGGCGTCGAGGTCGCGGTCCCAGGAGGCGAGGGTGCGGGCCTCCTCGGGGGTGAGGCGGGGGTGGGCGGGCTCGGCTTCCCGTGCGTGGGGCAGTTCGTCGTCCGCGTCGGCCGGATGGGCACGCGCGTGCTCGGTGCTGGCCGTGTCCGGGGCCCCCGCCTGGTGCGGGACCGTCGGGTGGTGCGGGGGCGTCGGGCGGTCCGTCGTCCATGAGTCCCAGTCGGCTTCGGTGTCGCCGTCGGAGCGGGCCTCGCCCTCGGGGAGAGGCTCGTCGTAGGGGGGCTCGTCGTCCTCCGGTGGCGGTGGCCAGTCCGGGTCGTCGTACGCGTCGGGGTCGTGCTCGGCGGCGGGGTGGCCGTCCGGGTCGGAGGCGAGGCGCTCCAGGTGGGCGAGGACCGTCTCGGCGGCGGCGCGGCGGCGGGCCAGGGCCGTGTCGTCGAGGGGCAGGGGCCAGACCTGGTCGACGGTGGCCGCGTGGAGCGCGGGGTTCTCCTCGTCCTCGGCGGGCTCGTCGGCCCAGGCCTCGATCTCGCCGAAACCGGCCTCGCAATGGGCGTAGAGGGACTGAAGGAAGTCGGACGGTCCGCGCGGCTTCTTCTGGCTGGGCCCCCACCAGTGGCCGGAGCCGAGGAGGAGGGAGCGGGGGCGGGTGAAGGTGACGTAGCCGAGGCGGAGTTCCTCGGTGTGCTGGTGGTCCTTCATGGCCTCCTGGAAGGCCTTGAGGCCCCGGGAGTTCCAGTCCTCGACGTCGGGCAGGGTGGCGGCGTCGCCGCGCAGGTCGTGCGGCAGCACCTTGCCCTGGGCGGTCCACTTCTCACGGCCCTGGGTGCTGGGGAAGGTGCCGGTGACCAGGCCGGGGACGGCGACGACGTCCCACTCCAGGCCCTTGGACTTGTGCGCGGTGAGCACCTTGACGGTGTTCTCGCCGCCGGGCAGGGCGTTGTCGAGGCCCTTCTCGTACTGGGCGGCGGTGCGCAGGAAGCCGAGGAAGGCGAGCAGGGTGGCCTCGCCGTCGCCGGCGGCAAAGGACGCGGCGATGTCCAGGAAGTTGGAGAGGGTCTCGCGGCGGCGGGCGGCCAGGGCGTGCGGGGACGCCGACAGCTCCACCTCCAGGCCGGTGACGGCGAGGACGCGGTGCAGGACGTCCATGAGCGGGTCGGCCAGGGAGCGGCGCAGGTCGCGCAGTTCGGTGGCCAGTCGCGCGAACCGCACGCGCGCGTCCGGCGAGAACGGCAGCCCGTCGTCGTCCCGGTCGCCGGCGCTCTCGTAAAGGGGCGTCTCCAGGAACGTGTCCAGGGCGTCCGCGAGCGATATCACCTCCGAGGGATCGACCCCCTCTACGGCCTCGGCGAGCCGACGGTCCGGGTCGTCGTCGCCGTCCACGCGCGCGTGGGACACGAGGCGCCGCGCGCGCCGCCCCAGGAGGGCGAGGTCGCGCGGGCCGATGCGCCAGCGGGGACCGGTCAGCAGCCGGACCAGGGAGGCGTTGGCGCCGGGGTCCTGGAGGACCTCGCAGACGGCGACCAGGTCGGCGACCTCGGGCAGGTGCAGCAGCCCGGAGAGTCCGACCACCTCGACGGGGATGTCGCGGGCGACCAACGCGCCCTGGATCTCGGCGAAGTCGGTCGCCGTACGGCACAGGACGGCGATCTCGCCGGGCGCCTTCCCGGTGTTCACCAGGTGCGCGATCGAGTCGGCGAGCCAGTCGATCTCCTCGGCGTGGGTGCGCAGCAGGGCGCAGCGCACCAGGCCGTCGCGCTCGGCGCCGGGGGCCGGGCGGAGGGCCTCCACGCCCGCGTGCATGGCGCGCAGGGGCTCGGCGAGTCCGTTGGCGAGGTCGAGGAGGCGGCCGCCGCTTCGGCGGTTCTCGCTGAGCGACTGGCGGGTGGCCCGGTGGCCGTCGGCGTGGGCGAAGTGCTCGGGGAAGTCGTCGAGGTTGGCGACGGACGCGCCGCGCCAGCCGTAGATCGCCTGGCAGGGGTCGCCGACGGCGGTCACCGGGTGGCCGGTGCCGGAGCCGAAGAGGCCCGCCAGGAGGATGCGCTGGGCGACGGACGTGTCCTGGTACTCGTCGAGCAGGACCACGCGGAACTCGTCCCGCAGGATGCGTCCGACCTCGGGGATCTGCGCGAGTTCGGCGGACAGGGCGATCTGGTCACCGAAGTCCAGCAGGTCGCGCTCCCGTTTCGCGGCCCGGTAGCGGACCACCAGCTCGGCCAGTTCCCGGCGCGCGGCGGCCGCCTCGGGGACCTTGCGCAGATCGTCGTTGGTGAGACGGGCGCCCTGGAGGGAGAGCAGCAGTTCGGCGTCGTACGCGCGCAGCGCCTCCGGTCGTACGAGGTGCTCGGCGAGTTCGGCGTCGAGGGCGAGGAGGTCGCTGACGAGGTCCGCGAAGGAGCGGGTCAGCGCCGGGTAGGTGCCCGGTGCCTCACGCAGCACGCGCGCGGCGAGCTGGTAGCGGGTGGCGTCCGCGAGGAGGCGGGAGGTCGGCTCCAGGCCGATGCGCAGGCCGTGGTCGGTCAGCAGCCGGCCCGCGAAGGCGTGGTACGTCGAGATCACCGGCTCGCCGGGCGGGTTGTCCGGGTCGATGACGTCGGGGTCGGTGACGCCCGCCTTGATGAGCGCCTTGCGGACGCGCTCGGCGAGTTCACCGGCGGCCTTGTTGGTGAAGGTGAGGCCGAGGACCTGCTCGGGCGCGACCTGGCCGGTGCCGACCAGCCAGACCACGCGGGCCGCCATCACCGTCGTCTTGCCCGATCCGGCACCGGCCACGATCACCTGCGGGGCGGGCGGCGCGATGATGCAGGCCGTCTGCTCCGGGGTGAACGGGATGCCGAGGAGCTCCTTGAGCTGATCGGGATCGGTGATACGGGCGGGCATGTCGGAGAGGCTAGCGGCGCCCACTGACAGTCGAGGACGAATCGCCCTCCGGTCCGTCCCCGGGCTGGAAGAAGCGCAGGTCAGCACGTGTGGTGCAACCGATCACACCAGCGTGCTCACTCCACCACGTGGCGTCCCTCGGGCCGCGCGCTGCACGAGGCCCGGAACGCGCAGTGCGTGCAGTGCTGGCCGGCGCTCGGGGTGAACCGCTCGTCGAGGACCTTGCCGGCCGCCGTCGCGAGCAGGTCCCCGACCCACTCGCCCGCAGCGCCGTCCAGGGCTTCCTGGGCCTGCACCTTGGGCAGCGTCTCGCCGCCGTCCTTCCTGGCGGCGCCCTGGCGCAGCTGGACGAGTTCCGCGCCGCCCGGCTCGGGGCGCGCGCCGTCGAAGGCCTCGTCGACGGCGCCCTCGCGGACGGCGAGCTGGTAGACGGCGAGCTGCGGGTGGTGCTCCACCTCCGCCCTGCTCACCGCCTGCTTGCCGGTCTTGAAGTCGACGACGTACGCGCGGCCCTCGACGTCCGCCTCGACGCGGTCCATCTGACCGCGGATGCGCACCTCGTAGTCGCCCGCTGCGAGGGTCACGTCGAAGTCGTGCTCGCTGGCGACGGGGGTGCGGCCGGTGCGGTCCATGACGTGCCACTTCAGGAAGCGTTCGAGCGCCACGCGCGCGTTCTCCTTCTCCTGCGCCGACTTCCAGGGCGCGTCGAAGGCGAGCGCGTTCCACACGGAGTCGAGGCGCTCCATGAGGACGGCGAGGTCGGCCGGGGTGTGTCCGGAGGCGACCTCGTCGGCGAGGACGTGCACGACGTTGCCGAAGCCCTGGGCGACCGTGGCGGGCGCGTCGGCCTTCACCTCGCGGCCCAGGAACCACTGGAGGGCGCAGGTGTTGGCGAGCTGGTCGAGGGCGCTGCCGGACAGCACGACGGGCTGGTCGCGGTCGCGCAGGGGCACCTTGGACTCGGTGGGCTCGAACATGCCCCACCAGCGGTAGGGGTGGGCGGACGGGACGAGGGGGCGGCCGTCCTCGTCGGCGAGCGCGGCGAGCCGGGCCAGCCGTCGGGCGGCGGCCTCCCTGAGGGTGTCCGAGGCGCGCGGGTCGACGGTGGTGGCGCGGAGTTCGGCGACGAGCGCGGCGACGGACAGCGGGCGACGCGGGCGGCCCGTGACGTCCTTGGGCTCGACGCCGAGTTCGGTGAGGAAGCGGGAGGGCTGGTCGCCGTCGTCAGCCGGGGCCTTCACCGCGGTGACGACGAGCCGTTCACACGCGCGTGTGGCGGCGACGTAGAACAGACGGCGCTCCTCGGCGAGAAGGGCGCCCGGGGTGAGCGGTTCGGCGAGTCCGTCGCGGCCGATGCGGTCGGCCTCCAGGAGGGAGCCGCGGCGACGCAGGTCGGGCCACAGGCCCTCCTGGACGCCCGCGACGACGACCAGGCGCCACTCCAGGCCCTTGGAGCGGTGCGCGGTCATCAGGCGGACGGCGTCGGGGCGTGCGGCTCGCCGCGTGAGCGTGTCGGCGGCGATGTCCTCGGCGTCGATCTCCTCCAGGAAGTTGAGGGCGCCCCGGCCGCCGCTGCGCTCCTCCGCGCGGGCGGCGGTCGCGAACAGCGCGCACACGGCGTCCAGGTCACGGTCGGCGTTGCGCCCGGCCGCGCCGCCGCGCCGGGCGGCGCGCTCCAGGCGCGAGGGCCACGGTGTGCCCCGCCACAGCTCCCAGAGCGCCTCCTCGGCGCTGCCGCCGCCCGCGAGACGCTCCCTCGCCTTGCCCAGCAGCGCGCCCAGCCGCTGGGCGCCACGCGCGTACGTGGGGTCGTGCACGGCCAGCCGCTCCGGCTCGGCGAGCGCCCGCGCGAGCAGCTCGTCGGAGGGCGGCGGCAGGGCGTTCCCTCCGGCCCGCTCCTCGTCCCGCAGCGCACGGCCGAGGCGGCGCAGGTCGGCGGCGTCCATACCGGCGAGGGGGGAGGCGAGGAGGGCGAGGGCGGTCTCGGTGTCGAGCCAGCAGGGAGATCGTTCTCCGACCGATGCCTGATCCTGAACCGGAGTCTGGTCCTCAACCAGTGTCTGGTCCTCAACCGGTGTCTGGTCCTCAACCGGTGCCTCTCCGATGGGGGCCTCGTCCGGCTGCCCCGCCGCCTCCGCCGTCGCCACCGCCCGCAGCGCCGTCAGCAGCGGTGCCACCGCCGGTTCGTGGCGCAGTGGCAGGTCGTCGCCGTCTATGTCGAGGGGCACCCCGGCCGACGTGAGGGCGCGTCGCACCGTCGGGATGGTGCGGGACCCGGCGCGCACCAGTACGGCCATCTCGCTCCACGGGACGCCGTCCTCCAGGTGCGCCCGGCGCAGGATGTCGGCGATGTTGTCCAGCTCGGTGCCGGGCGTCGGGTAGGTGAAGACCTCGACGCGGCCGCCGTCGCGAACCGGGGCGAGCTCGCGGTGGGCGCGGACCTTCTCCGCCGGGAGCCGGGTCAGGGGCATGCGCTGGGTCAGCAGGCGGGTCGCGGTGAGCAGGGCGGCGCCGGAGCGCCGGGAGGTGCGCAGGACCTCGACGGGCGCCGGGTGGCCCCCCGCGCGCGGGAAGGCGTGCGGGAAGTCGAGGATGCCGTTCACGTCGGCGCCCCGGAACGCGTAGATCGACTGGTCGGGGTCGCCGAAGGCGACGAGGGTGCGGCCGCCGCCGGCGAGGGCCTGGAGCAGCCGTACCTGGGCCGGGTCGGTGTCCTGGTACTCGTCCACGAACACGGCGTCGTACTGCGCGGCGAGCCGCCCGGCGACCTCGGGACGGTGGGCGAGGAGCACCGCGCGGTGGACCAGTTCGGCGTAGTCGAGCACGCCCTGGAGGTCAAGGACGTCGAGGTACTCGGCGAGGAAGGCGGCGGCGGCCCGCCAGTCGGGGCGGCCGATGCGGCGGGCGAAGGCGTCCAGGGCACCGGGGTCCAGGCCCAGTTCGCGGCTGCGGGCGAGCACCGCGCGGACCTCGTCGGCGAAGCCGCGCGTGGTCAGACAGGCGCGCAGTTCGTCGGGCCAGCGCACGTGCGCGAGGCCGAGCCGCTCCAGGTCGGGCTGGCCCGCGAGCAGTTCACGGACGGCGACGTCCTGCTCGGGGCCGGACAGCAGCCGGAGCGGTTCGACGAACAGATCGCTGTCCTGGTGGGCGCGGACCAGGGCGTAGCAGAACGAGTGGAACGTGGTCGCCTGGGGCGCGCGGGCGGCGCCGATGCGCAGTGCCATCCGGTCGCGCAGTTCGACGGCCGCCTTGCGGCTGAACGTCAGCACGAGCACGCGCGCGGGGTCACCGCCCCGGGCGATCCTGGCCGCCACGGACTCGACGAGCGTGGTGGTCTTTCCGGTACCCGGACCTGCGAGGACGAGCAAGGGACCGGCCCTGTGCTCAACCACGGAGCGCTGTGCGGCGTCCAGAGAGGGGGGATCCACGCGGGTCGGCGGGGTACGGACCAGTCGGTAAGCGCCACGGCTCCCCTGTCGTACCTGGGGGTGCGACAGGCGTCTGGTGGAGGAAGAGGAGCTCACGTGGTTCGCCGGTCCTGGTGGGTGTGCTGGTCGGGCGTCCGCCGTGCGTGCAGGGCGGTGATCGCGGGATGAGGGGGACGCGTGCAGCCGACGCTACGCCGACGAGGAGATCGGAAGCAGGTCTTCCGCTTCTTCCCGTACGACACTCACGGCGCTCGCGACACCTGCGTCCCTCGCCCCACGAACGTACGGCATGCCACGGACGTGCCCCCTTTCGACCGTTTCCCCCGTACGGATCACCGGCCGCCCCTGGACCCGTCCGATGCCGGAAGCTGTCAGGTGTGACCCTCCGCGCGCTCGCCGCCGTCCCATCGCGCCCGCTTCATGTCGAGGCGCGGCAGATGGCCCTCGGCGGCCCTGCTCGCCGTCTTCAGGGGCGTGCCCTCGGTCCGGTAGTGATCGAGCGCCTCCAGCTCGTGGCCGGGGAGCAGGACACCGTCCGCGCGGACGACCCGCCACCACGGGACGGCTCCCCCGTAGAGGGCCATCACCCGGCCGACTTGCCGCGGGCCGCCCTCCTCCAGCCACTCGGCCACGTCGCCGTACGTCATGACGCGCCCGGGCGGGACGAGTTCGGCGACCTCCAGGACGCGCTCGGCGTACTCCGGCAGGGCGTCCTGCGGGACGTCCCGCGCAAGGCTCTCGTCGCTCATCCGCCCCATCCTGCACCACACCACCGACAACGTGACGCGCTGGCGACCGTGCGTATCCCTCGCCCCCGGGCGGCGCTTCCGGCAGACTGTGCGCCCCCGCGTTTGCACCCTGATGCCCCCGTGTGTCGGTGGGGCATGCCACCATCGTGCGGGCGGTGACCGGTGATACGAGATCAAGAAGAGACGATGAAGCAACAGGGCGTGCACCCGGAGGACGCGGAAAGCACCTCTGACGCTTCGTCGCGCCCGGGCACCGGCGAGACGGAAGAGCCGACGGCCGAGTTCGAGGACGAGACGCACACCGAAGAAGTCGAGGGCGACGAGCCGCTCCTCCCCGCGCGCGTGCACCGCCCTTCGGACCTGATGCGGCTGCTCGTCGGTGTGCTGGCGGTCGTGATCCTGCTGGCGATCGCCGCGTTCGCACACGGCACCACCTCGGGTCTCGAACAGGACATCAACAAGGGCACCGGACAGGCGCCCGACCTGCTCATCAAGATCGCCGGCCTGGCGTCCAGCATCGCGATCCTGCTGGTGCCGGTCGCCTTCGCGATCGAACGGCTCATCAAGCGCGACGGACTGCGCATCGCGGACGGCGTGCTCGCGGCGGTCCTCGCGCACGGGGTGACCCTCGCCACCGACCTGTGGGTCGCCAAGGCCGCCCCCGACTCCATCCAGGAGGCGCTCACCCAGCCCTCCCCCGGCGACATCCACGCCCTCACCGACCCGGTGCACGGCTATCTCGCGCCGGTCATCGCGTACATGACGGCGGTCGGCATGTCCCGGCGGCCGCGTTGGCGCGCGGTGCTGTGGATCGTGCTGATGCTCGACGCGTTCTCGATGCTCGTCACCGGCTACACCACACCGTTCTCGATCATCCTGACGGTGCTGATCGGCTGGACCGTGGCCTACGGCACGCTGTACGCGGTCGGCTCGCCCAACGTCCAGCCCACCGGACGGACGCTCATGGCGGGCCTGCGGCACGTCGGCTTCCACCCGGTGAGCGCGGCCCGCGAAGAGGTCACGGACACCCCGGAGACCGGCGACCGCGGCCGGCGCTACTTCGTCACCCTGGAGGACGGCCCGCCGCTGGACGTGACGGTGGTCGACCGCGAGCAGCAGGCGCAGGGCTTCTTCTACCGCGCGTGGCGCAATCTGACCCTGCGCGGCTTCGCCACCCGCAGCAGCCTCCCCTCGCTGCGCCAGGCCCTGGAGCAGGAGGCCCTGCTCGCCTACGCGGCCATCGCGGCCGGCGCCAACGCGCCCAAGCTGATCGCGACGTCCGAGCTCGGTCCCGACGCCGTGATGCTCGTCTACGAGCACACCGGCGGCCGCACCCTGGACTCGCTGCCGGACGAGGACATCACCGACGAGCTGCTGCGGGACACCTGGCACCAGGTGCGGGCCCTTCAGTCCCGGCGCATCGCGCACCGGCGCCTGGTGGGCGACGCGATTCTGGTGGATCGTTCCGGCACCGTGATCCTCACCGATCTGCGCGTCGGCGAGATCGCGGCCGGCGACCTGCTGCTGCGCATGGACATCTCCCAGCTCCTGGTGACGCTCGGCCTGCGGGTGGGCGCCGAGCGCGCGGTGGCCGCGGCGCTGAGCGTGCTCGGCCCCGACGCCGTCGCCGACTGTCTGCCGATGCTCCAGCCCATCGCGCTCAGCCGCTCCACGCGCGCGACGCTGCGCACGCTGGCCCGGGAACGCGCCCAGCGTGAGCGCGACGCGATCCTGGAGGCCTCCAAGCAGGCCAAGCAGGCCAAGCTCGAAGAGGCCCAGGAGGACGCCAGGCCCGTCCTCGACAAGCCCGACAAGAAGGCCGTACGCGCGGAGGCGCGGGCCGAGAAGCGGGCCATCGACGAGGCGCTGGAGGAGGCCCGCGAGGACGATCTGCTCACGCTGATCCGCCACGAGGTGCTGCTGATCAGGCCGCAGGCGCCCGTCGAACCGGCCCGACTGGAGCGGGTGCGGCCGCGCACGCTCATCAGCTTCATCGCCGGTGCCATCGGCGCGTACTTCCTGCTCACGCAGCTCACCCACATCGAGTTCGGGCCGCTCATCCAGAACGCCGAGTGGGGCTGGGTGGCCGCGGCCGTGCTGTTCTCGGCGGCGAGCTACTTCGCGGCGGCGATGTCGCTGCTGGGGTTCGTGCCGGAGCGGGTGCCGTTCATGCGGACCGTGGGGGCGCAGGTCGCCGGGTCGTTCGTGAAGATCGTCGCGCCGGCCGCGGTGGGCGGTGTCGCCCTCAACACGCGCTTCCTGCAACGCCAGGGGGTGCGGCCCGGGCTCGCGGTGGCCAGTGTCGGTGCCTCGCAGCTGTTCGGGCTCGGCTGCCACATCCTGATGCTGCTGTCCTTCGGCTATCTGACCGGCACCGAGAAGACCCCGTCGCTGTCGCCGTCCCGGACGGTCATCGCCGGTCTGCTGACGGTCGCGGTGCTCGTGCTCGTCGTCACCTCGGTGCCGTTCCTGCGGAAGTTCGTCGTCACGCGCGTGCGCTCGCTCTTCGCGGGCGTCATCCCGCGCATGCTCGACGTGCTCCAGCGGCCGCAGAAGCTCCTCACCGGCATCGGCGGCATGCTTCTGCTGACCGCCTGCTTCGTGATGTGCCTGGACGCCTCGATCCGGGCCTTCGGCACCGAGGGCTCCTCGATCAGCATCGCCAGTGTCGCCGTCGTCTTCCTGGCCGGTAACGCGCTCGGTTCCGCCGCCCCGACGCCGGGCGGTGTGGGCGCCGTGGAGGCGACCCTGACGGTCGGTCTGATCGCCGTGGGCCTCCCCAGCGAGGTCGCGGCACCCGCCGTGCTGCTGTACCGGTTGCTGACCCTGTGGCTCCCGGTGCTGCCGGGCTGGCTGGCCTTCAACCACCTGTCCCGCAAGGGCGCGCTGTAAGTACGCGCGCGTGGCCGGTCGTACCAGTCACGCGCGCGTACCTCGTACGGCCCGCGCCCCGAGCGGCCCGCCCTGCCCGACCGCAGGATGGGTTCATGCCCAACCCTCCCCGCCTGCGCGCCGTTGCCCTGACCGTCTCCGCCGTCCTGCTGTCCACGCTGGTGGCGGGCTGCGGCGACGACTCCGAGGACCAGGACGTGACGGCTCAGAAGCTGAGCTGGAAGGACTGCCCGGCCCCGAACGCGGCGGAGGGCGGCGGTGACGCCCCGTCACCTCTGCCGAACGGCGACAAGTGGCAGTGCGCCACCCTGAAGGCGCCCCTCGACTGGAACAAGCCCCAGGGCGACAAGATCGGGCTCGCGCTGATCCGCGCCAAGGCCAGCGGCGACGAGAGCAAGCGCATCGGCTCCCTCGTCTTCAACTTCGGCGGCCCCGGCGGCTCGGGCGTCACCACACTGCCCGCCTTCGCCGAGGACTACACCACCCTGCGCACCCGCTACGACCTGGTGAGCTTCGACCCGCGCGGGGTCGGCCGCAGCGCCCCCGTGGAGTGCCTCAGCGACCTCCAGCTCGACGCGTACTTCCAGCAGGACGCGACCCCCGACGACGCGGCCGAACGCACCCGGCTCCTGGACGACACCAAGGAGTTCAACGCGGCCTGCGAGGACAACTCCAAGAAGGTGCTCCCCCATGTGCGCACCACCGACGCGGCCCGCGACCTGGACCTGATGCGCCAGGTCCTCGGCGACGACCGGCTGCACTACTTCGGCATCTCCTACGGCACCGAACTGGGCGGCGTCTACGCCCACTTGTTCCCCAAGAAGGTGGGCCGCGCGGTCTTCGACGCGGTCGTCGACCCCACCGAGGACTCCGAACAGGGCTCGCTCGGACAGACCAAGGGCTTCCAGCTCGCGCTCGACAACTTCGCCGAGCACTGCGTGTCCCAGAACGAGGACTGCCCCATCGGCGACAGCGCCCAGGACGTCAAGGACCGCATCGCCAAACTGCTGACGGACCTCGACAGCACACCCATCCCCGGCGTCGGCCTGCGCAAGCTGACCCAGACCGCGGCCACCAGCGGGATCGTCCAGTCGCTGTACTCACAGGACTTCTGGGAGTACCTCACCGAGGGCCTCGATCAGGCGTACGACGGGGACGGCCGGGTGCTGATGCTGCTCGCCGATTCCATGAACGGGCGCAACGAGGACGGCGAGTACAGCAACGTCACCGCGGCCAACATCGCCATCAACTGCGCCGACGACAAGTCCCGGTACACCGAGGACTACGTCGAGCGGAAGCTCCCCGAGTTCCGGTCCGCCTCCCCGGTCTTCGGCGACTATCTGGCCTGGGCGATGGTCAGCTGCACCGACTGGGCCGTGGCGGGCGCCGCCGACCGTCCCGACGTCAGCGCGTCCGGCTCGGCGCCGATCCTCGTCGTCGGCAACACCGGCGACCCGGCCACGCCGTACGAGGGGGCGCGGAAGATGGTGGAGGCGCTGGGTGAGGGCGTCGGCGTCGAGCTGACGTACAAGGGGCAGGGGCACGGCGCGTACGACAGCAAGAACAAGTGCGTGCAGAGCGCGGTGAACGGCTATCTGCTGGACGGGAAGGTACCGGCGGCGGGGACCGTCTGCTCCTGACCCCGACACCTCGGGAAAAGTGCGGGCCAGATCAAGAAAGATGCTGGTCAGAACGTTACCCACAGGCCTCGGCGGGTCTCGTGTGATCCGCATACCATGGCATGACCGCCATCCGCGGCACGGTGCGGACGGCCTGCAAGGGGGGACTGCGATGACGCGTTTCGTACGGTGGACGGCCCTGGCCGCCGCCGCGGCACTGCTGGTGGGGGGCTGTAGCGGCGGCTCGTCCGACGACGGCAAGGGGGACGAGGAGACCAACGCCGCCAGTCCGTCGTCGAGTTCCTCCGACACCGCGGCCGCCGCGGCACTGCCGTCCTCGCTCACCTCGCAGCAGCTCGACTGGGACGACTGCAAGGGCTCGGCGGACTCCCCCGCGCCGAGCAGCGACTGGCAGTGCGCGACACTCAAGGTGCCGCTGGACTGGTCCGCGCCGGAGGGCAGGACGATCGGGCTCGCGCTGATCCGTGCCAAGTCCCGCGGCGACAAGGACCAGCGCATCGGCTCGCTGCTGTTCAACTTCGGCGGTCCCGGCGGTTCTGGCGTCTCCATGATGCCGCTGTACGGCGCGACGGTCTCACCGCTCCGCGAGCGCTACGACCTGGTGAGCTGGGACCCGCGCGGGGTCGGTGCCAGCGAGGGTGTCCGCTGCCGCAGCGACAAGGACATCCAGGCCGCCGAGTCGGTGGACGCCACCCCGGACACCGCCGCCGAGGAAGCCGCCTACTTCGCGGACGCCACCGACTTCGGCAAGGGCTGCGAGAAGTCCGCCGGAAAGCTGCTGCGGCACGTCTCCACCACCGACACCGCTCGCGACATGGACCTGATGCGCCAGGTGCTGGGCGACACGAAGATGCACTACTTCGGCATCTCCTACGGCACCGAACTGGGCGGTGTGTACGCCCATCTGTTCCCGAAGAACGTGGGGCGGCTGATCCTCGACGCGGTCGTCGACCCGAGCGCCGACACCTTCGGCCACGCCGAGAACCAGACCCGGGGCTTCCAGCGCGCGCTCGACGACTATCTGAAGTCGACCGGCCAGGACCCTGAGGAAGGCACTCGGAAGATCGCCGACCTGCTGAAGGACCTCGACGCCGATCCGCTGCCGACGGGCTCCGACCGGGAGCTGACCCAGACCCTCGCGGTGACCGGCATCGTGCTGCCGCTGTACAGCAAGGCCAGCTGGCCGACGCTGACCAGCGCGCTGGAGGCCGCCGAGCAGGGCGACGGCTCGGAGCTGCTGACGCTCGCCGACGGCTACAACGACCGGACCGCCTCGGGCCACTACGGCACGACGACCCACTCGCAGCGGGTCATATCGTGCCTGGACGACAAGCAGCGGCCGACCGCCGCGGAGACGAAGAAGCGGCTGGCGACGTTCGAGAAGATCTCGCCCGTCTTCGGCTCCTTCCTGGGCTGGGACACGGCCGGCTGGTGCCACGACTGGCCGGTGGCCGGGCAGCACGACACCCCGGAGGTGAGCGCGCCGGGCGCGGCGCCGGTCCTCGTGGTCGGCAACACCGGCGACCCGGCCACGCCCGTCGAGGGCGCCCGGAAGATGGCGGACGAGCTGGGCAAGGGCGTCGGTGTGGTGCTCACCTGGAAGGGCGAGGGGCACGGGGCGTACGGCAGCGGGAGCGACTGTGTCGACTCCACGGTGAACGCGTATCTGCTCAAGGGCACGGTGCCGAGGGACGGCAAGGTCTGCTCATGACGACGGCGGGGGCCGCCCCTGTGAGGAGCAGCCCCCGCCGTACGGAGCAGGTGCGGTCAGTAGACCGGCTTGTCCGGCTCGATCTGGTTGACCCAGCCGATGACGCCGCCGCCGACGTGCACGGCGTCCGCGAAGCCCGCGGACTTCAGCACGGCGAGGACTTCCGCACTGCGGACGCCCGTCTTGCAGTGCAGGACGATCTTCTTGTCCTGCGGGAGGCTCTCCAGGGCGGTGCCCATGAGGAACTCGTTCTTCGGGATCAGCTTGGCGCCCGGGATGGAGACGATCTCGTACTCGTTGATCTCGCGGACGTCGATGATCTCGATGTTCTCGCCGTCGTCGATCCACTCCTTGAGCTGCTTGGGAGTGATCGTCGAGCCGGCGGCCGCCTCCTGGGCCTCCTCGGAGACGACGCCGCAGAAGGCCTCGTAGTCGATGAGCTCGGTGACGGTGGGGTTCTCGCCGCAGACCGCGCAGTTGGGGTCCTTGCGGACCTTGACCTGGCGGTACTGCATCTCCAGGGCGTCGTAGATCATCAGACGGCCGACCAGGGGCTCACCGGTGCCGGTGAGGACCTTGATGGCCTCGGTGACCTGGATGGAGCCGATGGACGCGCACAGCACGCCCAGGACGCCGCCCTCGGCGCAGGAGGGGACCATGCCCGGCGGCGGGGGCTCCGGGTAGAGGCAGCGGTAGCAGGGGCCGTGCTCGGACCAGAAGACGGAGGCCTGGCCGTCGAAGCGGTAGATCGAGCCCCACACGTACGGCTTGTTCAGCAGCACGGCCGCGTCGTTGACGAGGTAGCGGGTCGCGAAGTTGTCGGTGCCGTCGACGATCAGGTCGTACTGGCTGAAGATGTCCATCACGTTCTCGGCCTCGAGCCGCTCTTCGTGGAGGATCACGTTCACGTACGGGTTGATGCCGAGGACGGAGTCGCGCGCGGACTCGGCCTTGGAGCGGCCGATGTCGGCCTGGCTGTGGATGATCTGTCGCTGCAGGTTCGACTCGTCGACCTCGTCGAACTCCACGATGCCGAGCGTGCCCACGCCCGCCGCGGCCAGGTACATCAGCGCCGGCGAGCCCAGGCCGCCGGCGCCCACACAGAGCACCTTGGCGTTCTTCAGCCGCTTCTGCCCGTCCATCCCGACGTCAGGGATGATCAGGTGGCGGGAGTACCTGCGGACCTCGTCTACGGTGAGCTCAGCAGCTGGCTCGACCAGGGGTGGCAGCGACACGGGGACTCCGTTGATCGGTCAATCACTACAGTTGTTCTCCCTGTAACACTGCCATGGGCTTCTTCATTCCGAGACACCCGTCCCGACCCGCGAGACGATGTCGTCCCAGTAGCCGGGCATGGTCTCCCAGGGATCCGCGCGGCCGCCGCGGTCCGTGCGGTCGGTGAACCAGATCGTCGAGGCGCCCTGCCAGCGGGCTATGCGCAGCGCCTCGTCCAGGTGGCCGCGGGGCACACCGTGGACGAAGTGGCAGAAGCGCTCGGGCGGGTAGTCGGCGGTCCACTCGGCCACCTGCGACCAGCGGTAGTCGCTCCACGGCCCGGAGAAGGTAACCAGCTGGTCGGCGTTCTCCGCGTAGCCGGGGTGCGGGTGGGTGCCGTGGCCGAGGACGACATGCGCGTCGTCGCGGATCGCGCGGAGCGTGGTGACGGTGCGGCGGATCTCGGGGAGCGCGGCGCGTTCGGTGGGGCAGCGGTCGAGGAGGAAGCCGTCGGCCTTGTACCAGTCGAGGTAGCGCTGCGCGTCGGAGACCATCTCGCCGAAGGCACGGGCTCCGTAGGTCGCGTCGATGTGGCCGAGGACCCGGACGCCCGCGTTGCGCAGCCGGCCGGCCGCCTCCAGGCAGTGCAGGTCGGGGCGGCTGCCGGGGCCGTCGGCGACATTGAGGACGACCCAGTGGACCGGCGTGCCGGGACGGGCGAGCTCGCCCCACTCTGCGGGCGCGACGAGGGGGTGCGCGAAGCCCGGGATGCCGAAGCCGGGACGGAGTTCGGTGCTGGTGGTGCCGGTGGTCGTGCTGGTCAGATGCGGCATGCCGCCTCCATCCAGATGTCGGCGAGGGACTCTTCGAGGTTGATCCGGGGCCGCCAGCCGAGCCGGTCGCGCGCGGTGCGCACATCGGCCTGCTGCCAGCTGCCGCAGCCGTCCGGGTACGGGTACGCGACCGGGGCGGCATGGTCGGGTTCGGAGCGGGGGTGCCCGATGGATGCGCCGATGGATGCGCCGATGGACGCCCGCAGCGGGCCGGGAGGTCCGTCGAGTTCGTGGAGGGCGCCGCCGTATCCGGCCACGCGGGCGAGAACCCCGGCGGCGTCGCGGAGCCGCACGGCGCGGCCCGAGCCGATGTTGATGACGCCCTGCGCGGCGGAGAGGCTGGCGGCGTGGACGGCGCGGGCGACGTCACGTACGTCGATGAAGTCGCGCTGGACGCCGAGACCGCCGAGCTTGAGCTCGCCGTCGCCGGACTGCATCGCGCGGCGCATGGCCTCGGCGAGGCGGCCGAGGGGGGAGCCGGCGGGGGTGCCGGGGCCGGCCGGGGAGAAGACGCGGAGGACGACCGCGTCCAGGCCCGAGCCGAGGACGAGTTCGGTGGCGGCGAGCTTGCTGACGCCGTACGGGCCGCCGGGGCGGGGGACGGCGTCCTCTGCGGTGGAGCTGCCCGGCTGGCTCGGGCCGTATTCGGCGCCGCAGCCGATCTGGACGAGCCGCGCTCCGCAGCCGCTGCGGCGGAGGGCCTCGCAGACCGTGGCCACGGCGACCGTGTTGTGGCGGGTGAGTTCGCGGGCGCCGCCTCTGGTGGCGCCGGCGCAGTTGATGACCACGCCGGGGTGGACCGCGTCAAGGAAGCGGGTGAGCGCGCCGGGACTGCCGGACGCGAGGTCGAAGCGGACGTCGGCGTCATCGCCGCGGCCGAGGGCGGTGAGCTGGACGGCCGGATCGGCGAGCAGGCGGTCGGCGACGAAGCGGCCGAGGTAGCCGTTGGCTCCGATCAGCAGGACCCTCATCGTGCGGCTCCCGTCGCCGGGGCTTCGGGTCGGGAGGTGATCATGTGCTGCTCTCCTGTCAGAACGGTGTGCCGCCGGCGGTCGGGTGAGATACGGGTGCCTGCGGCGGCCTGCTGGGGTGGGTGGGGGCGCGCGTAGCGCCTGCTCGTACGTCGTGGGTCGGGGCCGCGCCGGGGGGTGTCCGTCCTCGGTCGGGCGGCTCGGCTGCTTGAGGGGTGCGCGGTGTCGGACGCCTGCCGCTGCGGGCGGACACCCACCGGCACGTCCCCTGCTCGCCGTTCGCGGGGGACTCGTGGGCTGCCGCGCCGCGTCACCATGGCTGGTCCGTGGTGGGTGCGTGGGCCGAGGCCCGCGTCAGCCTGCGAGTTGAGTGCAGGAGCAGGGTTGTGGCTCCCGCTCCGCAGGCGAGTGCTGGTACGGCGCCCGGGCCCCATGTCTGAACGAGCGTCTCGACCGGTGTGCCCAGGAAGTCGCAGCCCGGGAGGCGGGACGCGAAGGCCGTGGCGAGGGCGGTCAGTTCGGTCGTGGTCGCGGCGGTGAGGACCAGTGCCGGGGCGTGGGTGAAGCCGTGGGTGGTGAGGAGGCGGGAGAGGAAGAGGAGGGCGCCGAGGGTGAGGGTTCCGGCGTAGGGGGTGAGGGTTCCGGCGTAGGGGGTGGGGTCGGAGAGGGCCGTGCCGGTCAGGGTCAGCAAGGCCGTCAGGGCGCACAGGTACAGGGCGAACACGCCGAACAGCAGGGGCAGTACGGAGGCGGTGAAGTCCTCCAGGCCCCGGCTGAGTGTGAGTTTGCGGCGGGCGCGCGTCGTGAAGAAGTGGGCTGTCCATGCCGCGGGGGCGCAGGACAGAGTGAGGGCCAGGATCGGGGTGGCCGTCAGGGGCCAGGGGCTGTCGGGGGTGCCGTTGGGCAGGGCGTCGGGGCCGCCGTTGACGGCTGCTCGGAGCAGGCCGTCGCCCAGGAGGGCGTAGGTGATCAGCCAGCAGGTCAGGGTGAGGGTGCGGGGTGGTGAGTGGTGGGTCGTGCTCAGCGGGCCCCGGGCCAGCGCGGCGCGCAGTGAGAGGGCGACGGCGAGGGTGCCCACGACGGCCGCGGCCAGGCGGGGCTGGCCGTCGGTGAGACGGAGGCCGACCACAGTAGCGGCGCACAGGGCTCCCGGGAGGAGGGTGAGCAGGATCCAGTCGGCGCCTGCCCGAGGGGCCTCGGGGGCTGCGGCCGGCACAGGGGTGTCGCCGTCTCTCGACACGCGCGCGTACATCTCCTCCGCGAGGGAGAAGACGTCCCGGTGCCGGAAGCGGGTCGCGGTGCGATCGGTGACGCCGTGCGCCTCCAGGCCTGCCGCGATCTCCAGGGGGTCCACGGCCCGTTCGCACAGCTCACGGTGACGGTGCATCAGCGCCTTCACCGGGTCCACGGCGGCGGTGCGCCGGGGGGTGGGAGGCGTGGGCTGGGCGGGGGGTGGTGTGGTGCGGGTCGCGGGCTGAGCTGGAGAGGGTGTGGTGCGGGTCGTGGGCTGAGCGGTGGTGGGGTGGGGGCGTGCGGGCGGCGCTTCGCCCTCATCGGCATCATCTGCATCGGCAGCGCCTGGGGCCGTCACGGCACCCCCGTCGGCAGCCTCCGCCGTCGTCGCGCCGCTCTTAAGCACAGCCCCCGTGGCGCCCACCCAGCCCTCGTCTCCGTCAGCGCCCTCCCCCAGGACCCACTCCTCCGACCGCACGTCCCACGCCCCCGGGCTGATCGGAGTGCCGGGACGATCCAGTTCGCCGAGTTCGCTCATCGCGCGGCCTCCGTGGTGGGCAGGGGGGTGTTGGCGCGTACCGGGGGGCCCGCTGCCCAGCCGGGGCCGCCTCGGGCCACGACGCGGGCGGATCCGGAGTCCGTCCAGCGGCCGGGCATGTGGGCCTCGGCGGGGACGGCGAAGGGGAGGGGTTCGCCGGTGGTGTCGTCGAGGACGACGCGGCGGACCGGGTGGCGGGAGACGATCTCCAGGTAAATGCCGTGAAATGCCGTGATGTTCTGTTCGATGGTGAACAGCTCCAGCGCACGCGCCCGTGCCGCCGCGCCCAGGCGCTCACGGCGCTCGGGGTCGCGCAACAGCGCCACGCACGCCTCGGCGAGCGCCCGCGGATTGCGCGGGGGTACGACGAGTCCGGTGCCGCCGATGACCTCGACGACGGCGCCGACGTCGGTGGACACGGTCGCGCGGCCGCAGAACATGGCCTCCACCAGGCTGATCGGGAAGCCCTCGACGACGCTGGACAGGACGGTCAGGGCGCCCGACGCGTACGCCTCGGCGAGGGTCGGGACCTCGGGTCCGCCGATGTCCTCGAAGGAGACCGGGTTGTCGCCGACGGCGTGCAGACCGTCCGCCTCGTCGGGGAAGAGCTGCGCGGCCAGCGCCTTGCAGTGGCCCAGGTAGGCCGCGCCCTCGGCGCCCACGGGGACCCCGATGATCCGCAGCCGCGTCTTCGGCTCCTCCTTGCGGATCTCCGCGAAGGCGTGCAGCAACGAGATCAGGTCCTTGGTCGGCTCGACCCGCCCGACCCAGACCAGCGTGTCCGGGTCCGCGCACTCCGGGGACTCGCCGACCTCCGCGAAGTGGGCGGCGTCCATGCCCGGGTAGACCGTGCGGATCTTGTCGCGGTCGGCGCCACAGCGTTCCTGCCAGCGGCGGGCGTGGGTGTTGCCGGGGGTGATGAGCGCCGCCCGGCCGTAGATCTCGGTGGCCAGCCGGCCGTGGAAGGCGGCGAGCAAAGCGCGGACCGGGGGCGAGGCTTCCGTGGCGGACAGGAAGTGCGTGCGCAGCTGGACTCCGTACTCCGTCACCAGGAGCGGTACGCCCGCGAAGTGCCGGGCCAGCAGGCCGGGGAGGGCGGCCGGGCCACCGGAGGCCGCGTGGCACAGGTCGACCGAGCCGAGGCCGTCGTCCTCGTACCAGTCGAGGGACAGGGGGCGCAGGGCGCGTTCCAGGTGCGCGGCGACGGCGAGCAGATCGGGCACGCGCGCCTCACGCGCGGCACGCGGGGCGCCCGGCGCACGACAGGCGCGCTCCAGGGCGCGTACGGCGGTCTCGGAGCGGAGCGCCCCCACCAGGCCGCCCTCGTCGCGGGCGAGTTCGGCGAGGCCGTACAGCGCGCTGCCGAAACGGTCCGCCTCAACGGCCGACGACTCCTCGGAGGGGCCGGCGCAGAGTACGGCCGCCAACTCGCCGTAGCACTCGGCGAACCGGCGGCGCGCCCGGCGCCCGAGGACCACCCCGTCGTCCTCGGCCGTCCACAGCGGCGCCGTCCGCACCCGGCTGACCTGCGGCGGCAGCTCGACCCAGCCCTCGTCCTCCTGGCGCTCGCTGCGGCTGAGCGCGTAGAGGTCGAACTCGTGCTGCCCGAGCCCGCGCACGAGCCGGTCGCACCAGAGCCTGGCGTCACCGCTCACATACGGATAGCCACCCTCCGTAAGCAGTCCGATGCGCACGTGCGCACCCCCGATCTCCCGTATGGGGAGCCGCCGTTGGTCCGGCGGCTCGCAGCGGGACGAACGTATGCGGACATGACGGTGGCGGGGGGGGGGGGGGGGGGGGGCGCCCCCCCAAAGGGGGGTTGGGGGGTTTTTTTAGCGGGGGGGGGGCGGGGGTGGGGCGGCGGGTATAAAAAATGGAAAGCGAACGACAGATAA
>NZ_JBEYXC010000037.1:0-33226 GCF_040644695.1 Streptomyces sp. NPDC046909 | reverse complement strand
AGGACGGGCGGGAAGTCGATCTCGCCCGCGCCGAGTTCGAGGTGCTCGTGGACGCCGCGCCGCATGTCCTCGATCTGGACGTTCACCAGATGCGGCGCCGCGAGCGCGACACAGTCGAGCAGCGGAAGCTCCTCGACGCAGTGGGCGTGCCCGATGTCGAGGGTGACACCGAACAGTTCGGGCTCCCCGAGCCTGCGCCGCAGTTCCAGCACGCGCTCCACCGTGTCGACGAACATGTACGGCTCGGGCTCGAACCCGAGCGCCACACCATGCTCGCCCGCGACCTCCAGCACCTCTTCGCAGCCGGCGGTCAGCCGCTTCCAGGCCTCGTCCTCCGGCACCCCCTCGGGCGCCGGGCCGCTGCACAGGTGCACGGCCGGGGCCCCCAGCTCGGCCGCGATCCGCACCGCCCGCCCCAGCAGCTCGACACGGCGCTCGGCACCGGCGACGGACATCAACGTGGGGTGGTGCTTCTGCCACGGATCCAGGAGGTACGGCGCCCCGGTCTCCACCATGACGGCCAGCCCGAGCCGGTCCAACCGCCGGGCCAGACGGTCGACTTGGCGGGACAAGTCGGCGGCGAAGGGATCGAGGTGACCGTGGTCGAGGGTGAGGCCCACGGAGTCGTAGCCCAGGTCGGCGAGGACGGTCAACACGTCGTCGAGACGGTGACAGGCGAATCCGTTGGTGCCGAACCCGAATCTGAGCCGCCCCGGGAACCCGGGTATCGGGGTCACGTCGGCGACACCTTCCGGGCGAGTCTTCGCGCCGACGGATGCGCCACCGCCAGTGCCCCGGCCAGGACCGCTCGCCCGCCGCCGGCGGTGAGCGCGGCCTGCAGGGGCATCAGCGACATGATCCCGGCGCCGACCGCACCCCGGACATTCGCAGCGGACGGCTCCCGTGCCGCGCGTGCCTGTGCGGTGCCGTACGAGGAGAGGTAGCCGAGCGCTCCGGCCACCGCGCCGATCCGCGCCGCCCGGCCCTGCCGCAGGACGGTGGGAAGTGCCGCCGCGGCCAAGGCGGTTGCGGTGCTGCCCGCCAGAGTGACGGCGGGCACCGCGCGCGGCGCGCCCGACACCTCGTGGCGGCTGAGCGCCGTGACGGTGTAGGTGTGGGCGCCGACCACCAAGGCCGCGGGCAGTGCGGACACCCGGCGTCCGGGCTCGGCACCGGCCAGTACGTTGAGTGCCCGTGCGCCCGCCATGGCGGCGGAACCCCATGCCGTGGACTTGAGGCGCAGGTCGTACGCCCAGACCAGTCCGGTCAGCGGCAGCGCAACACCGAGTGCCCGGCGCCCGCCGGTGAGTGCGGCAAGTCCCAGGCCCACGGCTGTGAGTCCGCACCCTGCGACGAGCGCGGTACGGCGGGCGACTCTCCCGGAGGGGATGGGACGCTCGGGACGTTCCACGGCATCGACGGTCGCGTCCGCGTAGTCGTTGAGCGCCATCCCGGCCCAGTAGAGGGCGACGGATGACGCGATGGTGCCGCCATCACGGAGGCGGGCGGTGCCGGTGCTCGCGACGGCTCCGGCGAGAACGTCACCGGGCACGCTGAGGGCTGCGGGCAGGCGGATCAGCTGTGCCAGATCGGCGAGGCGGGGGGAAGGAACGCGGTCGTTCGGGTCACGCATGATCGGACACTATCCCAGTGCTTGAACTTTCACGGAAATCGCTTTCGGATTTTTTGTGAAGAATCGCAGGGGTTTAGACGGAAATCGGCGCGCCAAACTCGGACCGCGCCACACACAGTACTAAGGGGGCCGGTCGAGATCGCGCACAGCCTGACGGTCGTCAGATTAGCCGGAATCTGACGACTGTCAAGCAAGGCGGAGTTCGGTGGCCGTCGGTTGCTCGCCCAGCCTCGGCAACAGGACACGGAAGGCGGCGCCCCGGCCCGGCACCGAGTCGACCTCCACCCTCCCCGCATGTGCGGTGACCAGGGATTGGACGATGGACAGACCGAGGCCGGCGCCGCCGGTGGCACGGTTGCGGGAGGTGTCGGCGCGGTAGAACCGCTCGAAGATACGACCGCACTGCTCCACGGTGAGGCCCGGCCCCTGGTCGGCGATCTCCAGAACGGCGTGGTCGCCGACCGTACCGACGCCGATCCGTACGGGGGTGCCGGAGGGCGTATGGGTGACCGCGTTGCCGACGAGGTTGGTGACGACCTGGCGCAGCCGGGCCTCGTCGGCGAGGGTCGGCGCGGGAGTGGGCGGTCCGCAGCCGTCGGGCCCGGTGAGCGTGACGGGCCGGGACGGATCCAGTGCCCGCACGTCGTGGAGGGCGTCGGCCGCGAGGGTGCGCAGGTCGGCCGGGGCGAGGTCGAGGCCCGGCGGAGCGGCGTCGGACGCCCCGGAACCGGTCGGCCGGTCCGCGGTCCGCAGGACGTGCTCGTCGAGGCGCGCCAGTTGCAGCATGTCCTCCACGAGCCGGGTGAGACGTTCGGACTCTCGGGCGATACGGTCCATCGTGGCGTCGATGTCGCGACCGGGCAGGGCTCCCATGCGGTGCAGATCGGTCAGGCCCTTGATGCCGGCGAGTGGGGTGCGCAGCTCATGACTGGCGTCGGCGACGAACCGGCTCATCCGCGCCTCAGATTCGGAACGCGCCGCGAACGCCGACTCCAACTGCCCGAGCATGCCGTTGAGCGCCGCCGCCAGGCGGCCCAACTCCGTGTTCGGGCCCGCCAGTTCGGGCACCCTGCGGGAGAGGTCCCCGCCCGCGATCTCGGCGGCGGTCTGCTCGATGCGGGACAGCGGGCGCAGCCCGGAGCGGACCGCGAACCAGCCCGCGACGGCGAGGGCGACGAGCAGGGCGAGTCCGGTGCTCTCGTAGATCCGCCACATCCGGTCCACGGTGCCGTCCACCTTGGACATCGGCGTCGCCACGAGCACACTGCCCGGCGTGGCGGCCGCCGTCGCGGCGACGCCGGGCAGCCGGGCGCCGGCGACCCGGGGCACGGCGATCACCCGCCAGCGGGCGCCCCCGCTCGTGCCTCCCACGGTGAACGGGCGGCCGTCGCGGGCGGTGACCGCGGCCCGGTCCATCCGGGGCAGGGCCGGGCCTCGCGCCTGGTCGGCCCGGCCGGTCCCGGCGAGGGAGTCCACGCTGGTCTCGACGGTGCCGTCCAGGGCGACGTACGTGATGACGGGATTGCCGAGGACGTCCGTGCTGAAGTCAGCCAGACCGGAAGGCGGTTTGCGAGCCGCGCCGTTCTCGGCCGCCGTCGGCGGAACCAGCGCGAACACCTGTGCCGCGGCACGGAGTTGGGCATCGACGCGATCCTCCAGGTAGCCGCGCAGGGCGTTGCCGGTGACCAGGCTGAACGCCGTGAACCCGACCGTCAGCAGGGCGACGGCGAGCAGGAGCACCCGGCTGCGCAGCGACGCCCTCGCCCACACCCGGGGCGGGCGGGGCACGGTCACGGCTTCGGTCCCCGCAGCACGTATCCGACTCCGTGCACGGTGTGGACCAGCTTCGGCCCGCCGTTGTCGATCTTGCGGCGCAGGTAGCTGATGTAGGTGTCGACGATGCCGGTGTCGCCGTTGAAGTCGTAGTCCCACACCCGCTGGAGGATCTGCGCCTTGGACACGGTGCGCCCGGCGTTGGTCATCAGGTAGTGGAGCAGCCGGAACTCGGTGGGCGACAGCCGCAACGGCTCCCCCGCGCGAGCGGCCTGGACCCCGTCGGCGTCCAACTCCAGGTCGCCCACCCGCAGCAGGGCGGCCGGGTCGCCGCTGGTGCGGCGCAGGACCGCACGGATCCGGGCGATCAGTTCCTGGAGGTCGAACGGTTTGGTCACGTAGTCGTCGCCGCCCAGCACCAGTCCCTCGATCTTGTCCTGGGTGGCGTCCCGGGCGGTGAGGAACACCACTGGGACCTGCCCGGGCCGGGACGCGGAGACGGGACGGTGCTGTTCGCGCAGCCTCCGGATCACCTCGAAGCCGTCCAGGTCGGGCAGCATCACGTCGAGCAGGACCAGATCCAGCGGCACCTCCCGCGCCCGGTCCAGTGCCTCCTGGCCCGTGCCGGCCGCCACGACCGCGAACCCGGCGTGCCGCAGGGCCGCGCACAGCAGCTCCCGCACGGTCGACTCGTCGTCCACGACCAGCAGGTTCACTTCACCGACGGCCGTCATACCGACGTCGCCTCCACCAGGCGGAACGGTGCGTTCGACGGGTTTCAACGAGGGCCTCCCTGCGGCCGGGAACATGCTGCGCAGAGTACGGAAGCGATCTGTATTCGCCGCATAAAGGGCGTTGTCACCGCGGTCCAGGAGTAGCGCGCCTCGCGGCCAGCGCACTCCCGCCCAACCCGGCCAGGGCACCGAGGAGGAACCCGCCGAGGACCGTGCGCAGGACACTGCCGCTCAGCTCGGCATGTGTGCCTCCCATCTCGCTGCCGAACATGCTGACGCCGAAGTGTCCGGACGAGGCGACCAGCCAGGCGGCCCCACCCAGGAGAAGCGCCGTGACGACGCCGAACCGCTGCGCCATGCCGATGTGCCGGGCCAGCGGGCCCCGGTAGGGGTGCAGCGGAACCCGATGGGCCGGGTCCGTGACACGGGCCGCCCGGTAGGCGCAGCTGACCAGGACGAGCCCGGTCAGGACGAGGGCTCCGAGCCACAGCGGCCGGCCTCCCGCCGACAACGACCCCAGGTGCTCGGTACGCTCCGTCTGCAGACCACCGCCCGTGCCACCCGTGCTCTGACCCATGCCGCCCAGCAGCGCCGCGAGCGGGTTGCTGCCGCCGTCGCTCCGCACCGGATGCACCGCGGCCGTCCAGGAGGATCCGACGCCCAGGGTCAGGAAGACCGCGACCGCGTTCGGAGCCAGCAGCAGGGCCGCACCGGCGGCGGAGCCGGCCCGTCCGCCCGCCACCACGCCGACCGCCGTCAGGGCGGCCAGGGGCACGGCGGCAAGGACGAGGACCGTGCGCACCACGGCCGACACGCTGCCTCCCCACCCCGTGCGCAGCCCGTCCAGCACTCCGCCCAGCGGCAGCCGCGCCCGCCGGGTGATCAGGAGCCCGACACCGAGTACGACGGCCACCCACAGCACCCCGCCGAGGCCGGCCGACCCCGCGCTCACGTGATACGTCACTGTCGGCGCGGCCTCCGAGCCGCCGCCCAGCAGCTCAGCCAGACCGCTCCCGCCGAACCCCGCCGCGGACCCGTCGCCGCCCATACCGCTCGTCGCGGACTCGGGCAGAGTCGCCGTTCCCTTCGCGAGCGCGGCCACGATCATGAGGGTGAACAGGGCGGCGGTCGCCGCTCCCGCCGCCCGGACGGCCAGCTCGCCGGAGGTGAAGGCCCGCTGCGACCCCGGCCGCAGTCGCCGGGCGAAGGCGATCCACAGCACGAGGGCACCGACGAGTGTCACGCCGAGCGGTACGACCTCGGCCGCGCCGCTCATGGACGGACTCATACCGCCCCCGCCGCCGAAGAGGGAGGCCAGGCCTCCCATCGCCCCGGTGTCACCGGAGACGTCGGAACCGGCGCTGGCCGAACCGCCGACCGCCATGGCCGTCAGGACCATGGTCAGCGACCACACCGACCCGACGGATCCGGCGCCGAGGAGGATCAGCGCCAGGGCGGACACGACGGCCATGGCGACCACCGCGCCCAGCGCGGCCGCCGCGCCTTCCAGAGCGTTCTGCCATGGGCCGATCCACTGGACCGGCGCCGTACGGCGTGCGGGCCGGATTGTGGTGCCGGCCCGGGGACGGGGCGTGGTGGTGGTCATACCGGACAACTCCGCTTCGCTCGTGCGGAGGCATGCGGCTCCGGGAGGGGGAGTATCCGGCGCCGCATGCCCACGGGACCCGCACACAGTGGCGGTCGCGGCTCCGACTTTCCCGAGAGGTTCTGGGAGGTCCCTGAGAGCCGATCCGGGAACGATGCAGGTCACCGCCCCTGCACCGCCGTAGGGGCGGTCCTTGTTCTCAGGAACTTCCCAGAACCGCACCCAAGGACGCCGCTATATTCTAAGAGTACGAAACTGATTCGTTTCGATAAGGGAAGGTGAGCGGCATGACCGAATCCGCAACGGCACGTCGCCTTCGGATCACTCCCGAGCGCTTGGCCGAGTTGTACGAGTCCGTGCTCGACCTGCTGCGCGAGGTCGGCTATCACGCCCTCACCATGGACGCCGTCGCCGCTCGCACCAGATGCAGCAAGGCCACGCTCTACCGCCAGTGGGGCGGCAAGGCCGAACTCGTCGCCCAGGCGGTTCGGCACGACACACCGAGCAGTGCACAAGCTGGCGAAACCGACACCGGATCCCTCAAGGGCGACCTGTACGCCCTCACCCTGTGCCGGGACGATGCGCGGATCGAGAGGAACTCCGCGCTGATGCGGGGGCTGACGATGGCGATCCACACGGAACCCGACCTCCGGGACGCGTTCCGGGAGTATCTGATCGACCCGGCGAAGGAGGATCTCCGAGCCGCGCTGCGGCGGGCCGTCGCCAGGGGGGAGATCCACGCGGACAACCCGGCGGTCGACTTCATCATGCACATGATGATCGGAGCGTTCGTCTCCCGGCTGTCCGTCGAGGAGGAGGCGCCCACGCAGGCGTTCCTCGTCTCCTACATCGACGCCGTCGTCCTGCCCGCCCTCGCCGCCCGGACACCGGCATTGCCGGTCGTCGGCACCGCTGTCCCGGGTCATCCCCGAGGATGACCCGCGCGGTCCGGCCGGCGGTACCGGGGTACCACCCGCGCTCCGAAGTGTCCCCCGTGGTCCCAGGACCGGGACCGGCCGCTCTCGTAGCGTCGAGGACAGGACAGAGACCGTCCCCCAGCAGCGGCCGCGTTCAAGTCGAGGAAGGCCCCACCCATGATCGAAGCCCACGAGCTGACGAAGCGATACGGCGACAAGACGGTCGTCGACCATCTGAGCTTCACGGTGAAGCCGGGCGAGGTGACCGGCTTCCTGGGCCCCAACGGTGCGGGCAAGTCCACGACCATGCGCATGATCGTCGGCCTGGACTCCCCCACCGGGGGCTCCGTCACCGTCAACGGCAAGGCGTACGGCAGGCATGCCGCACCGCTGCAGGAGATCGGCACCCTGCTGGAGGCCAAGTCCGTTCACCCGGGGCGCACCGCGCTCAACCACCTCATGGCGCTCGCCCACACGCACGGCATCCCGCGTCGCCGGGTCGACGAGGTCATCGAACTGGCCGGTCTGACCAGCGTGGCCGGAAAGCGGGTGGGCGCCTTCTCGCTCGGCATGGGCCAGCGGCTCGGCATCGCCTCGGCGCTGCTCGGCGACCCGGAGATCGTCATGCTCGACGAGCCGGTCAACGGCCTCGACCCCGAGGGCGTGCTGTGGGTGCGCAACCTCCTGCGCTCGCTGGCCGACGAGGGCCGGGCCGTGATGCTCTCCTCGCACCTGATGAGCGAGACCGCCCTGATCGCCGACCACCTCGTGATCATCGGCCGCGGCCGGCTGCTCGCCGACACCACGGTCGAGGACTTCACCCGGGAGGCCGGCGGCTCGGGTGTGAAGGTCTGCACCACCGAGGCCATACGGCTGCGTTCGCTGCTGGCCGGCCCGGACGTCACCGTCAGTTCCTCCGCCGCGGAGGAACTGGTGGTCACCGGACGGGACGCCCGGGAGATCGGCGCGATCGCCGCGGAGCACGGGATCGCGCTGTACGAACTCACCCCGCAGGCCGTCTCCCTGGAGGAGGCCTTCATGCAACTCACCCACGACGCCGTGGAGTACCAGAGCTCTCCCGTCGGCACCGAACGAAAGGCCGCCTGATGACCACCACCACGCTTTCCGTGGCCCCGGCTCCGGAGGAACCGGCCACCAAGCCCGCCTACAAGGTGACCGGACTGCGGGTGCTGCGCTCGGAGTGGGCCAAGTTCTGGTCGCTGCGCTCCAGTTGGATCACCCTCGCCGTCGCCGTCGTCCTGCTGGTCGCCCTCGGCGCCATCGCCTCCGCGACGTACAGCCCCGACGCCGTCGTCCCCGAGAACGGTCCGGGCTCCGGCACCCAGGACGCGGTCAGCCTGGCCCTGCTCGGGGTGACCTTCGCGTCGCTGGCCGTGGGCGTGCTCGGCGTACTGCTGTCCGCGGGTGAGTACTCCACCGGCATGATCCGTTCCACCCTCGCCGCCGTGCCCCGGCGCCTTCCGGTCCTGTGGTCCAAGGCCGCAGTGATCGGCCCCATCGTCCTGGTGCTGACCACCCTCGGCGCACTGGCCGCCTTCCAGCTGGGCACGCTCGGCCTGGACGGCGAGAAGATCGCGCTCTCCCTGAGCGACGACGGGGTGCTGCGCAGCCTGGCAGGCGCCGGTGTCTACCTCGGTCTGGTGGCCGTGGCCGGCGTCGCCCTGGGTGTCCTGCTCCGCTCCTCCGCCGGGGCCATCGCCGTCCTGGTCGGCGTCCTGCTCATCCTGCCCGGCCTGGCCTCGCTGCTGCCCGACTCCCTGTACGACAACATCAACCCGTACTTCCCGAGCAACGCGGGCTCCGCGATGTACTCCCTGCACGAGTCCTCCGACGCGCTCTCGCCGGGAGCGGGCCTGGCGGTCTTCGCCGGGTGGGTGGCCCTCACGCTGGCCGGGGCGGCCTTCCGCCTGGTCCGCAAGGACGCCTGACCAGGCCGTACGACCACAATGGGGACCATGAGCACACACCGCGCGTCAGTCTCCGCGGGACTTCCCCGGGGGGCGGCATCCGAGCCGCCCCCCGCCGGGTTCGACGCGGACTGGTGGGCGCATCCGCTCCTCGGCCGGATCGTGCGCGGCCAGAACCACCGGCGCGACCTGGACCGACGTCATCCGTGGCTGCTCGACACGATGGTCGTCCTCGTCGTCGCCCTCATCAGCCTGCCCGACCTTCTCACCCACACGAGTCACGGACCGTTCGGGGAAACCGGCAGCCGCGACCAGCTGCCGTCCGCCGTGCTGTTCCTCCTCGCCGGCGCACAGATCCTGCCGCTGTGGTGGCGCCGCAGGGCGCCGGCCGTCACCTACTTCGTGATCGCGGCGGTGTCGCTCGTCCAGTGGTCGCTGGACGTCTGGCAGCAGGCCGGCATCAGCGCGCTCATCGCCTTGTACAGCCTGGCCCTTCGCGGTTCCCTGCGCGTCCTGACCTGGGCCGCCGCTCTGACGGTGGTCCAACTCGCCCTGGCGGTCTGTCTCCTGTCGCCGGTCGAACATCCCCTGCTCGGTCTGTTCTTCCTCCTGGGGACGACCGCCGCCGCGATCGCCACCGGGCTGACACTGCGGATCCGCCGCCTGTACCTGGCGACGCTGGAGGACCGCGCGGCCCGCCTGGAGATCGAACGCGACCAACGCGTCCGGCTCACAGCCGCCGCCGAGCGCTCCCGGGTCGCCCGCGAGATGCACGACATCATCGGCCACAACCTCTCGGTCATGGTCAGTGTCGCCGACGGTGCCGCGACCCTCGCCGCCCACAACAAGGAGAAGTCCGCCGAGGCCCTGCGGGTCCTCGGCGACACCGGACGCCAGGCCATGAGCGAGCTCCGCAGCGTCCTGGGAGTCCTGCGCGAGGGCCAGGAACACGAGGATGTGCGGCCGCTCAGCCCGCAGCCCGGCGTCCGGGATCTGGACGCCCTCATGGAACGGGTCCGCGCGGCCGGCCTCACGGTGCGGTACCGGACGACGGGCGATCTCGACTCGCTGGGCGGCGGCGTACAACTCACCGTCTACCGCGTCGTCCAGGAGGCGCTGACGAACTCGCTCAAGCACGCGGGGACCGGCACCTCCGCAGAGGTCGCGATCGGCGTCGCGGCGGGCGAGGTCCGGATCCGGATCGCCGACACCGGCGTACCCCCCGGAACACCCGAGCCGGCGACGCATCCCGGACGGAGCGGCGAGCAGGGGCACGGCCTGGTCGGCATCCGCCAACGAGCGGCCATGTACGGCGGCTCCGTCACCATCGGACCGCGCGCGGGCGGCCACGGCTGGCTCGTGGACGTCGTGCTCGACGTACCCCCTGGAGAACAACTGCGATGACCACGGTACTGATCGCCGACGACCAGCCCCTGCAGCGGATGGGCGTGCGCATGCTGATCGAGGGCACCCCCGGCCTGGAGGCCGTCGGTGAAGCCGCGCACGGCGCCGAGGCCGTCCGCCTGGCCGCCGAACTCCGCCCCGACGTCGTCCTCATGGACATCCGCATGCCCGGCATGGACGGCATCGAGGCCACCCGCCGCATCACCGCCACCGGCAGCCGCACCCGCGTCCTCATCGTCACCACCTTCGACCTCGACGAGTACGCCTACGAGGGGCTGCGTGCCGGTGCCAGCGGCTTCCTCCTCAAGGACGCCCGCCCCGAGGAGCTCGTCGTAGGCATCCACGCGGTCGCCACCGGCGACGCCGTCGTCGCGCCCCGTCTCACCCGCCGCCTCCTGGACGCCTACACCCACCAGGTGCTCGCCCCGCCCCAAGAGCCCGCCCCCGAGGATCCGCGGCTGCGGACCCTCACCGACCGCGAACGCGAAGTCCTCGTCGCCATCGGCCAGGGCTGGACCAACACCGAGATCGCCGAACGCCTCGTCCTCACCGAATCCACCGTCAAGAAGCACGTCGGACGGATCCTTGCCAAGATCGGCGCCCGCGACCGCATCCAGGCCGTGATCATGGCGTACGACGCCGGGCTCGTCCGGGCGAGGCAGTAAGCCCCGACACGGCCGCTGTGCTCCCTGTTTCCTCTTCTGGAGTCCACCTTGAACGACCCGAGCCCGGCCGGGGTGCCGAAGGAGCAGGACTCCTTCGGCACCCCGCGCAACTTCGGCCTCATATTCGCCGCCCTCATGGCCGCCATGCTGCTCTCCTCCCTGGACCAGACGATCGTCAGCACGGCGCTGCCGACCATCGTCGGAGAACTCCACGGTGTGAATCACATGGCATGGGTGACCACCGCGTACATCCTCGCGGCCACCATCGCCATGCCCGTCTACGGCCGCCTCGGCGACCTGATCGGCCGCAAGACGCTGTTCCTCGCCGGCATCGGCGTCTTCCTCGCCGGATCCGTGGTGGCGGGCTCGGCACAGAACATGACGATGCTGATCATCGGCCGAGCCGTCCAGGGACTGGGCGGCGGCGGGCTGATGATCACCTCGCAGGCGATCATCGCCGACCTGGTACCGCCCCGGCAGCGCGCCAGGTACATGGCCCCGATCGGTGCCGTCTTCGGCCTCTCCTCCGTCGCCGGACCGCTGCTCGGCGGCTGGTTCACCGACGGCATCGGCTGGCGCTGGTCCTTCTGGATCAACCTGCCGGTCGGTGTGCTGGCCCTGACGGTGGGGGCGTTCGCGTTGCGCCTGCCGCGCCGGAGCATCGAGGTGGCCTTCGACTACATCGGCTTCGCCCTCATGGCGGCCGCCGTGGCCTGCACCGTGCTGGTGGCCGAGTGGGGAGGCACCGACTACGGCTGGTCCGACCCGGTCATCCTCGGCATGATCGCCGGCGGCGTGCTCGCATGGGTGCTGTTCTTCCTCTCACAACGGCGCGCCAAGGAACCGATCATCCCCCTGCGGCTGTTCCACAGCAGGATCTTCAACACCGCCACCCTCATCGGGCTCCTGGTCATCGGCATCGGCATGTTCGCGATCATCGGGTACCTGCCGACGTATCTGCAGATGGTCTACGGCGTCAGCGCCACCGAGTCCGGCCTCCTGCTCATCCCCATGGTGGTCGGCATCATGGCCACCGCCATCCCGTCCGGCCGGCTGATGAGTAGCACCGGGCGCTACAAGCCGCTGCCGATCGTCGGCACCGTCGCCGTCGCGGCGGCCGCGCTGCTGATGTCCACCCTCGACACGGAGACCTCGCTGGTACTGGTCTGCGTCTACGTGTTCCTGCTGGGCGCCGGTCTCGGTCTGACCATGCAGCCGTTGGTGCTTGCGGTGCAGAACGACTTCCCCGCCTCCGACGTGGGCACCGCGACCTCCGCCAACAACTTCTTCCGCGAGATCGGCGCCACGCTGGGCACGGCGGCCGTCGGCTCGGTGTTCACGCACCGCCTCACCGAGCAGCTCGCCGCGCGGCTGCCCGCAGACGCCACCGGCGCGGTGGGCGACGCGCACTCGCTCACCCCCGCCCTGGTCCACTCGCTCCCTCAGAAGATCCAGGACTCGGTGATCCTGTCCTACCAGCACGCGCTGACACCGGTGTTCCGCTATCTGGCCCCGGTGTTCGTCGTCGGCCTCGTGCTCGCCCTGCTTCTCCCGGACAAGCAGCTCGCCGACGGCAGCGGTCCCGCGGAGAACGACGTGCGGACGAGTCCCGGGAGCACCGGCCCGCAGAGCGCGGACCCGGCGCCCCTGGGGAGCAAGTGAGCTCGGTGTCTCCCGGATCCGGATCCGCCGTCCGTCCCACGCACGGCGGATCCGTCCGTCCTCAGGCCGGGACGTGCGAGCCCGTCGCGAGGAGTCCGTTGACCACGAGTTCCGCCAGTCTGTCCGCCATGAACGCGAGTTGCTCCGGTGTGGCGGGCTCGGACCTGCCCAGGCGCTGTGCGAGCGGCCCGTCCACCATCCCCGAGACCGGCGGGACGACGGCGAAGAACAGCACGTGCATGGGTATGGGCGCCATGCGCCCGGAGGCGACGAGCCGCTCGACGCAGGGCAGCATGCCCTGCACCATCGGGCCGATGTAACGCTCGTAGAGATAGTCCAGCCGCTCGGTGTCCTGGGAGAACTCGTCGACGAAGATCCGCCCGACCAACGGCGTGTGCACCGCGCCCCGGTAGAAGCCGGCGATCGCCCGCCGCAGTCTCTCCGCCTCGTCCACCGCCTCCTCCGTCCACGGCAGTGGCTCCAGATCCGTCCCCAGCGCGTGATCGAGGACCGCGCGCCAGAACGCCGCCTTCGAGCCGTACCGGTCGTTGATGAAGTTGTGGCTCACGCCAAGACGGCGGGCGAGTTCCCGTGCGGACGCATGGTCGTAGCCCAGCTCCGCGAAGGCCTCAAGTCCGCGCTGGAGAATGCTCCCGCCCTCCGGCACCGCGGGGGTGTCCGCGCCGGGGCGCCCCGGCCGTCGGGGCGATGCGGCTCCTGTGTCCACGTGTGCCTCCATGGCTGCTCGATCGTGCCTGCTTGCGGTCTGTGGGCGAGCTTCCGGCCCCTGGCCCGTCGCACTCCGCCCGAGGAGCGCGCGGCCGCCGGCTGCGCTCACGGCCCCGATGGTCCGGGGCCTCACGACCCAGCATACTTGACACATGTCAGATTCGAGCTAATCTGACATGTGTCAGAGTCGTTGACGGGTTGCCGATCATCGCCTTCGCACCGTCCTGAACTGCGCTGACAGCAGCTCCCCCGCACGCAGCGCGGTCGGCACGAGGACTACCCACGCCGCTTCCGCACACCGCCTTGAAAGCGAGAGCACCATGACCGCAGTCTCCGGTCTCCTGGCCGTCGCGACGGCCGGTGACCCCCTGGCCGACGCCGTCGTCACAGAGCTGGACCTCTACGGCCCCCGCGCCCGACGCGCCCTCGGCTCAGGCCTCCGACAGGGGCTCGCGGGTCTGGACGAAAGGCCCCCCGAGGCCGTGGCCGCGCTGCTGGGGGAGGCGGAGTCCACCCCTTCGCACATCGATCCGCTGCTGCTGCATCGGGGGGACACCGTCACTCTGTCCGTGCCCCCCATGTGGTTCCAGCTGTGCTCGGTCCCCTCCGCACTCACCCACTCCTTCGCCTCGCCCGCCGTGGCACGCACCCTGGCCGCGAACGGCGACCCCCTCTCCGCAGCCACCCGCCGCCTCGCCGAGACCGGCGTCTGGGCACGGCAGGCCCTGCGCCCGGGCGGGCTGCTGCGCGGCGCCCCGGGGTACGTGGCCACGGTCCAGCTGCGGCTGCTGCACGCGCGGACGCGCCTCGCCGGACACGACGGAAGTCCGGCCGCGGCTGAGTCGCCGATGACTCAGGCCGACATGGCCCGTACGTGGCTCGGTTTCACCTTGCTTGCCTACCGGGCCCTGGCAGCCGTGGGTATCGACATCACCGCCGAGGAGGAACACCGCCTCTACCAGTACTGGTCCCGCGTCGCCCAGCTCCTCGGGATCGACGAGAGCCTCCACCAAGGCGTGACCAGCCACGTCGCGGCCCGGCAGCTGTACGAACTGCTGGGCTCCGCGACACCGACACCCGACGCGACCTCCCGGGCGCTGACGGCCGGCATGATCGAAGCCCAGGCCCGCGCGATGGCCGGAGTTCCGGGCGCGGTCCTGGACCGGGAGCAGGTGCGCGCGGTCGTCCGGCGTGTGCTCCGCGAGGCTTTCGGAGAGGAGGAGGCGGAGCGCCTGGGGATCCCCGCTCCCGCCACCACCGACCTCATGCCGCTGATCGGCAGGCTCAACCGTCAGGCGCGGTACTGGCAGACCTTCTCCCCCGCGTCGGCCGGCGAGGCCCGTCGGCGCGCGATCGAGGGTCCGGGACCCGAACTGATCGCGGCGGTCGCTGCCACCACGGATGTCCATCGCGCACCGGTATCGGCTCACCGCGAGAGCTCCCTGGCGGCCTGACACCTCTCGCCGGCCGACCGGCCCACGGTCCTCCCACCGGACAGCGTGACGAGCTCCGACGCCGCAGCCGTCCCGCCCGCATCACCGAACCTGCTGTGGCATACCGCTTCACCTGGAGCCCTGCCATGTCCCGAACCTCTGTCGACACATCCCCCTCAAGGAGCCAGACCATGCCCACGTACGAGAACGCCGTCGCCCTCCGCTTCGCCGACCCCGCCACGGCCCACCAGGCTTTCCGCGACCTCGCGCACCTCGGCTCCACCGCCGAACTCCACGGCGCGGCCCTGATCGAGCGCCTGGAGGACGGCACGATCCGCGTCCCCTCCGTACTGGACACCGACCCGCGGCGGGACGGGCCGGCCGGAGGGCTGGTCGGCTCGTTGATGAGCATCCTCGGAGGCCCGCTGGGACCGGTAATGGGCTGGGGGATCGGGGCGGCGATCGGCGACAACCACGACCATCGGCACGACGCCGGATCCGTGGGCGCGGTCAGCGCGTTCACGCCGGACGTCCCTCCGGGCGGGACAGCCGTCCTCGCCGAGGTCGTCGAGACCGACACCGAAACCCTCAACCTCCTGGCCATGCAGTACGACGCCGTGCTCGAGCGCCGCCCGGCCGACGCCGTGCGGGCCGAACTCAAGGCAATCGAGGAGGAGGCCGAGGGGATCCGACGGCAGGGCGCGAAGGCCGGGTTCGCCCGCAGGCTCCCGGAGAACGAGGACACGGCACGGGGGCGGTACGGCCCCGGCGAGGCCGACGCCGCACCGGAGCGGCAGCTCGCGGCCTGAGAGGCGACGAGCGCCACGGACACGAGGCGAGCGGCCGCGCAGCGGCGCCGCCACGCTGAGACGGAGCAGGCTGCGAGGCCGGCACGGTCTCCACAGACGCGGGGCAACACCCCCCTGCCCCGCAGGAGTGGGGGCGGATCGATCCTGATCCGCCCCCACTTCGCACGTCCGCCCCCGAGGCCGGGTGCCGCGATGGCGCGCCCTGGTTGAGGGGCACCGCTTGCACGGAGAACGTCACCTCGTAGAGATCCCGCAAACGACAGAGAGCCGGGCCGCCCTGGGCGGCCCGGCTCCACGCTCAGGGGTCAGCCGTTGCTCGTATTGGAGGTGATCACCCACTTGCCCGCGGGTGCGCCACCCCAGGTCTGGGTGCACGTCGCCCACGAGTCGGACTGGTACTTGAGGGCCGCCTGGCAGTCGCTGAGCGAGTTGTAGTAGGTGGCGGCCTGAGCGGAGGCCGTCGCCCCGAGGACGGCGCCCGCGGCGATCCCGATGGCCGCGGCGAACATGGTGATCTTCTTGCGCATGGAACTGGTTCCTTTCGATGGGCCGCCGAAGCCCCGTGAAGGCGGTCGGCCCGCGTGCACTTGATGCGACGGCACCACCCGGCTATTCGCTGCGCGCCAGCCACTCCCGCAGGTCGGCGGGGAGCGGTGCGAGCGCCGCGCGGAACAGGTCCATGTCCTCCTCGGTGACGAACTCCTCCCACTGTCTGTTCCTGCCCTTGTGGAAGAACTCGAAGTCCTCCGAGTCGGGCCTCAGACCCGGCCTGCCCTTCATCTCCGAGAAGGTGCACTCCCGGACCAGGTCGGGCCAGATCGCCTCGTTCACCGGGATGCCGAGGAACTCGCTGACACGGCGCATCTGCCCGTCCAGGTCACGCAGCATGTCCTGGTAGTGCAGCATCAGGACGTTGGACGCCTCGCGGTGTGCCCACCAGGTCTCCAGGTGGCGCGTCGCGGACATGACCGGCCAGCCGTCGGTCTCCCAGGGGAAGGCGCCACGGGTGAAGTACGAGCGCCAGTACGCCCGGGGATCCAGCGGGATCTCCGGCAGTTCGGGGGTGTGCGCGTCGGGGCCGGTCAGGGCGGGAAGCTCCCGGCTGCGGCCAGCTCGCGCGCTGGCGACTCTGCCCTTGAGGTGGTGGTGCTGGGACATCACGATGTCCCGCGGATCACGGCCCACCACGACGTAGGAGACCTCGGGGTGCAGCGGGAGTGCGTCGGCCGGCAGATGGGTCTTGATGAACCTCCGGTGCTCCTGCCGCTCCAGCGCGCTCAGTGTCTGCTCCACCGGCAGGGATCTCTTGTCGAGCCAGGGGCTGATCTCTGCGAGGACGCCGGGAAGCCTGGTGCTCTGGAAGACCAGGACGGACACGATGCGCTGTGTCCAGGTCGTTCCCGCCTTCGGCGGGGAGGCGATGACGATGTCGTCGGGACGGGGCCGGTAGTCGGTCCAGTACGTACTGTCCATGGTGAAGTTCCGGTACGTACACCGCGGTTCGGAGTGGGGGGTGGATAGCACCGGCACAGCATTTCAACGCGCCTGTCCGTTCCGGATAAGGGCAACGGTCAGACGCGGACGCGTCCACGGCCTTGTGGGACACCGGGGGCGGTCGGTGTGCAGCATCGCCGCTCCGTCGGCCGGAGCGCCGCCACCCGCCGCAACACACTTGATCCGTAGGCCCCGGGCGGCGGAGACGTCCGGGACGGTCCACGCACATGACGGCTGACTGCGGAGGAAAGACCATGAGGGTGCTGGTGGTTGGTGGCGGCATCGCCGGGATGGCCACAGCGATCGGGCTGCGGCGCAACACGGCGGGAGCTGTCGACGTCGACGTAGCCGAGCTCTCGGGCGAGCCCGTCGGCGCCGCCATCACGATGATGAACCGTGCCCTGGACGCCCTGGGGGAACTGGGGCTGTACGAGGAACTGGCCTCCGTCGGGACCGTGTTCCAGGCCAACGACCTGCACTACTTCGACGCGGCGGGTGCCCGGCTGCCCGGTTCCTTCGGCGCCGGGCAGAAACCCACCGCGGGCTCCCCGGCGCCGTCCGGCCCGATCGGCCTGGCGCTCTACCGGCCGCAACTGGCACAGCTGCTGTCGACCACCGCCGCACAGGAGGGGGCGAACCTGCTGCCCCTCGGCCTCACAGTCGCCGCCTTGGACAGCAACCCGTCCGGAGTGGAGGTCACCTTCACCGACGGTGGCCGGGCGAGCTACGACGTCGTCGTCGGCGCGGAAGGAATCCGCTCCACCGTGCGCAGCCACCTCTTCGGGGACCGCTACCAGCCGCGGTTCCTCGGGGACTTGAGTCTGCGCCTGATGGTGGACAGCACCGGACTCGACCTCCAGTCCGGCTTCCACTTCTCCGAGGGGGCCATGTTCGTCGTGGCGCACCTGAAGAACGGGCTGTCGTACGTCTTCACCGCCTTCTCCAGCGACGAGATCGTGTTCCTCGACCGGGCGCAGGCCGCGGCCCGCATGCGCGCGAACACGGAGCACTTCACCAACCCCGCGATGAAGACTCTGCGCGACCGTGTCCGCCCTGACTCCGACGTCGTCTGCCGGGCGTCCCAGTCCCTGTGGATCGACGAGCCGTGGTACCGCGACCGGGTCGTCGTGATCGGTGACGGCGCCCACACCACCACCCCGCACCTGGCCTCCGGCGGCGGGATGGCACTGGAGGACGGTGTGGTCCTGGCCGCCGAGCTCGCCCGGGCCGACACCCCGGAGGAGGGTCTGGACCGGTTCTACCGGCGCCGGTACGAGCGGGTGGCCGACGTCGTCCGCACGACCTCACGGCTCAACGAGCTGCGGCTGCTGGGCGGGGGCGCCGAGGAGGCCGGCCGGCTGCGCGGACGCGCCTTCGCCCGCCTGGCCGAGCCTTACTGAACCGCCACACGAACCGAACGCTTTCCCCTCGTCCTCCCGTCACGTCGTCGATCATGGACGTAATAGGTTGTCCCGCGGACGACCTGGGAGGACGGCATGGGGGCAGAGCCCGTGCCCGGCGACGATCCCCGGTGGCACCGCACCGAGGACGCCCTTCGCCGGGCTCTGGTCGAAGTGGGTTCGCGGTCCGGGCTGGACGCCCTGACCGTGACCGCGGTGGTACGGGAGGCGCGGGTCGGCCGCTCGACGTTCTACCGGCATCACCACAGCGTCGACGCCTTCGTGGACACGCTGCGGGACGAACTGCTGGCGCATCTGGTGGAGGCGTTCCGCGACGCCCGTCACCGGGCCGGGCCCGATTCCGATCGCTACCGGACCGTCACGGGGCGCGTCAGGTCCGTGCTGCTGACCGTCCATGAGCACGCGAAGGTGTTCGGACTGCTGTGGAGTGGGCCCGAGGGCACGGCCTTTCGGGGCCGCTGCCGTGAACTGCTGGCAGAACTGGTGGCCGAGGACCTCGACCTCCTCGGTGTCAGGATCGACGCGGACTACTGCCCGCCCGAGTACGTGATCGCGTTCCTCGTGCACACGGTCTTCGCCGTCGTCGACACCTGGCTGGCGAAACCGACGCCGGAGCCGGTCGAGGACGTCACGTTCTTCCTGACGGCGCTGATCAGCGGCGGTGCGGAGTTCCTGTGACTGCCAGGTCTGGGCACCTCACGGGTGTCAGGGGGGCAGGCGCCGGCTCCGAACGCCTCGTCGATGTCGACGTACGCAGAGGTGGCGGCGGAGGCGTTGCCATCGTGGCCGGTGATGGCGATCGGGGACTCCACGGCGGGCCCGTTGTCGGGGATGTCGACGCGGGCGGTGCTGCCGCAGATGTTGCCGATCTGCCAGGTGAAGGCGTCCGAGGCCGACGCGCCGGTGCTGACGGTGACCGTGACGGTGATGTCACCGGTACTGGCCGCGGTGGGCATGCCCGTGATCAGCCCGGTCGGACTCACGCCGAGCCCGGCGGGCAGACCGGCCTGGACGCGTCGGCCACGGCGCGGCGGGGGGCTGCAGCGGCCGAACAGATCGGCGGGGCGGCCGACGGCGTGGCGGTGCGGGCGCCGGAGTAGTTGGTCGCCAATGTCATGTAGGTGGCCGTCGTAGGTCGGACTGCCGTAGCGGATACCAAGCCCCTGACCTCACTCGACGTGGCCGCCCACGAGATGAGCCACGGTCTCACCTCCGCACCGCGGGCCTCGTCCACTCCGGTGCGTCCGGCGGCCTCAACGAGGCGACCTCCGACATCTTCGCCGCCGCGGCCGAGTTCCACGAGGACCTCCCGGCCGACCCGGCCGACCACCTCGTCGGCGAGAAGATCGACATCCGTGGCACGGGCGCGCTGTTGCGCTACGTGGACAAACCCTGCAGACCACCGACTGGCGTCGCACACATGGTCAATACGGCTCGGCCGTATTGACATTCCAGGATTGGCTACCAATCATGGGCGATGAGTGATCCCTTCGTCAGGCCGGCGGCGGGCGGCGCGGGCGCGCGAGTCCGCGCCTCACGGCAGACAGACCGCCGCCCCGGCCCAGCTCCCCCTCTCCCTCCCTCTCCCCTGGAGTCCCGTATGACCACTGTCGGCGAAGCACCCGCAGCCAGCCGTGCCGGCCGGGCACCCGCCCCCGTGGCCCCGCTGATCCGGGAGGCCTGGTACGTGGTCGCGGCCCGCGACGAGGTCGACCGCACACTCCGGCAACGCTGGGTGCTGGGCGAGCCGGTGTGCTTCTACCGGACCGAGGACGGGACCGCGGTGGTGCTCGACGACCGCTGCGCCCACCGTCGCTTCCCGCTCTCCCGCAGCCGCCTCGAGGGCGACACCGTGCGCTGCGGCTACCACGGTTTCGCCTACGGCCCCGACGGCCAGTGCGTCTCCGTACCGGGGGCCGACCCGGGCGGAATCCGGGTCCGGTCCTACCCCGTCGTCGAGCGGGGTCCCTGGGTGTGGATCTGGACCGGCGCCGACCCTACGGCCGCAGATCCGGACCTGATCCCATGGCCGACCGCAGTCGTCGAGGGCGGCGAATTCGTCACCGGCTATTCGTTCGACCCCACCAACTACAACCTGGTCCACGAGAACCTCCTGGACCTGACCCACCTGCAGTTCCTCCACGGCGTCGGCCAGTCCGAGTTCACGGAGGCCGCCCCGGTCCTGCTGGGGGCCGAGCAGCTTCCGCGGGGGTTCGCCCAGCGGTCGGTCGGCTACGCCAAGGAGCTGACCACCACACTGGGCGCCTTCGCGATACCCGTGGGCGTGGCCCCCTCGCTGCCCGTGGACCGCTCCGGCCGGATCATCTCGGTGCTGCCCGCCCTGAACTACGCGATCGACGAGGTGACACCGCACGATCCCGCGGCCACGCCGCTGCGCCGCGTGGTCATCGCACACTGCCTCACCCCCGCCGACCTCACCTCCACGCACCAGTTCTGGACGTGGTGGCAGGACGTCCCGTTCGCCATTCCCCGCACCGACATGACCGCCTTCATCACGCGGGTGTTCAACCAGGACGTCGAGGCGTTCACGTGGACCCAGGAGTACATCGACCGTGACACGCGCGAGGGCGTGGTCGAGCAGAGCGTGCCCGCCGACGTGCCCGGCCTGCGGGTACGCCGGCAGCTGCACCGCCTGGCCGCCGCCGAACGGGGCTGAGCCACCGAGCATCCCGGGCAGCCGGTCAGAGATCGAGCACGATCCGCGGGCCGGCCGCCCGGGACACACAGATGAGCATGGTGTCGTGGGCCGCCCGTTCCTCGTCCGTGAGGAGACTGTCGCGATGGTCGACCTCACCGGCGAGCACCGCTGTCTCACATGTGCCGCACACTCCTTCGCGGCAGGACGACAGCACGGGTACGCCGGCCTCCTCCACGGCGTCGAGCACCGATCGCCCCGGGGCCACGACGAGGGTGGTTCCGGTGACCGCGAGCTCCACCTCGAAGGAGTCCGTACGTACGGAACCGCCCCGGTCCGGCGGGGTGAACCGCTCGATGTGCAAGCTGCCTGCGGGCCAGTGCGCGCACTCGCCCACGACGGCGTCGAGCAGCGGCCCGGGGCCGCAGCAGTAGACGAGCGTGTCGGCCTCGGGCTCACCGAACAGGCCGCCGCGGTCGAGCAACCCGAACTCGTCCTGCGGGCGTACGGCCACCCGGTCGCCGTACCGCGCGAGTTCGTCGAGGAAGGCCATGGATGCGCGGGTGCGGCCGCCATAGGTCAGCGTCCAGTCCGCGCCGGCGGCCGAGGCGGCGGCCAGCATCGGCAGGATCGGCGTGATCCCGATGCCGCCCGCCACGAACTGGTAGCGGGGAGCCGGTCGGAGCGGAAAGAGGTTGCGCGGCCCGCGCACCCTGACCTCCTCCCCCACGCGCAGTCGTTCGTGCACGCGCACCGAGCCACCGCGGCCGTCCGGCGCGAGCAGCACACCCACACGCCAGCGCCCACGATCCGCGGGACTCCCGCACAGGGAGTACTGCCGGACCAGCTCGTCGGTGAGCAGGAGATCCACGTGGGCGCCCGGGGCCCAGCCGGGAAGTTCGGCGCCGGCCGGATCCTCGAGGACCAGGGCGACGACGCCTTCGGCGACCTCCCGGCGCTCGGTGACCAGGACGTCGAACACGGTGTCGGGACGCGATGTGGGCATGCGTTCACCTCGGAGGAATAGATTGGTAGCCAATATTGGATACACATCCATTACGCCGTCAAGGGAGGTGCCGACCAGCTCGCCCACAGGCCCGTCGCACCGCACCGAGCGGTTGGTTAGATTGGCCACGCACAGTGGCCACCGAACGAGGCGACCGATTTCAGTGAAGACCTCGCACGACGCGACACCGGAGACCGCGCCCGCCAGCAGCGTCGCGAGCGTGATCGACCAGCTGCGCGCCATGATCGTCGGCCGTCGGCTGCTCCCCGGCGTGCAGATCCGCCAAGAGGAGATGGCACACGTCCTGGGCATCAGCCGTGTACCGCTCCGGGAGGCGCTGCGGGTGCTCACCACGGAAGGGCTGCTGACCCATCGACCGCATCAGGGCTACTTCGTCACCCGGCTGAGCGCGCTGGAACTCAACCAGATCCACAGTCTGCTCGAGTTCCTGGAGACGGAACTGATCCGCACCATCCGCTGGCCGACCGACGATGAAGTGACGCGGCTGCGGGCCCTCAACCAACGGATCGGCCGGGCGGCCGCCGACGGCGACCTGTCGCTAGTCACCGGCCTCTACCTCGAACTGCACATCACCGGGATCTTCCAGCTCTCACCGCTCACCCTGCTGCTCGCGGAGGCCCAGCGATTCTGGACGATGTGCGCGCCCTACCGCATCTTCCACGTCGCGGCCGACGGCGGGCCGACCTCCCTGGAACAGCACGAGCAACTGATCGACGCTCTCGCCGCCCAGGACCGCGCCCTGTGCCTGCGCCTCCACGCCCAGTACCGGCGCGAGACCCACAGCCTCGCGCTGGCCGCACTCGGGGACAGCGATCCGCTCCCTCCGCGCCTGAGCCACTGAGCGCTCCGGCGATGGGCGACGGCAAGCCCTGACAGCGGTATTCCCCGGCGCAGGCAATCCGACGATGCGGGCCGGCCGCAACGAGTGAGCATCCGCACCGGAGCTCGTTTTCAGCCGCACCCAAGCCGCACGAAGGCCCTACTCGCTCCGCCACGGCCCCACCCGCCAGGTCATCCGCCGAGGCGCACAACCCATGGCCGCCGCACGCGTCCACACAAGCCTTACTTGACACATGTCAGATTCGAGCTAATCTGACATGTGTCAGGAGGTCTTCCGAGATGAGGGAGCCGGCCTCACCCGCCACTTCCTCCCGGACCGGACGGCACCTCCACCGCGCACGCCCCGATTCCCTCCCCTGCTTGGAGTTCCGTCATGTCTCAGATCGCAACCGAGCCGCCGAGCGGGGCCACTGCGCCCTCCCCGCCCGAAGGCGGTGCCCCGCGTCACCGCTGGTGGATCCTCGCCGTCATCGGCGTGGCCCAGCTCATGGTGGTCCTGGACGCGACCATCGTGAACATCGCCCTGCCCTCGGCCCAGAAGGACCTCGGCTTCTCCGACGGCGACCGCCAGTGGGTCGTCACCGCCTACGCCCTCGCCTTCGGCAGCCTGCTTCTGCTCGGCGGCCGTATCGCCGACCTCTTCGGCCGCAAGATGACCTTCCTCGTCGGACTGGTCGGCTTCGCCGGCATGTCCGCCCTCGGCGGTGCCGCCACCAGCTTCGAGATGCTCGTCGTCGCCCGCGCCGGACAGGGCCTGTTCGGCGCCCTGCTCGCACCGGCCGCACTGTCCCTGCTGACGACGACCTTCACCGACGCCAAGGAACGCGCCAAGGCCTTCGCCGTCTACGGCGCCATCGCCGGCGCCGGCGGCGCCATCGGTCTGCTGCTCGGCGGCGTCCTGACCGAGTACCTCGACTGGCGCTGGACCCTCTACGTCAACGTCGCCTTCGCCGCCATCGCCTTCGTCGGCGGTGTCCTCCTGCTCCAGCGGGCCGTCCGCGACAAGTCCGCCAAGATCGACATCCCCGGCGCCATCCTGGTCGGCAGCGGCCTGTTCTGCATCGTCTACGGCTTCTCCAACGCCGAGTCCCACGACTGGAGCTCGGTCCAGACCTGGGGCTTCCTGGTGGCCGGCGCCGTTCTGCTCTCCGCGTTCACCTGGTGGCAGACCAAGGCCGCGCACCCCCTGCTGCCGCTGCGCGTGCTGCTCGACCGCAACCGCGGCGCATCCTTCATCTCCGTGCTGATCATCGGCGCCGGAATGTTCGGCGTCTTCCTCTTCCTCACGTACTACCTGCAGCAGTCCCTGGGCTACACCCCCGTCAAGACCGGCCTGGCGTTCCTGCCGATGATCGGCGGACTGATGGTGGCGTCGACCCTCGCCACCACGGTCCTCATCCCCCGCTTCGGCCCGAAGCCGGTGGTCCCGCTCGGCATGGGCATCGCGGCCGCAGGCATGGTCTGGCTCACCGGCCTCGACCTCAACAGCGGCTACGCCGCCCACATCATGCCGCCGCTGATCATCGCCGGTATCGGCATGGGCATGATCATGGCCCCCGCCATGAGCCTCGCCACCGACGGCGTCGCCGCCGAGGACGCCGGCGTCGCCTCCGCCGCGGTCAACACCATGCAGCAGGTGGGCGGTTCCCTCGGCACCGCCCTGCTCAACACCCTCTTCTCCAGTGCCGTCACCAACTACATCGACGGCAAGAACCCCAAGGACCCCATGGTCATGGCCCAGGCCAGCCTGGAGGGCTACTCCACCGCCTACTGGTGGTCCGCCGCCTTCTTCGCCGCGGGTCTGATCATCAGCGTCCTCCTCTACCGCCGCGGCGCCCCGGTCCACAACCCGGACGCGGCACCCGTCGTCCACATGTGAGACGGAGTCAGCACCCCCACCTGAGAGCGGCGGCCCTTACGAGGGCCGCCGCTCGGCGTTTTTGGTGACGCCCCTCAAGAACGTGGACCCGGCAGGCTTACTTGACAGTCGTCAGATTTAAGCTAATCTGACACATGTCAGAGCTTCTCCGGCCGCCGGAGAACAGGGCTTCCCTGTGATCCACGCAGCACCGGCCCGCGCGGATCACTCCAGCGCGACACCCCCCCCCACTTCGCGGCGCCCGACGCCCCTCATGCACCCGTGTCGGTCGCACCATCTCGGAAGTGAGAGCGACATGACCACACCCCCCGCATCCCCCGAACACATGACCGACCCGGCGCACCCTCGCCCCGACGCCCGTAAAGAGCAGATCGCGACCATGCTCGCCGCCGGAGACCCCCTCGCCGACGCCGTCACTGCCGAGTTGGACCACTACGGCACGCCGGCACGCCAGGCTCTCGAGACCGGCTTGAGGCAGGGCCTCACGGGGCTGGCCGAGCGGCCGCCCCGGGCCGTCGCGACCCTGCTCGAAGAGGTGGAGAGCGCCACCGCGCAGGAGAACCCGCTGAAACTTCGCCGAGGTGACGTCGTCAGCATGTCCGTGCCTCCCATGTGGTTCGGACTCTGCTCGGTCACCAGCGCGCTCGCCCAGTCCTACTCCTCCCCTGCCACCGCCCGTGTGGTAGCAGGGGGCGGCACGTCGACGGCCCGGGCCACATGCCGGCTCAGCGCCACAGGGGTGTGGGCGCGGCAGGTCATGCGTCCGGGAGGCCTGCTGCGCGGCGCCCCCGGATACGTGGCCACCGTCGGCCTCCGGCTGCGCCATGCCCGTATGAGGGCCGCGTCCCTCACCGACTGGGACCGGGGCACTCCTGGCCTGCCGGTCGGCCAACTGGACCTGACCCGCACCTGGCTGGGCTTCACCTTCACCTCCTTCCAGGCGCTGGCCATGGTCGGCGTCGGCCTCAGCACGGAGCAGGAGCACGACCTCTACGCGTACTGGTCGCACGTCGGCCGGTTGCTCGGCATCGACGAGCGCCTCCGCGCCGCCGTGAACGAGCATGCCGACGCCCGTCGGCTGCTGGATTTGCTGCGCGCCACAACTGCCGGTCCCGACGAGAACTCGACGGCGCTGACCGCCGCGCTCGTCGACGCGCAGGCCCGCGCGACGGCCGCGGCACCCGGCGTCGTCCTGTCCGAGGCACACCTGTGCGACGTGATCCATGGTCTGCTCCGACGAGCCCTCGGGGACGACACCGCGAACCGTCTGAACATCCCCGCGGCCTCCGCGGCTCGCCTCACGCCGTTGATCCGCACGCTCGACCGCCAGGCCCGTCACACCCGGACCGGCATCCCTGCTTCCTCCCCCACAGGCGGCGGACGGACCTCGCAGGAGCCGGGATCCGCACCGACAGTGGCCACCCTGCCCCTCGACGTCACTTCCGGGTCGAACGCTTGCGTCGATCACCCGAACGCCCCGGCTGCCTGACCCCGATTCGCCGCTCCCCCACCGCGCACCCAGGCCCACCATCAAGGAGTACGGCGGATGTACAACGCCACCCGCACCGCAACAGGCGTCGCCATCGCGGTCGGCGCAGGCATCGCCCTGCTCGGCGCGGCCGTCCTGCCCGCACCCCAGGGCTCGCCCCGAAACGATCGCCGGACGTATTCCGTCGTGGAGCCGGCCGCGCCCACCACGGTCCGCCCCGTCACGGATCCGAGGCCGCTCGGGCCGCTCCTGCTCATGATCACCCGCTGAGGGCGGCGACCGGTCCGGACACCGGGCCCCTCGAACGGCGGGACGGCGTCGAACGGCGGCCGCCGAGTCCGCGCACTCCCCGACAGCGACGACGGCGACGCCCTCGCCGTCGCCGGACGCGAGCGTCACCCTCCGGAGCGCGCGAGGACATTCCTCAGCAGAGATCGGTCCTGACGGCACGGGCACCACGCCATGCCGCCGAACCGAGAGGGGTCGGGCCGCGCACAGCCCGGCCCCTCTCTCGTCGTTCCAGGCACGTCCAGCCGGGCGGGAACGATCACCGGCGAGTGGCATCCATCTCCCCCACCGCCCCTTGACCTTGCACCAACTCCCGACCTACCGTCCCACTATACGGTTCAAACGACCCGCATCGTGGAAGTAGGCAGTGATGAGCCTCGTATCCCCACTCCGCCTGTTCGACATCGAGGGCAGGACGGTTCTGATCACCGGGGCCTCCGGCGCCCTCGGCAGCGAGGCCGCCCGTGCCCTCACCGCGGCAGGCGCCAACGTGGTATTGGCCGGCGGGAACGCGAATGCCCTCGACCTCCTGGCCGGCGAACTCCCCCAGGACCGGGTGGCCACCGTCCACCGGCGCCCGGACAGCCCCGCCGACGCCGAGGCGATGGTGACCCGGGCGGTCGAGGTGTTCGGGCGTCTCGACGGCGTGCTGGCCTCGGCCGGGGTGAACAAGGTCGCCCCCATCGTCGACATGCCCGTCGCCGACTTCGAGACCGTCATGGACGCCAACGTGCGCGGGGCATGGCTGACCTGTCAGGCCGTGGGCCGTCAGCTGCTCGCTCAAGGAGACGGCGGGAGCGTCGTACTGGTCTCCTCGACCCGCGGCCGACTCGGGCATCCCGCGGGATACAGCGCGTACTCCCCGTCCAAGGCCGCGGTCGACCTCTTGGCCAAGAGCCTGGCCGCGGAGTGGGGCAAGGACGGGATCCGGGTCAACGCCCTGGCACCCACGGTGTTCCGGTCCGAACTGACGGCTTGGATGTACTCCGACGACGACAAGGGCACGGCGACGCGCGAGACCATGCTCAGCCGCATCCCGCTGGGCAGGCTCGCCGAGCCCGACGACTTCTCCGGCGCCCTCGTCTACCTGCTCAGCGACGCCTCGGCGTTCCTCACCGGCCAGATCCTCTATCTGGACGGCGGCTACACCTCATGCTGACGTCACCCCCCGGCCCGGATGCCGCGCCCGCGACGCTTCCCGCCGGTGACCACTCCCGTTTCCGTTCCGTCGCCGTCGTGGGCGCCGGGCTGATGGGGCGGCGTCTCGCCGGGGTCTTCGCCTCACGTGGCCTGCGCGTCGCCCTCACGGACTGGGACGTGTCGGTCCTGCCCGAGGCGAGCCGTATCGCGGTCGAGTTGTCGCACGCCCTCGGGGACGCTCCGGGCCCGGTCCGGACGACGACGAGCCTGGAAGACGCCCTCGACGGAGTGGACCTGGTCACCGAGGCCGCGGTCGAGGACCTCAGCCTGAAGCGCGAACTGTTCGCGCGGATGGCCCGGTTGGCGCCGGACGCCGTGCTCGCCTCGAACTCCTCCGTCCTCCCCATCACCATGGTCGCCGCAGACATCGACGATCCGAGCAGGGCCGTCGGTACCCACTGGTGGAACCCCCCGGATCTCATCCCGATCGTCGAGGTCGTCCAGGGCGAGCGCACGAGCCTCGCTGTCGTCGCCGATGTGATGGCTCTGCTGGACCACCTGGGCAAGAGGCCGGTGTGGGTACGCAGGGACGTCCCAGGTTTCGTCGGCAACCGCCTCCAGCACGCCCTGTGGCGCGAGGCGATCGCGCTGGTCGCCGAGGGCGTGGCCGATGCCGAGACCGTCGATCTGGTGGTCCGCGACACCATCGGCCTGCGGCTGGGACAGATGGGACCGCTGACGAACGCCGACTACGTGGGCCTCGACCTCACCCGGGCCATCCACGAAGCGGTCTTCCCGGCACTCGACCGCTCCACGGAACCGAGTCCCGTGCTCGACTCCCTGATCCGTGCGGGCCGCTCCGGTGCGAAGAGCGGTCAGGGCCTGTTCGCCTGGCCCCCGGGCGCACGAGAAGCCGCGGGAGCCGCACTCGCCTCGCACATCACGTCCGAACTCGCCGCACGGCGCGGCGAGTCCGGCAAGCAGTGAACCATCCACCGCCATCCAGGAGATTCAGATGACCTACACCTGGGCCGAGGGCCCCGCCGAGCAGGACCTCCAGTTCTACGACCTGTCGCACCCGTGGGGACACGGCGTGCCCGCCTGGCCGTACTTCGAGGACGTCAAGATCGAGCGGCTGCACGGCATGGCCAAGAGCCGGGTGCTGACCCAGAAGATCACGACGGTGATGCACTCGGGCACGCACATCGACGCACCGGGACACGTCATCGAGGGCAAGCCGCTCCTCCACGAGATCCCGCTGCGGAACTTCTTCGGCACCGGCGTGGTGCTCGACATCCCCAAGCAGAAGTGGGAGGTCGTCACCGCGGACGACCTGGAGAAGGCCGCCGCGGTGACCGAGGTGCGGCCGGGCGACTTCGTCATCGTCAACACCGGCTGGCACCGCAGGTACGCCGACAGCACCGACTACTACGCCTACTCCCCCGGCTTCTACAAGGAGGCCGGCGAATGGTTCGTGGAGCGCAAGGTCAAGGCGGTCGGTTCCGACTGCCAGGCGCTCGACCACCCGCTGGGCACGGCCATCGGCCCGCACGGCCCCAGCGAGGAGACCGGCGGCCTGCTTCCGTGGGCGGTGCGCGAGTACGAGGAGGAGACGGGCAGGTCGGTCAAGGAGGACTTCCCGTACTGGGAGCCCTGCCACAACGCCATCCTGAACGCCGGTATCTACGGCTTCGAGAACATCGGCGGCGACCTCGACAAGGTGACCGGCAAGCGGCTGACCTTCGCGGCCTTCCCCTGGCGCTGGGTGGGCGGCGACGGCTGCATCGTCCGTCTCGTGGCGATCGCGGACCCCAAAGGGACCTACCGCATCGAGAGGGGCTGAGGGACTCATGTCCGCTCGCATCGTCCGGGGAGAGGCTGCCCCCGCGTACTTTCCGCCCCTGCACGACGGCGTCGACGCCCGCCGGCTCCAGGGTCACGAGGCCGGCCCGACCGGCCGGTTCTGGATCGGGGAGTCGTACTACCACCCGGGTGGTGCCGCGCGACGCTCTCCGGCCGCGGAGGAGACGGTCTACTACGTCCTCGACGGCGAACTCACCCTCACCGTCGAGGACGACCCGGCCCAGACACTGGGCGCGGGCGACTCCGTCCACCTGCCCAGAGGCACGGTCCGGTCGCTGGAGAACCGGACCGGGGACGGCGCCCGGCTGCTCGTCGTCATCGCCAACCCGACCCCGGGAGGCACGCCATGAGCGTCACCGTCACCGTGGCACCCACCGGGCCGATCGCCCGGCGCAGCGACAACCCGACGCTGCCCACCCAGCCCCACGAGATCGCCGAGGCCGTCGAGAAGGCGTACCACCTCGGGGCGTCCGTCGCCCACATCCACGTACGCGACGAGCAGGACCGTCCCACCGCCGACCTCGGCATTGCCCGGCGCACCATGGATCTCATCGCGGAGCGCTGCCCGATCCTCATCCAGCTGTCGACGGGAGTCGGTCTGGAAGTGCCGTTCGAGGACCGCGAGAAGCTGGTGGAGCTTCGACCGCGCATGGCGACCCTCAATCCGTGCACTATGAGCTTCGGAGCCGGGGAGTTCCGCAATCCGCCCGACGGCGTCCGCCGGCTCGCGGCACGGATGCAGGAGCTGGGCGTCAAGCCGGAACTGGAGATCTACGACACCGGGCACCTGGACGCCTGTCTGCGCCTGCGCGACGAGGGGCTGCTCGACGGTCCGCTGCAGTTCAGCATCGTGCTCGGGGTGGCCGGCGGGGCGGCGGCCACCGCGGACAACCTGCTCACCCTCGTACGCCGTCTTCCCGAGGACGCGATCTGGCAGATCATCGCCATCGGCAGACAGAACCTGAACCTGACCGCCATGGCGCTGTCCCTGGGCGGGAACGCCCGCGCGGGGATGGAGGACACTCTGTATCTCCGCAAAGGCGAACCCACCCAGGGAAACGAGCCGCTCGTGGCCCGTACGGTCCAGCTCGCGCGGAGCCTGGACCTGCAGATCGCGTCGGTCGAGGAGACCGAAGCCCTGCTGGGGCTGCCGCGGCGGTCATGACCCGGGGTTTCCCGTCCGCCCGGACCATGCCACTCGATGTGCGGTCCGGGCGGCGGGTCGACCGGGACCTCCAAGGGCCCTGAAGGACGGCAGGATAGAGCCATGACTTCACCACCTGACGGGGCGAGCCCGCGCAGTGCGGGCGGCATCCAAGTGATCGCGCGGGCAGGCCAGATGCTGCGTGCGATCCGTGAGGCACCCGGTGGACTGACCCAGTCCGAGCTGGCCGAGCGGCTCGGACTGCCCAAGAGCACGATCCATCGGATTCTGAGTGCTCTGGAGGACGAGGAGCTCATCGCGGCGGGCCGAGGCCCACGCGGACGGTATCGGCTGGGCCCGGAGATCCTGCGGCTCGCCGAAGCCGGCAGCCGGGATGTCGTGCGGCTCGTCCATCCCTTTCTGGCCGACCTCTCGGCCAGGTTGACGGAGACCGCCGATCTATCGGTGCTGGACGGGGGCGAGATCAGGTTCGTCGACCAGGTGGACGCTCCGCACCGCCTGCGCGCCGCCAGCGCGGTCGGGGAAAGCTTTCCCCTGCACTCCTGCGCCCCCGGCAAGGCGATCCTGGCGACCCTCCCGCCGAGCCGCCTGCGCGAGCTGCTCCCCGCGAGGCTCCCGTCTCTCACGTCACGCACGATCACCCGGCATCAGGAACTGCTCGATCAGCTGTCGGAGGTCCGGGAGAGCGGCATCGCCTACGACTACGAGGAGCAGAGCGAGGGCATCTGCGCGGCCGGCGTGGCCGTCCGGATCGCCGGGCAGCTGATGGCGGTCAGCGTCCCCATGCCTGCCCAGCGCTTCCACGGCCGCGAGGAGGAGTGCGTGGAGGCGTTGCTCTCCGTGCGTGACCTCGTCGAGAAGCAGGAGTGGGCGTAGACCGTGCGAAGCACCGGCGGGCGGGCCGGTGTCGCGGACTACGCGGGCGCCTCGCGCAGATAGGACAACGCGAGACGCGGTAGTTCCACGGCGAGAAGATCCCAGTCGTTGTCGGGGGCGTCGGCCGCCTTCGTGGTCACCCGCCACTCCAGAACCGCCTGCACGGCTCGCAGGGCCAGGGAGATCTGGATCCGACTGACCTGCGGAGACCTATCGGGGTGGGCCAGAATCGCGTCGCAGGCCCGGGTGAAGGTCTCCTGAAGCATGCGCCGTGCCGTGCCGCTGGCGCCTGCCGGACCGGTGGCGCGGACGGCGAACTCCCTGATGAGGTCCGCCTCGCTCCGGAACCCGGCGATCATCTCGGTGACACGGCCGGTGACGAAGTCCTCGAAACTGTCGGACTCTACCGCCGCTTCGGCGTACCGGGCCTGCTGAGACGAGATGACCTGCTCCAGCCAGCGTTCCTGCGTGGCGGTGATGAGCGCGTCCCTGCCGGAGAAGCGGCTGTAGATGGTGCCCACCGAGACGCCGGCGCGGTCCGCGACGTCGGCAATCGTCAGCTCGCCTGTTCCACGTTCGGCTATCAGTGTCTGCGCGGCCTGGAGGATGCGCTCCATGGCGGCGCGGCTTCGCTGCTGCTGCGGGGGACGAGGCCCGGTCTCACTGGTCACACCCTGCATTCTGGCACCCCTCAAAAAACTTGAATACGAATTCAGATTCATGTTACGGTGTTAGCACGAGGTTTCGAAGTGCGCGGGTGAAGCGCATCGGCAAGGCTGTCGAACAACCCCTCCCGCGTCGCACGGAAACCACCCCCGTTCACGAAAGGTGATGAACATGGCCACATCGACGCCGCAGAATCCGCTCACGTACTACCCGGTCGTGACGCAGGAGCTGTTCCAGTCCAACGCCGAACGGATCAAGGGCAAGCCCTACGCGAAGTTCTTCTCCGGTGACATGCGGCTCCGCGACGAGGTCCTGCCATACCTGAAGAGGGCACTGGCGCCGGAGGACACGCTGTCCTCCCGGCCCGAGGACCTCAACAAACTCCTGACCCCCGGATACCTCAAGGAGGAGATGGGGTTCGGCCTCACCGAGACCGGCCACCCCTACATCGCCGGCTTCAACCGCTTCCCGGGCTGCACCACGGAGATGTTCACCTGGTGGATGTGGTGGCACTCCGTCGAGCCCGAGCGCTACTCCCTGTGGCACCCCTACTGTCACGTGCAGGCCATCCCCCGGAACCAGGAAGTGCTCTCCAAGCCCGGCCTCAGCGACTTCGAGCGCATCGTCGGCAACACCCACGACATCGTCGAGTACATCGGCCCGCAGCGCATGGAGCTGGTGGCGAACTTCGTCGAGCCGCACGAACTGGGCTTTGACGCCGATGCCTTCAAGGCGGCCGGATACAGCGGCTACGCGTGCTCGGCCATCGAGGGCGGTGTCATGATCCACCTGGCCCGCGAGACCGAGGACGGCTTCGAGGTCCGCAGCCGCTTCATCTTCGACCGAGGCTTCCCCGGCGCGGCCCCCGACGACGAGGCGGGGCGCGGGTTCGGCCTCGGCATGGCCTACGAGCTGTTCGTCCATCTCCAGAGCGAGTTCACGCACCTGTCGACGTTCCTCGCCGACCTCTACGGCGAGTTCGGCCAGCGTCCCTGAATCCGCCGCGACAGCCCTTGGGGCCGGTCTTGAACGCACCTACGGCCGTTCCGAACAGAGTGCCCAGGGCGTACGTCACACCGGCCGCGGCACCCCCGAGAGCGAGCTGCCGCACCCCACTGAACCACCAGCT
>NZ_JBEYXC010000036.1:0-34273 GCF_040644695.1 Streptomyces sp. NPDC046909 | reverse complement strand
TTTTGGGGGTGGGGCCCACCTCCCCCCCCCCCCCCCGCCCGCCGCCCCCGGCGGGGGCCGGGGGTGATCCCGGGCGCCAGGGCCTATCCGCGTCAGGGAGCGGCATCGACCGGGGCCTTCACCCCGTCGATGAACACCCGGAACGAGCCTACGCGCGTGCGGCTGGTTCGCTCATTCCTACGGGCGTTCACCTGTGGGTGGCGTCCTCGTCATTTCCCCGCTCTCACTCCCGGTGACCTCAGCCACACTCACTGTGTTCCGGCGGGCGCTCTGTTCGCCGCTTCGCATGATTTCCACGGATCCTCCTCGAATCTCCCACAAGGGACCGCAAGGGGATCTTCTGGGGGGAAGGGACACCCAATGGCGCAGAGTGCGCACAGATGGAGGGTCACCGCAGCCGTGTCCACGGTGGCGGGACTGATCGCGCTGGGACTGGGGACACCCGGTGCCGCCGCCGCGGCCACACCGCGCATCGATCTGAGAGTACTGGTCGTGGACAACGGCGACAGCCCCGTCCAGGCCATCACCGCCCAGCTGAAGAGCACCGGCATCCCGTACACCACGGTCGACCTGAACGCCGCCAACCGCCCGACGGTCACGGCCGCGTTCCTCGCCGACACGGTCAACGGCACACCCCGGGCCAAGTTCCAGGGCGTCGTCCTGCCCAACGAGGCCCCGTTCGGCGCCGGTTCGGCCGAGCAGACCGCGCTGGAGACGTACGAGAAGACGTACGGCATCCCACAGGTCGACGCCTATACGTGGGCGCACCCGGGGGTCGGCCTGGAGTACAGCAGCTACTCCGGCACGCTGGACGGCCGGGAGGCGGACCTCACGCCCGCCGGCAAGGCAGGCGTCTTCGGCTATCTCGACGGCGCCCTCGCCTTCGAGGACAACTCCCCGTCGGTGACGGAGAGTTACGGCTATGTGGCCACACCGGGCACCGGCTTCACCAGCTACGTCGACACGGCCGTACCCGGCGGCTCGGGCCGCGGCAGCCTCATCGGCGAGTACGCCCACGACGGGCGCCGCGAACTCGTCGTGACCTTCGCCTACAACCAGTACCAGCAGCAGTTCCGGGTCCTGGCCCGAGGCATCGTCGAGTGGCTGACCCAGGGCGTGCACCTCGGCCAGGCCCGCAACTACTTCGCCGTGCACGTCGACGACGTCTTCGCCCCCGACGCCCGCTGGGACACCCAGCGCAACTGCACCCCGGGCGACTTCGACTGCGCGGACGGCGAAGGAACGGGCACCACCCCCATCCGCATGACCGCCGCCGACGCCACGTACGCCGCCCAGTGGCAGCAGCAACAGGGCTTCACCCTCGACATGGTCTACAACGCCGGTTCCGGCGAGGAGTGGAAGACCGAGAACGGCGGCACGGATGCCCTCGCCGCCCAACTCCTCGCCGACAAGGCCAAGTACCGCTGGATCAACCACACCTACACGCACAAGTTCCTGGGCTGCGTCCAGGACACCACCACGGTGCCCTGGAGCTGCGCGAAGAACGCCGACGGCTCGACGCAGTACATGAGCCGCGCCGACATCTCGACGGAGATCCGCGACAACTACAACTGGGGCGTGGCCAAGGGCCTCCCGCTCACCCGCTCCGAACTGGTCACCGGCGAGCACTCGGGCCTCCGCACTCTCCCCCAGCAGCCCGCCGACAACCCGAACCTCGCCGGCGCCCTCGCCGACAACGGCGTCAAGTGGACCGCCTCCGACAACTCCCGTGAGCCGGACCAGCGTTCGGTGGGCAGCAGCACCCTCACCGTGCCCCGCTACCCGATGAACGTGTACTACAACGTCGGCACCGACGCCGAGATGGCCGACGAGTACAACTGGATCTACGCCTCCAAGGCCGACGGCGGCAGCGGCATCTGCGAGAACAACCCGACCTCCACCTGCCTGGCCCAGCCCCTCGACCCGGCGACCGGCTACCAGTCGTACATCGTCCCGCAGGAGGCCCGCACGGCCCTCGGGCACGTCATCAACAACGACCCGCGCCCGCACTACGCCCACCAGTCCAACCTGGCCGAGGACCGCACCCTCTACCCGGTCCTCAACAAGGTCCTCACCGACTACCGGGCCCTCTTCGCCGACAACACCCCCATCCAGAACCTCGCCCAGTCCGCCCTCGGCACCGAACTCCAGCGCCGCGCCACCTGGCAGGCCGCCCTGGCGAGCGGCAAGGTCACGGCGTACCGCATCGGCAACACCGTGACGATCACGGCCCCGAACGGTATCCAGATCCCGGTGACGGCCCCTGAGGGCACGAAGAAGCAACTCCTGCTCACCACGGCCGCGTTCGGCACGCCCTACGCGGGCAAGCGCTCGGCGTGGACCACGCCGGAGGCATTGCAGTCGGCGGTGACGCTGAAGCTGCCGTAGGGGAGATGCCCCTTCGTTTCTAGGGGCGCGGGGCTGTATCGATTTGCGGCTACCGCCGCGTGGGCGCGACCAGCCACGACGCGGCGGTAGCCGCACAACATCCGCACAACAGGGGGGATCCGCGCCGCGATGCGTCGCACAGGCAGCCACGTCACCATGCTCACCGAAGGCACCTACCCACACGTCCACGGCGGCGTCAGCACCTGGTGCGACCAGCTAGTCAAGGGCATGCCGGAGGTCGACTTCCACATCCTCTCGCTCACCGGCAGCGGCCGCGAACCCGTGACCTGGGACCTGCCGCCGAACGTCTACCGCCACACCTCCGTACCCACCTGGGGCCCCCGCCCCGGCCGCAAACACCCCCCGTACGGCAGGTCGAGGCGCCGCTTCCTGGACGCGTACGAACGCCTCCTGCTCGCCTTCCTGGCCCCCGGCGACTCCCGCTGCGACTTCGGCGAGGCCCTCTACGACCTGGCGGAACTGGCCAGAGACGGACGCCTGACCCCGGCCCTGCGCACGGAATCAGCCCTCCGCTCCCTGATGTGGATATGGACGATGCCGCACCTGCCGACGGCCGAGGCCAACCCCACGGTCCACGACGCCCTGACGGCGACGGACCTGCTGGAACACGCCCTGCGCCCTCTCGGCGTCCGTATCCCGGAGGACTCGGTCGCCCACGCGGTGAGCAGCGGCCTGGCCACGCTCCCCGCCCTCGCCGCGCACAAGCTCGACGGCGTGCCGTTCCTCCTCACCGAGCACGGCATCTATCTGCGCGAGCGCTACCTCGGCTACCGCTCGGACGCCCAACGCTGGCCCGTGAAGGCGTTCATGCTCGGCTTCTACCGCGAGCTGAACTCCCTCGGCTACCGCGCCGCCGACCTGATCACCCCCTGCAACCAGTACAACCGCCGCTGGGAGGAGCGCGGCGGCGCCGACGCCGACAAGATCCGCACGGTCTACAACGGCGTCGACCCGCACGCCTTCCCGCACGCGGGCCCCGAGCCCGAGGTTCCGACCCTCACGTGGTGCGGCCGCGTGGACCCCATCAAGGACCTGGAGACCCTGATCCGCTCCTACGCCATGGTCCGCGCCGAACTCCCGGAAACCCGGCTCAGACTCTTCGGCCCGGTCCCACCGGGCGGCGAGGAGTACCGGACCAGGCTGGAGAAGCTGGCAGCCGAGTTGGGCGTCACCGACGGCCTCACCTTCGAGGGCCGCATCAGCGAGGTGTGGCGGGCGTACGCGGCCGGTCACGTCGTCATGCTCTCCTCCATCTCGGAGGGCTTCCCGTTCTCCATCATCGAGGCGATGTCCTGCGGCCGTACGACGGTCTCGACGGACGTCGGAGGAGTACGCGAGGCGGTCGGCGACACAGGCCTGGTGGTCCCGCCCCGCGAGCCGGAAAAACTGGCGGCAGCGGCCCTCACCCTCCTCAAGGACGACGAACGCCGCCTGGAACTCCGCGAGTTGGCGAGACAGCGAGTCATCGACCGCTTCACCCTCCGCCGCTCCGTCGACAACTTCCGCACGATCTACCAGGAACTCGCCGGCCGCCCCGAGGTGTACGAGCCCGCGGTCGAGACGGTCGCCGACTGGACCAAGGAACTCCGGGACCCCTGGTACGCGGCGGTCGCGACGGACGGAACAGACTGGTGAGCGGAAGCATCCAACTGCCCCCGGGGGCGGGCCCGGCAACCCTGCCCAGCATCCCCAGGCAGCGCACCCCGAGCTGGGCCCAACCGGACCCGCTGGACGAACTGGCCACCCGCCTCGCCGACTTCATAGCCGCCGCCGTCCACCCGGACGAGATCGCCGCCCTCCTGGAGTCCGACGGCCTCTCGGACGACCAGATACGCGAACGCTACGGCGTCAAGAACTCCTTCGCCCTGGCGGAGACCCTCTACGACCGCACCCCCCGCCGCTACCCCGAACCGGACGGCCCTCTCCACGACCCCTGGCAGACAGGCCTGCTGGGCTGCCTGCTCCGGGGGGTCGTCTTCGCCCTCCCCGGCCTCGCCTACGTACTGGGCGCCCCCCTGATGACGGGCCCAAGAGACCACGATCTCCCGGCGGGCACGATCCCCCTCCTGGCCGGCGCGTTGGTCGGCTGGACCTGGAACCAGGGCCTGGCCCACAGGTCGTACTCCTGGCTGGGCCTGGGCGACCGTAGGGGAGCGAAACGCAGCCTGCTGCTAGGAGCCCCGGTGGGCGCGGTGCTGGGCGCGCTGGTCGCATGGTGGGTGGCGCTCCCAGGAGACCTGCCGGGAGCGGCCTTCGCCACCGGCCAGTCCCTCTACCTGGCAGCATCGACGATCCTGCTGGTGCTGGGCCGCGAACGAGCGTTGCTACTGGCCCTGTTGCCGATGGCGACGGGAGGGGCAGTGGCCTTGGCGCACCCGATGCCGGACGCGGCGAGAGTCGTCCTGCTGCTGGGCTCCCTGGCGGCGGTGGTAGTGCTGGGCTCCATCGAAGTGGCTTCGGCCGTACGCGCCCCAAAGGGGCGCGGGGAACTGCGCGACCAGCCCCCACGCACCCGCAGTCGAAACTCAACCATGGCGCCCCCAATCTCTGCCTCCCTCCCCTACGCCCTGTTCGGCCTCGGCACCGGCACCCTGGTCCTCCACGCAGCCCTGGCCAACCCCCTGACCGCCGTAGCCCTCACCCTCAGCATGGGCCCCGCGGAATGGCTACTCCACCGCTTCCGCAGCGCAAGCCTCGCCGGCCTCCGCAACACCAGCACCCCCAAAGCCTTCTGGCGCACAACAACCCGCACCCTCACGCAATGCCTGACCGCCTACTTGGCCACCGTCCTGGCCCTGGCCCTGGCCACCCGCATCGACCCATCCGCCGCCCTCCTCCTGGCCACCGTGCTCTGGACCGGCCTCCTCCTCCAGTCCTTCGGCGCGATCCTCACCGCGACGGCGGTCACCTGCACGGCGGCCCTGGCCCAGACGACGACCCTGCTGACCCACACAGGCGGCACCCCCTGGACAGCCCTCACCATCCACGGCACCGCGGCCGCAGCCCAAGCCGCCCTGGTCTGCGCCCTGTTGGGAAGAGCGACGGCCCACCGATGAACAGCCCCCTCCTGGTCCCGTACTACGAACACCCCTCCGTCCGCCCGGCGGAATGGCAGGCCCTCATAGCAGCCGCGCCCCACCTCTACGGCGTGGTCCTGAACCCGGCCAGCGGCCCGGGCGACCACCGCGACGAGGCCTTCGTGGAGGTGGCCGCCCGCCTACGCACCGCAGGGGTACGGGTGTTGGGCTACGTCGACACGGACTACGCCCGCAGACCCCACACCGACGTCGTCCGCGACCTCACCAGACACCGCGACTGGTACGGCACGGACGGCTTCTTCCTGGACCAAGTGGCCACAGGAGAGCAGGAGTTCACCTACTACCGCCACCTGGCGACGACCGCCGGAGGCAACGGCAGCGGCAGCTCCACCGTGGCCCTGAACCACGGCACCACCCCCCACCCCTCCTACGCCCGCATCGCCGACGTCCTCGTCACCTTCGAGGGCCACTGGACGACGTACCGCCGAAGACCCCCGCAACCCTGGCGCGGCGGCACGGACGTACGGCTCTGCCACTTGGTGTACGGCGTCCCGGCGGGCGCCGGGCCGATAGGGGAGGGGGCGGACCTGTACTGCGCGGTGCCCGGCGTAGGAGATCATCCTTGGGGTACGTTGCCCCACACTCTGGAGCCCGCTCGGTGAGACGCGTTTTCTGTCCGGTGTCCTTTCTCCTGCCGGCCCTTTTCCTGCTGGCCGCCTGCTCGACGACCGAGGACGCGAAGCCGGCGCCACGCTGGCAGCCGACCCCCGGCCTGGCCTGGCAGTGGCAGCTCACGGGGAAGACGATCGACACCTCCGTCGATGTCCCGGTGTACGACATCGACGGCTTCGACCAGCCCAAGTCCACCGTCACGGCTCTGCACCGCAAGGGCCGCAAGGTGATCTGTTATCTCTCCACGGGCGCGTGGGAGGACTGGCGTCCTGACGCGAAGAAGTTCCCCAAGTCGGTCATCGGCCGCAGTAACGGCTGGGACGGCGAGTACTGGCTGGACATCCGCGAGACGGACGTCCTCGAACCGCTGATGGCGGCCCGGATCGACATGTGCAAGGACAAGGGCTTCGACGCGGTCGAGCCCGACAACATGGACGGCTACAAGAACCGCACCGGCTTCCCCCTCAAGGCCGCCGACCAGCTCCGCTACAACCGCCTGATCGCGAAGCTCTCCCACGAGCGCGGCATGGCGGTCGGCCTGAAGAACGACCTCGACCAGATCCCGGACCTGGTCGACGACTTCGACTTCGCGGTCAACGAACAGTGCGCGCAGTACGGCGAGTGCGAGGCCAACACCCCGTTCATCGAGGCGGACAAGGCGGTCTTCCATGTGGAGTACGAACTGCCGACGAGCAAGTTCTGCGCCCAGTCACGGAAGCTGAAGCTGAGTTCGATGGAGAAGAAGTACGAGTTGGGAGCGTGGCGCCGAGCGTGTTGATACATGCCTGAGCGCAGCCAACCCAGGGGCGCGGGGAACTGCGCGACAAGCCACGACGAGCCCGCACTCACCCACCCAGCGAAAGCACCACGAGCGCAGTCGTAGCCGCAGTCTCCGCAAGCCCACCGAACACGTCCCCCGTGATCCCACCAAACCGCCGCATGCAGTGCCGCAACAGCAACTCCGCCACGGCAAGCGCAGCGACCACCGCAACACCGGCACGTACGGCGTCATACGGCCCGAACACCGCCCCCGCCCCCGCGGCCGCCAGCACCACCGCGACCCCGGCGATCACGGCACCCCCAACCGGCACTACCCCGGCCACAGCCGCCCCCAGCCCCTCCGGCCGGGCGGCGGGCACTCCGCCGCGCGCAGCCAGGGTGAGGGCGAGCCGAGCCGCGGTCGCCGACACGACCGTGGCCAAAACCCCCCGCGCCCACGACTCGCCGTACGCCTGAGCCAGCGCCGCCACCTGCGCGAGGAGCACGAAGACGAGGCTGATCACCCCGAACGGCCCGATGTCCGACTGCTTCATGATCCGCAGCGCGTCCTCGGCGGGCTTGCCGCTGCCGAGGCCGTCGGCGGTGTCGGCCAGTCCGTCCAGATGCAGGCCCCGGGTGAGCACGGCGGGTACGGCGGCGGTGGCGACCGCGGCCAGCAGAGAGCCCGAGCCGAGAACGAGAAGCAGTACCCCCAGTGCGGCGGCCGTCGCACCCACCACCAGCCCCGCCACCGGAGCGCACAGCATCCCGCCCCGGGCCGCGTCACGGTCCCAGCGGGTCACCTTGACCGGGAGCACGGTGAGGGTGCCGAAGGCGAAGCGGAGGCCGTCCGGCCAGGGGGTCTTGGACACCCGGGGAGGTTACCCGGCGGTCAGGAAGGCACGTTCGGCGAGGCACACCAAGCACCCCTGGATAAAGTTCGCTTATGGGACATTGGTTGCAGCGGAACATCATCGAGCCGGGCAAACTCCCGCTGCTTCTCGCCCTCACCTCCTTCGTCGTCACCTTCCTGGTCACCCGGGTCGTCACCCGGCTCATCCGGGCGGGCAAGGGTCCCTTCGGGAACATCAGCTCCGGCGGGGTGCACATCCACCACGTGGTGCCGGGGGTCGTCCTGAGCGTGGTCGGCGGCTTCGGGGCGGTGGGGAGCGGCCGGCACGGCTTCGGCGCGGCTGTCTGCGCCGTCATCTTCGGAATCGGCGCGGGCCTGGTCCTGGACGAGTTCGCGCTGATCCTGCACTTGGACGACGTCTACTGGTCGGAGGAGGGCCGCAAGAGCGTCGAGGTGGTCGTCCTCACCGCCGCGCTGGTCGGTCTGGTGCTGTCGGGGTTCTCGCCGTTCGGCGTCAACGACATGACCCAGGAGGAGCTCCGCGACCGGGCCAACGTCATCTCGACCGTCGCGCTCAACTTCCTGTTCGCGCTCGCCGTGCTGATGAAGGGCAAGCCCCGCATGGCGATCTTCAGTGTGATCGTCCCGTTCGTGGGTCTCATCGGGCTCGTCAGACTCGCCCGCCCGGGCTCCCCCTGGGCCCGCCGCTTCTACCGCCGCCGCCCCCGCGCCCGGGCCAAGGCCACCTTGCGCGCCTACCACCGCGACCGCCGCTGGGCGGGCCCCCGCCGCAGGCTTCAGGACCTGATCGGCGGCAAGCCGGACCCCGTGGCCGCCCGGCGATGACGTAGCTCCGAGATCCCGCACAGCACCAGCACCGCCGCGATCGCCGCGAGGTGCTCCTTCCCGGCGAGGTTGTCCTTCAGCAGCACCTCCACCACCATCGCCGCGATCACCACCCCCGCGGTGACATACGCCCGATAGCGCCAGCCCAGGAACACGGCGAGCCCCACCACGGCCGCCGACGGGCCGGTGTCGACGACCCGCGCGTCCGTGCCGGGGAGCCCGAACGGGCTGTCGGGGCCCAGCCAGATGCCGAGCCGCGCGTACAGCGTGCCGGCGAGCGTCGCGGCGTACGCGATGACGAGCGTGCGCCACCAGCCCAGACAGATCTCCGCGATCCCGAACACCAGCAGGATCTGCGCCAGCGCCCCCCACACGGGCAGATCCAGCGCCGGCACGAACAACGACAACGGCGTCCGCAGCAGCGCCAGCCACAGCGGATCCTGCGCCCGCACCGCCCCGATGTCCTGCACGAACCGATAGCCCCACGACTGGTTCTGCGTGAACTGCAACACCGCCGTCAGACACACCGCCCCGACCGCCATCGGCGCCGCCCGCCACCGCCGCCGCACCAACGGCCCGCGCACGGCGAGATACAGCGGCCCCCATTCGGCACGGGCCCAGCGGGCGATCCGATTCATCGACGCGTCTCCAGATGCTTGCGGTGCAGCCACTTCGGCAGCCCGGGAGCCTCCAGGAACCCCTCCGCGCGAGCAGCGGCGACAGCGATCCTCGGCAGGTCCGCGCTCTTCTCGAAGAGCAGGAACCGGGGTTCCCAGATGGGCCGGTACTTGGCGTTGGCCCGGTACAGCGACTCGATCTGCCACCAGCGTGAGAAGAAGCTCAGCAGTGACCGCCACAGCCGCAGTACGGGTCCCGCACCGAGCCGCCCGCCACGTTCGAAGACCGAGCGGAACACCGCGAAGTTGAGCGAGACCTGAGTGATCCCGATCTCGCGGGCCCGGCGCAGCAGCTTGATGACCATGAACTCGACCAGTCCGTTGTCGGAGTCCCGGTCCCGTCGCATGAGGTCGAGGGAGAGTCCGTTCGGGCCCCACGGCACGAACGACAGCAGCGCCCTCAACTCGCCCCCGGCATCGGTGCATTCGAGCATCACGCAGCGCCCGTCCTCCGGATCCCCGAGCCGCCCCAGCGCCATGCTGAACCCGCGCTCGGTCGCCCCGTCCCGCCAGTCGTCGGCCCGCTGCACCAGCCCGGCCATCTCCGCCGCCGGAATCTCCTCGTGCCGCCGGATCCGCACCGCGTACCCAGCCCGCCGCACCCGGTTGTACGCCTGCCGCACGGTCCGCATCGCGCGCCCCTCCAGCGTGAACTCGGCGACCTCCACCAGCGCCTCGTCCCCGAGCTCCAGCGCGTCGAGCCCGTGCCGCGCGTACACGGTCCCCGCCTCCTCGCCCGCCCCCATCACGGCCGGGATCCACCCGTGCGCCCGCGCCTGCTCCAGCCACGGCCCGATGGCGCCCGGCCACGCCTCCGGATCCCCGAGCGGATCACCGGACGCCAGCGACACACCCCCGACGACCCGGTACGCGACGGCCGCCTTCTCGCTCGGCGACCACACCACGCTCTTCTCCCGGCGCAGCGCGAAATAGCCCAGCGAGTCCCGCTCCCCGTGCCGCTCCAGCAGCTCCCGCAGCCGCTTCTCGTCGTCCTCGGTCAGCGGGTCGACCGCACGGCGGGAACGGAACGCGGCATAGAGCACGGCGAGGACGAGCGCGGTGCTGAGCATGTTGACCGCGACGTCGGCCCAGTGCGGCGGGGAGATGCCGGGGGAGTCCGCGGCGGCGACCGAGACCAGCCGCAACGTTCCGTACCGCCAGCGTTCGAGGAAGGTGGAGGGAGCGCTCGACCGATCGGTCGCCGTCACCAGCAGCGCCGCGAGCAGCGACGACACGAGCAGCCCGCCGGCCCCTACGGCCGCCGCGAGCCTCGGATTGGCCCGGTCACCCTTGGCGTAGAACTCCCGCCGCCCCAGCAGCAGCGCGCCCACGAAGGCGGCGGTCAGACCCAGCGACACCCAGTTCTGCGGATGCCGCCGGATCTCCGGGAACACCATGGCGAGCGCGAACAGCGCCAGAAACGCCCCGCTCAGCCCGAGGTTGAGGATCCACGCCGCCCGCTTCCGGCGCCGCATGGTGATCGCGAGGAACGCCGTGAAGACCCCGGACGCGAACCCCGCGGTCAGCAGATACGGCGTGAACAGATCCTCCTGGTTGTGCCGCCGCACGTCCTGCCCCAGGGCCACCCACACCGCACTGAGGAAGTTGACGAACGCGACGAGGCGCAGATACCAGACGGCGAATCGGGCATACCCCATGAGGCTGGATCATATGGGTGCCCTTGTCTGTTATATCGGACCTGTGCCGGACCTACTCCTCCCCTTCCTTCTCCTCCTTCTCCGGCTCCTCCGCGATCTCCTCGACTGCCGCCGGCTTCTCGGGCAGTTCGGCGGCCAGCGCCGCCGCGGCCTGCACGAGCGGGAGCGCCAGCAGTCCGCCGGCCCCCTCGCCCACCGTCACCCCGTGGTCCAGTACCGGCTCCAGCGCCATCCGGTCCAGCGCCTTCGCCTGCCCCGGCTCCCCGGTGCTGTGCGCGGCCAGCCACCAGTCCGGCGCCCGGAAGGCGACCCGCTGCCCGACCAGCGCACAGGCGGCGACGACGACCCCGTCGAGGACGACCGGCAGCTTGCGCACCGCGCTCTGCAACAGGAACCCGGTGATCGCCGCGAGGTCGGCCCCGCCCACGGTCGCCAGCAACTGGAGCTGATCCCCGAGCACCGGCCGCGCCCGCCGCAGCGAGTCCCGGATGGCCGCGCACTTCCGCATCCAGGCGAGGTCGTCGATGGCCTCCCCGCCCCGCCCGGTCACCACGGACGCGTCGGTCCCGCACAACGCGGCGACCAGCACCCCCGCCGCCGTCGTCCCGCCGACACTCACATCGCCGAGCACCACCAGATCCGTACCGGAGTCGGCCTCCTCGTCGGCCACCGCGACCCCGGCCCGGAACGCGGCCTCCGCCTCCTCCAGGGTCAGTGCGTCCTCGACGTCGATACGCCCGCTGCTGCGCCGCACCCGATGCCGTACGACATCCTCCGGCAGTGCCTCCGGGTCGGAGTCCAGCGCCATGTCGACGACCCGCACCGGCACCCCGAGCCGCCGCGCGAGCACGGACACCGGCCGCCCGCCCGCCAGTACCTCGCGCACCAGCTCCGTCGCGGTGCCCGCGGGCCGGGCCGAGACGCCGAGTTCGGCGATGCCGTGGTCGCCGGCGAACAGCACCACCCGCGGCCGTTCGATCGGCCGCACCGGCACCGCGGACTGTGCCGCGGCCAGCCACTCACCCAGGTCGTCGAGGCGGCCCAGCGACCCGGGCGGCACGATCTGACGCTCCCGACGCGCCTCGGCGTCGCGGCGCACCCCACCGTCGGGGCGCTCGATCAGATCGGTGAAGTCGTCGAGATTAAGCGAGCTCATTCGCCGAACAGTACCGGCACCGATCGAACAGGACGGCGCCACATCGCCACCACGCGCCCCTGACGTCGTTGCTCCCAAGATCGAGATCCCATACGTTCCGTTTTGCGGCGGAATGTCGTAGCGGAATGTCGTACGTCTCAGGGAGCCCCATGAAGCGCCTGCGCACCCGTGTCAGCGACCTCGACCAGAGACGGCGGCACCGCTCGACGGCCCGCGCGATGCTGAGCCTGGACCCCGAGCCCGAGAGCTGGCTGGACATCGGCACGGGCGACGCCCGCTTCCCGGCCGTGGCCAAGGAGTTGTTCCCCTACACGTCCTTCGACGGCCTCGACACGACCACGGCCGTACTGGGAGCCCGCGAGGCGGAACGAGTCGAGGAGGCATACCTCGGCACCCCCTCGGACCCGCACATCACCAAGGCCCTGACCGCCCGTTACGACGTCGTCAGCGTCCTGAACCCCGTCAAGGACCTCGCCGCCGCGCTGACGTTCCTCCGCCCGGGCGGCCATCTGCTCATGGAAACCGCGACCGCGGGCGCCGCCGAAGCCGTCCGCACGGAACTCGCAGCCCGCGACTGCACACTCCTCCCGACGAACCGTCACCCCGCCCTCGACCGCCTGTCGAGGACGACCCGCGTCATCGCCCGCCGGGACCCCTCACCCGCGTAGCGCCAGCGCCTGCCCCGCCACCACCAGCACCACGTGCTCGCACTCCCCGGCGAACGCCGCGTTGAGCCGCCCGAGTTCATCCCGGTACCGCCGCCCGGACGCGGTCGCCGGCACGATCCCCGACCCCACCTCATTGCTCACGGCGACCACGGTCCGCCGGGTCGCCCGCACCGCCTCCGTCAACTCCCGCACCCGCTCCCGCAACGCCCGCTCACCCCCGTCGGCCCACTCGGCGTCGTCCCAGGCCCCCACACCGTCCATGACATCCGTCAGCCACAACGACAGACAGTCGATCAGCAACGGCGGCCCGTCGTCCGCGAGCAGCGGAACGAGGTCGCAGGTCTCGGCGGTCCGCCACGACCCCGGCCGCCGCTCCCGATGCAGGGCCACCCGCGCGGCCCACTCCCCGTCCCCGTTCCGTGCCCCGCCGGTGGCGACGTACAACACCTCGGGGAACGCCTCCAGCCGCCGCTCCGCCTCCACCGACTTCCCGGACCGCGCCCCACCCAGCACCAGCGTCCGCCGCGGCACATCCGGTACGTCCTCGTAGGCGCCCACCGCCAACGTCGTCCCGTCCGGCACGGCCCGCGCCCCCGCCGCCGCGAGCCGCCGCCGCAACTCGCCCCCGGGCGGCACGTCATGGTCCAGATGTACGGCGATGACGTCCGTGGTCGGCCCCACGGCACCGACCGCCCGCAGCTTGGCGAGCGCGTCCGGCCGCCCCACGACATCGGCGAGAACCATGTCGTAAATGTCCTTGCCGTTGTCCTCAAGCCCCGCCGGAGCGCCCCCGGGCGGCAGATACAGCAACCGCTGCCCGTCAGGGCCGGTCACCGCGTACCCGGTCCCGGGCGCGTCCATCGCCACCGCCCGCACCCGATGCCCCGTCAGCAACGCCAACTCCCGCCCGTCGGGCACCCGCCCCGGCTGCGGCAGCCCGGCCGGCACCTCGACGGCGGGCCCGTCATGCGGATGCGACAACAGCACCTGCCGTACGCCGCCGAGCGAATGCCCGGCCCGAGCGGCAGCGAACGCCACACCGGGAGTGAGATCGAGCAGCAGGGCCCCGTCGACGAGCAGCGCGGTGGCGGCGCGAGCGTCAACCCCGAGCGAGACCGCACAGGCGGCACAGGGACAGTCGGGCCGGGGGAGTCCGGAGGGGGCGCCGGTGCCGAGAAGAGTCAGTTCCACGGATTGATTTTCGCCGGTCACTAAGGATCTTGCGCGCGCTGGATGCCCTTAAGGGGCGCGGGGCTGTATTGAATGTGCGGCTACCGCCGCGTGGGCGCGACAAGCCACAGACGACCCGCACCCGACCGACTACCGTATGTTGATCACGCCTAACCAGCGGAGCGAGGAGGCGTACATGGCTGCATGGACGTGGGTATTCGAGAAGGCCGACGGGACGGAGGTCCAGCCCGCGGTAACGCCGGAGGAGTTCACCACGCAAGGGGACGCCGAATCCTGGATCGGTGAGGTCTGGAAGGACCTCACGGAGGGCGGCGCGGATCAGGTGCATCTGTACGAGGACGGCACGAAGATCTACGGGCCGATGAGCCTGCACGCCGAAGAGGCGTAAGCACGAGGAACGAGGAAAGAGGAAAGGGGCGGCCGGACAACAGGCCGCCCCTTCTCACTGCCCCGCTGCCGCTACTGCTCGCCCAGCGTCACATCCGCCGTCTTCTCGGCCCCGTCCCGCGTGTACGTCACGGAGACCTTGTCACCCGGCGACTCCGCGGCCAGCGCCTCGGACAACGACGTGATCGTCGTGATGTCGGTGTCCCCGAGCGCCGTGATGATGTCCCCGGCCTCGATGCCGGCCTTGTCCGCCGCCCCGCCGCTCTTCACCTCGACGACCGCGACCCCGGCGGCCTTGTAGTCGTCGTCCACGACGGTGCGGCCGGTGATGCCGAGCGCGGCCCGCCCGGAGTCGGTGACCTTGCCGTTCTTGATGATCTGGTCGGCGACGGTCTTCACCATGGAGGCCGGGATGGCGAACCCGATGCCGGGCGCCGCGCTGTCGCCCATGTCGGGGTCGGTCGCCGCGAGGGTCGGGATGCCGATGACCTGCCCGTCGAGGTTGACGAGGGCGCCGCCGCTGTTGCCGGGGTTGATGGCCGCGGAGGTCTGCACCATGTTGGCGATGGTGGCCCCCGTACCGCCGCCCGTACGCCCCTCCGTGACGGTCCGTCCGGTCGCCGAGACGATCCCCTGGGTCACGCTGGACGACAGCCCGAGCGGCGAGCCCATCGCCAGCACGATCTGGCCGACCTCGACCTTGGAGGAGTCCCCGAAGGTGGCCGCCTTCAGCCCGTCCGGGACCTTGTCCAGCTTGATGACGGCGAGGTCCTGCTCGGGGTAGGCGTAAACGAGCTTCGCGGTGAGCGCGGTCTCGCTGTTCGCGGTCGTCACCTGGAAGGTCTTCTCGTCACCGACGACATGCGCGTTGGTGACGATGTGTCCCTTGTCGTCGTAGACCACTCCGGACCCCAGGTCGCTGCTGGCCTGGATCTGCACGACCGAGGGCAGCACCTCCTTGATGACCTTGGTGTAGTCGTCCTGGAGGTCGTTGGCCGCCATGGGGGCGGCGGCCTGTGCGGTGGCGGATCCGGAGTCCGAGGAGGAGTCGTCCGAGCACCCGGAGACGAGTGCGAGGGAACACACGAGCGCGGCGACGGGCGCGACGAGGCGGAGGGCACGGTGGCGGAAAGCATCCATGCCCCGAGTCTCTCCACGGGGTGAATGTCCGGCTTGTCCAGCTCACCCGAACGAGCGGACCCTCAGCCCCGACTCCGCGAGCGCGCTCTCAGCCGCGGACTCCGCACAGGTGCAGCAGCGCCGCCACCCGGCGGTACGGATCCGTCCGCCCGGCCCGCTCCTCGCAGGCCAGCAGCGACTCCACGTCACCCGGGACGTCGGCGTCGTCCGCCGCCGTGTCGGTGAACACCCGCACCCCGTACCAGGCGTGCAGCGGCGCCCCGATCCCCGCGAGCGTCGCGGTGAGCGTCTCCAGCCGGTCGGCCCGGACGTCCATCCCGAGCCGGTTGGTGTACGAGACGGTGTCGAAGCCGCCGAGCGCGGCGGCCCAGTCACCGGCCAGCCCCGGCCGCATCGCCAGCGCGTCGCCGTTCCGCACGAGCAGCGAGACCAGTCCGCCCGGCGCCAGCATCCGCGCCAGCCCGGCCAGCAGGGCGTCCGGCTCCTCGACGTACATGAGCACGCCGTGGCAGAGCACGACGTCGAAGCTGCCCGGCAGGAAGTGCACCCCGGTGTCCCGGCCGTCGCTCTGGACGAGCCGCACCCGCTCCCGGATGCCCTCGGGCTCGCCGGCGAGCGTCTCGCGCGCGGCAGAGATCATCGCGGGGTCCTGCTCGACCCCGGTCACCTGATGCCCCGCGCGGGCCAGCCGCAGCGCCTGCGTGCCCTGGCCCATCCCGACGTCGAGCACGCGCAGCCGCTGCCCGACCGGGAAGCGCCCCGCTATCTGCTCGTCGAGCTGCCGGGCCACCAGCTCCTGACGTACGACATTCCGCAGCCCGCCCAGCTTGCTCAGCCAGGCATCCGCCGCGCCCCCGGTGAACGGCGTAGTGCTCAGGGCCGCTCTCCGCGCTTGACCTGCGGCTTCGGCAGCCGGAGACGACGCATCTGGAGGGAGCGCATAAGGGCGTAGGCGACCGCGCCCTTACGGGACTGGTCGGGGAAGCGCTCGCCCAGCCGCTTCTTCAGCCGGAAGGCCGTGACGAACGAGTCGACCACGATCAGGACGATCACGACGAGCCACAGCAGCAGCGCGATGTTCTGCAACGAGGCCACCCGCACCATGCTCAGCACGAGGATGACCACGGCCATCGGCAGGAAGAACTCCGCCACGTTGAACCGCGAGTCGATGAAGTCGCGCGCGAACTTGCGGACCGGGCCCTTGTCACGGGCCGGCAGGTACCGCTCGTCACCGCCGGCGAGCGCCTGGCGCTGCTTCTCCAGCGCGGCGCGACGCTCGTCGCGCTGGCGCTTGGCGGCGTCCTTGCGCGTCATCGAGGTGTTGGCGACGCTGCGGCGCGTGGACTGGGCCTCACTGCGCTTGGGCGTGGGGCGGCCCTTGGGCGCCTGCGGGTCACGGGGCTGCTTGGAGTCGGTCAGCGACACCTTGTCGGCGGTCGCGGCCTTCTCTTCCTTGGCACGGCTACGGAACACAAAACCCAAGGGTACGGGGTGCCCGGGGTTGGACCCCAGTCCGGTGGGGAACGATCCGGCAACACCAGTCGTCCTGTAGGGGGACAGAGGGGACGTCCGGTGACCGACTGCTCACCCTGAAGGTCACCTACTCCTTACGCCGGAGCGGGGTCCTGGTCAGTCGTCCTTGGGGAGGAGCGCATCCGTCCCCGAACAGTGCGTCAATGGATGCAGGGCCCGTACTGTGGGTTCTGTCGCAGAGCTGGAGCTGGACTCGGTCAGAAGGGGGCGCGCGAAGCCCATGAGCGGTGTCATGAAGCGTATGGGGATGATCTTCCGCGCGAAGGCGAACAAGGCCCTTGACCGGGCCGAGGACCCGCGCGAGACCCTCGATTACTCGTACCAGAAGCAGCTGGAGCTGCTCCAGAAGGTACGCCGGGGGGTGGCCGACGTCGCCACGTCCCGCAAGCGTCTGGAGCTCCAGCTCAACCAGTTGCAGTCGCAGTCCTCCAAGCTGGAGGACCAGGGCCGCAAGGCGCTCGCGCTGGGCCGGGAGGACCTGGCCCGCGAGGCGCTCTCCCGCCGCGCCGCGCTCCAGCAGCAGGTGACGGACCTGGAGACACAGCACGCGACGCTCCAGGGCGAGGAGGAGAAGCTCACCCTGGCGGCCCAGCGGCTCCAGGCCAAGGTCGACGCCTTCCGTACGAAGAAGGAGACGATCAAGGCCACGTACACCGCGGCCCAGGCCCAGACCCGTATCGGCGAGGCCTTCTCCGGCATCTCGGAGGAGATGGGCGACGTCGGCATGGCCATTCAGCGCGCCGAGGACAAGACGGCCCAGCTCCAGGCACGCGCGGGCGCGATCGACGAACTGCTCGCCTCGGGCGCCCTCGACGACCAGTCCGGCATGCACAAGGACGACATCCAGGCCGAGCTGGATCGCCTCTCCGGTGGTACGGATGTAGAGCTGGAACTGCAGCGCATGAAGGCGGAGCTGGCGGGCGGATCGTCCGGCGGCCAGCAGGCCATCGAAGGCGGTTCGGGCGCACAGTCGCAGTCCCAGCAGCAGCCGCAGGACACCCCACGCTTCGACAAGCAGTAGGGCCCACGCCTTAGGAGGGCGACATGATCGTCAGGATCATGGGGGAGGGGCAGGTGAGGCTGGCCGACAGCCACCTCACCGAGCTGAACAAGCTGGACGACGAGCTGTTGGCCGAAATGGAGAACGGCGACGGCCCAGGCTTCCGCCGCACCTTCGACGCCCTCCTGGCCAAGGTCCGAGAACTAGGCGACCCCTTGCCGGACGACGCCCTGGAACCCTCGGACCTGATCCTCCCGTCCCCGGACGCAACCCTCCAGGAAGTCCGAGACATGCTCAGCGACGACGGCCTGATCCCGGGCTGACCGCGCAGGGCGTACTTCGTGACGCCGGTCCAGGCAATCTCAGCCCGTCCGGCGTTTGAGGACGAGGCCCCTTAAGGGCCGACAAGGCGGGGTCTGGGGGCGCAGCCCCCAGGGAGGGCACCCGAAGCGCCGGGCAAGTGCACAGGAAACCTACAGGTGGCCCCCGTTCCAAGCCCCGCAGGGCACCCGTACCGTTGGCAGACGTGAGCACCCTCGAGCGCGTCCGGCAGCAGCTGAAGGCGCATCCCATGGCGCTGGACGCCGTACTGGCGGCCGGCGTGCTCGGTTGCATGGTGGCGGGCTCCTTCGTGGACCCGCACGGACCGGACGGTGTCACCTGGGGCCTGCGCACGCCGGACCCCCTCAGCCTGGTCCTCATCGTGCTCAGCGCCGGCACCCTCGTCCTGAGGCGCCGCGCCCCGATGACGGTGCTCGCCCTGACCGGCACGTTCTCGGTCGTGGAGTGCGTGACCGGCGGCGACCCCCGCGCCCCCGTGGCGATGTCCGCGGTGATCGCCCTCTACACCGTCGCCTCCACCACCGACCGCCCCACCACCTGGCGCGTCGGCCTCCTCACGATGACCGTGCTCACCGCCGCGGCCATGCTCGGCGGCCCCCTGCCCTGGTACGCCCAGGAGAACCTCGGCATCTTCGCCTGGACCGGCATCGGCGCCACCGCGGGGGACGCGGTCCGCAGTCGTCGCGCCTTCGTGCAGGCCATCCAGGACCGCGCCGAGAAAGCCGAACGCACCCGCGAGGAGGAGGCCCGCCGAAGGGTCGCCGAGGAGCGCCTCCGTATCGCCCGCGACCTGCACGACGTCGTCGCCCACCACATCGCCCTGGTCAACGTCCAGGCGGGAGTGGCCGCGCACGTCATGGACAAGCGCCCCGACCAGGCCAAGGAGGCCCTCGCCCACGTCCGCGAGGCCAGCCGCTCGGCGCTCAACGAACTCCGGGCCACCGTCGGCCTCCTCAGACAGTCCGGCGACCCCGAGGCACCGACCGAGCCCGCCCCCGGCCTGCACCGCCTCGACGAACTCGTCGGCACCTTCCGCAGCGCGGGCCTCCATGTCGAGCTCGCCCGCGCGGACGGCGACACCACACTCCCCGCCGCCGTCGACCTGGCCGCCTACCGCGTCATCCAGGAAGCCCTCACCAACGTTCAGAAGCACGCGGGCGGCGAGGCGAAGGCCGAGGTCAGCGTCGTCCGCGTAGGACCGAACATCGAGATCACCGTGCTCGACAACGGCGCCGGTGAGGATGACGACCCCGAGAACGGCGGCGGCCACGGCCTCCTCGGCATGCGCGAACGCGTCACCGCCCTGCGCGGCACCCTCACCACCGGTCCCCGTTACGGCGGCGGCTTCCGCGTCCATGCGATCCTGCCGGTCAAGACCCGCGGCCGCGGCGCCGACGACACCGTATGACCGGTCCTCGGAACTCAGGCGCACCCCGCGGAAGTTGTCGTCACAGCGAACCCCCTGCCGCAGAGGACCCCGTATGACCATCCGCGTCCTGCTCGCCGACGACCAGGCCCTGCTCCGCAGCGCCTTCCGTGTGCTCGTCGACTCCGAGCCCGACATGGAGGTCGTGGGCGAGGCGTCCGACGGCGCGGAGGCGGTGCGGCTGGCGAAGGCGGAGCGGGCCGACGTCGTCCTGATGGACATCCGGATGCCCGGCACCGACGGTCTCGCCGCCACCCGGATGATCAGCGAGGACCCGTCGCTGGCTCATGTCCGGGTGGTCATCCTGACGACGTTCGAGGTCGACGACTACGTCGTGCAGTCGCTGCGGGCCGGCGCCTCCGGCTTCCTCGGCAAGGGCAGTGAGCCCGAGGAACTCCTCAGCGCCATCAGGATCGCGGCCGGCGGCGAGGCCCTGCTCTCCCCGGCCGCCACCAAGGGCCTCATCGCCCGTTTCCTCGCCCAGGGGGACGGGGCCGAGGACACCGCCGACCAGGCCCGCGCCGCACGCCTCGACGCGCTGACTGTCCGGGAGCGGGAAGTGCTCGTCCAGGTCGCCGGCGGGCACTCCAACGACGAGATCGCCGAGCGCCTCGAAGTCAGCCCGCTCACCGTGAAGACGCACGTCAACCGGGCCATGGCCAAGCTGGGCGCGCGGGACCGGGCGCAGCTCGTGGTGATCGCGTACGAGTCGGGGCTGGTACGTCCAAGGGTGGACTGAGCTCCACCCGGTCGTACTGCGGCCGGAGTATGCGCGGGATAAGGAAATGGACCTGGGGGCTACGAAACAGCCGCCTCACAGGACACAGGGTGTAGGGGCCGCTTCTGCCGCTCACAGAATTGAGATCCCTGACCCATGTCCTGGCTGTCGAAGTTCAGCCTCGCGCAACGTGCCCTCATAGGCCTGATGTCGATCATCGCGCTCGCCTTCGGAGCGATCGCGATACCCCAGCTCAAGCAGCAGCTGCTGCCCTCCATCGAACTGCCGATGGTGTCCGTGCTCGCCCCCTACCAGGGCGCCTCCCCGGACGTCGTCGAGAAGCAGGTCGTCGAACCCATCGAGAACAGCCTCGAAGCGGTCGACGGCATCGAGAGCGTCACCTCCACGGCCAGTGAGGGCAACGCCCTGGTCATGGCGTCCTTCGACTACGGCCCCGACACCAAGCAGCTCGTCGCCGATGTGCAGCAGGCCGTCAACCGCGCCCGCGCCCAGCTCCCGGACGACGTCGACCCGCAGGTCGTCGCGGGCTCCACGGACGACATGCCGACCGTCGTCCTCGCCGTCACCTCCGGCAAGGACCAGCAGGCCCTCGCCGACCAGCTCGACAAGACGGTCGTGCCGGACCTGAAGTCCATCGACGGCGTCGGCCAGGTCACCGTGGACGGCGTCCGCGACCTCCAGGTCACCGTCACCCCGGACGACGCGAAGCTCGCGAAGGCGGGCCTCACCTCGGCCGCCCTGGCCCAGGCCCTCCAGGCGGGCGGCGCGACCGTCCCGGCCGGCTCCTTCGACGAGGGCGGCGCCAACCGCACCGTCCAGGTCGGCGGCGGCTTCACCTCGGTCGAACAGATCCAGGACCTGATGGTCACCGGCGAGCCCGGAACCAAGCCCGTCCGCCTCGCCGACGTCGCCACGGTCAGGCAGGAGCAGGCCCCGGCCGACTCCCTCACCCGCACCGACGGCAAGCCCAGCCTCGCCGTCATGGTCACCATGGACCACGACGGCAGCGCGGTCTCCATCTCGGACGCGGTCGAGGACAAGCTCCCCGCCCTGCGCAAGGACCTCGGCTCCGACGCGACCGTCACGGTCGTCAGCGACCAGGGCCCGGCGGTCGCGAAGGCCATCAAGGGCCTGACCACCGAGGGCGCGCTCGGTCTGCTCTTCGCGGTCCTGGTGATCCTGGTCTTCCTGGCGTCGGTGCGCTCGACCCTCGTCACGGCGGTCTCCATCCCGCTGTCGGTGGTCCTGGCCCTGATCGTCCTGTGGACCCGCGACCTCTCCCTCAACATGCTCACGCTGGGCGCGCTGACCATCGCCATCGGCCGGGTCGTCGACGACTCGATCGTGGTCCTGGAGAACATCAAGCGCCATCTCGGCTACGGCGAGGAGCGCCAGTCCGCGATCCTGAGTGCGGTCCGCGAGGTCGCCGGAGCGGTCACCTCCTCCACCCTCACCACGGTCGCCGTCTTCCTGCCGATCGGCCTGGTCGGCGGCATGGTGGGCGAACTGTTCGGCTCCTTCAGCCTGACGGTCACGGCCGCCCTGCTGGCATCCCTCGTCGTCTCGCTGACGGTCGTCCCGGTCCTGTCGTACTGGTTCCTGCGCGCCCCGAAGGGCACCCCCGAGGATGCCGAGGAGGCCCGCCGCCTCGCGGAGGAGAAGGAGGCGAGCAGCAGGCTCCAGCGCCTGTACGTCCCGGTCCTGCGGTTCGCGACCCGGCGCCGTCTGACCAGCGTGCTGATCGCGGTCGTCATCCTCGTCGGCACGTTCGGCATGTCCGGCCTGCTGAAGACCAACTTCTTCGACCAGGGCGAGCAGGAAGTCCTCACCGTCAAGCAGGAGTTGAAGCCCGGCACCAGCCTCGCGGCCACCGACGAGCAGGCCAAGAAGGTCGAGAAGCTGCTCGCCGACACGAAGGGCGTCAAGGACTACCAGGTCACCATCGGCTCCTCCGGCTTCATGGCGGCCTTCGGCGGCGGCACCGACACCAACCAGGCGTCGTACTCCGTGATGCTGGACGACTCGGCCTCCTCCGACGCGGTCCAGGACCGTATCGAGGCGGGCCTGAAGAAGCTCGACGGCATCGGTACGACGACCATCGCGGCCGGAGACGGCTTCGGCAGCCAGGACCTCAGCGTGGTCGTGAAGGCCGCCGACGGGACCGTGCTGCGCGAGGCGGCCGAGGAGGTCCGCAAGACCGTCGCGGAGCTGGACGACGTCACCGACGTGACCAGCGACCTGGCGCAGAGCGTGCCGCGCATCTCGGTGAAGGCCAACTCCAAGGCCGCCGCGGCCGGTTTCAACGACCAGACCCTCGGCGCCGCCGTCGCCCAGGCGGTCAAGGGCACCACGGCCGGCAAGGCGATCCTGGACGACACCGAGCGCGATGTCGTCATCAAGTCGGCCAAGCCCGCCCAGACGCTGAAGGAGCTTCGCGAACTGCCCCTCGGCCCGGTGAAGTTGGGTGACATCGCCACCGTCGAGCTGGTGGACGGCCCGGTCTCCATGACCCGGATCGACGGCCGGCGCGCCGCCACCATCACCGCCAAGCCGACCGGCGACAACACGGGCGCGGTGAGCGCGGACCTCACGTCCAAGCTCGACGCCCTGAAGCTCCCGGCGGGCGCCACGGCCTCGATCGGCGGGGTCACCTCGGACCAGGACAGCGCGTTCAAGAACCTGGGCCTGGCGATGCTCGCGGCGATCGCGATCGTCTTCATGCTGCTGGTGGCGACGTTCCGTTCGCTGGTCCAGCCGCTGATCCTGCTCGTCTCGATCCCCTTCGCGGCGACGGGTGCGATCGGCCTGCTCATCATCACGGACACCCCGATGGGCGTCCCCGCGATGATCGGCATGCTGATGCTCATCGGCATCGTGGTGACCAACGCGATCGTGCTGATCGACCTGATCAACCAGTACCGCAAGCAGGGATATTCGACGGTCGACGCGGTCATCGAGGGCGGCCGCCACCGCCTCCGCCCGATCCTGATGACGGCCCTGGCGACGATCTTCGCCCTGCTCCCGATGGCCCTCGGGGTCACCGGCGAGGGCGGCTTCATCGCCCAGCCGCTCGCGGTGGTCGTGATCGGCGGCCTGATCACCTCGACCCTGCTGACCCTGCTCCTGGTCCCGACGCTCTACACGATGCTGGAGCTCCGCAAGGAGCGCCGCGCGAAGAAGCGGGCCCTGAAGCGGGAGAAGAAGGCCGGGAAGGCGGAGGTACCGGCCCAGCCGGAGCCCGCGGGCGTGTGACGACAGCGACGGCCGGGTTCTGGAGGACGACACTCCGGAACCCGGCCGTCGGCGTTTCCGCGTTATGTATCTTGTGGCTCGAACTGCTTTACGGTGAAGGGGATCCCGGTCGTGCCACTGCACAAGGACGACCCGAAATCGGTCGGCGGATACAAGCTGGTGGACCGGCTCGGCTCCGGCGGCATGGGGGTCGTCTACTGGGGCAGATCCCGCTCGGGCCGTGACGTCGCCGTCAAGGTGGTGCACGCCCAGTACGCGGAGGACAGGGTCTTCCGCGCCCGCTTCCGCCAGGAGATCGAGTCCGTCCGCAAGGTCAGCGGCGCCTTCACCGCACCCGTGGTCGACGCCGACCCGGAGGCGGTACGCCCCTGGATGGCGACCCAGTACGTCCCCGGCAGCTCCCTCGCCGAACGCATCCGCGACCACGGCGCCCTCCGAGGCACCGAACTCCGGCGCCTGGCCCTGGGGTTGGTCGAGGCCCTCCAGGACATCCACCGCGCCGGAGTCGTCCACCGCGACCTCAAGCCCGCCAACGTCCTGATGGCCGAGGACGGCCCCCGCGTCATCGACTTCGGCATATCCCGCGCCGCCGAGAACCACCAAACCCTCACCGAGACCGGCCAGATGATCGGCACCCCGCCCTTCATGTCACCGGAACAGTTCACCGACGCCCGCAAGGTCGGCCCCGCCTCGGACGTCTTCTCACTCGCCGCGCTCCTGGTCTACTCGGCCACCAGACGCGGCCCCTTCGACGCCGACAGCCCCTACCTGACCGCCTTCCGGGTCGTCCATGAGCCGCCCGGACTGGACGGCGTACCGGGGCCGTTGCGCGCGGTCCTGGAGCGCTGTCTGGTCAAGGAGGCCGCCGACCGGCCCCAACTGGACGTCCTGGCCAAGGAATTCGCGGACGCGCTGCCCGAGCCGGACCCCCTGGACCCGGACACCACGACCCTGCGCCTGGCCGATCTGCGGACCTTCGAGGAGACCTGTGCCGGGACGGGCGGCGCGGGGCCCGGAAAGGCCACCCGCACCCCTCGGTCCGGGGGCGCGAGCCGCCGCAGGCGCCGCCCGTTGCTGGTGGTGGCCTGCACGATGGGCGCGCTGGTCCTGGGGACGGGGTGGTACATGACCTACGGGCCGGGCTTCCCCGACACCGCCCCGGCGGCCAACTCCTCGGACAAGGGCTCCCGTTGGGCCGCGGTCCCCACCGGCTGGCAGGCCTGGCGGACGACGATGTTCGAGAGCGCGCGGCTGGGCGAGATCAACCCGCTGGCACAGCGCGGCGAGGACACGGCAGACGCCGGCTGCCAGACGTACGAGAACGCGGTCTACTGTGCGGGAAACTCCATCCTCCCGGTCCGCCTGGACGGTCGTACCGGCGACACCGTCTGGCGCTCCGCCCTCGCGACCTCCGCCGAGGGCGGGGACTCGTCGGGGCACAGCTTCGAACTCCTCGGGGTGCGGGACGACGCGATGATCCTCCAGCACGACGTCTTCCTGTCCGACGGGGGCACCAGGTCGAGCATCGTCGCTCTCGACACCGAGACCGGCGACCAGCTGTGGGCCCGCGACCGGGGCGGGCCGAGCGCCGACCAGCTCATGGTCGGCGACCTCGTCATGACACCTGACACCAGCGGCCGGCTGGTGACGGCCCGTTCCCCGCGCACCGGCACCGACCGCTGGACCACCCAGCTGCCCGCCGGCGACTACTGCACCTTCGAGACGGCGGACTCCCGCCTGTACGCGCACTGCTTCCCGGACGACGAGTCCGAGGACGCCGTACTCCTGGAACTGGACAAGACCGACGGAACGGTGCGCCGGCGTCTGAGCACCCCGAACGGGAGCGGCCTGCTCGGCACCGTCGACGGCCGTCTCGCCGTCGGCGTCGCGGTCGACGGCGGCTCCGGCCCGGCCCGCCTCGACCAGAGGAACACCTTCGCCGAGATCCGGCTCCTCGACCCGGACACCGGTGCCACCACCACGACAGAACTCACGAAGACCTACACGGGCTCGATCCGCCTCGCCGCCGGTACCGTCTGGATCACCGGAGCCAACGGCCAGGTGACCGCGGTCTCCCCCCTGACCGGCAAACAGCTCTGGCAGACCAGGACCAGTGCCGAGGAGGCGGGCCGGCCCACCTACGACCCCACCACCCACACGCTCTATCTCGCGAGCATCAGCGGCCGGGTCGCGGCTCTCGATTCCCGCAAGGGCACACTGCTCTGGGAGACCGGCGCCCAGGCCGACCAACTCGCCAGTGGTGCGACGACCAGGTCCAAGGTGTCGCTGTACGGCGGGGCGCTGGTCGTGAACACGCCGAACGGGACGGTCTCCAGCCTGGACCCCGCTCACCCCGAGGGCTGAGCGGGGGCGTCGGGGGAGTCCTACGGCAGCGCCAGCATCCGCTCCAGCGCCAGCTTCGCGAACGCCTCGGTCTCCTTGTCGACCTCGATGCGGTTGACGAGGTTGCCCTCGGCGAGCGACTCCAGCGTCCACACCAGGTGCGGCAGGTCGATCCGGTTCATGGTCGAGCAGAAGCAGACCGTCTTGTCGAGGAAGACGATCTCCTTGCCCTCGGGAGCGAAGCGGTTCGCGAGCCGCCGTACGAGGTTCAGCTCGGTTCCGATGGCCCACTTGGAACCGGCCGGGGCCGCCTCCAGCGCCTTGATGATGTACTCCGTCGAGCCGACGTAGTCCGCCGCCGCCACGACCTCGTGCTTGCACTCGGGGTGCACCAGGACGTTGACGCCCGGGATCCGCTCCCGCACGTCCCGCACCGACTCCAGGCTGAAGCGCCCGTGCACCGAGCAGTGCCCGCGCCACAGGATCATCTTCGCGGCGCGCAGCTCCTCGACGGTCAGCCCGCCGTTCGGCTTGTGCGGGTTGTAGACGACGCAGTCCTCAAGGGTCATCCCCATGTCCCGGACGGCGGTGTTGCGCCCGAGGTGCTGGTCGGGGAGGAACAGCACCTTTGTCGAATCGGGCTCGCCCTGCTCGAAGGCCCACTCAAGGGCCCGCTGGGCGTTGGAGGAGGTGCAGATCGTGCCGCCGTGCTTGCCCGTGAACGCCTTGATGTCCGCGGAGGAGTTCATGTACGAGACGGGCACGACCTGCTCGGCTATCCCGGCCTCGGTCAGCACGTCCCAGCACTCGGCGACCTGCTCGGCGGTGGCCATGTCGGCCATCGAGCACCCGGCGGCGAGGTCGGGGAGGACCACCTTCTGGTCGTCGCCGGTGAGGATGTCCGCCGACTCCGCCATGAAGTGCACACCGCAGAACACGATGTACTCCGCCTCCGGGCGCGCGGCCGCGTCCCGGGCCAGCTTGAAGGAGTCACCCGTGACATCGGCGAACTGGATGACCTCGTCGCGCTGGTAGTGGTGGCCGAGCACGAAGACCTTGTCCCCGAGCTTCTCCTTGGCCGCGCGGGCACGCTCCACCAGGTCCGGGTCGGACGGCGAGGGCAGGTCACCGGGGCACTCGACACCCCGCTCGCTCTTCGGGTCGGCCTCACGGCCGAGGAGCAGCAGGGCGAGCGGAGTCGGCTGTACGTCGAGCTCCGTGGTCTGGGCGGTGGTCACGACACGCACCCTTTCTACTTTTCGTCGATCTGACGTTATCTATCATAACCCGGTTCACGTCACTTTGACGATGGTCATAACGTCGATGTGACATGAATCCCGACGCGGCATTTTCCGCCGCCTGTCGGGTGTGCGAGCATGAAGAAGACGCCGGGAAACGGCGCCCGGCCCGGAATGAATCCGCGGCCTTGCCGGTTGCACCAGTCGGCAAGCAGTCTCCGTACAACCCGGGAGAGATGTAGATGTCCGTATCGGACGAGAAGACCACTGTCAGCGACGGCATCCTCCTGTCCGACGCCGCCGCGGCGAAGGTCAAGGCCCTGCTCGACCAGGAAGGCCGTGACGACCTGGCCCTGCGTGTGGCCGTTCAGCCCGGTGGCTGCTCCGGCCTGCGCTACCAGCTCTTCTTCGACGAGCGCTCCCTCGACGGCGATGTCGTCAAGGACTTCGGCGGCGTCAAGGTCGTCACCGACCGCATGAGCGCCCCGTACCTGGGCGGCGCGTCGATCGACTTCGTCGACACCATCGAGAAGCAGGGCTTCACGATCGACAACCCGAACGCGACGGGTTCCTGCGCCTGCGGCGACTCGTTCAGCTAAACCCGTACGACCAGCTGAACCCGTACGACCAGCTGAACCCGTACGACAGTGAAGGCGGCGGCCCCCTCCGACAGGGCCGCCGCCTTCGGCTGTTCCGGGGCCGGTGCTAGCGCGCCCCGGACGTCTCCGGCAGCCGGGCTCCCGCGTTCTCCAGCGGGATCTCCTTGCCGTCCGAGCCCACGACCTTCCGGTCACCCAGCGGCTCGTCCAGCTGCACGGTCTCGTGGTAGATCTTCGCGATCATGATGCAGATCTTGTCCGGCCAGGGCGTCTCGGTCACCGTGACCTTCACCTCGCCCGACCCCTCGTCCACCGAGGTCTTGTAGTCGGCGCACACCCCGCCGGTGTAGCTCACGATCAGCTCGTCACCGTCGGTCCGATAGCCGTCCACCGTCACGTTCCGGGGGGCCGGAGCCGCGGTCGGCTCATCGGGGCCGGGCCCGGTGGGCCGCGGACTCGGCTGGCCCGTGGGCTCGCCGGCCGGCGCCGAGGGAGTGGCCGCCGGGGCCAGATACTTCGGGTCGATCGCCGGATATGTCACCGTGAACGCGTCCTGCGCCCCCGCCGCCTTCACCTCGAACAGCCAGGACGGCACCAGCGCCTGCCGCGCGTCCACGAAGTGCGAGGCGAGCCCGAACACGGCCTTCTCGACGGTGATCGTGTCCGGCTCGCCGTCCTTCGGCGTACCCGGCGAGGTCTCCGACCCGCAGGGCGCCTCCAGCCGGTCCTTCAGCGGTACGGGAGTGGCGCACCCGCCGATCCCCATCCGGTGGTCGGCCGTCCCCGACCTCCCGTTGAGCAGCGCCAGCGCCTTCTCCGCGTCCACGACGGGATACGTGTCGCTCTTCACCGGCGTCTTCAACTGCCCGCTGCCGCCGACCACTTCACCCCGCACATTGACGGTGATGCCGGTCGTCCAGCCGTACGTGGGCAGCCCGCCGACCACCGGATCGGCGTTCACCACCCGCTGGGCGCCCATGACCTGGCTCGCGTCGACCTTCGCGTCGTCCTGTCCGACCGCCTTCAGGACCGGGGCCGCCGCCTTCTTCGCGACGTCCTCGCTCACCGGGTCGTCGGCGGGCGCGGCGGGGTCGCTCGCGCACACGGTGGTGCTCTGGCAGTTGTCGGTCCCCGGCGCGTACCGGTGGAAGGTCCAGGTCCCGGGCGCCTGCTGGTTCACCTGAAGACTCGGCCCGGCGGCGTCCTGCCCGCCGACCTTCCAGGCCTTCCCCTCCAGAACGGGCGTCCCGTCCACCCCGAGCGCCTTCGCCAGCCGGGCCACCTCGTCCTTGGTGACCTCACCGGCCGCCCGGTACACCGGGGCCTCGTCGGGCCCGTCCGCGAGCGTGCCGGCGGCCTGATAGGTCACGCCGTACGGATCGGGCTCACCCGGCGCGACACCGGCCGTGTCACCGCTGTCGCCCCCGGTGTACCCGTCGAGCTGGAGCGGCGGGGGAGTGTCGTCACCGTTCGCCCCGGACGTCGTACCGCCCTCGCCCGATCCGCCGGTGGTGGACGCGGCGAGATACGCCCCGCCGCCCCCGACGAGCAGCACGGCGGCGGCGACGGAGGCGATGAGGACGGGGGAGCGGCGCCGGGTGGAGTGCGGGGCGCCGGACTCGCCCTCGGAGGCGTCGGGGCCCTCCCGCTCGGAGTCGCTCTCCGGGGTGACGTCGTGCTCGGGCTCGGAGACGGCCCCTTCGGCGACGCCCTCCTCGGAGGTGTCCTCCGCCGCCGTGCCGTCCTCCTCCTCGGCGCCCGTAACCCCGCCGACCTCGGCGTCGTCGTCGTTGTCGGGTCGCTCGGTGTTCACCGCATCGCTCCTTCGGCCGCGCATCTGTCCCTATGACCCTGACTTGCCCCTGTCAAAACGGCCAGTCGGAGGGTCGTATCCCGCATCCCCTTTACGGGGGACAGCGATGGGACGCGGCAGGGGAGCGCACGGTTCCCCTGGGAGCGTGAGTTTCAGACGCGTGCTTCAGCCGCCGGTTTCCAGCGCCTGTCTCAGTCGCCGTAGTCCGACATCGCGTCCAGCAGCCGGGCGGACTTCGTCGGCACGGTCACGCCGTGGATGAGCGAGGGCGAGACCGGAAGGGCGGTGACACGGTCGGGAGCCGCCCAGTGCGGGGCCATCCGGGCGCAGTCCCCGCGCAGCGAGGCGAGATCGCCGTCGAGGTCGGCCGGAGCGGGGGCGTGCACCTTGAGGTTCGTCATGACGGCACCGTAAGCACGAGAACGCCTGCGAAGAAAGATCTACTATCGGGTAGTTTTGGCGGCTTCAGAGCCCCGCGCGGACCGGGTAGCGTGAACTGTCAATCCAGTTTCTCCCCACAGGAGAGTCCACGCCGTGCGCATCGCAGTCACCGGCTCCATCGCCACCGACCACCTCATGACCTTCCCCGGCCGCTTCGCCGACCAGTTGGTCGCGGACCAGTTGCACACGGTCTCGCTCTCCTTCCTGGTCGACAACCTCGACGTACGCCGGGGCGGCGTCGGCGCGAACATCGCCTTCGGTATGGGCCAGCTCGGCACCGCGCCGATCCTCGTCGGCGCCGCGGGCTTCGACTTCGACGAGTACCGGGCCTGGCTGGACCGGCACGGCGTCGACACCGCGTCCGTCCGTATCTCCGAGACGCTCCACACGGCCCGTTTCGTCTGCACGACGGACTCCGACCACAACCAGATCGGCTCCTTCTACACCGGCGCGATGAGCGAGGCCCGCCTCATCGAGCTCAAGACCGTCGCCGACCGCGTGGGCGGCCTCGACCTGGTCCTCATCGGCGCCGACGACCCCGAGGGGATGCTCCGTCACACGGAGGAGTGCCGCTCGCGCGGCATCCCGTTCGCCGCGGACTTCTCCCAGCAGATCGCCCGCATGAACGGCGACGAGATCCGGATACTGCTGGAGGGCGCGACGTACCTGTTCTCCAACGAGTACGAGAAGGGCCTCATCGAGTCCAAGACCGGCTGGACGGACGCGGAGATCCTGTCCAAGGTCGGCCATCGGGTCACGACCCTCGGCTCGCAGGGTGTGCGGATCGAGCGGGCCGGCGAGGAGCCGATCGTCGTCGGCTGCCCGGAGGAGGAGCGCAAGGCCGACCCGACGGGCGTGGGCGACGCGTTCCGCGCCGGATTCCTGTCGGGCCTGGCCTGGGGCGTCTCGCTGGAGCGGGCGGCACAGGTCGGCTGCATGCTGGCGACCCTGGTCATCGAGACCGTGGGCACACAGGAGTACCAGCTGCGCCGCGGGCACTTCATGGAGCGCTTCACCAAGGCGTACGGCCACGAGGCCGCGACCGAGGTCCAGAAGCACCTCGCCTGATCCGCCGGACAGGCCCTAGGAGAGCCGGCGGACCAGGTACGCCGTACCTCGGTCCGCCGGTTCCTCCCCTACGTACTCCTGCTCCCGCATCTCGCACCACGCCGGGATGTCCAGCCCGGCCGCCTCGTCATCGGACAAGACCCTGACCAGGCCCCCCACCGGCACATCCCCGATGACCTTCGCGAGCTCGATCACCGGGATCGGGCAGCGCTTGCCGAGGGCGTCCACGACCAGCTCGTCCTTCTCCACGACGGCCGTCGGCGTCGGCGCGCCCAGCTTCTCGCGCACCCCCGCCACCGCCCCCGGAAGCACAGCGAGGAACCTCTCCACGTCCTCCTCCGCGACCCCCCGCGGCAAAGACACCCGCACATTCCCCTCACTCAGCACACCCATCGCCTTGAGCACATGGCTCGGCGTCAGGGTGCTGCTCGTGCAGGACGACCCGGAGGAAACGGAGAAACCCTCCCGGTCCAACTCATGCAGCAGTGTCTCTCCGTCGACATAGAGACAGGAGAAGGTGACGATCCCGGGCAGCCGTCGCTCCGGATCCCCCACGACCTCCACATCCGGCACCAACTGAGGCACCCGTACCCGGATCCGCTCCGTCAGCTCCCGCAGCCGTACCGCCTCTTGCGCCGCCTCGGCCCGCACCGCCCGCAGCGAGGCCGCCGCCGCGACGATGGCCGGCAGATTCTCGAACCCCGGCGCCCGCCCCGACTCCCGCTCGTCCACCGGACCTTGGGCGGAGAACCGTACGCCTTTACGTACGACGAGCAGCCCGACTCCCGCCGGTCCACCCCATTTGTGCGCACTGCCCGCGAGCAACGACCACGCCCCCTCGACCGGCCCCCACCCCAGCGACTGCGCCGCGTCGACGAACAACGGCACCCCGGCCGCCCGGCACCTCTCGGCCACCTCCGCGACCGGCTGCTCGGTACCCACCTCGTGGTTGGCCGACTGAAGACAGGCCAGCGCGGTGTCGGCCCGCAGCTGCGCGGCGAACACCGAAGGCTCCACCCGCCCCGACCGCCCGACCGTCACCCGCGTGACCGAACCCCCCTCCCTCTCCTGCACTTCGGCCGAATGGAGCACGGAGGAATGTTCAACCGCTGACACGATCAGGTGACCCCCGACGCGCCGCCGCCCGGCCAACGCCCCGGCGATACCCCTATGTACGGCATCGGTTCCGGACGAGGTGAAGCTCAGCTCATCGACCCGACACCCCACAGCCTCGGCAGCGGCTTCCCGGGCGGCATCGAGCAGCATCCGGGCTCGACGGCCCTCGCGGTAGAGACGGGAGGGGTCAGCCCACCCCTCGTCCAGCGAGGCCAACAGCGCCTGACGAGCGACGGGGTGGAGGGGAGCACTGGATGCAGCGTCAAAGTAAGACACGCGGCCACGCTAACCCGCCCAGGGGCGCGGGACTGTACCCATTAGCGGCTCCGCCGCGGGGCGCGAACAACCACAAACAGCCCGCAGCCGCCAATCAAGCGAACCACCCCACCCACTAGGCACCCCTCCCCGCGAACCCTCGGAGAGCGTGGGCTAGGGTTTGGTCCGCATAAACATCCAAACCCCTGCCCGACGCAGGGCGGCGACCGACCACCGAGTAAGGCAGGCCGCAGCCAACACGCGCGGGCGAGACTCTCGGGAAGGCGCTACGTGAGTCCCAACGGCTCCGACCGCTCGCCGCGGCGCCCGATGCGGCGGAAGCTGCTGCAGGCAATGACCGCGGGCCTGGTCCTGGCGACCGCCACCGGTTGCACATACAAGGACTTCCCCCGCCTTGGTATGCCCACCCCCACCACCGAAGAGGCTCCGCGGATCCTCTCCCTGTGGCAGGGCTCGTGGGCGGCCGCGCTCGCCACCGGCGTGCTGGTCTGGGGCTTGATCCTGTGGAGCGCCATGTTCCACCGGCGCAGCCGCACCAAGGTCGAGGTTCCTCCGCAGACCCGGTACAACATGCCCATCGAGGCGCTGTACACGGTGGTCCCCCTCATCATCGTCTCGGTGCTCTTCTACTTCACGGCTCGCGACGAGTCGAAGCTCCTGAGCCTCGACAAGAAGCCCGACGTCACTGTGAACGTCGTCGGCTTCCAGTGGAGCTGGGGCTTCAACTACATCGAGAACGTCGACGGTTCCACCGGTGACGCGAAGACCGACAAGAACCTGGACGCGATCCCGGACCGGTTCAAGGACGAGTTCCCGGCGAACGCGGGCGGCGTCTACGACGTCGGCACGCCCGGCACGCGGAACCCGCAGACGAACAACCCGGGTCCGACCCTCTGGCTCCCCAAGGGCAAGACGGTCCGCTTCATCCTCACCTCGCGTGACGTCATCCACTCCTTCTGGGTGGTGCCGTTCCTGATGAAGCAGGACGTCATCCCGGGCCACACCAACTCCTTCCAGGTGACCCCCAACAAGGAGGGCACCTTCCTGGGCAAGTGCGCCGAGCTCTGCGGCGTCGACCACTCCCGGATGCTGTTCAACGTGAAGGTCGTCTCTCCCGAGAAGTACGAGCAGCACCTCAAGGAACTCGCCGAGAAGGGGCAGACCGGTTACGTTCCCGCCGGCATCGCGCAGACGAGCCACGAGAAGAACCGGGAGACGAACAACCTGTGAGCATCCTCAACGAACCCCAGGGTGCCGCGGCAGAGTCCCACTACGCGGACGAACTGCCGGTCCGGCGCAAGCAGCCCGGCAATGTGGTCATCAAGTGGCTCACCACCACTGACCACAAGACCATCGGTACGTTGTACCTGGTCACGTCCTTCGCGTTCTTCTGCATCGGTGGCGTGATGGCGCTGCTCATGCGCGCCGAGCTCGCCCGGCCTGGTCTCCAGATCATGTCGAACGAGCAGTTCAACCAGGCGTTCACGATGCACGGCACGATCATGCTGCTGATGTTCGCGACGCCGCTGTTCGCCGGCTTCGCGAACTGGATCATGCCGCTCCAGATCGGCGCCCCCGACGTCGCCTTCCCGCGGCTGAACATGTTCGCCTACTGGCTGTACCTGTTCGGCTC
>NZ_JBEYXC010000035.1:0-35754 GCF_040644695.1 Streptomyces sp. NPDC046909 | reverse complement strand
AATGATCAAGGCGTGGACTCCTACCGCCGAACCGCACATTAGGTGACAGAGTGTCAGGGGCTGAGCCCGTGCGCACCTGATATCCGGCTGGCCGGAAATGCGCACCGAGGCCTCCGTTCTCCGTCGGCCGCGCATCGGTTCATGGGGGCACAGCAGGCGGCGGGGTGGCGGTGGAAGGAGCGGAGGAGGCCGGATCGGTGGGCGGCGCCGGGGCGGCGAGGGAAGTGCTGGTCTGCACGCGCTCGAGGTGTCCCAGGCCTGCGCTTAGGTCAGTGATCCCGTCCAGGAATCGGTCTTCTTGCCGGCGGCGCATGGAGGCCGTGCGGAAATGGGAGATGCCCGTGAGGAGCTCGGTCACGCCCCGTGCCGTGGCCGTGATCGCAGGAGGGAGGGCGATCGCGAGGGCCACCCAGAGGGGTGCGTCGCTGAGCGCAGTCAGGCCCGCGGCGGTCATGGTGAGCAGGTCAGGGATGCTGGGGGAGGTCATCGGCAGGCTCCGGAGGCGAGTTCTATCCCGGGGCAGGCCGGGGCAGGAGAGCGCGGGTGGTTGCAGTGGTCGGCGGCACTGTGGCCCGGCGCGGTGCTAGCGGCGCAAGTCCGGTGTTGGGCAGCAAAGTTGAACAGTCGAGTCGGTTACCTGGGGTCGCCCGCGGCGACAGAGTTCTCCTGCTCCCTGCACGGTGGCGGCCGGTGGTCACGAATTGGGTTCCGAGCGCGAGGAGCCGCAGCCCCAGCTGTGATGACGGCAACGCCGACGAGCTGGGCTGGCGGCTCGGTCACGAGTCCGTGGAGGATCAGGGGAAGGGCCTGCTGAACAGGATCTGGCATCGGTAGGGTTTCCCAAACAGGCGTGCGATCGCGACGTGTTGGCCCTGGTCGGGGTCTGGGCCGTGGGCGCTTCACACGGTGCCCGGGCCGGCGGGGCGGCTCCAGTTGTCCGGCTTCCGGGCTGGACAGGGCTGGACGGCCCGCTGGAGACGAGGAGTGGCAGGTTGTCCGAGCCAGGCCGGCGCACCAAAGGGTGGGGCGATCTCAAGGGCCCTACCGAGCAGGCGAACGCCACAGCTGCCCTGTTACGGAGCTGGCTGGACAAGGCGCGGCTGCGCCTCGACGATGTCCGGCCGCTGCTGACACCTGAGCACTTCAGCAGTGGTCGCGTTCCCAGCCGTTCGACCATCAGCGAGCGGCTCGCGGGGGTGCGCCTGGAGGAGGACTTCGTCCAGGCGATCGCTGATGTGTGTTCCGGAGACGACGCCGCGCTCAGAGATCGGCTGTTGCAGGAAGCTGCCGCCGTTGCCGCCCGGGAGCACGGCATCCGGCCGCCCCACGGGGCCGCGCGGAACCTGGGCACCACGGTGCCGGCGAGCGAGCTGGTTGCCGAGCAGCGGCGGTCACTGGCCTTGCAGGACCGACTGCTGCGCGCCATGGAGCGGGCCGTCGAGCTGGAACATGAGCGCACCGGCGCCCACCGGATGGTCTGCGTGCTGCTGACCATGGTCGACAAGCTCCAGCGTGACATCGCCGCCCTGTCCGCCAGGCGCGACAAGCTGCAGGATCGTGCCGACGAGCACCCCATGCTGGACACGGTGCGCAAGCAGCTGGCGCGCAGCGAAAACCAGCGACGGACAGCGGAAGCCTCCCTGCAGCGGGCCAGGGACGAACGCAGCAAAGCCGACCGGCTCGCCGCCGAAGCGGCCGAGCAGATCCGCACTCTCACCGCAGAACTCGAACAGCTGCGTCAACAGGCTGCTGGACAACCGGATAACTCCCCGCCACTCACCGTCTCCGACCACGCGGACTCGATCTCGCAGGACGTGGAGGCGGCAGCAGATGACATCGACGACGCACTGGTCAAAGCATCCCGACACCTGGACGACGGCGCCCAGCGTCTCGACGACCTCGCGCGTGAACTGCACCAGGACAACGCGCCGGATAACTCGGCCAGCCCGGCCTGTGCGGGCGAGGAGACCGCGGAGCCCGATGCCGAGGCAGACGCGGACGTCCTGGCACAGGACATCCTGCAGATGCTGCGACGCATGAGGGAGGGGCACTCCAGCTTCGTCGACCTGGCCCTTACTGCGTCAGCTGACTTCATCGTCGGGTTGATGGATGTGGTCCTGCGCTACGGAAAGGACGAAGAGGACTGGGACATGGCGTACGGCCTCCTGGAGGTCGCGGCAGCCCAGGCAACGCCGGCCCATATCTGTGCCCTCATCACGGAGCTGCACGCCAGGGGCGGAGAGATGTACGCTCACCGGCTGCTCAGCGTGATCGCCACACAACGCCTGCCCCTGCACATCGTCGACATGGTGGCCGCCCTGCGCGAGTCGCAGCAGCCCGCAGCCGCCTATCAGTTGCTGAGCGCTGTGGGCCGGGACCGTCCCGCCTGGTACATCCAGCCCATCTTGTGGCGTCTGAGCAGCTCAGACGCCACATGGCTGCTCGACGCGGTGACAGCCGAACGCACGCCCTTCGACATCGCTCAACTCCGCGCGATCCTGCGGAACAGCGGGCCCGAGCAGTACGCCGAACTGCTTCCCGCTCTCACGCTGACGGAGGCCGGGCGGATGCCCAGACTCCCTTACCGCTCTACCATGCGGCAGCTCGTCACCTGACAGCTGATCGGGCGCGGTGTTTGAAGCTGAACCTGTCACCAGGCGATCGCTGATGGCGATATCTGAATCTGGGTCTGCCCGCGGTTCCGTGACGCCGGTCTGATCAAGACGGTTCATCGAGATCGCGCACGCCGATAGCCTGCCACCATGGATGGCACACTCGGCGTGGCACTTCTAGGGTTGCTGTTGTCTACCGTCTCGCTGGGGTGGCAAGTGGCGAGCCACTTTCTTACCGCTGGACGAGTCCGATGCGAACTGTGGGTAGGGCGGAGTGGTTCGGAGTCGTTTCAACCGGGGCCGGGCTACAACCTGACGAGTTCGCCAGCCCATACCGATCTGCCCTATACGTCATACGCGCCAGACGTGGACGGCGCGGAGTACCCGCACGAGGTTCTCATCATCAAGGTGTCTAATGTTGGTAGATCACCGGTCGCTGTGACCTGGCCAAATGCGTACTTCAAGCGAAACGCTGTCTGGGGTATAGGAACTTATCCTCTTGGATTCGAGATGACGGGCAGCTATTACCTACTTGGCCCAGGCGAAACCAGAGATTGGGTTATGCCTTTATGGCCTGCGGTTCTGAAGTTTCGAGCTGAGCATCCCGGTGCGGCAGTAGTAATTCGCGGGCATGTTGGACTGGGCCGTGGGCAGGGGCGCCTGTCGCCCCGACGTAATGCGCTAGCCCTACCTTCCGACGCGGTTCCATCGCCCCAGCCTGGTCCTTCTCCCGGTCACAGCTGACACCGGCTATGGCCGACCGCGCACGGCCAGATCAGCTTCGGAACCGCGGACAGAGCCGTTTTCAAGAATCCGCATCATCGCCACCTGGTCGGTGACGAGTCGGCCGTTCTGGGAGCGGTGGGCGAGGCCGCTGTCGCGCATCGCGTGAACACCGGCGTCGGTCAGTCGGCACGGCGTGGTAGCGAGCGGGGGTGGCTCCGGGGTTCTGCCAGCGGTGCACGTTGATTCCGAACTGGTGGAGGAGCCCGGCGGCGAGTTCGTGGGCGCAGTCCAGAAGTGCTTCGGCGTCGGCGTAGGCGCACCCGCGAAGAGGAGAATGAACAGCAGGAGTTGGCCCACGGCCCCTACCTCGCCATGTGAACGCCACCTGCCGGGCTGCAGGAGGCGGCCATCTGTCAATGCCCATCCATAGACCTCAGCCGGTACCGTCCTGCATGGATGGCCCGGCAACGGGAGACGTTGGTGCGATGCACCCTGTCTATGTAACACGGAGCGCTCAATGACCAATTCGCCAAATCGCGGCCGGAACCTGTGTTCAATGCACCTCTTCATTGACAGCAACGTGCTGATTGGCGCCTTGTATCGGGACGATGAGAACGCGCAGAGATCGAGAGACCTCTTGAGGCTGTGGGAGGAGGGGTGGATCGGTCTGAGCCGTACGGACACGCTGGACACCGAGCGTCTGGAAGGCCAGGACGACGCCGTGAAGGCTCAGCGCTTGATGGAGAGCGCAGACCTTCCCGAAGCTCTGGGGGCCATGGTCTGGGACAACTCTCGGTGGGACCACGCCGTATGGGGTACCGCCGAAGACGGGCAGCGCATCCACGAGGCTTTCGCCATCATCTTTCCGAACAAGGATTGGACAACTGCGAACAAGAACTCAAGGCGGGACGCTATGCACGTTGCCACGGCGGCCCGGTACGCAGCCACTGCTTTCGTGACGAACGAGAAGGCAATCTACGCGAAAGACGAGCAGATCTTGGCGCGTCTGGGAATTCGAGTGTGGAACCCGCAGCGCGCTGTTGATGAAGTGATGAATGGTGTCGCTGCCTTGCGGCGACTCCACGCGTTGGAGCCGGAACGCGGTCCACTGCCGGATTGAACCTGTACGCGGACCAGGTCGTAGGCGAAGTGCTGATCGAGCGCGGAGTCCAGGAGATCCGCCACGCAGGCACGGTGGTGTCAGAGCGGTCATTGCCGTCCGCCGGTGTCGGCGGACACCCCGAGCGCCCGGCCGATCTCGGGCCAGCCGTCCCCGGCGGCCCGGTCGGCGGCGACCGCGACGGCCAGGAGCTCGCGCACCTCGGCGAGGACGTCGACCTCCGGACGCGTGTACCGCGCGCCCGGCCGATGCGGCGGCCGCGTGGCGGCGAGAGTACGCATCCCTGGAACCGCTCGTCCGCGTCGAGCAGGCGAATCACCTCATGTACTTCACCCACCGCGGCATCGAGGAACTGACGAGGCCTGTTCCTCGACGTCGAGGACGCGGCCACAACCTTCGACCGTTATGGCGCGGTTTGCGGCGGTCCCGGGGAGGGTGGGCCGGTGCCACGTCGCCAGCCACTGTCCAGAAAACGAGGCACTATTGGAGTGAGGTGGGGATGGCGAAGACGGCAATGTCATTGTCAAGGCCGCACACGAGGTAGCTCGCGTAAATATCGAGGGCCTGGCATCCACGCCCCGTTCGGATCAGTCGTGACTTGCCTCGCTTCAGATCCCAGATCCGCACGGTGGCGTCGCTGGAGCCGGTGACTGCCGTAGGGCAACTATCCGACGTAGTGCACGCGATCGTGTAGACAGCCTGAGTGTGGCCGATCAATGGCTGCCCGAGCTGCTGGCCGGTCGTCAGGTCCCACATTCGCACTGACCCATCGATCGCGCCGGTGATCGCGATGGGCTGGCCGTCCAGTTCTGTGCATGCCACGGCGTATACGGCGGCCTCGTGCCCCGTCATCGGCTGGCCGAGCTGTTGGTGTGTCGTCAGGTTCCAGATCCGTATGCTGTTGTCGTTCGCGCCGGTGATCGCGATGGGCTGGCCGTCCAGTTCTGTGCAGGCTACCGAGTTGATGGCAGCCGTGTGGCCGGTAAGCGGTTGGCCGAGTTTGCGACGGGCATTGAGATCCCAGAGCAGTACTGTGCCGTCACCCGCACCTGTAACCGCGACGGGGTGGCCGTCCAGGACTGTGCACGCTACTGCGGACACACAGTTCCCGTGGCCGGTGAGCGCGTGACCGATATGTCGACGGATAGCGACATCTCGGATTTTTACTGTGCCGTCCCATGCTCCGGTGACTGCAATGGGCTGACCATCCAGACGTGTGCACGTGACTGTGTAGACGGCGCCGGAGTTCTCGACAAGGGGCTGGCCGAGCTGCTTCCCGGTCAGAGCCTGTGTCTGAACCGCTGAGGTGGATCTCCGGGCAGGTCTAGCCTGGCGGTGTGTTCGGGTTCGTCGGACCGCCGCTTCAGCGGTGCTGTCCGGTGTGTGACTCTCCGTTGGAGTCAGGGGCCGCGCCGCGGGCGGTGTACTGCTCGGCAGCGTGTCGGGCCAGGCAGTGGCGGCATGCACTCCGGATCCAACGCCGTGCCGTAGCTGAGCGCGACGGTGTGGGACGCCGGGTCTGCCCGGTCTGCCAGACGGTGTGGGTGGCCGGGGTGGATCACCGCAGCAACGCGGTGTACTGCTCGGCGAAGTGCCGCGGGAGGGCCGCCTACGAGCGAAGGAAAGCGTTCGCCGAAGCGCGGAATTGACGCTTGAGCGAACGGCCGTTGTGACCGTTCGGGTTCCGTTCGGTCAGTTCTGGTCGGCGCTGGCGGACGATCTCGCGGCGGGACAACGCTGAGCCGTATCGCGGGCCTGGTCCTGTCGCCGGCACTGTGCCGCCCCCGGGTCCGCGGCAGGTGGTGATGGCTATGCCCACCATGATCGGCCATGTGACCCAGGACCGCTACGACGAACTCGTGGCGGAGTCGAAACTGCTGGTCGAGACCGAGCGGGACACGCACTTCAAACTAGGTGACTACGCTTTGGAAGTGGAGCCCCTCCAGCCGAAGGGGGGTGCGCGGGCCGCGGCGGGCCAGGACGTGCAGTCGGTCGAGGAGACCATGGCCCGGTTCGCCGACGATGTCGGGATCTGCGTGCACAGCGTGATGAACTACCGGTTCACCGCGGCGCACTGGCCGCCGGAACACCGGATGCAGGGCGTCTCCATCGACATCCACCGCATCCTGATGAGCCATCCGGACCGGTTCGAGCTGATCCGCAACCCGCCGTTCAACCCCCACTACGGCACCCACCGGTGGACCCAGGACGCGGCGAGGCGGGTGCGGGGCTGGAACGTGCAGCATCCGGTGTCGCAGCAGGAGAAGGTGACCGCGATCCACGGTCTGGCCGTCGACGACCAGGTCGCCGCCCAGGTCGCGGCGGACCTGCTGCAACGCCCGGCGGTGGCCCGCGAGGTCCCGCCGCAGGTGCGGGTGGAGACGATCGGCGGCCTGGCCCACGACGAGCAAGTGGCCGCGGAGGCCGCCCGGCGGCTGCTGCACCGGCCCGATGTCGCGTTCAAGGCCATGGGGGACGACCGGGCGCGGCAGCAGGTCAACCACGCCCAGGTCGAACGCGGACGCCAGGCCCGCGAGGAGTACGAGCGCGCCAGCGAACTCGCCCCCACCGTCAAGCAGTTCGAGCGGACGGTGGAGTTCTTGGACCTGGTCGGGGCCTGCCACGCCTTCGTCGCCACCGCCGGCCGGGTGGTCCCGGGCCTGCGCGGCCGGAGCATGTCGGACGACGAGAAGGCGGTCCTGCGGGAGAACGTGGCGAGGGTACGCGCCACGCTGGAGTGGATCGAACACGCCGCCGAGACCGGCGACGTGGACGTGGACGAAGCGCTGGCCCGGCTCCTGCGGGGCGAGTAGCCGTGGCGCGCTCCAGAAGGGAGCGCGTGAGGCGCCGCTCACCGGCCGCTGCCCGTCATGCCGACTCGATCCGGCTGGCGTTGATGGAGGTCGCCCCGGCCGGGCTGAAGAAGCCCCGGCTGATGGCGGTGACCGAGCTGTCAAGGTCGCAGATCGTGCGCGGGCTCGCCGCCTACCGCGAACTCGCCGGGGAGAAGCGGTGGCCGCCGCTGGTGTGGTCGTTTCAGACCGGGTACCGCTTCTGCGAGGACGCCGAGGAGTTGGAGCAGTGGGAGCGGCAGTGGGCCGAGGTGAAGTACACGCAGATCACCGGCGTGATCACCGGGATCCTGGACCCGCACGCGAGGCTGTTTCCCAAAAGCCGCTGGGTGAGCTATGTCGTCGCCCAGATAAACGCCATCCAGAGCTCTCTCGACATGATCGCCCACCCGCAGCTTTAGCGAATACGGCCGGCGCACACGAGGAGAGGAGACCGAGGGACCGGCCCGCGCGTCCGCACGCACTCCCCGGGCCGGTCCCTCACCCCGTTCATGCGCACCCGTCGCTACCCGTCGGACATGACGGACGCCGAGTGGGTCCTGATCGAGCCGCTGCTGCCGCCGCCGGCCTGCACGCTCCCCAGGGGCGGGCATCCGGAGAAGTGGCCCCGCAGAGAGATCGTCGACGGCATCCGCTACCTCGTCGACAACGGGATCAAGTGGCGCAGCATGCCCGCCGACTATCCGCCCTGGCGCACGATTTATGGCTTTGCCCGCCGGTGGGCCGCCGCCGGAGTCCTGGGAGTCATCCGTGACCAGCTGCGCCGCCGCATCCGGTTGAGTGCGGGCAAGACGCCCCAGACCGCCTCAGTGATCGTCGACTCGCAGTCCGTCAAGGCGTCCGAGACGGTCAGTAAGGCAACGCGGGGCTGGGACGCCGGGAAACTGATCAACGGCCGGAAACGGCACATGATCTGTGACCATCGCAGTCTCGTCCTGCTCGTCATGGTCACTCCCGCCGATGCCCAGGACTCCCTGGTCGCACGGGAGCTGCTGTTCCGTCTCGCGCTGCTGCACCCGGAGATCGCCATCGTCTGGGCCGACTCCGCCTACGCCAAGAACGACCTGGTGGACTGGGCGAAGAAGTACCTCGACATCACCATCAAGACGGTCCGGCGCCCGCCGGATGCCAAGGGCTTCGTCGTCCTCCCACGCAGGTGGGCCGTCGAACGGGGCTGGTCATGGATCATGAGGGCCCGCCGGCACTGCCGCGACCACGAACGGCTGCCCGAGATGAGCGAATCCCTGATCACGTGGGCGGCGATCACGCTGATGACCCGGCGCCTGACCCGTCGCACGGCCCGTCCCGCCGAACGCCGTGACATCGCCCACGGCTACGTGATGCCAGAGGCCGCCTGACCAGCTCAGTGCCGAGGCTACTCAGCGATTGCGGCGGCGCCAACGCACGAAGAGAATCCCCGCGATCGCCCCCACGGCGATGAGGACGAAGCCGAACCAAGGGCCGACGGCTCCGCCGGCGCCGCCGAGTGAGGCGATGATCGCGGCTACGTATATCGCACCCAAATAGACTGCGCCGACGATGCGGAGAATCCGAACAATCCAGTGCCAGACCTGTCCGGACCTAGCAGTGCGTGGCGTTGCCGCCCGTTCCCGTGCTGGAACGGAGGGTCCTGTGGTTTTTTCGGAGACGTGAGCCGGCCCCACCCCTGAGCCGGTGTCGGCCCTAGTTCGTGCCTCCCGAGCGCCCTGCCCTGGATTTCGGATGTGCCCCGGCTGTACGGGGGATGGCCCGATGAGGGGATGAGGCCAGAAGTCGTTCCCGGAGCCAGGCCGCGACTCGGTCGGCTGGGGAGCGGAGCCGGCTGGCCTCGCCGGTGCTTCCACGACTGGCGTGGTGGTCGGCGCTGGTTTGACGACCGGCCCGGGCGGAGGCGCGGGAGCCGGTGGCAGCAAGCTCTGCAGCCGGGCTGCAGCTGCGGCGGACACGGTCCGGCTGTCGTCGTCGGCCAGCCGCCGGATCTCCTCAAGGACGTGCCGCCGCACATGGTTGTTGCCGATCCGGTGCAGGTGGGCGAGCCCGTCGAGGGCACCGAGCCGGTCGGTGGCAATCGGACTGGCCAGCGCATGGTGCAGGTGGGCAGGCAGCGTCCAGTGGATGTTCCGGGCGATGACGATGCGGCCCTCGACGTTGTCCTGCTTCTTGGGCCGCTGCTGCGGCATCTCGTCGACGACCCGGTCGTGTACGTAGCTGTACAGCTCGTCGAGGGTGATGTCGCCGTCGCCGTCGAGATCGGCGCTACCGTCCTGGAGACCTGCGACCAGGTGACGGGTGAACACCGACTGCGCGGCCGTGCCGTGCGGCTGGTTGCCCTCGAACGAGTATTGGGTCGCATCGGATGCCGTCAGCACCGTCCGTCCTCGGCCCTGGAACCGCTCCAGCGCGTGCACATCGGTGTCGGCCTTGGCGACACGCCCGGTCGGAAAGGCGCCGCTGTAGCAGCAGTCGAGGATCAGTACCTTCTGCCGGGACATGCTGCCGGACATGGCCTGGTCGATCTGCTCCGCGGGCAGGGACGTGAACAGCAGACTGCCGCGGCGGGTGTTCGTCGTCGCCAGATAGAGCCGGCCATCGTCGTCCTTGAGGCCGTGGCCAGTGAAGTACAACAGGGTGAGGTCGTCCCGCCGCCGGTCACGGTAGAGGTCGCCGATGGCCTCACCGACCCGGTAGTGCGGCTCGTTGATCAGCGTGGTGACCTCGAACCCCGCGATATCGGCGTCCTTCAGGACCGCGGCGAGTGCCTCCGCATCATGGGCCGGGGCAGTCAGCGCCCGTAGCCCATCGTCCTGGTAGTCGTACGTGGCGATCAGCAGCGCCAGTCGGCGGCCCATGGCTACTCACCGGTGTGGCGACGGACGTACGCATCGATCAGTTCCCGCCGCTCAGCGGCAGACGCTCGATCCAGTTCGATGGTGTCGCCGTCGATGGTCAACGAGATGCGATGACGGGCGGAATGCCGGCTGAGCCACTCACGCAAGGTCTCAATGAGCGAGGTGAACACGCCACCAGAGGCGCTCAGCGCGACAACGACCGCCCCCAATGCGACGGCATCGGTGCCCTTCGCCCCGTCAGGAGCCGTCCCGGCGAGGGTTGGACCGACCGACTCGACATCCAACTCGGAGATCTCAGCACGCAATTGGCGCACCAGCCGCTCGGCAGGCTCCGAGTCCAGCTCGGGATCGAACGCGATGGACAACAGCACCTGCATCACGCGATCCGAACCGGATCTCCCTGGTCCATGGCCCGTGGAATCCTCAACCTGCACGAGTCCCCCGATTACGAAGCGTCCCAAAACCGTTCCTCACAGTGTGACGAACCGCGACCGCCGACGGCAGTACTTCGCGCTCATTCGCCAATCGGTAACCCGGCGCGGCTCGAAGGGTGGGCACTGGCCGCGAGGCGCCCAACACCGGGATCGCAAACAGGCACTCAGGAGGAACTCTCCAACAGCGGCACGCAGTTGCGAAACCAGTACCGAGCAACTGTCCGCACACATCTCGCAGCCATGCCGCCCGACCTGCACAGACGCGCGGCCGAGCCCGCCTCATGCGGACCGGACCGAAGTACTGAACACGTGCCCCTCGGCACACCTGACGAGCGGCCGTCCGAAGCCCCGCACGGCCTGCAGCCCACCGCGGCCGCTCGCAGCTCGCAGGTCCGGGCTCGGCCGGTTGCCGCGGAATATCCCCACGCCGGTTCTACCAGCGGTAGAATGGCTTCATGGGTGATCAGGACACCAGTATCAAGACGACGCGGGCCGTGCGCGACCGCTTGCGGACTCTGGCCAGCGAGCGCGGCACCACCATGAACGACCTCCTGGAAACGCTCGTGACGCGCGAGCTGACCGAGGCGGAGCGGGAGCAGCGCGCGCAGCAGGCACTCGCGGAGATCCAGGAGACAACCGGCACCACCGTCTCCGACGACGCACGTGCCCGGGCCCGCGCCTTCCTGCAGCGCCTCGGACAGGAGCACCACGCCGCGTGATCCGCGTCCTGCTCGACCACACCTGCATCAAGGCCCTCGCCGAGGGCGATGAATTCCTCAACGGCCTGTACGTCGAGGCCAGCTACGGCTACGCCGAGATCGTCATCCCCGCCCTGTCCGCCACCGTCGCCGAGCGCGAGAAACCCGGCACCGGCCAGCACATCCTCAGCCGCCGCTTCACCACCGTCGCCGACTTCACCCACGCCCACGCCCTGCTGGCCGGGACCTGGCGACAGGCAGACTGGCGGATCCTGCACCCAGCCGCCACCGTGCTCGTCGATCAGCACGCCGACGGCAACGCCACGCTGTTGTCCCTGGACACCGACCTGTACGCCGGCACGGGAGTCAGCCCCCTCAACCCGCTGGAGCCGTAGCGAGCCAAACGGGGAATTACCGGCGCTTGCGGCGTCGCACCCGGGGGCAGGCCGGGTGCGGCCGTGATCGAGGTCTGTTTGACCCGGCTCGCCAGAGGGATCGCCGGGCGATGGCCGCGTGGAGCGGAAGGATGGCCTTGCGGCCATCGCACGGGGACGGGCGTCACACGAGGTCGAGCGCGGACAGCGTGGTCAGAGAGAGTCCCATGGAGATCGCGAAAGCGCCTCCTGCGGAGAGGATGGCCTCGGCCAGGGACGCGCCGGTGATGCGGGTGAGGATGCCGGCGCCGGTGGCCACGATTATGGAGACCAGCGCGCAGATCACCACCAGCAGCACCTTGTCGCGGAACGTCGGGTTGGACATGGGTCCGGATGACCTTTCCGGTGGCCGGACCTGGGGTGCAACGGCACTCAGCCCGACCACCACGTTTTGTGTACGTGGGATCTTGCTGAGGCCGTGCCGACGTTCACTGGTCTCGCTGCCGTGCCAGGGCGTCCTGTGGCTGTCCATCCCGGTCTGCTCGGTATCCGCCTGGTCGTGGTCCCATCAAAGCCCCGGGGTCTCGGCCCCGAGAACACACATAGCCACACCCATAGCATCGGCACGATGAGGCTCAAGCCCACTTCGGGGCGCCTTGGTGTCGGCCGACCCGGGACACGTCGGGATTCCCGGGCTCGCGCACGTCGCTCGTGCCGCACTGTAGCGGCAGGGCCAAGCGTCAACGCCCGTGACACGCACACATGTTCAGTTCGTTCTCCGTCACAAGACGGTCCGCCCGGGGGCCGGGCGGATATCGTCACGAAGGGGCTCGGAGCCACCCTCAATGGCTCCGAGCCCCTTCGCGTACGGCGCCGTGTGGGGTCAGGAGGCCTGGTCCGACGGCAGGACCAGCGCGAGGTACTCCTCCAGGGTCGCCTCGTCGAGCTTGCTGTCCATGGACAGCGCCCTGTGCAGTGCCTTGCCCGTGGTGGTGGGCGGGACGTCCCAGCGGTCCTCCGCCGTCCGGAGGATGTCGCCGATCGTGGTCTTTGCGGAGGCGGGGTGGTGCCGGATGAACCAGTCGAGCATCCCGGTCACCGGGAGGCCGAGGGTGAGCTCCCACGGCTTCACCTCCTGCCCCTCCTTCCGCTCGTCGTGGTAGGCGAGGCTGGAGGCGTACTCGTCCAGGACGGCGTGCCGGACGGTGGCGCTGAGCAGGTCGACGGGCAGGATCTGCTTCAGGCTGATCGCGACGCTCCAGGCCAGGTCGTCGGCGATCTCCTGGACGTCCGCCTCGTTGCGGTGGCGCAGAACCCAGCGCTTGCGCCAGTCGGGGCGCCCCCACAGGGAGCGGTGGAAGTCCGTGGCGAACCGGTCGCGGATGTCGGCGGCGCCGGGGGAGAGACGGTGGCGGTCGCCGGCGGACATGGCCGTCTTGATGCCGTCCGCGGAGCGGCGCCGGGCGTCGGCCCAGTCCTGCGCCACGGGCTGCGACCACATGGCCCGTCCGCCGACGGTGGCCTGGGGCATCGGCATGTCGCCCTCGCCGCGCGAGAGGTAGGCCCGCAGCGTTGAGGCGGTGATTTCTCCGAGCGCCGCCACCTCCGGGATGCCGAGCAGCTGGTCGCCGGCCAGTTCGGGGCTGGCGATGTTCACCACGCATTCGTCCAGGGGCAGCGCCTTCTGCTGCTGATTGTGTAGCTGTGCCCACAGGGCGAGGTGGTCCCTCCAGTTGTCGGGGGCGGGGGTGTCGGCGTTGAAGGCGGTGATCTTCGTGAGGTGTGCGCGGCCGGGGTCGGCGCCGGCGTCGAGCATGTCGGCGGCGCTGACGGTGACGGCGGCGGAGGCCTTGCGGTGCTCGTAGCGTTCGCGGACCGGGTCCCAGACCTGGTCGGGTCGGTACCAGGCGACGCCGTCCCACCAGTAGCCGCCGGCGCGGAAGAGCAGCGGGGGGCCGTACCACTCGCCGTGCATGGGGGCGATGTCCTCGTTGCGCATGAGCAGTACGGTCCGGCCGCGTTGGGGGTGGTGGCGCACCGACCAGCCCAGGTCGTGGCGGATGGGGTCGGTGGTGAAGGCGAGCCATCCGCCGTCGGTGTCGTCGACGCGGCCCCACATGCCCTCGCCCTTGTTGCGGCCCACGGCCTCGATCGCGTCGCCTCCCTGGTCGAGCGGAATGTGGGAGTCGTCGACGAATGGCAGGCCGGGGACGGGGTGATCGGTTCGTATGCCGTTCGCCAGCGGGCGGAACTGGTACACCAAGGTGCTGTCTCCTTCTCTGCGTCGAGTGTTGTAGTGTTCTACAGCTTTCAATGTCTCCGTTCTGCATCATGTCAAAACCCTTTGGTACAGCGCGTTTTGGTCAAGCTTCTACAGCTGGCGTGCTGTGGTCGTTGGTTCGAGTGTCCGTTCCCGGTGAAGATGATCGACTCCCAGCGGATCTGATCAACGATGTGATCCGTCCCGCGGCAATTGATCAAAAGCTGTTCGCGCTGTCACCCGTTTGAGAGATCGCCCTCGGTTGCGGTGTGGGTACGGCGAGGATGCCGTCATGACCACATATGAGCCGTACTCGGCAGATACCTGTTGGACCTTTTCCAACCGCTTGAGCAGGCACGAGTTCACTGTGCCGCTGCGCCTGTACTGGGAGGTCAACGGGGACCCGTTGACCGACGACTACACGCCGGACATGAACGCCGCGGAACTGTGGGAGATGTGGTTCTCGCGGTACTGGAAGGGCGACCCAGCGAAGATCTACTGGTTCGTCAGCGGGGGACAGATCTTTGAGGGTGCTCCGTTCAGCAACGGCATCGGGGGTCAGAATCACTTCCTGACGGACTTCACCTGGCCCGTGAACTCGGTCAGCGGGGAGCCCGTGAACTGGGTCAGGCTGCCGGTGCGGGACAAGTTGTGGAACAAGGATCACTGCGACAAGGGTGGCTTCATCCAGGAGCTCACCGGGTGGAAGCCGAGTCCCTTTCAAGGGTTGTTCGACGCCGAGAAGATCGCCAGGCTCGCAGGTTTGATGGGAACCGGTCTGGGTTGACCTTGCTTGAAGGTCCGCCCGCAAGTGGGGTTTAGTCCCATTCGGTCCGCTCAGTCCCCGGTTTCTGCACAGTGGACTCATGAGGCTGCCGCAGATGGAGGAGCTCCTGCCGCCTTCCGCGGTTGAGTTCGAGGTCGGGTGGCGGGACGCCGGTGGTGAGCGCGGGCTCCCGCTGCCGGAGGCTTCGGGGGTCGAGTGCGAGGCAGGGCTCCCCGTTCGGGAGTTCCCGTCGTATCGCGGGCAGCGGCATTTCCCGGTCAGCGTCCTACGACATCTGCGCTTTCAACGGGAACGGACATCGGGTCATGGCGCCGTCCTCCTCGGATGCCGGCGCCGAACCACGCTGGAACGCTTCGTGCACCAGGTGGAGCAGTACCGGCGTGAGGTGCCGCGGCTTGCGGCCGAGGGAATCAGCCCGCTGCACACCAGGCAGTGGCCAGGTCGCGGGTTGGGGGCCAGGTCGGTCAGGAGTTCCTCCACGGCGCGCTGTTCGCGGAGCCCGCCCGGGGGCCGTCCGGCCTCGCAGCGGGCAAGGAGTTGTGCCACCGCCGCGCGGAGGACGGGCAGGTCGCGGCGGCGTGCTCCCAGCAGGTTGAGGAAGTCGGGCACGCTCCAGTGCACGAGGGTGCCGCGCCGGGTGAGGTAGATGCCGACACTGTCGATGCGGTAGCGGTCCTCGCGGTCGAGCAGGAGGTAGCCCAGCAACTGCCAGAGGGTGTGCTGGCTCAACTCGCGTACCAGCGTGGTGCTTTTGAAATCGAGCAGCAGTCCGTCGACGACGAGGTCGGCGTCGGCGCCGATCTGCTGTCCGGGAAAGCCGGGGCCGGCGACGCAGTGCCCGGGCAGGCTCTGTTGTCGCCGGGGACCGAGCTCGCTCTCGGCGGCGCGCTCGATCTGCTGCACAACGTCCCCCACCACCTCAGGCCGGGGCAGTACGAGCAGCCGGTCCAGGGTGAAGCCATCCGGGTCCTGGGCGGCAGCCCGATAGAGGGGGGTGGCCAGGAACGCGGCTCCGGCACGCGCTGCCACCGCGTACCAGGCGGCGGCCAGCAGGATCCGGGCCAGGCGGTCTTCAGCGCCGGCCGTTCTGGCCAAGGGGAGGCGGCGAGCGTCCAGTTCGGTGCACGCGGCGGTGGCCGACAACTCCTGTGCAAGGTGTGTGCCGACCCGGATGAGGGCGTCTGCCACCGGTGCGTCCGGGATACGGGAGGACAGGGCGATCCCGATGGCGGTCGAGCGATCGAGCGGCTCGGCTGCCGTGAATGCGAGACGCAGGCGCTGGTCGACGGCGGTGCCAATGGCGGACCGTTCGCGCCGGGCGGTGGGAACGGGCAGCAGCAGGGGGCCGGGCGCGGGATGGTCGAACAGGTGTTGGCGGAACGTGGCGCGGGCGGGTCGGGGGCCGGCCGACATCTCGCGATCGAGGAAGCGGCGCAGCGGCGTGCGGGGGTTTGGTGCCAGCGGACAGGGTGGCGCCACCGGCCCTCACTGTCCCGGGCGACATCGACGACGACCTCCACCACCAGTTCGGGCTGTACCAGAGTGGCGTCGAGACGCTCGCGAGTGCCCCACCCGGCAAAGAACGTCCACCCCGTCCACGGATGCTCACCGTCTGCCGGAGCCAGCAGACCGACGAGCGCGTTGGCGACCGTGCGGGACAGCGTGGTGGTCCGGCCCGTGTACCGCAGCCGCCCGTCCGCGTCGTACCGCCCCAGCAGCAGACTTCGGGGAGCGGCCACAGGACCGGTGACCGCGCCGACGATCGCTTCGCTGGTCTCGCGCACTTTGTACTTGCGCCACCCGCGCACCGCTGGCCGGTACGCCGAGTCCACAGGCTTGAAGCACAGCCCCTCCACGCCGACCGCCGTCCAGGTCAGCCACTCCGCTGCCGTGTCCGGGTCGGTGGTGGAGGGGCACAGAGTCCACGGCGCCTCCAACCGCTGCTCGGCGAACAGCTCCTCCAATCCGGCCCGGCGCCGCCAGTACGGCCACGCCGTGATGTCCTGCTCCGCCAGGCGCAGCAGATCGAAGGCGACGAAGTGGGCCGGCTGCGTCTCGGCCAGCCGGGCCGCGCCCGCGCCGCGACGGCGCAGCCGGTCCTGGAGGGGTTCGAACGCCAGCCGCCTGCCCGCCCACATCACCAACTCCCGTCCAGGGCGGTCGCGTCGGGCAACTGCGCGGCGCCGGCCACGATCTCCGGGAACGCCGGCGCCAGGTCGGTGCCCCGCCGCGAGCGCAGCACCACCCGTCCTGCCTCGATGGCCGCCTGCGCCCGGAACCCGTCCCACTTGACTTAGTACCTGTTTCTAAGCCTCGGTTTTGGGTAGCTTTGGGCCCTAGTCTGGCTGGGTGTCCGAGGACGCTAAGGGGGCCGCAGGGCGGGTGTGTGAGGGCTGTGGTGAACGGTTGAGGCCGGATGCTCCAGCTCGTACGCGGTTCTGTTCAGCGGCCTGCCGGGCCCGGCAGTGGCGTCGAGATCTGCGGTTACGCAAGCGAGTGGCGGCTGAGCTCGGCGGTGCCGGCCGGGCCGAGTGCCCGGAGTGTGGAGCCAGCTGGGTGGCCGGGGTGGACCGCCGTTCGAATGCGGTCTATTGCTCGCGGCGGTGCGTGATGAGGGCCTGGAGGGCTCGGAAGGAATCGTCCGCCCAACGGTCACAGTGACCGCAAGGCGAACGCACTTGAATCCCAACTATGTTCGGATATCGGTCAATTGCGGTCGCTAGTTGTGATCATAGGATTTTCGGTCTGACTCTCGGGTTCAGAGGCGGGCTGGGTCTCGTCACGGTCAACTGCCGTGCCCGGCCTGCGGGTTGGTGGTGAAACCATGCCCGGAGAGATAGAGGCGGCCGTCGGGGCGTCCGAGGACAAGGTCGGCAGCGTCAGCGCGGGCCGTTACGCGGAGATCGTGGCTGAGCTGCGGGAACTGGTCCAAACGGCCAGCGGCGTCATGTTCAAGATCGGCGATTATGGGCTGGAGATCGAGCCGTTGCGGGAGCACGGCGGCGCGGTTGCCGAGGGCCTGTTCACGGTGAAGGAGTCGCTGTTCCGTCTGGCCGAGGACATCGGGATGTCCTACCACACGGCGAGGCAGGCCCGTCAGGTCGCGGGAAAGTGGCCCAAGGACAAGCGGGTGGCCGACGTGTCCTTCACGGTCCACAGCATCTTCGCGGCCATAGCCGACGATGAGGAACGGTTCGCGGTCATCCTCACGCCGCCGCCGGGCAAGGCGCGGTGGACCCCGGACGAGGCCAGGCGCCGCACGGGCCGTCAGGTCGACAAGCCGGTCACACCGCAGGAGAAGGTCAGCGCGATCCACACCCTCGCCCAGGACGAGGACGTCGCCGCGACGGTGACCGGTGACCTGTTGCGGCGACCGGACGTGGTCGCTCAGGTCAAACCCGAGGACAAGGTGAGGGCGGCGGCGGAACTGTCCCGCGAGGATGACGTCGCCGCCGCGCTCGCCCCGGGCATCCTCAGCCGTCCCGCGGTCGTCGCGAAGGTCACGGCGGCCGACAAGGTGAAGGTCGTCGAGGAACTGACCCGGGACGAGAGCGTCGCGACCGAGGTGACCACGGGGCTGCTGCGTCGCCCGGACGTTGCGTTCAAGGCGATGGGCGACGATTATCTGGACTACGCACAGGCGGCATGACCTTCGATGAGTAACCCCTGAAAAGACGTAACAGGAAGAAACATCTTGGCGCCCCCCCCAAGATGATCAAGAACCTTCGAATCGGGCTCGTGCAAGATCTATCGCAAAGAGGCTGACGGGGTCAATCTCGCCTCGATTCGCCCACTGGTCAATAAGATCGCTACCCAACTCAATAAACTCAATTGGAGAACTACCAGGAAGTCGCGAATCGAACTCCCAGTTCGACTTGACGGAGTACCTGAGATTCTCGAAAAATTCCGAAGAGGAAAATTCGGCAGAAATTGCGAAATTTAGAGCCCCGTCCACGGGATTGACGGCCATGCCGAGGCAAGTCAGTTGAACTTTTCCTGAGTTCACTTGATTGACCAGCGAAAACGACTCCGGAAGATGGAACACCCAGTCGGGATCCGCCCTGCGAGCGCTCGCCGACGCTACAACCTCTTCCAGGTCATAGAATTCTTCAACAAATTCCTTCAGGTAATTGTAAAGTATTAGCGAATACTTACTCCTACGGCGGGCCAGAGTGTGCGCTTCTGCTCCAAAGTTGGGAACAACGCCGCGACGATTGTGGCCGTTGAGGACTTCCGTTGACCGCTTGGCGATCGCGATGTGCAGTTTGCCCGCTTGATCCCTGAAGAGGCTGACACAGGAGCACCCCATGGCTTGAGGGGCAAACCCTCCTGAAATTGAGTCAGAGAAACTCAACAAGTATTTATTGAGAATCCTGCGCCGCGAGAAGCGTGAATAAATTTCCTTCCTTAAGGTGAGCGTTAAGGTTGCGTATGCGGAGTAGTTGCATCGCGAAAATGTGAATTCTGGTGTTCCGTGAGGGGTTATCCTCATCCCCTCGAGGTGGAGGATCTCCCCTTCAAATATCCTGGCCCCGCGACGCACCTCCCGCTTCAGGAGTGACGGATTGAAAGGGAGTTCTAATTTTTCACTGGATAGAATGAAAATGCTGTCAGATTGGGAATCTATAGGTATGGGGAATGATATTTCTCTACCATGGAGAAGCGGGATTCGAGTGAAAGGCTCGATCTTTGTTGGTGTGTAGAGTGAATCCGTACGTCCAGTTATCATGTAGTGCGAAATGAGTCTCTCCGATATGAAGCCGGCCTCTCCCAGCGCCTCCCTTTTCTTAACCCTGCGAGACGCTAAGAGCTTCTTGTACCAAGAGATCCCAGTTTCGTACCAGGCGCTGAATAGTGTGCCCACCAGTGCTCCGGCGATGAGTAGGAGCGCATCTCGCATGCTCATGGGAACAGCGTCGCAGAGGATTCTAGATGTGAACAGTGGACCTGCGGCGAGGTAGCTGCTCACGCGAGGTTGGTGTGCGAGCCTGCCGGGCAGCTTTTCTCACTCATTTTTGTTGATCAACGGCATACCGAGGTTGACGGGGTCGCTCTGATCAACTCTGCGCGTGCGTTCCAGGCTGCGGTCGAGGGCACCGAGTTTCTCTTTGGCCTTGGTGAGGCTGACCTGCAGTCCTTGAACTTCGCCGAGCCAACCGTTCATCCGCGCCTCCGTGATCCGCTCGGAGAGATTACGGATGATCTCGATCAGTCGGGGCCGCTGCCTGGGGGAAATCCGCAGCATTGGGCAGCGCAAGCACGAGTGCTCATGCTGGCACGGGGTCCCGTAGGGCCGTGCGCAGTCCCCGAGTTCCAGCTTGCGGGTGTGGAAGTGTTCCTGAAACTCGCGCCATTCGTCGGTCGTGGGCTCGCGGTATTCCTCTGCGGGCCGTGTCGCCCGCCGCTGGTCGAGGAAGGCCCGGTAGGAGCGGATCAGGTCCTCCTGGAAGACGGCCAAGTACGCCTCCGTGGTGCTCGTACTGGTATGGCCGAGCAAACGGGCGGCGATATGGACGGGCAGTCCGCCGGCGACGGCCTCAGTCGCGAAGATCCTTCGGAAGTCGTGCGGCGTGAAGTGCAGGGGCTCGCCTGTCTGGTCGGTGAGGGCTGCTCTGGACAGAGTGTCGTTGAGCAGCTGGTAGAGCGTGTTCGTACTGATGACGTCGTGTTTCCAGCTGATCCGGCGCTGGAAGAGGTGTGGCAGCGGTGGCCCGGTGACCAGCTCGTGGTAGTCGTAGCGCGCGACGAGAGGGATCGTGCCGTCGTTGTCTCCGCGGAGCCGGGTGATCACGGTGGCGAGGACGCTGGCGAGCTCGGGGCCGACCAGCAGGAGCCGTTCCTCGTTTCCCTTCGACGGGATGATCTGCAGCAGGGGCACGATCTCGCCGGTGTCGGGGAGCTGATAGGACACTAGCGCGAGGTGCGTGATCTCCAGCAGTTCCTCCAGCCGTACGCCGGTGTGCCGGAGCGTCTCGATGATGGCCCAGGCCCAGAACCCCTCGTCCTCGTCGCGGGTGACGTCAAACTGCTCGGCCGTGGCCGTGTCTTCGATCAGCACCATCTCCGGCCGGTACTGGAAGCGCGTCTTGGTTCGGTCCTCCCGGCGGCTGATGCGCCGATAGCGCCGGCCTTCGTGGTCGAAGACCTCTCCGACGATGATGGCCTGGGCGGCGGCCAGCAGTCTCTTCTGCGTACTGTGATGGGCTTCGGTGGTGTCCACCAGCTCGGGGAGCCGGGGCAGCCGTTCGCGCACCCGTTGGTGCATTTTGGCCCGGACCTTCTTTTTGACCTTGGTGAACCCGCCGGTGTCGGCCTTGCGGACGGGGCTGGGGACAGCCCAGACTGCCCAGCTCGGGTCCTCCAGAGCCCACTGCTGGATGTCCAGGTAGAAGGCACGGACTCCGGTGAGCACAGCGGTCCGGGTCTGGCGGGGAATGGGGTCCTTGCCGTCCCGGGTGATGAATCTGGTCCGTTCCTTCCAAGCCTCGGCGACCTCCGTGGGTAGGTCCAGGGTGTCGATGCCGGGGTGGTGTTTCTGGATGTCGGCCCAGAAGGCGCCCACCAGTCGGCTCGCCAGGTGCTGGAGTGAGGTGTAGTCGAGGCTCGAGCGCCGTTCCTCCAGGTAGCGGACCAGCACATCGCGCACCGGTCGGCACTGGATGCCGTACCGGTCCACCATCTCCGCCGTGGACAGCTGTCCGCGTGCCACGGTCCGGCGTAAGGGCAATGTCGCGGACAGCAGACCGGCGTCGCGCATCAGATCCCAGGCCGCGTGAAGCCCTGCGGGTGCCTTGGCGAGGGTTCTCCTGCTCCACTCGTGGTAGGCAATCAGGTCTTCGACGGTGAGCCGGTCGAGATCGCGCCCGGTCCGGAAGGCGACCTTCACGAGGCAGTTCTCGGCCGTGCTCAGATGGCTGGGGACCATTCCCCGGGCGACGCCGGCCTGTCGGACCTTGGCGAACAGCTCGTTGCCGAACTCCTGCTTGGCGTGGCGATAGAGCCCCGAGGTCCGGTAGCTCTGCAGGAATTCGTAGCTCGGTCGTACCACCCTGGCCAGGAGCAGGCAGCCCAGACCGTCCGTTGTCACTGCCCGTCGGGGCGCTTCGGCGGACCCGTATTTGGCCGTGACGAGGTCGATCCAGTCCCAGTCCAGACCGCTGTCAACGCCGGAGACGAGCCACCGTTCCTGCCAGCCGTCCCCGGGGAAGGTCAGCAACCAGTCCAGGATTCGGGCGGCCCCGCGTGTCCGATCCGCACGCTTGCTCCTGCTGCGCCTGCCCGTCGCCGGCGGAAAGGTCGCCAGGGACGGCAGCAGCTCCAGAACGCCCTCGGCCGAGAGAGCATCGAACGGGCCGCGGTCGGCAGCAAGCATCCGCTGGTGGTCGGGGATGTCTCGCGGTGAAGGGACGGAATCCGCTTGTTGGTCGGCGGTTGCGGTCATCGCGGAAGCCCTCCGAGCAGCACGGCCAGGTCGGCGGCCTCGTAGCCCACGGCGACCGGTGGCGGGGCCTGCTGAGCCCGGAGTTCACGCTCGGCTAGGTGCTGGGCGACGCGACGGATCACTTGTGCCTCGTCTTCCAAGAGGTACGTGTCCGCGGTGGTGCTCAGGTGCGCGTGGCCGAGGATGGTCTGCACATCAAGCAGGCTAAGGTTCTTGTCCCGGCTCATGCGCAGAGCGGCGGTGTGCCTGAGGTCGTGCATCGTGTAGTTGGTGCCGAGCACCGCGTTGAAGCGGCGGAAGACGGCGCGCAGGGCCTCATAGTTGAGCGGTTGGCGATGCAGTCCTTCTCCGCGGTCGCGTCGTCGTGTGGTCCACCAGATAGGTTCGTTCGGGTCGAGATGGCTGAGCTCGGTCAGATAGAGGCGGAGCCAGACGAAGGCGTCCGGGCTGGCTGGCAGCCACTGCGCGTCGTCGCTGCCCTTGCGGCTAACCCGTACCAGCTGGTCTCCCCAGTCCAGGTCGACGCCGCGGATGGCGAGGACCTCGCTGGCGCGGGCGGCGTTGCTGATGTCCAGGGAAAGGATCGCGCGGTCGCGATTAGAGCGTAGGGCGGCGAAGACGTCGTTCCAGTGTTCGTCGGGGATCTCGCGGGGCCTGCTCTTGGGAATCTTGGGGTTGTAGCGGATTCGCCCCTCGGGCCGGAAGGGGTCCATTGGGTTGTGGTGGGCGTGCGGCCGGCTGCCTCTGCGGTCGAGCGGGACAGGGTTGACCAGCGGACCTTGACCGATCTCGATCCAGAACTCGTAGAAGCCGCGGATGACCGCGTTGCTGTGCCGGATCGTCCGGGGCTGGTACTGGTCTCCCGGGTTCTGCTTGCGGGTGATCGGGTTGACCGTGCCCGCCGTGGCCGCCGACTTCGTGCGCGGCGAGTTCCGCGGCTTCGTCGTGCGCAGCAGCCACAGCACCAGATCGCGGACTTCCGCCGAGGTGGCCCGGTCCCACTCCACCTGGACGACGCGCAGCCACCGCCACCACCGCAGCAGCGCGTACGCGTAACTGCGAACCGAGCCTGGCCGGTTGCGGGCGACGAAGTCCCGCAGGAACCGTCGTACGGGCTCGACCGGCACTCCGTCGGGATCCACCACGAGCCATGGCACCACGCCGTCCGACGGGACCACCTTGCCCCACCGCGACAGACGGATTGAACCGAGATCCCGCTCGACCTCATCCAACGACCCCACACAGACCTCCTCCTGTACTGCGTGAGGTCTACCGGTCAGCCCCTGCTCGACACACCCGATGCCCCGGCGTGTCGCCTGGTAGTCCGGTCAACAGAGACACCGCACGCCACCAGGTCAACCGCGCCCAGGTCGAACGCGGCCAGCAGGCCCGCGAGGACTTCGAGCGCACCAGCCCCGTCGCCCCGGCGATTCGCGCGATCGACCGGTCGGTGGAGTTCCTGGACCTGGTCACCGCCTGCCACGCGTTCGTCGCAGCGTCCGGCCGCATCGTCCCGGGCCTGCGCGATCGTCAGCTCGGTGATGACGAACGCGTCATCATCCACGAGAACGTCGCCCGCGTCCGCGCCACGCTCGACTGGATCGAAACGGCCGTGGACACCGGGAGGGTCGACGTCGACGGCGAACTGGCCCGCCTCCTGCAAGGCGAATAGGCAGTGCCGCGCGCTTCCGAGCGCAGATTGGCAGCGTCCCAGCGGCATGCCGACACGGTCCGGTTCGTGCTCTTCGAGGCCCGGCCGGCCGGGCTGACCTTTGTCCAGCTCATCCGCTCCAGCGAGCTGACACCGAGCCAGGCCCGCGCGGGCCTGGCCTGTCTGCGCGACATCATCGCCGAACGCGGCTGGCCGCCACTGATCTGGACGAGGAAGGACGGTTACCGCTTCTGCACCGACACGACGGAACTCCAGGCCTACGAGATCGCGATCGTGAGGGAGAAACTCACCGAGATCCGCCGTTTCATCACCGCCGTCGTCGGCCCGCACGCGGTCCTGCAACCGAAAGGGCGCTGGATCAAGCACCTCAACACACAGCTCGGCTCGGTCGAGTCGACGCTCGACATCATCGCCGACTTCATCGATGCCTGATCGGTTGGGGACGGCCGCTTCGCGGTCGTCCCCAACCCTGTTCCGCGAGGGGAGGTGCACGTTGCGGCTCCGCTGCTATCCGTCCGACACCTTCGACGACGAATGGGCGCTCATCGAGCCCTTGCTTCCGGTCCCGGCCTGCGAGACTCCCAAGGGGGGACGTCCAGAGGCACATCCGCGGCGCGAGATCGTCGACGCGATCCGCTACGTCGTCGACACCGGCTGCAAGTGGCGGGCCCTGCCCAGCGACTTCCCGCCCTGGCGGACCTGCTACGGCTTCATGGCCCGCTGGGCAGCGGCTGGCACCGTCGGGCAGATCCGTGACCAGCTCCGCAAACGCATCCGCCGCGAGATGGGCCGGGCGCCCGGCGCGGTCGCCACCGTGATCGACTCCCAGTCCGTCAAGGCCGCGGAGACTGTCGGGAAGGACTCACGCGGCTACGACGGCGCCAAGAAGATCAACGGCCGAAAGCGCCACCTGGTCGTCGACACCAAGGGCCTGCCGCTGTTTGTCATGGTCACTCCGGCTGACATGACCGACCGTGAGGCCGCGAAGGAAGTCCTGTTCCGGTTGCGGCTCATGCACCCCGAAATCACCATCGTCTGGGCCGACTCCGCCTACGCCGGACAGCTCGTGACCTGGGCCAAGACCTACCTGAACCTGACGATCAAGACCGTCAGCCGCCCGAAGGACGCCTCCGGATTCGTCGTTCTCCCCCGACGCTGGGTTGTCGAACGCTCACACGCCTGGATCATGCACGCCCGCCGACACGCACGCGACTACGAACGGCTCATCCAGCACTCGGAATCGCTCATCACCTGGGCCGCGATCACCATCATGACCAGGCGCATCACCCGCCGAAGCTCCCACAGAAGCGGCCAGCCGGCCTCCCGCGAGGCTCAACGCGACTGATCGTCCCGGCACTGCCGGTCAGCCGTGCCACCACGCAGTCACCGGGCCCCGACCGCGGCCCCGAGCGCCACTCTCCCACCGCAACCGAAGCCTGTCAGCGGCTTCGCACTCCCAGCACCGACTCACATCCCGATCCGGCTCGCCATCAGCTCCAAAGCCAGACCGTGCGATTCCTGACCGAAGGAAGCACCGGTCGGATGATTGAGCGCAGCCACTGAGCGATGCGGCCCCGCGCTCCAGGGTGTGCACGTGGAGCGCGGGGCCGGTGGGGCCACTGCCTGGCCGCGTGCGGGGATTGGGTCAGCAGAAGGGCTTGCCGTTGGCTCCCGGCTGTCCCGGCACGACGCCCGGGCCGCCCGGACCGCCGGCGCCGCCGCTGGCTTGTGGGGTGGAGGACAAGGTGGTCTGGCAGACGCCGTTGCCTCCGTTGCCTCCGTTGCCGCTGCCGACCGCGTTCAGCCCGCCTGCGCCACCGGCGCCGCCCGTGCCACCCTTGGCGATGATGGTCGGCGCGGTGATGCGGCCGCCCGAGGTCCCGGCGCCGCCGGCGCCGCCGTTTCCGCCCGGGCCGACGATCTGGACCGCCTGGCCCCCTCCACCGTCGCCGCCGGTGGTGGTGACGGTGGTGGCGGTGACACTGCCCGTGTTGCCGGCGGCGCCCGCGCCGCCGACCTGGCCTGGGCCGGACGAGGCCGACGGCCAGCTGCCTCCCGCCCCGCCGATGAGGGTGACAGTGGTCGCCGTGATGCTGCCGGTGTTGCCGGGACTCGGGTCCATGACGGCTCCAGCCACAGTACCGGCCGCGCCGGTGGCCTTCACGGACGTGTCCGCGTTCGCGGCGCTGACCACGCCCCGGTTGGCTGGCCTCGCGCTCTGGGTTGTACCGACCCTGCCGGCGGTCAAGGTGATAGTGGTGTGACCTGCGGCGGCGCCGACCTTCACAGTCCCGTCATTGCCTACGCCCCCGGACTGGCCGCCCGCCCCCTGGGGGCCGCCTCCCTGGACGGACAGGTCGAATGTGCCGGTGCCCTGATAGGAGAGCGTGACCCCGTTCTGGATGCCGGCCTCCCCAGGACCCCCCGTGATGGTGACCTTGGTGTTGCCGCCGGTCAGCGTCCAGTTGGAGTGGAGCGTGGAGCAGGTGTACGTCACCACCGGAGAGGTGGCCGTCCGCGTACAGTCGATCGGAATGGCCAAGGCGGCGCTGGACTCGGCGAAAGCGGGCACCGCGAGCGAGCTCAGCGGCAGGACAGCGAGCACGGGCCAGATCAGACGGCTACGACAGCCAGGCACAGAAGTCTCCTCTTCCAGAAATGACGGGCAGGTCCCATCAGCCTGGCCGCCAGGCGCTGCACGGACGGCGCGACTGCTCCGGATGCCATCGGAGTTCCACCGATCGGTGCACGGGACAAGGACGACTGCTGCCGCGCACGCGGCCCCCGAGCCGAGTACAGCCGGGTGCGCAGGCCCAGCCGCTTCTGGCCCGCCGTCGAGGCCGACCAGCTCCTCCTCAGCATCCCGATCCGGCTTGCCATCAGCTCCTGAGCACAGCGCCGTTCGATTTCTGACCTGGGCGGACACGCCTCAGAGGTTCAGACACAGGTACTTATGCGGTTGTGAACATGTCCATCGATAGAGTCCGATGCCATGTCGATCTCGGGATGGCGGGTGTTCTTCACCCGGCGGGACCTGCCGAGGTTCGGACGGTCATGGACGCCGTGCTTGCCGACGCGGCCCGCACCGGCCACACGCCCACAGTCACCGAGGTCGAACGCCGCCTGGGCATCCGACACGCAACGTTCTACCGGCACTACCGATCCCTGATCACGGACCACTTCCGGCCCCGCGCCGCACGGCCGCAGGACGAGCCCGCCGCCGGCTCCCCCGACGACGCGGAGGAGCCAGTGCGCCAGGCCCTGCACCGGGTCCGACAAGAGAACACCGAACTCCGCAAGCTCGTGCAGATCTACGCCGAGAACGTCCGCCAGCTCACCGTTCGGAACGAAGAGCTCGAACGGGAGTTGCAGGTGAGCATCGGGGTCCGGCGACTTCGCCCGAAGGGCTAGTACGGCGCGGCGTCGCTGATCGCGTCCGCCAGATCAGTCAGCCGCCCGGCAAGCTTCGGGAAACGGTCCTGTCGCTTCACCCAGGCTCCAGCGCTGCCGATCTTCTGGATCTTGAGGGCTTCGAGCACCTTCTTCTTGCTCGCCGGGCTCTCGTGAGCCGCGAAGTTCCGCAGGGCCACGAGCTGGTCAAGCGCATCCCTGAACTTCGTGTCCTTTACCGCCACGGTCAGGTAGTGGTCGGGCGGCATGAACTGCTTGAGGACCTTGATCAGGCCGTCGCGCCCCTTGAAGTCGAAGTACCCGCCGCCCGTCACGAGGTACTCGCACACCTCGTCGGTGAGGTGCTTGGGGAAGTTGATCCCGGTCTGTGCGGAGATCGTCCCGGTGTCGTTGTTCACCGCGCAGACGATGCACTCAAGCATCAGGTGCTCGAAGGCGACGGCGGTCTTGACCAACGCAAGCTCGTACGTCCAGGTCATCGCCTGGTCCGTGAGCTTCGCGTCCTCGGCCTCCCGGGTGAACTCAAGGATGCGGTCGATCTCGTTCTTGAAGGCGTTGGCAGCGTATTTTGCGCTTTTCTTCCGGCTCACGAGTGAACACTAGGCCGGAGTACCGGGGCGCATGCACCGGGTTCCGACCCAGCGGATGCGCGAGTCCCTGGCCGGCGGGAACGGCGCCCCGGGGCACCAACTCCGCTACTGCTCAACCTAGATGGCGCTGGTCCCTGTAGTGGAACGCATCCTCGCTGGCCCACTTCCACCAGCCTTCCCACACCTCGGGGGCTGGATCCACCGACGAAGCGGGAAACGCTAGAGCGTCGAGGCCGGTACTGCCCGCGAAGAGCCGCCCGTCGGGACCTGCGGAGACGCGGCGGTGTGCCCCGTCGGCCGTGGCGACGATGTACGGGAAGCCGTTGCGGACGTCGCGCGCCACCTGGACAGCCGACTCCGTGAACGCCCATTGACCGCGGGAGCCGTTGTCGGTGTACCCGCAGTACACCGTGGAGTCCCCGGACGGGAAGCTGTACTGAATCGTCCGCCGAATGCCAGCCGGAGACTTCGCCTCGGCCCTCCGTCGCACCTCAAGGTGGATCTCGGCCCGACCGGGCTGATCCGGGTGATGCCTCTCGTAGCCCACCGGGCCGGGGTACGGCTTCAGGGGGAAGAACTCCAGCTCGCCAGTCTTCGGGTCCCTGCTCGCAAGGGTCGGGTCGCACCGGTTGAGGAAGGCGAAGGCGTCGAGCAACGTCTCGATCACGAGCCGGCCACCGACCGCCTCCCGATACGCCTCCTCGTTCCCACTGCTCGCACGAACGGCCTCGGGCAGCTCGTCATACAACTTCCAGAAAGGGAAGACGCGGTATCCGGCGGTTCCCCCGAACACCTCCTCGGGTGATACCTCGACAACTCCAGCAGCATGGGTATCGGCGTTCCGCAGGAGGGTGAGTCCCCGGACCGCACGCCCTTGAACGTCTGCGTTTCGCGTGGCCTCGTACCGCCGCCAACCCTCAGCGCGATTGTCGTGGCCTTGGCTGCGCTGGATCACCTCAAGGTCGAGGGTGCGAATGGCCGCCAGCGCCGAGCCGATCTCCATCTCGATGGGTTCGGTGTCCACCTCCATGCCGTGGTCGCGGCACAAGGTTGTTGAGGTCGTGGCACTGGCCTCCCAGATGCGCGAGATGCCGAGCGCCAGCGTGCGCATCTTCAAGCGCCCCTTTGCGTGCCGACCCGGATCAGTCACGGGGAACATCGCGGTGGGCTCCGAACTCATGGGGCTTTCCCAAGGGACTCCGCCGCTAGGCGAAGACTCCAGGATAGAAGGCAGATCCCTTGCCTTGAAACGGGTTTACCGGGGGTGCTGGTGTCCCGGGGTTGTTGTCTCACCCCAGCCGTTACACAACGCCCGGCACCCTGGCGGACAAACGGGCAGATCTAACGTCCCCTCATAACTTCGGTTCCGCAGCCATCCCGGGCGGCAGGTCAGGGTGGTCCGTTGGCGCGGCGAGCATCGGCTCCGGCAGGACCCACGTCATCCCGGCGTGGACTGAGCGAGACGATCGGCATCTTCCGAGGCGTCACGGGCTTCCTGCTCGGCCTGGCCGAGCGCTGCCGCGGCCGCCTGGTGCGCCTCCTCGGCCTGCCGCCGTTCCTGGCCGGCCTGCTGCAGGTCCTCGCGTGCCCGCCGCAGCCGCTGCTCGACGGTATCTACCTCGTTCTGGGCCCGGTCGTGACGGTCACGTGCCTGCGTCAGAGCGGCTTGCGTTGCGTCGTGCTCCGCGCGCCGCTCCCGCAGACGCTCCTCGGCTGCTTCCGCGGCTTCGCGGGCCTGGTCAAGACGCTGCTGGTGTGCGCGCCGCCGACGCGCGACGTCCTCGTTCGCCGGTGTCCGGGTGGTCGGCGGCGCAGGCTCGGGCCGCGACGGCTTGTGCGGCGCCTCGGCCGCGGCGTTCGCGGCGGTCGTGAGGGTGGGGAAGTCGGAGGGCGGGGTGAGCGCGGTCTCCAGCCGGCCGGCGGCGAACAGCGCGGCGGCGTCCGGATCGGCGAGCACGGCGCGCAGGGTCGACTCGACCTCCAGCTGCACGGTGTCCGACAACCGGTAGCCGGCCTCGCGGGCCAGCTGCGCCGCCTGCCGGGACAGCGCGGTGATGACGTGCCGCCGCTGCGCGGACAGGTCCTTGAACCCGGCCGCATCCAGGGTGCTGTAGGCGTCGCGGAGCGCCTGCCCCAGCTGAAGGAACTTAAGGCTCTCCTCGGGGCGGGAGCGCAGGAGCAGGTTCGCCGCCCATGCTGCCAGGGTGGGGCGCCGGGCGGCATGGATCCGGCGGGCATCGTCGGGGCGGCCCGCGGTCCGGGCCGCGGCGGCCAACTCCTCGCGGCGGGCGACGAAGGCGGAGGGCAGCGTGGTGTAGAGCTCGTCGAGAGCCTCTTCGACATCAGGCCCGGAGGTGCCCGGCCGCCTTCCACTCTTGCGCTGCATGCTGCTCAGCCTCCACCGAGCCACACCAGTGCGCATATCGGACGCGCCCGGCTCGGGGTGTCCTGTGCCATCAAAGGCTGAGCAGTGTCACCGAAGTTTGAGCAACCCGGGCCCCTGCTGCGCGGGCGCGCGCTCACCGTTTGATGCGTCCGCGGACGGCGAGGACGGCGAGAGCGAGGAGGGTGGGTTCGAGGAGACGTGAGGCCATCTCGATGTAGGTGCCGGTGGTGGTGAGGTTCTGCCCGGAAGAGCGGAAGATCACGGAGTTGACGGCGACGCGGGTGGCTTTCTCGGCGCGGTTCCAGCTCATGCGCTGGTCCCAGCCGCCGTGAAGGGCAGGGGCGGGGGTGCTGGTGTTCAGGCTGATCTTGTCATTGTGGAGGGTTCCGATGGTGGCGGGGTCTGGGTCGTGGGTGGGCAGGCCGAATCCCACGAGCAGCAGCACGGTCAGGGACATGGCGGCAAGTAGCCAGCCCGCGGCGCGGGAGGCGCGCAGGCCGTATCCGGACAGCAGCCAGTAGCCCCAGAGCAGCCGGCGTTCGGCTTTGGGGGTGCCGGTGTGGTCGTGGCGGCGCATCTCGCACTCGCCGTAGTAGAAGTCGGCGGCGCCGGGTTCGTTCTTGCCATCCTCGAAGGCTTTGCGCAGCTGCCGGTACAGGGCGGCGATGTCCTCGGGGTCGGGAGTGAGGGCGGGGTTGGGGTGGTGCGGGCCGGGGCGCCACTGGCCGGGTGGCCGTGCATCCCCGGGTGAGAGGACGGGTTGGCCGGCCGTCTGGGCGCGCCAGTGGTGTTCCTCTGCGAGGGTGCGCCGACGGCTCCAGCGTGCCGGCCAGATGCCTCGGTAGTGCCAGCCGGTCGGGGGGTAGGCGAACGCGGGCTTTCCCAGGCGGAGTTGGTCGAGGTGGAAGGCCCCAGAGAACAGGCAGTCGGAAAGGTCTGTGTCGGTTAGCACCAGGTGTGCGGCGTCCACACCCTGCACCGAGGTCACCCGCACCCCAGCCGCGCCTGCCAGCAGGCTCTCGTCAGTCGGCGAGCCGGAGGGGGAGAAGGGGGCGGGGTGAGCGGTGACGGCTACAGGGGCGGACAGCACCGCGTGGGTGAGATCCACTGCCGCGTAACGCAGGCGGATGGTCGCCGTCGATTCCCACCGGGTGCGCTCGCAGATCACGTGCGGCGCTGCTATCTCCAGCGTCACCGGCGCCGTGAACACCGTGCCGGACAGTGAGACCCCCCCTGGCGGACAGTACTGGCCCGAACGACGACGCGCCTTCGAACCGTACGAGGTCGAACTTGGCTATGCCGGAGAACTGCGCTCCGCCGAATTGGACGTCGCCGGAGAACTGTGCCCAGTCGAATACGGCGTCGCCGTTGAACTGCGCCGCGAATGTGGCGTGGCCGGAGAACTTCGCCCTGCCGAAGTAGGCCTCCTCCAAGAACCGCGCCGCAGCGAACCAGACGCTGGCGAACTGTGCTCCGCCGAACGCGGCCTGGCCGGAGAACTCCGCCAGGCCGAACCCGGCGCTGGAGGAGAACTGTGCCTCGCCGAACTCGGCGTGGCCGAAGAAGCGCGTTCTTGCGAAGCTGGCGTGGCCGGAGAACTGCGCGCCGTCAGAGTCGCGGGTGTCGCCGGACCACGGGTTCGTGCCGAACGACGCGTCCCTGGAAAACTGTGCCTCGTCGAACTTGGCCCTGCCGGAGAAGCGCGCCCCGCTAAAGTTGGCGCGGTCGGAGAACTGCGCCCCGCTGAACAGAGCGGGGCCGATTTCCTCCCTGCCGAAGCATGCGTCGCCGGAGAACCGTGCGTCGCGGAACTCGGCTCTGCGACGGAAGTGCGCCCCGCTGAAGTGGGCGAGCCCGGAGAACTGCGCCCCACGGAACCATGCGGCACCAGAGAACCGAGCCTCGGTGAACAGAGCCTTTCCGAAGTGGGGGTTTCCGGTGGTCGGGTCCCGAACGCCGTCGAGTAGGGCGGTAAGGAGTCCTCGGGAGAAGGAAGTACCGCGATGGTCGACGTCGGCGCCAGGGGTCAGGCCAGTCAGATAGGCGGTGCGGTCGGGCTCCGCAAGGTGGGCGAGACATGCGGTATGGCCGGGGACATGGATGCCGCGGCAGCCGACGGAGTCGGTGGCGGGGTCCGCGCCGTGCGCGCAGTGCGACCAGGAAGGCGCCGAGGGTGACGCGCCGGTGGGGTGCTCATGGGGTAGTGGCTCCATACGCGTTCCAGACATCCACGCTGATGGGGATGGAGTGGGCTTTCCCCAGAGAAGCGGAAGCAACCGAGCCAGTTGCCGCACCGGGCAGGTCGGGGCACGTCGCGGTGACGAGGAGCTGCTCAGACTTCGCTGGCACAGCCGTGCGGCTGTCAACCTTCGGTGACAGTGGTCAGCCTTCGATGACATGGGACACGGGGGCATGCGGGCTGGAGTACCGGTATCAACCGATTAGATTCGGATGCGTGAACGACTCCGTCAGACGTATCGACCCCTCCACGGATCCCGGCTCGGCCGCCGCGATGCTCGGCTGCACCCCCAGCCAGATCGGGCCGTGCGTCCGGTGCCAGGGGCTGACCGTGCGGTACGGCAGTAACACCCAGCCCATCTGTCCAGCCTGCCGTACCAGGGACGAGCGGCCCGCGTAGCCGGATAGCGCCGCCGTGCGCCAGGTCCACAGACGCTGCGGGCTGGAGCCGTCATGACGCCGGCCGCTGTGCGCGTGTCAGGAGGCGAGGCGCTGCCAGATGAAGATGCAGCTCTTGAGACTGGCGAGACGAGGGCGCGACAGCACGGAGGTCAGCCGTTCGGGTCCGAGCAGGACGACGGGGAGCCGGATATCCCGCTTCTGGAAGTGGTTCCAGAGCCAGTAGAGATATTCCAGGGCCTCTGCACGAAGCTGGTGTGCCTCGTGCACGACCAGCACGGGCCTGGCTTGTCGGGCGAGTTCGTCCTCGACGGCCTGCTGCGCGTCGGCGCGCAGTCGAGGCCGGGGGCCGAGGTGAAGGGCATCATGGAAGGCGTCGAGGAGCGCGCTGAGGCTGCCGGGTGCGACGGTGGTCAGCACGACGGGATCGGACTGTCCGTGGTGGGCGAGGGCCGCCCGCACGACCGTCTCGCCCTGTGCCCCGTTCTTGGTGATGACGCACATCAGTGCGTTGGTCTCCAGGATGTGGCCCAGGTTCTCGCTGAAGGTGGGCAGCACGTGATCGGGTGCCGTCGTGGGCGCTTCGTTCATGATTCCCTCCCGAGTGAGCCGTCGCCGTCGCACCGTAAGTCCAGCACGGGCACCGGCCCTTGGGGTGCCGGGGCGCCGAGCAGCCTCGGATTGACCGAGCCGGGTCGTATGCCGACCGGCAGTGTGCGTATCGCGACCGATGGTCTTCGAACGGGATCGGTGCGGCGCCGCCCACGGGGGGAAGGCGGCGCCGCACCGTGGCGCCCACCGTACGCCCTCCGCGACGTGCTGGGCCGGGGCATGGCAGAAAGCGGCCGGCGCCCAGTCCGCCGAGGCGGGTGGCAAGGGCGCCGGCCAACCGAAGACACACCGCTCAGGAAGTGACCCGCTCGGACTGCGTCGGCTGCGAGTCTATCGGTGCGGCTGCCGCACGGGACGCCACGTTGTCCGCGCTGATGAAAGTGCGGTAGTTTTCTTTTGTTGGTTGTGCTGTGGTAGACGACCCGGCCCGAAGTCATCACCGCCGTCGAGGAGTTCTTCCATGCTCCACCGCCTGAAACCACGTTCCCTCGCGTTACACCGGCCGCGCGGCGACGTCGGCTCCACGCTCATCGAGGTCCCCCTCCGCGCGGCTGCCTGGCTCCTGGGCGGGCTGGGTGTCTGCTTCGTGGTGCTCCGGGTGAAGGCGAAGTTCGATGCCTTCGTGGCAGGACGGCCCGCTCCGCCCCTGCTGCCAGAGGTCACCATCGCATGGGGGACGGTCGGCCTCGCCCTGGGCGGCCTGGCTCTGGCCACGGTGGCGGTGCTGATCGTGCTGGCCTGGAGGTCCGTGGCCGGCGAACGACAGGCCGAGCAGCGGCGCCGCACTGCCTTCGAACGCCGGCACGACCGGGTGCTCGAGGAACTCGGCTGCCATTTGGTGGACGACCCGCACAGGTCTCTCCTCGACGAGCCGGCCCTGATCGAAGCGCTGGCCCGGGCACAGGACGCACGGAACAGCAGCGACGATCACCGCTACCTGGACGCCGTCCGAGCCCTCCAGGCCCAGTGGACCCAGACCCGTAAGACGCAGTCCGCCCGGGCCGCGTAGCCCGCCCTCTTTCCCTTCGTGCTGCACGCCGGCGACGGCGTGCAGCACATCCGACCAGGAGCAACCGATGATCCGCGCCGGACGCCGCACGTACGCCCAGACCAGCGAGGAACTCGCCGCGGCGATGGGCATCAGTATCGGCACCTTCCGCAACAAGCAGCCCTACACCGCCGAGGACTTCCCGCGCGCGATCAGCTCCGAGGGAGCGCGGGTGAGGCTGTGGGACAGCCGGCAGACCACCGCCCACCTCGCCGGCCGCCCCGTGCCCGAACTGCCCGCAGAGGACGACGAGCAGGACCTCCTCGACCGCAACGAGGCCGCCGCCGTGCTCGGCATCACGCCGAAAACCTGGGACACCTACAAGAAGCACCCGCAGATCGCCCCCCACCTGACCAAGGTCAAGGAGGTGGAGCACTGCCCGCGCGGCATCGTGGAGGCCTTCCGCACCGCCAGGGACGAGGGCGCTGGCGCCAAGCCCAAGGGCCGCCCTGTGGGCAGCGGCGACATGGTGCCCCGGGACGAGATCGCCGCCCGGGTCGGTGAACTCCTCGACGAGGATCCGGCCGTCACCGTCGCTCTGGTCCAGGACCGCCTCGGCCTGGCCTACGCCACCGCTGTACGGGCCCTGACCCGGCAGCGGGCGGTACGCATCGCCGACCTGCTCCAGGCCGAACCGGACCTGCCCGGCGAAGAGGCAGCCATCCGCCTGGGCTACCCGGCCGCCGTACGGCGCACCGCCCTGGCCGGCGCCGCCACCGAACTACGCGCCCGCCACGTCCAGCCCTACCTGCAGCGCGTCGCCGACGTCCTGGTCGGCGCCGGCCTCGCCGACCCCCAGGACGTCCAGGTACAGCGCCTGGAGGGTGAGGTGCTCGCCGCGGCCGTGCTGCTGCGCGAAGCCGACGCGCCTGCCCTGGTGTGGGACGAACGCTACGGGTGGCGCACCGCCGTCAGCCGTCGGCACCCGATCGGCAAGGACACCGGCACCCCGCCGGAGGGAGACGGCATCCGCTACCTCAGCGAGGACCAGCAGCCCGAGCCCGCCGAGCTCATCGCCGCGCTCAGCGACGGTCGACGCGGTTCCCGGCAGCCCAAGGAGACCCGCCCGGCCGGAACGGTCCTGCCCGGAGGCTGAGGACGACCGCGGCTATTCCGGAGTTTCGGCAGCTTGGTCAAGGAGCCTTTTCAGACGCCGTTCAAGCGCGCTGTGCCGTGCGGTCTGCTGCGCCTTCCGGAGGAGGGCCCCCTGGTACGCACGGGGAAGCCCTCCAGCGGGCTGCTCGG
>NZ_JBEYXC010000034.1:0-38715 GCF_040644695.1 Streptomyces sp. NPDC046909 | reverse complement strand
CCCTTCCTTCATGCCTCAACACCGCTCAACTCACCCGAACCAGCACCCCGTTCGAACCACACCGACCACACGAGCGGATAGAGAACAGGCAGTCAGACATGGGCAAGAAAAAGAAGCCGAAGAACCGCAGTAATCGCCAAGCTAGGCAAGACCGTCAGGTCCGGGCTCTCCGCGTTCGTCAAGATCAGAAGGTCGACGCTGTGCTACAGGCCTGGCAGAAGGCCTTCGACCAAGCCTATGCCGCTGGTCATTTCACCGTGGTCGACCCTCAGGGGCAGCCAGTGCAACTGACACTCAACGACCTACGGCAGGCACTGAACACTGAACTCGCCGAAGACGGGGAACCCCCCGTGGAGGGCGACGACGAACTGCTCGGGCTTCTTGTGGACGAACTGGAACACGGTGGCTTGACGCTTCGTCCGGACGGCATGTGGGACGTGCGACCTGTGTATCTGTCTCAGACCGGCGCCGTTTGACACTCCCGACCACCACCACCGAACTCTTGTTGGCCGCTGGGTAGTTCTCAGGAGGCGATGCTCACCCGCGGCCGTCACTTTGATGCCCCGCCGTCGCACCCGGCAGCTTGTCTATCCCACTGCGGCGGCACCCCGGCCGACGGTAGTCGTCCAGGACGCGTGATCCTTCATGGCAGGTGATCGGGCGCCGGACTCGATGCCACGACATCGACCAGGGGGCCCGCGTCGGCGGCGTTCGCGTCTGACCGTCCAGTGCGGGGCGGGTCCGGCTGTGGCAACCCCCCTCGCCCTCTCGCGGCTGCTGGTGGCCGCTTCGTGCGGTCGGGAGATCGTCTCTGCCGTAGAGGCTGGGCCCGACACGCCCCCGAAAGGGTGCATACCAGAATCAACAGCCGTCTTTCTATACAAGGGGTGCGTGTCAGAGCGCTATCACTGGGACGGAACCGCAAAGGAACCCGGCACCTCCGGGTTCGCCTCCACACGAACCATGTGGCTGCACCGATCCAACGGAACGACGACCCTGCGACGGGATGCCCTGACGCGGTGCCGCTACTGCGGACTGCTCATGGAGTACTTCGACCGCTACGACCACCGGCGCATCCCGATGGTGCCCAAGCCCGTCCCGTCCGCCGCGGTGCCGGCCCAGATGCGGTGGCATGTGATGGGCGGTGTCGCCTTCCCCGGAGACGGCGGCCACGGAATGTGCCACGTCCCGCACCCCGCCTTCTGCCCCATGGTTGAGCACGAGGACGACAACCTGTCCCTGGCCCAGGCCCGGGCCGTCTTCCGCAAGAAGTCCGACGAACGTACCCGTCCACGGTCAGGGTGTTGTCGGTGCGCTGCTGCCAGGTGGCCCGCAGGGTGTGGGCGAGCAGGGGTTCAGGTTGCAAGTCTTGCAGGCCAGTGCCGTACTTGAAGTGTCCAGGGCACTCGCAGAAAAGACAGTCGGGAGAGACATCATGGGCACGAACCTGGTTGGTGAGTCCACGTCTGTCGCCAGCCCTGGAGTCTGGGGATTCTTCAAAGACAGCAAGGACGTGGACCGCCCTCAAAGGTCGGCGAACTTCGTATATCAAGTCGCCGCCGGCGTATGGGGCACAACGGCAAATGAGGGTGAAGTTCCCGCAGATCCCGTGCTTGGCCTGAGAACGGCAGCGGGTGTTGTCGGACAAGTATCTCTGCCGGGGCGCGGGTTCGGATACGGAGTCCTCGGGCTGGGGCACAACGACGAGGGCGTCGTCGGCTGGAGCGAGAAGGGAGCCGGCGGCAAGTTCCAGGGTAATGGCCCGAAAGGCCCCGGCATCATCGCGCAGTCTGAGGAGAATTGTGGCGGCCAGTTCGAGTCCAAGACGCGCGGCCAGATCCGACTCGTAGACCGGCAGGCTGAATTCGGCACAACAGGTGAAGGCGTTCCATACCCGAAGCTGCCAAGCTATGCAAAGTCCGGCGAGATGATCACCGTTAACGACGGAGTCCTCACTGAATGCAGTCTGTGGCTGTGCGTCAAGTCCTCCAGGCCCAAGATCGGAATCGTGCCAGCTGCACCAGCCCAGTGGGCGCAGGTGCAGCTCAGCCCGTCGATCAACGGCGAGACCTGACTCATCGCCTGCTCGAGGTCGTCCGCTCCTTCGTGACCACCCACGTCTCGTGGAAGTCGCTGCTCACCGGTGCGGTCATCACCGACGAGGACCGCATGTGCCTGTACTTCCGTTCCGCCGAGCGGGACCGTATCTACGACGTGGATGTCCTGATCAGCCACACCGGTCCCGGCCTGCTGGGCGTCCTTGCCTCCCCGGCGTACCTGGCGAACGAGCATCTGCACCAGCCCTCCGCGACCCGCACTGCGACGTGATCGTGGACTGCACCACGTACTGAGAGGCAGCTTCCTTCCAGTCGCTCGAACTTGTGCAAGCACGGCGTGAACCCGGACTGGGGCCTTGTTGGAGTCGAGCTGCTCGCCGGCAGCGTTGTACAGCTCGGTGACGCGCCGCTCGGCGGCGTCATGCTCCTGGTGGGCCTGGCGGCGAAACGCCAGCATCAACCCGACCGCCGCGCCCGCTCCAGCGCCGGCGGCCAGCCCGGTCCGCACCGCCTCGACCCGGACGCGGGCCCGATCTGTACCGGTTGCCCTCGGATCCCGATTCATCGCCTGCTCGGTGGAGTGCAGCAGCCACCCGGTGGTGAACCAGATCGCCGCGGCGGCCGTGGCGGCAACACCCGCCATCCAGAACCAGGCCGCCAGCGACCAACTTGCCCTCCGACGCCGCCGCATGGGCCCTCACCCCTCTCCTCAAAGGGTCTCCATCAGCGTGGCCGTCGACTCCCGGCCCAGCATGCCGATTCGCCACCCCCTCGCGGTACCCGCCGCTGGCCGACGAGTGGAGGCCCGGCTACGCCCTCTAAATAGCCGTCTGTTGTCAGTGGCGGCCGCTACCGTCCCCATCATGACGTCGACTCCCAACTCCCACCCTGTGCGGTATGTACTGGAGGTCACCGCAGCCGCAGCCCCCGCGGACCCGGCCGCCTTTGAAGCGCAGCGGCAACTCCTGCGTTCCGTCGCCCAGTTCGACCCAGCGTCGCGGACCTGGTGGACGCTGATTGGCGTGCTCGACGTGCGGGCGCTCCGGATCCTGGAGCGGCTCTTCGAAGCTGCCCGGCGATTCGGTACCGAGGTCAGGGTGGAGGCCATCGCCGCTCCTGTCGCCTGGAAGGGGCCGCACTTCAGTGACGCCGGCGAGCTGGCGGCCTTGGTGTCGGCACGCGCCGACCGCGGCCGGCCGCTGGGGCAGCTCCACGTCTCCTGAATCCGGACCGATGCTCGCCGGACCGATGCTCGCCGGAGCGGTTCGCGGCGAGCCGGCAGTGCGATCTGGCTGGTGAACTCCGATGGTGACACGATGAGTTGGCGAGACGGGATGGGGGGCGTTCCTTGCGGGCTGACAAACGACGGATCCAGACGGCGGTGCTCGGCAGCGCGGACTCGGAGGAGCCGCTGATGCTGCCGATGGAGGCCATCGAGCTGGACGTGTTCCGCCACCGCTACGAGGGCGAGACCTTCTGGTGCGGGACTTTGCTCGGTGGCTGCGGTGGTCAGTTGACCACGAAGTTGTACACGGATCGCGCCTGTCATTTCGCCCATCACCCGGATCCGGACGGGCTGCCGCACGTGTGCGGGCGCCGCGCCCGCGGCGTGAACAGCGCGGATCACCTGTATGTGCGGTCGGCGGCCGCGGCCTGGCTCGCCGGCCGCGGCGAGGACGCGAGTTTCGAGTACACCGGCTCGGCCGGGGCGCCGTTCGGTTCCGTCGTCGATATCCGCTGGCCGCGCGGCGCGCTGCGGGTGCACCTGGACCAGGCGGTGGCGCCGGTGTGGGACGACGGCCTGGAGCCGGTGCTCGGCCTGGGCGTTCCGGTCGACCGGGACACGCTGATCCGGCGTTGGTACGTGCACCGGATCAGCCTGGAGAGCGAGGGCACGAGCAGGCGGGTGCGGATCGGGACCGAGGCCTTCGCGCGGCCCACCGAGTGGTTCGCCCTGGAAGAGTGCGAGGTGACGGAGCGCGGGCTGTCGACGCCGGCGGTCCAGCGGATCATCCAGGCCCGCAGCGCGGCGGCGCCCGCAAAGTGGACGCCGGGACAGAAGACGGACACGCCGCAGGACACCCGGGCGTGGGAGCTTTTGCGCAAGCTGCTCTACGCCCGCCGGACCGAGTCCATCGCCCTGGCGGAGTCGGTGTGCCGCGAGATGGAGGAACTCGCCGGTGTGAGCCGGCGGCCGCAGGAGCAGTTGGATGCCGCCCGGCGTTCCGGCCTCCTCTGGATCGAGAAGGAAGCCGAGGCCCGCAGGGCGCTGTTCGCCAACCTGGAGAAAGCGGTGGCCGAGAAGCAGGCCGGGAAGGTTAGGAAACTGTTGCGGCAGGTCAAGACGGCTGCCGAGGACACCTGTTCCGAGGAGGAGAGCCGCGTGATCGACGCGGCCGATGGCTGCCTCACCGCCATCGCGGCGGCCAGGAGCAAGTACCTGGACACCCTCCTCGATGACCTTGACCAGCTTCCGCCCGACCCGGACCCGAACGATCTGCGGATCATGGTCCGTGAGCTGCTTCGGGCAGCGAGCGAGGCCGGCAGTATCGGGCCGCATCGTCGGGCGAAGGTCGAGGCCTGGAGGGATCGGGTACGTCGCGTCGTGGGCCCGTTCCAGACTGGACAAGGGACGCGGCTTCCGCAGCTCCATCGGCAAGTTACCCGGAAGAGGTGGCTGGAGAGGCGCTGCCCGCGCTGCGGGGCGAACACCGGCCAGAAATGCGCCGTCGACGACATGCCCGGTGAGACGAGGCGAGTGCCGCACGACGAACGGCTGAAGCCGATCATTGACGAACGCAGGGAACAGCAACGGGCGCGGCGCCCGTGGCGGGTGTACGAGGTGACCTGTCCCGATTGCGGCCAGGAACCCGAGCAGCGGTGCACCACGTTGGGCGGCCCGCACCGCTCACGGGTCGAACTGGCCAAGGAGTACACCCGGCTGAAGAAGGCTCACCCGTAGCCGAGCCGGATGCTGAGTGCGCTCTGCCCTCCGGATCCCACCAGCCTTCAGCGGGCCCGGGACCGCTCCCTCGCCCAACCCGGCGGTGTACGCCTCCTCCTCCACGCCGACCTTCTCTGCACCAAGTCGGCTGGCGTGAGCGCATCAGGCCTCGTCTGTGCCCACCGGTAAAACCGCTAGGCCCAACTCCGCCCTGACTGCGAGTAAGAACGTGTGTTGGGCCGACCACAGTTGCTGGAAAGGCTCGGCGGGAAGGGCTCCTTCGGAGTGCGTCGCTCGCGAGGCGGCGATCTCCCGGACGCTCCTGACGACATCTCTGGCAGCGCGCAGGGTGTCAAGGGACTCGGACACGAGACGTACAGCCGTCGCGGCTGTCTCAAGGCGTTCCTTGTAGGGCCGCCCCGCTTGATCAAAGAACGGTGTCAATTTTTCCGGACTGTGCGGGAACCTGACAGCAGTGATGTTGGCAGTCGGCTCAAGCGTGAACGCGATGTATTGGCGGTAGGCAGCGACAAAATCCTTGTAGACAGCGAGGCGAATGTCTCTCCATTGGCGGGCATGGTCACGCTGCCACAACCGGTCTTGATTGTGGATCGACAACCATCCGCCCAGCACCACGCCAAGCAGCGCAACTGCCGCTGTGATCGAGGCACTCGCCACGTTCATGGGATCCCCTCCAGCCCTGGGTTGGACAAGCCCAGTTTCCGGCGGAGCGTGTTCACGAGCGAGAGGGCGGAACCAAGGGAAGCCCGAATCGATCACCGCCGACCTTGCCACGGGGGGTGACGCCGTGCCAGCGAGATGATCGGCCAGCTGCGCATTGGGCCGTGTCATCGGCGACAGCCCGCGCCACCCCACGCGGCCTGGCCCGGGGCGCGTGGGGTGGCGCGGCCAGCGCTTCGACATCGGCACCAAGGAGGCCGCGGCCGCCGTACGCCAGCTGATCGCCGAAGGGCTCCTCACCGGGCCGCGCGGGCAGTACGTCAACGCCTTCAGCCCCCAGCAGCAGCGCCGACGCGTGAAGCAGCTGCGAGAAACGCGCCAGCCAGCTGCGCCGCGAGGCCCTCGAACTGATGAGGACGGCCCGCGAGATCGAGCAGGAGCTTCCCGTCGGCGGCGACGCCCAGGAGACATAGCGCGGCGCGGGCGAGCAGACGGAGCGACCTGTGGCCGTACGTCGTCTCCTGCAGAGCCGCGATCAACGGTGAGGGTGGTTCGGCTAGTTGTAGAAGGTCTCCAGCATGTCGTCCAGAGCTTCCAGGGTGTCGTCACGGCTGCTGATGTCGTGTGTGGCGAGCAGGCCGACGCAGGTGGCGATGTAGTGCGCGAGGTCGACGATGAGGTCGTAGAAGGCCTCTTCGTCGTCGTGGAAGAGGTGGACCATGAACTCCGCGGTCTGCCCCATGCCGGTGGGGCCGGTCAGCAGGGTTTTGAGCATCTTGACGAGCGGGTCGTGCGGGATGCCGTGGGCGGCGGCGCTCTTTTCGAATTCGGCGATGATGTCGGCCGTGTCGACGCCGCGCTCTTTGGCGAGCCAGGCGGTCAGTCCGGCCGCGGCCACTCCGGCGCCGACCGCGAGCATGTTGACGTTGTCGGCGCCGCCCGCGGCCAGGTCGGCTTCGGCTGCCCGGATGACCACCTGGCACACCGGCGACTCCGTGCGTTTCCGCGCCGTCTTCGACGCCGGGTCAAAGGATGCGCGTATCAGGTTCATGACGGGGTCTTGGAGGGACGTCATGCGGTCATCTTGGCCGCTGGGCAGGGAACTTGGGCGCCGAATGCTGGCGAAGGTCGAACCGCCGATGAAGCGGGGGATCAGTTCGCGCCATCCTGCGCGTTCGGGCCGGTGGCGGCCAATTGCCCGGCGGGCCAGGTGGCCCGGGGGACTACCGGGAGCCTGGCCTCGCGCGCGCCACCCTCCCTGCTTGCCGCGCAACAGCATCTTCTCGGCCAATCCGTGTGGGGAACCGGGCACAGCAACCGGCTTTCCATGCGGCGATCTGCCGGTTTGTCCGATGCTCTGGCCCCGGGGGCTGCACCGGCCCCGAGAAGGTGAGGAGCAGCGGTATGGGCGTGAGCCACACCTATCTGACCAAGGTGGAAGTTCAACACCTGCTGGGCGTGACGGCGTTCGGGATGTGGCGGCTGACGCGGAAGTACGACAAGTTCCCCAAGCCGGACGACAGGCCCTACAGCCCGTTCAACCGCAACGGCCAGGAGCTCGAGGAGGCATGGAACGCCACCGAGGTCTACTCCTGGGCGGCCCAGACTGCGGAGTTCGCCCACCGCGGCGCCGTCCTGCTGCGCCCCGTGCCCGAGAACCCGGCTCCAGGCCGCTGGCTGGGATACCGGGACACCGCACGGGGGCCGGCCTTGGACTGGCACACCGACATCGGCGTGATCCGCATCGTGCACTGCGACGACTCCAAGACCGCCACCGACGTCGCCTCCGCCATCGCCAGCAGCGGCAACAAGGACGGCGTCACCACCGTGTGCGCGCTGTACGGGGACATGGGCTTCGGCGGGCCGGCGCTGGTGGCCGCCGACACCGCGCACCCGGGCATCGAGTACGAAGCAGGCTGGGACGACGTCGCCGCCTACGTCGGCCAGGCGATGCCCTGGTGGCCCGACCTGCTGCGCTCTTCGAGTCTGATCCGGGAGTGGAAGCCCGGCGCCCAGGCGGCAGTTGTCGAGGTCCCGGCGAACGACAACGAGAAGATCCTGCGCAGGGCCGCCGCCAACGAAGTCTTCGACGTCACCTCGCGGGTGGCCGCGACGGACATGGCCAACAGCATCCGCAACAACCGGATCGACAACACGAACCACGAGATCGAGATCTTCTGCAAGGAGGGGTACGGCGACACACCGAACCAGGTCGTCCCCGGTGCCGTACCCGACATCAGCCACCACCCGCTGCCCTGCGACGGAGACCGCGAAGCCCTTCAGGCCGGCTGGCTGGGGCTCGCCCTGCACACCCACCCCGACGCCGTCGCAGCGCTCGAGGTCGCCGTCGGCCGCGAGCCGGACCTGCTGCCCTTCGGAGCTGTCACCGACATCCCCGTCCAGCAGGGAACCATCAGCGACCGATGGACTCACCGGCTGACGATGTGCGACCCGACCGCCGCACACGCAGTCCTCGCCCAGGACACCAAGCCGGAGGCGTTCTTCATCGACCCGCTCACCGACATGCCCGTCCTGCGCACGCCCGACGACGGCGGCAAAAAGGTGTGGCGGTTCTACGCACCGCTTTCCCTCCCGGGCGGCGACGCGGAACTCGCCTCAGTTGTCCTGCACCACACCCTGTGGGTGCTCACCAGCGACGGCCATGTCCACCCCGCGCCGTGCACACCAGCCGAGCACCTGTGGTGGGGAGACGGGTGGGGCGACCGTCCCAGCGAAGCCGCATCCGTCGTCCACCAACTCCTGGGCGACCTCGGCGCCACCGTCGACCTGCACAAGCACTGGGACGCCCCCAAGGGCTTGACTGCCCTGTTCAACGAGGAACACGAGCAGGGCGCCGAACTCAACCGCGCCGCCCTGCTCCACGCCCGCATGACCCCGCCACGCACCCGCTGAGCAGGGTCTGCCGCGCATTGTGAGCTGTGATCGGAAACCTGCGGCGGGACGGTGTCCAGATGGGTACACCGGGCGACGAAGACCCTGGATTCTTCCCTGGTAGCCCCGGAAGGGACCGTGCCGTGTGCATCGACTGTCCGGCCAGGCGTCCAGGGAACAGCCAGCGCGAGTCGCGGTTTGTCGCGGCAGGACGGCTTCGTCAACTGGCCGACTCGGGAGGGGACTTCGGGGTGGGGAAAGCGAGCCGGGGCAAGCGTCAGCGCACCAGGGACACGGCCGGGCAGTGGACGGCGGCCGGCGCGGCACGGGAGGCGCACCGGTTACGGGACCTGACACAGCGGTGTCTGGCCGGGAACCCGTGGGTGCAGACGCAGCTCGCCTCCAACATCAACAACGTGGTGAGGGAACTGCACAGCGTGCTCCTTCACAGCAACCTCTCCGATGTCATCGGACGGTCCGACGGGCTGGAGGGGGAGGTCGCGTGGTCGATGGTGCTGGGCAAGCAGGGGTACCGGCCGCCGTGGCCGCAGGCGGCGGGCCAGGCCGCGGCCTGGCAGATCCGGGAGATAGCGAAGCTGCTGCGGCAGGCCGAGGTCCTCATTGTCTCTCCCGCTGCACACGCCGCGGTCATGGCCGCGGCCGCGACCCTGGAGACGGCCGACATCAGCACGCTGGACCGCGACCGGGACATTCTCGTGCGCACCGGGCTGCTGGTGCTGCCCGAGCCGGTCGTGGTCGTCAACCGCATCGGCACCCTGTCGGACACCAGGGCCTTCGGCTGGCAGTTCATCACCCAGCACCAGACCCTGCCCACCGCCCAGTACCCCGGTGTGCTGGTGACGACCTTCATGGACCGTGACGGGCCGGTGCAGCCGGCCGGCTGGCGGGCGGCCGTCTCCCAGGCACGCTCGTCCGGCAACCCGCTTCCCCCGCTCATGCCGGACGGCATGTACGGGATGCGCGGGGATGCGTGCCTCGCCGAGGAGAGCACCGAGATGCTCGCGGATCTGTCCGAACGGCATCGCCGACTGCAGAAGGCCCTTGCCCAGGCCTCCCAGTGGCGTTCGGAGCCGGTTCCCGAGACCGGGGAGTGGGCCGGCGGCCGGGTAGGGGACCCGTACGACGACTTCGTGGGCCGCTACATGTTCGCCTTCTGGAGGCTGATCACGCAGGGCGTCACCGCCGTCGGGCCGCCGCGGGACGCCCCCGGGGCAGGCGCCGGCGCTGACGGCACCGAGCCCTCGGACCCCGATGTCCGCGTGATCCGGCTTGCCGCGCCCTCGCCTCGCCCGTCGGATCCGGTGGGCGAGAAACGGGTGTATCACCACCGGTGGCCGGTGCGGATGCACAAGGTGCGCCAGTGGTACCCGAGCCGTCAGGAGCACCGGGTGATCTGGCGCGGCCCCTACATCAAGGGACCGGCCGGCGCCCCGCTGATGATGGGGGAGAAGGCCTACCTCGTGGACTCGTAGCTCCCGGGCAAGTCAAACCGGGCTGCGTGAAGGGGCAGCCGGCCCCGGAATCCGCCTGTCCTCGGTGGGCTCTTCAGCCGGACGGGCTGCGACGCGGGAGAGGCTGTGCCACTGTTGGCCGGGGCCCGTCGCCAACCCCCGTGGCGACGGGCCACCTATGTCAGCGGGCCAGGGAGACGAGGCAGCGGGACTGGCCGCCGGATCACCGAAGGAGGGACACGGCACCGAGGTTGGCTCCGCTGGCCTGAGACCGCCCCGCACGGTTGATACTGCAGACCACACAGGCCCTTCACCTTTGGCCAGAGCTTTGGTGTGCTGACCATGGCGGCGGCCGGTCAGGGAACGCGGCAATCCACCCCTTGACGTGCGAAGGGGCCCCTCGCGGCAACGAAGGGCCCTGGTGGCCGCAGACTCGCCCGGATCATCTCGAGGCATATTCAATGCCGCCAGTTAATGACGCTACAGAAGGCGGGCACAGCGCAACACCCCCTTCGGGCCCAATCTTGAATGGCCCGAACGGACTATGCGCCAAAACAATAGATGCCCGTTGTGCCGCAGAGTTCCATGACTGCTTATGAGGCGCGTTGATATTCGAGTTCTCTTAACGGTAGCGGAACGGGAGGGAGATGGCCTCTCTGGGCTATGTCTTTTTGGGTCCGTCTGCCACCAGTCTGGAAGGCAGCCCGCTACGTGTCGGCAAGCACGGGGCTAGGACTCGTCCGGATCATCAGCAGGAGCCGTCATGCTCATTTTTCAGAGGCTTGGTGTACTCGCGTTAATCGCTGGAATTGTCTGCGGCCTCGTCATCGCAGGATGCTCGCCGGAAGTTGCTATCAGTGTGACAGCAGGGATTGTTCTTATCGCGCGAGACGTGTGGTCTTATGCCTCGAGTTCTCCGGGGCAGGAAAACGCGGTGAACGACGGAAACAATGGTGGTGTGCCCCCGCTTGAGCAGCCCCAGACAGCCGCAGAAGAGCCGAGGCCGTAGCGTCAGTCGCCTACGAGAGGCACCGGCGGTCACGTCAGGCAGTAGGCAGGACCTGCCACTATCGCCGGACCCGCGCGGGGTAGGTGGGCACGAGCAGGACGGTGAGGGCGAAGGCCGGAGCGGCGGTGCGGGCGAGGCACACAGAAGGCCCCTTCGAAGATCACAGGCAGGGCTGTGATCTTCGTAGCCGTCGGGGACGCGGCCACGCCAGGTCAACTGACGGAGCCTCACCCACAGAGCCGATCAGTCACGTCACCCGCCGTCGTGGCCTTACCACGTCTGCTCCAAGGGCGCGGCGGGATCGCCCAGATTGACTGCCCGTCTGGTGTCAAGTCGTAGTGTGAGGTCACGCAGGCGCAGGTGCTGGCGAGCCGACATGTCGTCAGGACCTACGTGATCCGTGAACCACGACCCGGACCCCTGCACGCCGCCGTCCGCTCGTGGCGAGAGCCTCGCCTCGCCGCCTGATCCCATTCCTCTGCTGTACCTGAGTTTTACTGTCGGCGTGGATCTCAGTTCTGACCGTTCCGGTCGAACTGAGCAAACAACCGACGCCGGTTCGACCCCTGTTACGAAGGTGTCGAACCGGTGGATGCCCTCACGTTGTGGATCCTGGCCGCCTCAGGCGTCATCACCATCCTGTTGTTCACAGTCCGGGGCCTTCTGGAACAGCTCCCGGAGCTGTTCGCCGCCTGGCACCGGGCGAAGAAGGCCTTGAGGGATCAGGAATCGAGGGGCGAGTAGCCGTCCGGCGCCCCGGCGGTGATGAGTCCAGGGTCAGGCCGCCGGCGGCTGGCTGGAGGGGGTGGCCTGGTCAGCGGGCTGGTCCAGCTGCTGCTGGCGGCGGCGCTGTTCGTTGCGATGGTCCTCGACGCGCTGGGTGAACAGCTTCAGGGCTTCCTGCTCCTGGTCGGGGCCAAAGTCCCGGTACAGGCCGACTCCGAGGGCGAAGGCGTTGGCCTCCTCCTCGATGGCGTCGGCCGTGTGCAGCAGGAAGTAGCTGCGTTCGCGGTACTTGTAGTAGCCGGTGAAGGCGGCGGCCAGCGTGATGGTGAAGCCGATGGCGACGAGCGTGATGTTCTGCCAGGTGAACTGGTTCCGGGTATCCAGGGCGGCAATGGTGGTCGTAGCTGCGGACCCGATCATGATGAGGTTCTGCAGGGTGTTGTGGACGCGCCGGTACTTGCGGCTATCGGCCCGATGCTGCTCGATGACGCCGGCAACGTCTTCACGGTAGAGGCTGCGGCGCTCGTGGAGCGGGGGCTGACGGAGTGCACTCATGATGCGCGCGGCTTCCCGCCGTACCTCGATCTCATCTTCCAGATCGACGAGGCTCTGTTCAGGGCTGCGCCACCGGGAGTCGGCGAAGGCCCCGCCGATGCACAGCCCGATCAGGACACCGCAGAAGATGTCCGGCCCCACGAACCGGGAAGGCGCCCGCCAGTTCCACACCGTCCAGCCAACGCCGGCCAAGAACGCGAGCCCCGCGACTATCCAGGCTGCCCCCCACACTCGGCCGACCGATCGTGCACGGGCAAGGTCGCGCTCCAGCTTCAGGACGTCCCTGCGGATATCCCGTGCTTCAGCCAACCGGTCTGCCGAGTGCAGAAGAGCCGCATGATCCGGCTGCGCATCGGGCGTGTTGTCGTTGCCGGGCGCCTCACCATCGACATCCGTGGTCATGCTCTGAGAGATCCATTCTTCAGCGGCTCGGATACGGCGGGGCGCGTCGTCGTCGAAGCTGCGTGCCACGGGCTCAGAAGGCGAACGCTTCGGTCAGGCTCACCCGGTAGCCGTCCTCTTCCATCAGTACGACGGTGACCCCGAACGGGGAGGGGTGGTCGATCTCGATCGGGATGAAGGAGTACTCGACGGCGGCCTGGATCGGGGGCACCAGTTCGCCGCCCGGCTGCGGAGCGGGGGCCGGCCCCCAGTCCGGGGCAATCGATGCCCAGCCCTCAGGGCTGAGGGAGAGGAGCTGCTCGGTGTAGGGGAACTGGTGCAGGACGTGCCCGTCGCGGGTGGCGTGCACCATGTTCAGGCACGGTGCCGGGCCGACGATGGGCAGCTCGCAGGCGGTGGCGACGTCGTGGGTCTCCCAGACCAGGACCACCTCGTCCGCGCCGGCCGCCGCGGCGATGTTCGCGAGCTCCGCGATCCCGGTGAGCGCGTCCTGGCCGACCTTCAGCGGGCGGACCCAGATCATGCCGACCAGCTCGCCGCGCACCAGCGGCATGATGAGCGGGCGCGGGACTGTGCCTTCGCCCAGCCCGGCGATGTACGCCTTCTTCGCCACGTTGACCAGTGCGTCCCACATCTGTGCTTCCACGGAAGCCCCCTCCGTCTGCCGAGTCGATCACCGTCGACCCTGCCACGGGGGTTGAGGCTGTGTCAGCGGGATGCTCGGCCAGGCCTCCCGAGGCGTTCCTGGAAGGGGTACGCAAAGCTGGAGAGGGCACGGTAGAAGCCATTGGAGGCAGCGATTGAAGCGAGATCCAGCGCGTGAAGCCTCGATGGCGCCGGAGCAAGGAAGCGACGCGCAAGTGACCAGACCGTGCCTTGACAGGGCTCTGCTGGTGGGTGACTACCTTCCGGTGGCCGGCTACCGAGTGACCACCGAGCCCCGTCGGCCGGGGGAGGGGTACGCGCGCATCGAGTGGGTGGAGCACATCCACAACCCCTCGTTCGTCGACCCCGACTCCATGGACGTGATCCCTGAGTTGACGGACGCCCTTGTCGCCGTGTGCTGCCAGGGACTTCCCGGACCGGTGCTGCTCCGGTCAGGCGACCACCGGGTGCTGACCGAGGTAGCACCCGAGCGCCTGGTCTGGGACGCAGAGCACCCGACCTGGTCGATGGGTAAGCCGTTGTTCGTCGGCGGCCAGGTGCCGCGAAAGGTCCACTGGAGCCGGGGCGACCTCGCCGCACCGGTGGGCGTCAGTCCCAAGACGGCCAGCGTGCCGCCCACGCGCCGAGCGGCTTCGTTCGCCAAGCCGGCCAGTGCCCTGTGCATCGGGGACTACCTGCGGATCCACGTGCAGTTCCCGAAGCGCGACCGGGGGATCGACGAGGGCTACCACCGTGTCGAATGGCTCGCACACCTCACCGGCGAAGGAATCGCCGGCTTGCTCGTCGACCCGACGTGGGCAAACGGCACCGTCACTCTGGTCACCGTCCAGGGGCTGGGCGGCATGCTCGTCCTGCCGGAAGCGGACGTCCACGTCCAGGTCCAGCCCAACGTCGAACGCACCGTCTGGGACAAGGAAGACACCCGGCGCGGTGGACCTCCCTTCACGCTGACCGGCGCCGTCGAGCCTGACCCCGACGTTCAGCGCGCCAAGGATGCCGACCACCGGCCTGCTGCACCCGAGGACGAAGCCGACCTGTATCCCACTGTCTTCTCCACCCCCGAGGCCCGCACCCTCCACCTCGACGGCGTCACAGCCGTGCGCGCGGTGCCGGCCTCGGCACTGCCCTGGCCGCACAGCCTGTTCAGGTGCGAGTACGCCGGACGCGGCAAGCGCATTGCGCGTACGTACCCCGGCGGAGACCGCGAGGACCAGACCGCCCATGCCGAGCTGTTCGCCGAGCTCACCGAAGAGGAGTTCGCCGCTTGCCCCTACCACCAGGGCGACTGGCAGGCCATCGCCGAGGCGGTGCTGGCCTGCGCCGAGGTCGATGAAGACGAGGAGCCCGATCGGGCCAGAGAGCTCTATGCCATGAGCCACCTCAGCCCTCAGGACCGCCAGTGGGCCCAGGACATGGTCCGCGACAACATCTGCTGGGACGAGGGGGACAGTTCTCTTACCAATGGACAGCACCGCCTGTGCGCGATGCGGGCGGCCGGGGTCGTACGTGTACCAGTCCACGGCCGCTTCCTCCCCGGCGCAGAGATGGCCGTCGTGACGGACGCTCAGGAACACGCCCGCCAGACCGTCGAGACCTACTGGATCGAACGACTCACCGAGCTGTGGGGACCGGGGCCGTGGCCGGCGCGACTGGGGCCGGTGCTCGCGGGCCACCGCATTCTGCGCTGGCTGCTGCCCCGCCCGGAGCGGCGCCGAGAATAGCCGGCGGTGAGTGACCATCAGTCGTGCACGACGCGTTCCAGCGCTTCAGTGCCTGCGTGGCTGTACGCCGGAGGGCTCGGCCGCAGTCACGGCAGAGCCCTTCACCGCGTTTCGACGGCGGTGTAGGGCATGCACCCGATGGTACCTAGTAGGTGCCTGCCGTGCGAGGTGTGCTTGCCCCAGCGGGACTGCCGCGTTTCGACGGCGGTGTTCCGTCGGAGTTCCCGGCCATGCGCCCGCAGCCGGACGTGGGCGAGGAGGAGCGCCGGCTGCCGTGGCGCCCGGTCCTTCACGGGGTACATCATCTGAGGTAACGACACCGGAGCCAGGGGTCTGGTCGAAACGGTCCGCAAGACCCTGACGGACGCACTGCGTTGGCGGAACTGACCAAGCTCACCGGCCGCTCCGACACGGCCGTGCGCCGCCGGCAAATCGTATGTGAGGCCAGAGACGCGACACCGGCTGGGCTGGGTAGCGGAGAACGCCTACGTCGCACTTCCGGTCGCCCCCGTTGTCACGGTCGCGACGGGCTCCGTTGACTGCCGCGCTCGATCGGGGAGCAGTCGCGTCAGGTAGGTCGTTACGATTCCAGCTGCGGAAGAAAAGGAAAGCGCAGCGCCGCCAGCCGTATCACCCTGCCCCATGAAATACATGGCACCCGCCAAGGCGAATATAGCAATACAGGTCGAGCTAATGATCGAAACCCAACGCACCTTGTGTTCATGGCGCTGCTGCCTCTCCACCATCGCGAAAGCGCGGAGTCCTAGATCTTTCCCTGGGTGCAGTGCGTTCCACTTCTCAATTTGGTCGGCCGGAGGCAGCGCCCTCCAGGGCTCCTCACCCATGAATCTCCCCCTCGGCCGGCACATCAGCGACGACCTTTTCCCGTGATCGCTCACGGAGCCGCCGAGGGCGCCTGAGGAGGAAGAGCTTGAGGAGCATGCCCACAACTCCACCTACTAAGCTGCTTGCTGCTCCGATAGCGACGCTACCCACAAGTTTCCCGACCGTGATGTCTCCCCGGGCAATGCCCCATGCGAGCAAGGCACCTCCGGACACCAAGGGGATCAAAGATGCGATGAGGCCAACCATCAATCGCTTTAGCGATCTAGGGGCGGGGGTCAGATCGCAATCGATCAAGCGCGCACCGGCCGCAAATTGATCTTCTCTTAACACGTCAGCCTCAGTGAGAGGGCGCGTGAGCCTTGAGTCAAAGACTGACGTACCCGTGAGGTCAAATACAGCACCAAACCCGCTTGAAAAGATGCGCCACGTATCCCCCATGAAAGAAGTGTAGAGGCGATCATTGAAGAGCGGGAGGGAAGGAGAAAAGGATCTAGGCCTCGTGCTTTCGCGACTGGGCCTGTCCGTGTCTTGACCAAATAGATGGAGAGTGTTGCTCACCTGAAACGATGGGACTTTTCGAGGGTCCTGTCACTGCAAGGAAAGAAGCACTCTCCAGGTGAAGAAGAGTAGCGGGTCGTACCCGCGTGTCCCTCTCGAGGGCGGCGGCCGTGGAGTTGTTGCCCAGACCGGGTCCGTGCTGCTGGTCGTACGTTCGCTGGAGACTTGGAGGGGCACCCGCCGTTCAGCGGCCGCTGCCCCTTTTCTTCTTGCCCGAACGGCTTCGGCCGGGGCTGGACCCGCTGGTACCGTCGCTCGTATGGACCAGAACGGACCCCAGGTGCCGCCCTTCGCGCCGGAGGAATACGAGCGCGTCACAGCCGCCGCTCACCTCCTTGGTCAGTCTCCTGAGGACTTTGTTCGCGACGCGGCACTCAAGGCTGCCGACGACCCGTTCCTCAAGGCCCTCGGCCGGACCCGCGACCGCATCCCGCGGCTCGCCGAGGTCTTCGCGACGCAAGACACCCGCGCCGCCGACACGAGCGCGGCCGCGTGGCCTGACCCTGCCCCCATGGGCAGCCGCGACCTGCGCGAATTTCCGCAGCACGGTCACGCCGCGTGACCCGGTTCCTCATTCCGCAAGAGCTCCTGCAGATCGCGCAAACCCTTCCGGGTGACCCGGCCTGTCTCGACCTGGGAGTGCTGGACGCTGTCTGCGCCCGTGCCCAGGCCCACTACATGGGCCGCGACGTGTACGCGAGCGACTGGCTCAAGGCCGCCGCCATGCTGGAGACCATCGCCCTGCATGAGCCCTTGGAGGCGAAGAACGAGTTCTTCGCCTGGCTGGTCGCCGAGACGTTCCTCAACGCCAACGGCGTCACCCTGGACTACGAGCCGGAGGAAGCCCTCGCGCTCGTCATGCGCGCCAAGCACAAAGGTGCCCGTGTCCAGGAAGTCGCCGCACAACTGCGCGCCTGGTCCGCCGGCTGAGGCCAGGCCCTGGTACCTAGTCGCCGGGCGCCTCCCGCCAGCGCCTTAAGCTCCGTCCGGTGAAGACGTTCTGGATCACCACGGCGGCAGTCCTGTGGGGCTATGGCGCAGGCGTACTCATACCGCGTGCCGCCCACCGGCTTTCCGTGCCGCCCGAGGAGCCCTGGCAAGCCACCTGTCCCGCGGGACATCCCCTCACCGGTGTTGCGGCCGGGTGGCTGGGACGCGCCCGCTGCCGCGACGGCGACTCGTACGGTCCGAACACGCCCGTCCTCGCCACCGTCTCAGCCGTGGCCTGCCTGGGACTGGCCGCCGGCGGCAGTACTCGCCCCGAGCTGGCGGTCTGGGTCCTGCTCGTCCCGGTCGGCGTTCTGCTCGCCGTCGTCGACGTCACGGTGCACCGGCTGCCGGACGTCCTTACCCTTCCCCTCGCCGCGGCCGCGCTCACCTTGCTCGGTATTGTCTCGGTGCTGCCCGGTGCCGGCGGCAGCTGGACGTCCGCGCTGCTCAGCTCCCTCATCCTGGCGGCCTGCTACTTCGTGCTCTTCCTGCTCAGCAAGGGTTTCGGGTTCGGCGACGTCAAGCTCGCCCTCGTCCTGGGCGCTGTCCTGGGCTGGTACGGCTGGGCAATCGTCCTGGCCGGGACGTTCGCTGGGTATCTGCTCGGCGCGCTCTACGGCATCGGCCTGATGCTCGCGGGCCGGGCCGACCATACGAGCAGGATCCCGTTCGGCCCGTTCCTGCTCACCGGGACGCTGGCCGGCGTGCTCCTGGGCTCCCACGCCTCCTGACCCCGGGGCTCCTGGAGCCAAAGGGCCGCTGAATCGGGTGCTTTGTGCCGATGGTGCACAGGGCGGGCTTCGTGCTGACTAGCCTGGGATCGCGCCGTCGCGGCGGCTGCACGGCGAGAGGAAGTCGATGACCGATCAGACAACCAGGTCTCACGCCAAGGCGGATCCCAGCACCCTGACGTTGGAGTTCCGGCATGTCCACCGGCTTCTCGATCCCGCCGCGGAGGGTGTGCAGACCTGGCAGATCTCCCTCCTCGCCGACGACGAGACGGTGGCCCGTGTGCGTGCGACGCGCGGCCTGTACTGGAAGGCCCACAACCTTCACGAGCGCATCGCCGACGAGCAGTCCTTTCCCGCGGTGGTGGCGGATCAACTCTTCGACGCCGACGGCCAGTTCACCCCGGAGTACGAGAACTTCGTCGACCTGCCGGGCAACGTCCTCGTGGTCGACGACCTCCACATTGACGCGCCCTGGGACGACCCCTGGGTCGTCGCCGGGCTGACCTCCAGCATCATCGACCGGCTGACTGACAACCAGTACGCGGTGGTCCTCCCCCGTGTCTCCGGCGACGCGGAGATGGCCCTCCTCACGGAGGCCGCCGTCCTGCTGAGCGCCGAACCGTTCTCCGACGAACTGCTGATCATCGACACGTCGCTGGCCGCCCCTGAAGAGGCCGCGCACCGTGTCCGCGAGCAACTGCGCTCCCGCGCCCGCTACGGCGGAGCCGACCCCTTGAGCGAGGACTGGGACGAAGAAGACGAAGGGGAGGAGGTCCTCACCGCGCGCACGCGAGCGGTGCTGCACCTGGCTCTTCAGGAACTGTCGGACCAGGCGTGGCAGGAGGTGTCCACGCTGGGTGATCAACCGGCCCAGCGGAGCGCCGGCGGGCTCTTCGGCGCACTGCCGCGGGTGACCTGGCACCAAGACGGCCTGTGGCGGCGGCAGATGGCCCGGGCCTTCGACGACCTGGCCGCCGACTGCTCATCCAGCGCCGATGTCGAACCGCGCAGCACCAGCGAGGAGATGGCCCTGCACCTCGGCATCGCCCGCGCCCAGGAACTGACGCGCAACCGGCCGCGGCTCGTGCGGGACACGGTGGCCGACCTGCCGGAAGACCGGGCGGACTTCGACTGGGATGCCTGTTCCGACGTCCTCTTCCAGGACCACGACGTGCTGATGCTGCTCGACGACTCCCTCGACGGCATCGAGCAGCCTGACAACGAGATCCATCAGTCGCTCGGCATGGTCAATCTCGCCCCGCACGACTGGTTCGCAGCCTTCGATCCCGATCAGGCCCGCGACCCCGACCGCGGCTTCCGCCACCCGTGACCTCAGCCCGACGGCGCGCGCCAACGGTGCCGTCCCGAGCAGCCCCTGGATCTGCAACCAACCCGATTCGGCGAGAGTGCTCCTCTCACAACTGGTCGGGGGAGGAACGATGAGCGACGGCAGCCTGAAGTTCCCAGACACCTTTCACTTCCGGGCCGGGATCGGTCAGCGCAGCAGCAACGCCTACTTCGGCACGGACGTGCTCACCGGGTTGGTGACCGGGATGGACGACTTCCTCACCGATCCCGACGGCCGCTGGAAGCAGTACCGCTCCCTGGGACCCGCAGTCCTTGGATGCGTGCCCTGGCTGGACGATCCGGCTCTCCTGAACGCGATCGACCGATTCCCGTCGGCGTGCGTAGTCGTCACGAAGCAGGAGCTGAAGAAGCGGGGGAGAGAGAAGTTCGAGCGGCTCAAGCAGTACGCCCAGCAGGGCAACGGCTTCCCTGCCGACGTCTTCGCCGAGATGACCGAGCTGGTGTCCCGCCATGACGGCCCACCCCCGGTGATTGGCCCCTACGCGCCCCGGACGGAAGGACTGCTTATCCCGAGCATCCGCTCGTTCGGGTTCCGCAAGACCGGAGGCCGTCCCGTGCCCCTCATCCACGCCAAGATGTTCCTCCTGGGCCATCTGTGGTGGCACGACGAGGACGGATCTCCAGCCGGCGTCGCCGACGTCACCGGCTTCACCCCCAAACGGCTGTGGCTCGGCAGCACCAACGGAACCGAGAGCTCAAGGCTCGGTCTGGAGTTCGGCGTGTGGCTGGACGACCCCGACCTACTCGCCGACGCAGAGCAGTTCTTGGTCAAGGTGATGCGGTCATCCGAGGGCATCGACCCAGACGACGACCTGTTCGAGCCCGAGTACGTCAGCGTCGGCTACGACGACGAGGCCTTCTACGACGCGATGGGCAACGTCGAGGACGCGTCAGAGGAAGACGACGAATGACCCGTCAACGAAGTGACGCCTGACTGCCCTCGCCACAGGCCCCGCACACGTCTGAGCTGCGCTACCAGGTACCGGCCGGACCCACAAGACGAGAGGATCGCTGCTTGGGCGTGCGGGGGCCGCTGGGCACGTGGCGTACGTACGCGCGCAGGGCGTGCAGCAGGGGAGGAGGGATCACGAGGGGCCTCCCGGGTGGGGCGCGGCCGATCCGGCCGCGCGGAGGGGTGGAGGGTGGCAGGCTGGAGTGCAGGAAGCAATTCCGGCGGACGCAGGAGGAGCACGGGTGAAAGCGTCGGTGTCCGGGGAGACGGGGCCGGTGGTGTATCTGCTGGTCGGGCTCACCGGGTCGGGCAAGACCACCTACGCGCGGCGGCATCTTGAGCCAGCCGGCGTGGTGCGGCTGTCGGTGGACGAGCGCGTGCACGCCCGGCACGGCCGGTACGGCGTCGACTACCCGGAGCACCGGTACTTCGAGCTGGAGGCGCCAGCGGTCGCCGAGGTCCGAGAGGAACTGGTGAAGCTGATCGCCGCCGGGCGGGACGCGGTGCTGGATCACGGGCTGTGGCTGCGTACGGAGCGCGAGGAGTGGAAGAAGCTGATCGCCGAGGCGGGCGGCCGCACCCGTCTGCTGTACTTCCCGGTCGACCGGGCCGAGCTGCTGCGCCGCCTGGAAGAGCGCAACCGGCGCGAGGACGGCAACGCGCTGACCGTCACCCCCGAGGCGCTGAACGACTTCTACGACCGGTTCGAGCCCCCTCATGACGAGGGCGAAGAGGTCATCGAGCCCACCTCGGTCTGACCCGGCGCCGGGGTCGGCGGCTGCCAGGTGGCGACCAGCGGAGTGGCCTGCGCCTCCCACCAATCGGGGACGGCGGTGAGCGAGACGGGCCGGAAGTCCAGCCGCGGGGAGTCGACGGCGATCCGGCCGTCGTGCCGCTGAAGGTGTTCCAGGAGCCGTCGGGCCTCGGCAAGCCGGGCCGGTGAGGCGGTCTTCCATGTGCCGTCCGCCGAGTGCTCCGCACGTCGCTCGACATCCTCACGGACACCGTCGCGCCACTTGAAGTGGTGGACCACGACGGGCGGCCGGTTCGCGGGCCGGTGTCCCTCGGAGCGATGGTTGCCGGACGCCACCGGTACGTCGGAGTGCGCGAGCACGATCTTGCGTGGGTCGCCGCGCAGCAGCCGGTGGGTGAGGAACCCTCCGAGCGGATACGCGGCGTCCAGGCCCTGCTCCGGGCTCCAGCCGGTCAGAAAGCCGTCGGCCGTCACCCGGTCGAGCATCAGCCCGCCCACCGTGCCGGTCCCCGAGACTTCCGCCGCGGTGATCACCTCGGCGAGCGGGGCGGGGTAGGCATGGAGTTCGTCGGAGTCGGCGAGCAGGTGCCACCCGGCGCCGGCGCATTCGCGCAGGGCGTCCCGCAGCCGGGGGTTGGTGTGCTCGTGCCACGCGCCCACGCTGACCACGTCCGGGACGATCCCGAGCTCACGGCAGCCGTCCTGCACCTGATGGCGCCGGTCCGGATCGACGTGTTCGGTGAAGTGGAAGGCGAGGTGGAACCGCTCGATCCCGAGCCCGCGGTAGTGGCTCACCCAGGCAGTGAGCAGGGCGGGCTCTACGGGGCCGACCACGGCGATCAGCGGGGGCAGAGCAGGCATCAGCGCGACTCCTTCAGGTCGGTGAGGAAGGCGGCCTGGCCGACGGCCGTGGGCACGCCGAGGTCGGCGGCCGCGCCGGGGGCAGGCCGGGGCAGCGGGGTCCAGGCGAGGTCTCGCAGGACGTCGGCCAGGGCCGTACTGTCCCCGGCTGGGAAGAGGCGCACCCAGTCCTGCCCTCCGAGGGTTTTGGTGAGCGCCGGATCGTGGTCGGAGACGATCAGCGGGACGCCGAGGCGTACGGCGTCGACCACCAGCCCGGATTCCTTGGCCACTCCGCTCCTACGGGCGACCAGGGCCGCATCGGCGGCCGCGTACGCCTGGCTGACCACCGTCTCGGGGACGGGTCCGGGGCGGGTGTGCAGGCGGACGTACGGCAGGACCGCCCATCTCTTGAGCAGGCCGTGGGTGGCCGGGCCGCCGACGACCAGCACGTGCACGGGGACGTCGAGCCGGGCGAGGGCGGCGTCGACGACGCCCGTGTCCTTGTAGGGCCACCAGCCGCCGACCAGGCACACGGCCGCCTCGTGGGGCGGAATACCGAAGGCCTCCCGGGCCCGCCGGCGGTCGTTGTCGGTGAGCCGGTCTGCGGGGTCGGCGACGGCGAACGGCCGCACCTGAAGAGGCAGTCTGGGGAAGCGGGCCGTCAGGTCCTCGCGTAAGGCGTCGGTGGGGGCGAGCACCCTGACCCGCCGCTCGCCGCGGCGGGTCAGGAGTCCGAGGAGACGCAGCGCAGTGTCCTCCGTGGTGACGAGCTCGTGCACAAACCGGAGGTGATCCCCGCCCAGCAGCCCGGCGGCGCCGTGCAGGGCCTCGCTCGCACTGAGCACCACCACCGTGCCCGCCCCGCCGGTGAGGCGGCGGCCGGTGCGGACGCAGGCGGCCTCTGCCAGGCAGCGGGCCAGCAGCGTGACCTGGTGCGGGAGACGGCGCACGGTCACCGGCCAGCGGCGGGAGGCGAACACCCGCCGCGCGGCCGCGGCGAGCGCCGCGGTGTATGTGCCGGCCACCGCGAGCCCTGCGGGCACCGTGCCGGTGGGGACGGTGATCCGGGCTCCGGCCGCGAGGAGGGCATCCCGGGTCTCGGCGGCGACGCCGTACGGGGCGAGGACGACCGTGTTGCCGTGCGCGGCCGCGAGCGCGGTCAGCGCGCGGTGGCGGTGCCCGCCGGGCCTGTGTGCGCCCGGCTCGACGAGGATCAGGGCCTCGGCGGTCATCCGGCGATGGCCTGTTCGCCGTGCCCGGCGGTGAACCGATGGTAGAGCCATCCGGGGTCGTTGAGCTTGTCGAACAGGGCCGGGACGCGGGCGGCTTCGCCCGCGAAGTCGACGCCTTCGCGGGCGCCGGAGACGGCGAACTCGGCGAAGTCGCCCTCCCCGCCCACTGTCCAGGCGGCGATCCGCTCGGCGGCCTCGGCGTCGTCCATGCCGTACTCGCTGCCGCGCGCGAGCATGGCGCACTCCCGGAAACCGGCCTTCCAGGCGTGATATGGGGACTGGTTGATCCGGGTGGTCCCGGCGATGTCGGTGGTGAACTCGGTCCGGCCAGGCAGTGCGGCCAGTACGTCGACCGCGTCGCCGAGCTCCCGCAGCGCCGAGCGGCGGATCAGCTTGAGCCCGCCGTAGCCGTAGATCAGGCCGTTGAGCGGGTTGCGGGCCCGCCACACCCGCATCGACACCCCTTCCGCCAGTGGCTCGACGGTGGGCAGCGCAAACTCCGTGGCCAGCACGAAGTCGCCGTCGGCCAGCAGGAACTGTTCGTGGTCGACGACTTCGGCGGCCAGCCGGTAGGCCCGGCGCATCCCGTGGACGCCGTGCAGTCGTTTCACCGGCGTGCCGAGGATCCGCTGGAGGCGGGCGTGCAGCTTGTCGGCGAGCGGTTCGTCGTACGACAGCATCACCGCGTCGAACAGCGCCGTCATCGCAGGGCCTCCAGGTAGCGGGCCGCCACGGCGGCGGGGGTGAAGTCGGCGGTGGAGGCGTGGGCGCGCTTGGCGTGCAGCCGGTAGAACTCGCCGTCGGTGGCGAGCCGGTTCGCGAGGGCCACGGCCTGGTCGGCGCTGGTGAACAGAAGGTCGTCGTCGATGTGCTCGGCCAGCCACCCATTGCGCGGAGCGATGACCGGCAGGCCCATGCCCTGGCAGTCGATGACGGACATCGACCAGGGGCAGCCCGCGCGGAACGGGGCGATCCCGAAGTGCGCGTCGGCCAGCAGGTTGCGGTACCGGACGCGGTCGCCCCGGTCGGAGGCGATCGTGACGCCGTCGAGGGCGGCGAGCTCGTCGCGGTGGTGCTCGGGACTCGGGTCCAGCCGGACGCGTTCGGGGCTGCGGGTGCCGAACAGGTCCATCACGGTCAGCTGCACCGGGGCCTCGGTCACCAGGCGGCGGGCCAGGTCGGTGAACGCGGCGGTGCCGTAGTGGGCGTAGAGCCGGTGGTTGTAGACAGCGTGCGCGTGGCCGTCCGGTACGGCGACGTCGACGGGGTCGCGCACCAGGCGCTCGTCGCGCGGGGCGGGCACCACGTGCAGCTTCTCCGTGAGCTCCACGCCCATCCGGGCGGCGGCCGCCGTCGTCCAGGACGCGGCGGTGGACGAGTGGACGAGGACTCGGTCGCACGCCGCGAGCCCGGCGGAGAAGGCCAGCATCACGCTGTGCCCGAGCCCGCCGTCGTCCAGCGACGGGTCCGGCACGAGCCGCCCCTCGTCGGCGAAGGAGAACGGCAGGTAGTGGCAGTACCCGGCGATCAGTGCGTCCGTCCCGGCTTCCATCAGCGCGGCCCGGATCGCGGGGGCCGCCTCGACCTGGTTGGCCACCACCACCTCCGGCCGCGTACGCCGGATCAGGTCCGCCAGTCCGTCCAGGCCGGGGTCGAAGCGGGCCCGGTACTTCGTGGCCGGCGCCCGGGTCGGCTCGAAGCCCACCCGGGGGTCCCCGGTGGCGACCGGGGCCGCCACGGTCACCTCGGCCCCGGCGTCCGTCAGGGCGGGAGTGAGCAGATCGGCGAAGGTGAAGCCTGAGTCGGCCGACAACCGGCCCGGGTTGGAGACGTTGAGCAGATACAGCAGGCGCGGCATGGCGCATCTCCTCTCACCGGCCGCGAAGGTCGGGCCGGTGAGAGGCAGGAAACCGGCGGCGGACATGGCGACAGAATGGTGAACTGTCCTCACTCACGGTTCACTCACGCACTCAACACCCAAGCAGGGCGGGGGCTTTGATGGACGCGCAGGAAGACGCGCTCACCGTGGAAGAGGCGGCGGAGAACTTCGCCGCCGAGGTCGCCCGCTGGCGCGAGGTGCGCGGCCTGTCGAAGAGGGCCCTCGCCGAGCGGATGGGTTTCCACCCCTCCTACGTCAGCCACGTGGAATCCGGTCGCCACAAGCCGACTGAGGACTTCGCCCGCCGCGCGGACGAGACGCTGAACGCGGGCAAGGCGATCTGGCGCAAGTGGAACGAGTACGAGACGGCCCGCGTCCGCCAGAGCACCGCGGCGGCCGCCGTGCCCCCACCCTGGCGGACCGAGCAGCCGTACGCCACCGGCTCGGCGATCGTCGTCGAGCACGATGCCGCCCGTCTCGACTACGACGGCAGCCTCTACCGGCTGACCATGCGCCGCCTGCTACGCAACACCGGCAACGCCCCGATCACCCGCTACCTGATCCGCATCTCCGTCGACCGCTACCCCGGCGACCCCGAGCGCTCCAACGCCCACTACCGCGCCCACCCGCTGACCTGGAATGAACTCGCGCTCACCGCGACCTGCCGCGGGGAGATCATGCGCTGGGAAGCCAAACACGACCGGGACGCCTTCAAGGAGGTGTGGCTGCTGTTCGACAACGACCAGGGCCGCTTCCCCCTCTACCCCGGCGATGCGGTGTGGATCGAATACGCCTACACCGTCAGCGACACCAAATGGGGCCGCTGGTTCCAACGAGCCGTACGGCTGCCCACCGAACACCTCGAAGTCGTCCTCGCCTTCCCCGCCACGCTCGATCCGGTCGTGTGGGGCACCGAGACATCGATGACCGCCGAGGCGTCCCCGCTGCCCAGCGCGCCCACACGACGCGAGGAGGACGGGAACCGCGTCTTCACCTGGTCGACCACCCGCCCGGCCCTGCACGCTCGCTATCGTCTCGAATGGCGGTTCCGGGCCCGACCTGAACCGGACGTGAATCAAGGGGAGTTCAAGTGACCGTGGCGCGGCCCAGCGAGCAGATGCGCAACCTCGGCGTCGTCCAGCAGGGCGCCCCCATCCTCACCGAGGTAGCGCGCCGGTTCGACCTGCCCTCCGAACGGGAGGCCGCCGAACAGGCCGTCGACCAGCTGTTCACCGCCATGGAGCGCATCGCCCAGGTGCACCCCTTCGCCAAGGGCATGGGCATCGCCGCCCCCCAGATCGGCGTCGGCCGCGCGGCCGCCGTCGTCCAGCCCGCCGAGCAGGGCGCCGGCGCCATCGTGCTCCTCAACCCCCGCGTCACCGACACCTCCGACGACACCGACGAGCAGTACGAGGGCTGTCTGTCGTTCTTCGACGTCCGCGGCATGGTCAAACGCCCCCTGAGCATCACCGTCGAGACCACGACGCTCGACGGCTCCACCGTCACAACGACGTACGAGCGGGGTCTCGCCCGACTCGTCCTCCACGAGGTCGATCACCTCTTCGGGATGCTGTACCTACGCCGCATGCAGCCCGGTGTCGACCCCATCCCCGTCGAGGAGTACCGGCAGACCGGCCGGACCTGGGCCTACGACAACTGACCCTCGTCCCATGGTCACCCACGTCGGCATCGCCGCCTGATTCCAGAGGGCGATGCCGCTGGCCGCTCCCGCCCGCCGAGGCGCGGGAACAGAAGCGGTACGCCCCTCTTGAAGACCGGCACGAGCGGCACGCCTTCCGGACAGGAAGGGCATCGAAACCCAAGGGCACTCAGCGAGCACTTCCACCAGCTCACCGGCCTTGCAGGCGGCCAGGTTCACCGCTGTCCCTGCTCGTTCTGACGGCCATCGCGAAGCATCATGGAGGGATGCGGATTCTTGAGGTGCTTCAGCGGAGTCGTTGGGCTTGGCCGACCAGTCCTCCTCCCACCGTTCCTCCTGCCGGACCGCCGTCGTTTCATTGCCCGCAGTGCAAGCGGACGGCACCCGACGGGCATACGGTCTGCGGCTCGTGCGGCTTCCGCTTGGTCGAGGAGGACAGGTGAAGGCTTTCCGAAAGCCTCACTTGGTGAGTCGGCGGTGGCAGACGGGACCGCACGACCCGCCCGGCCTGCGTCAAAGCCCTCGCTGACCAGTACATCTCTGTCCGTTTGGGGCTCGTGACACGTTCGTTAATGGCACCTGAATGCGGCAGGGTGTGACCATGGCTCACGGTTGCTCGATGTCCTGGTTGATGTTCAGGATGAGCGACGGCGGCGTGGCGGGACGGGCTGCGCTTGTGGTTCAGAGAAGGACCACGCAGCCGCGCTGCTCCAGTTCGGCGAGCAGGTGCGGGGAGGGCGTGCACGGGTTCCAGCGCAGGTCCAGCTTCTCCAGGGCGGGCATTTGTGCGACCCGGGCCGGCAGCTGGGCTATGCGGTTGGTGCGCAGGTCGAGCTGGCGAAGCCGAGGCAGGCGCGTCAGGGCCTCGGGCAGCTTGCTGAGTGCGTTCTCGCGCAGGTCCAGATGCCGTAGCTCGTGCAGTTCAGTGATCGAGTCGGGCAGGCTTGTCAGCTTGTTCCCACGGAGCCAGAGTTCGCGCAGCTTGTGGAGGCAGCCGATGCCGGTGGGCAAAGTGGTCAACTGGCTGTGCTGGGCGCGAAGTTCGATCAGTTCAGTCATCCGGCCGATGGTTTCGGGCAGGCCGGTCAGAGGGTTTTCCCCGACATTGAGGTAGCGCAGCCGCGTCAGGTTGCCCAGTGTGTCCGGGAGCCGGGAGAGGCTGTTGTCGTGCAGGTAGAGGCAGCCGCTGAGCCCGGCCAGGTCGCCCAGAGCATCAGGCAGCGACATGAGCTTGTTGTGGCCGAGGTCCAGGGTCGTGAGGCGGTGCAGCCGTCCGATCTTCGACGGGAGGTCCGTGAGCCCGTTGTCCGCCAGGATCAGCACCTGGATTTCGGTTCGTCGCCAGACAGACTCCGGCACTTCCCCGAGCTGTTGGCGCCAGAGGCTGAGTGTGGTGAGTGCGGGCTGCACGGCCTGGTGTCCCTTCCGTCGACGGTCAGGGTCCTGATTCTCGTGCGGGGTTGGGCCATGCGACGACGAAATCAGCCGGCTGCGGCCTGCTTCACTGCCCATTAGGAGTCGGTGCCGGTCTCGATGATCGTGCCGTTGAAGGTCAGCCGGTCGACGATGGCCGTGCAGAGCCGGGGATTGGTGAACGTTTGGTCCATCCTCCGAAGGCCTCGTTAGAGTAGCTGTCGATGCGGACCGAGATCCGGCTGTGCCGGTCCACCCGCAGCGCGAAGGTGCGGCTGATGCCGAACGGTTCTGGCGGTAACGGCTTCAACAGGGGCTGTTCGACGGCGAAGTAGTCGCCGACGGTGCGCGGCCGCCGGACGGGACCACGATCGGACAGAAGCGGGGCCACACACGACCTCTCGTGGGCAATTGCACGGGCCGCGCCGCCCACCCACCTCGAAGGCGAAAGAGTGTTCCATTTGTGAGGGGCGGCGGGTTAGGGTCGCGTTCTGCTGATCTTGTACGGAGGTGACCCAGATGGATCCCACCGGCCACACCCGCCGCGGCCGCCCTCCGGGCCCGCGAACCGCCGAGGGGGAGCTGACGAGCCGCCAGGCGGCCATCGTCCGCTACATCACGGCGTCGGTCGACCGGCAGGGCTATCCGCCGTCTATGCGGGAGATCGGCGGCGCTGTGGGCCTCGCCAGTACTTCATCGGTTGCCCACCAGCTGACGGCACTGGAGAGCAAGGGGGTTCTCTACCGCGACCCGCAGCGTCCCCGCGCCTACCGGGTCAGGCCCTCGTGGGCGCCCGACTTGGGCAGCCGCAGTGAAGCGCCGGTCGATGTGCCGCTCGTCGGCCGGATCGCCGCCGGCGCGCCACTGCTCGCCGAGGAGATGGTCGAGGACGTCTACTCGCTGCCCCGCCAAGTCGTCGGAGATGGCGATCTGTTCGCCCTGACAGTGTCCGGCGACTCCATGATCGATGCGGCCATCTGCGACGGCGACATCGTGACCGTACGGCGCCAGGACAGCGCCGACCACGGAGACATCGTCGCCGCTCTCCTGGACGACGAGGCCACTGTGAAGGTCTTGAAGCGACAGGACGGACAGGTGTGGCTGATGCCGCGAAACCCGATCTTCGAGCCGATCCCCGGCGACGAGGCACGCATCCTCGGCAAGGTCGTCGGCGTCCTGCGGCTTCTCTGAGCAGAAATCCCTTGGAGGAGAGCCGGTCAGTCATGCCACGCTGGCTCCTACCGAAGGGAGTCCTGCCGCCCCTGCCAGACGAAGTCGGCGAGAAGCCAGCCGGGTTCACCTCGCCGGCATCACACCGATCCCGACAGAGCTGATCTGCAGGCGGCTCCCTCAAAGCGGCACGCGCTCGGAGAGCTGTCCGCGCAGCCGTCCCCCAGCGGCAAGGATCGGTGAGGGTCCTAGCAGGATCGCCAGGTCGGTCGCGTGCCTCGCTTCGCGTACACCGCTCTACTGATACGGGACTGACGGGACTGGACTTGCCAGTTCCTGCGCGTCGCCCGCGGAACTTTGACCATCGGCGGCCGGTACATCGAAGCCAGAGCCCTGATGGGCACGGCGGCTTCTTCGGTTACGAGCTCCACACCCTGAGAACGCTCAGCTTCCCGGCAGCGAGGCGGCACCGCGATCCGGTTCCCGCGTTTGGGCCGGAGGCGACTGTGGTGGCCTGCGCCGCGGCGCACGATCGTCTCGACTGGAGAAGGGCACACCACGGCTTGTCGGTGACGAGCCTCGAATCTGGCAGCTCCAGCCCGCCAGGAAAAACGCGTGCGGTGGCCTTGGCTCGGGACTGAACGAGCTGGCCATCTTCAGTCCCGTTCAGTCCCGTCCCAGAAAAGCGCAGGTCAGAGCACCTTCTATGTCGGTGACGGGACTGACGGGACTCACCTTGGGGGTTATAACGATCAGGCGTGTGTGTATGCGCACGCGCATGTCCTACTACGTATGCAGCTTATAACTGCAAGTCTCGGTCCCGTCAGTCCCGTACTGCGCGGCGGTAGCACGCTGACCTGGTCTTTTGGTGGGGGACTGAATACGGGACTGAAGGTCTGCCTGGTCCGTTGGGTCCGTGAGTCCCGCAGGTGCAGCCCGTGGGATCGTTTCCCCCTGCCCCGGGCTGCGGGACTCACGGGACCGAACTTTCAACACGCGCCCGAGTGGCTCTGTCTCTCCAGCAGGTGTGCGCTACGCTCGGGACCGCGTCTGTACTCCTCAGTCCCGTCAGTCCCGTTGGTCCTACGGATTCACCTGTGACCAGCACTTCTGCGGACGGGACTGAAAACCGCCCCCGAGCAAGGACATCCTGTGCCAGCGACCGCGCCTACCGTCTCCGCGGAGCTCCAGAGGCTCCCCGCTGTGGCCAGCCGGTATACAGACAGCGAACGGTCGTTTTGCCCCCCAGCCGGCCCTGTCCGGAACTCTTTCTCCTTCCGGGGGAGCGCATGAGCAGTGCCGATCCCGTGCGCTTTGACGCAGTGGCAGCCGCAGAGCAGATGCGTCTTCATCTGCAGCCGTCGGACGGTCAGCTGTTGCTTCCGGCGCAGCAGTCCGACGATGCTCCGCCTTCCTCAGAAGCAAGGCCGGTGGGGCTGTTCCCTGATGAACTGACCGACCGTGCGATGGCCAAGCTGTTCGCGCGGATCTTCGCGGACCGCTTCCGCCATGTGGAAGGGCTGGGTTGGTATACCTGGGACGAGTACCGGTGGAAGCGAGTCGGCGGTGAGAAGGCTGCGATCTGGGCGGCGGGGGACCTGGCTGAGCAGATTCCGCGGACCGACCCGCGCGGCCTGTTCAGCGACGGGCAGTTGCAGGCCCACCGCCGCAGGACTCAGTCCACGGCCGGAGTGAAGGCGCTGCTGCAGCAGGCCCAGGCGGCCCCCGGGCTGAGCCTGGATCCTGATGTGCTGGACGGAGACATCTACGTCCTGTGCACCCCGGCCGGAGTGGTCGATCTGAAGACGGGGGAGCTGCGCAAACCTGACCCGCTCACCGACATGCACTCCCGGGCCACCACCGTCGCGCCTCAGCTGATGGCGACCCCCCGCTGGGACCGCTTCCTCAGCGACACCTTCGGCGACGATGACAAGGGCCGGGAGACGATCAGCTTCCTGCATCTGCTGCTGGGCTACTCCGTCACCGGAGACGTCGGCGCGCAGGTGCTGCCCTTCCTCTGGGGCTCCGGAGCGAACGGCAAGTCCGTTCTCCTGGACGTGATGATGCAGATCCTCGGGGAGTACGCCAACGCAGCCCCGCCCGGCTTCTTGATGGATCAGGGGAAATTCGCCGAGCACTCGACCGAGCTGACCGAACTGCATGGCCGGCGCATCGTGGTGTGCAGCGAACTGAAGCCGAACGACAAGTTCAACGAGGCCCGCGTCAAGCTTCTGACCGGCGGAGATGCCATCACGGCCCGTCGGATGCGGCAGGATTTCTTCACCTTCACCCCCACGCACAAACTGTGGCTGCTGGGCAACCACAAGCCCGAAGTCGGCACCGGCGGGCACGCCTTCTGGCGGCGCATGCGACTCATCCCATTCGAACGGAAGGTCCCCAACCACCGGAAGATCGACAACCTGGCCGCCGAACTCGTCCGCGACGAAGGCCCCGGCATCTTGCAGTGGCTCATCGACGGCGCCCGCCTCTACCTCAGCACCCGCGACTCCCTCGACGGCCCCGCCTCGGTACGCCTGGCGACCGCGGCGTACGAGCGGACCGAGGACCACATCGGCCGCTTCCTGGCTGAGCGGTGCACCATGGGCGAGGACGGACGCCCCGACCCCCGCCTGCGGGTCGAGCAGAAACTGCTGTACGTGACGTACACCAGATGGTGCGCTGACGAGGGCATCCAATCGGCGACATCCCGCGCCTTCGCTGGCCGTATCCGTCAGGAACTTGGTCTCGCCTCACCCGCGGAGATGATCAAGAACAACGATCGGAAGCTGTATCCCGGCCTGGCCCTGCTCAGTGACGTCATGGACGAGACGGTCCCCAGCCACGACGCGTCGTCGTACGCAGGTGGACAGCAGTGATGGTTCCTCGCAATCTGGGGTGTCCGGATGCGTGGCCGTACGATGAAGGGCGCGCACCAGCCCGCGCGGGCACGATGCAGCCAGGCACCAGTGGCACGAACGCCCGCGGGACCAACAGGCTGGACGACGAGAACGAGGAGGGTCTGCAGCCATGAGCTCGATGCTGGAGGACGGCCAGCTCACCGGTGAAGCGGAAGTGGTGTGGCTGGAGAACCTGGACACCATCGACTACGTCCGACAGGCTCTGGACAAGGTCACCACCCGGACCGGCAAGCCCCGCTACTCCCGCGACGGTCGCCTCGTCGGCTACACCACCCTCGCCGCAGGCGCTGAACGCGACCCTGACAGCGGTCTTTTCCCCCGACGGACCTTCTTCCTGCTTCCGCATGACCGCGACAGCGACCCCACCGGGGACTATCAAGTGGGCGCCCCCGGCGAGGCCGTCGATCCGCGCACCATCGAGCCCGGGAGAGCCGGCGCCAAGACGCCACGCTCGCAGACCGGCCATGCAGCGGAAATAGCGCCCGCCGGATCCTGACCCGCGTACGCCGCTGCGCCCCCGGATCACCTGCCGACAGCAAGACGGGCGAGCCCCGTTCGGTCCCGTCCATGAAGTCGCAGATCAGGGGCGGGTCGGTGGCTGCTACGGGACTGACGGGACTGAACCGAGCGGTCCGACTCTTGGGCACCTCGGTGGCCGCCCCCTTGCCGGAGGGCCGTGGAGGCTCATTCGGCCCCGTTCATAGAGTCGCAGATCAGGGGCCGGTTGGCGGGTGCTACGGGACTGACGGGACTGGACTTGGCGGTCCGGCCGTGGGGGTGCGCCTCGGCGCCTCGGGTAAATGCAAGCAGGTCCCGGCGCCGGTGCCGGGACCCGTGCTGCTGCTCGACGTCGTACCGTCAGGCGCCTGGCGCGCTCCGGGTCACGTGCCCGATGAAGGTGAATCGGAAGCGGCACGACCACCATGCGGGCCACGGTCGTCAGCGTGACGTACCCAACGGCAGCAGAAGCCGGCAGGAAAGAGATCACTTCGGGTCGATACGCCCTCATCCGTCTCACTGTGAAGAACACCAGCACGACTGCCGGAGAGTTCTCCGGCACCCTTGCGACGTGGGAGAAGGCCGGCGAAGGTCCGGTAGAGGCGAACGCGCAAAGCAACTCCGGCGGGTTCGCGCAGCTCAACAGGACATATGGGCCCGGCCAGTCGGAGACCGGGAACGTCATCCTTCAGGTCGGCGCGAAGGCTGGGACGGTCACGTTCCTCGACGCCATCGAGAACCCGGTCTCAACCCCCTCGACCCCCCGGCCTCTCTGTTCAAGGTCGCGATGCCCTGATAGGGATCTCCCCTGATGCCAAGGGCCGTGGCCGTGTGAGAATCCGTCTTTGAACCGTTGATCGATCGCTGCGCCAAGGACGGTGACTTTGGTGAGGGCGTGTCGTTGCGGTGACGTGGCGTATGAACGTCTTGATTCAGCGATGCAGCAACTGATCTCGTCCCGGACCCAGTTGGAGAACCTCGCCGCAGTCCTCGCCCCCGAGCAGTTGACCAGCGCCGCCCCAGAAGAACGCGCGGCCCGTGCGGAGCTGTGCATGGACGCCATCAAGCTCCTGGAGGACGCCGAACTGGCCGTCGACTCTGGTGAACCTATGGAGGTCGTCGTGGCGCTGGTCAACGCAATTGACGGGCTGGCGGTCCAGCTGCGAGACCGAGTCCTGGACGACGTCGTGGCGTCTAGTCCGGCGCCCGATCACCTGCCATGACGGATCGGACAGCCTGGATAGCTCTCGTTGGCCGGGGTGCCGCTGCGGTGGGATAGGCAGGCTGCCGGGTGAGACGTCGGGTCATCAACGTGACGGCCGCGACGCGTCACACACCACCTTGCCCGCGATCTCCGGCGTCGCTCCGTATGTGTGGATGAGTGCGATCGCTGGATCGCCACCGACAGCCTCAGCGACACGCACTGTCCCCAGCACTTCGGACGCTGACGCCAGGACTTCGTGCGCCCATCCCTCGTTCCGCCCCGCGGCCTCTACAACCCGCTCGGTGAACCGAACCGTCCAGGCATCATCGGCGTACTCAGGCCATCAACTCCGCCACGAGGCGCCCCGCGATCATCGCGGCCGGAAAGCTCAAGTGGAGGCTGAGCGCGCGAGTCTCCAGATCATCAGTCATGCCGGTCCAACGACTCTGCCGTCCCACCAGTCGCGCGCTCGAGGCTCAAAGATGGGTTCTGAGGGGTCCGCGGCGGGGCTCGCAGTACTCCTTGGTGCTGTGACGTGTGGTCAGTTTGTGTCCGCTGCGCGAGGCGCAGGCGATCTTACCGCTGTCCTCTGAGGGCACCTGATCCCCCTAAGCGGCTGCGAGCTCAAGGAGTGCGGTGACGCCCTGGGCCTGCCGGTAGGGGTGGAAGCGGGGGAGCAGGTCGTCGACAAGCTTGATGCAGCGGGGTGCTCCCAGGCGGCGGGCGAGGATCAGGGATTCGATGGCGGCGGCCGCTGCGGGCTCGGGCTCGTGCTGGTCGAGGTGGCTGGCGGCCCTGTAGGCGAGGAAAACGCCGCGGGTCTTGTCCCTCGCTGCGGGCAGGAGGCGTTCGCCTTCGGTGATGAGGTGGTGGGCGCGGGCGGTGTCGCCGAGGTCGAGGAGGGTCTGGCCGGAGTCGACGGCGAGGTCGGCTTCGGAGATCCACGCGCACCAGGCGGGGCGGTCGGCGCCGGTGGCGCCGAGGTGCTGCTCGGCCGCGGCGAGGGCGCGCAGGGCGCCGCGTCGTTCCTGCTGCGCGGCGAGGGCGCGGGCGAGGCGCAGGTGGAGCAGGCAGCGGGCGGCCGGGTTGTCGGCGCGGGTCAGGGCGTGGTGGAGGATGTGCGCGGCGGTGGTGGGGTCGCCGCGCCAGGCGGCCTGGTAGGCGAGGTCGCCCAGGAGGCCGGCGCCGAGGTCGTGGTCGCCTGCGGCGTGGGCGTTGTGCAGTGCGGCGATCCAGTACTGGCTGGCGTAGGTGTGCCGGCCGAGGTCGAAGCGGTGCCAGGCGATGTTCTGGGCGAGGGACGCGGCCAGGGCGTGCAGGCGTCGTCCGACGGCGGGCGCGTAGCGGCCGTGGGCGAGCAGGTCGGTGACGGTGGACAGGTGCGCATCCAGCAGGGTGAGGGTGTGCTGGCGCTGCTCGGTGCCGAGGCCGGCGAGCTGGTGGGTGCTGTTCTCTAGGAAGGTGACGAGGTCCTCGCCGACCGGTTTGCCGTCGCGGGCCTGGGCGAGTGCGCCGGTGGCGCCGACGGCCCAGTCCACGGCGAGCGCCGTCACGGCGGTGCCGGAGATCGATCGGGCCGCGCTCGACCGCTGCGCGGGCCTGGCCCGGTCAGGTGAATCCCCAGCCAACGGTGCCGACTGGCGGCCGGACCTCAAAGGCACAGTCGGCCAGGACCGGGACTCATTGCGGAAGGCCAGCCGGCTGATATGACCAGTTCGCCGAACTCCCCTGACAGCGCACGGGTGTTGGAGGCAATCATCCAGACGGCGCCGGCCACCGATCCCCAATGGCAGGAACAACTCGACAGGCTCCGCCCGATCGCTTCGTACGTTTTGGAGACGAAGACCTGGCACGCCCGCCTCGGCACCCTCGACCTCGCCGGCGTTCAGCTGCTGCAGACCCTTGTCGGTGCCGCGCGTGTCCACGGCACCGAGGTGCACCTGACAGCCGTGCCGGTTCCGGCGCACTGGGACGGCCCTGTCTTGCCGAGGAGCCGGGCGTGGCCGCTGTTTTGACGGTGCAGGCCGATCGAGGGCGACCGCTTGGCCAACTGCCGCTGGCCTGAGGAGCCCGCGCCGGGCGAGGACCTCGAACACGCTGTCGGCGACAAGGAGGCAGTCCGCGCGGGTGCGGTGCTCGTCCGCGATCGCGTCGAAGACATAGACCAGCCGGGCGACTTCTTCTCGCACCGGCCGTCCGCTGCCCTCCGGGACACGCAGATCCCGGCATCCGTCGTTGGCCATCGTCACTCCAGGGCAGGGGATGCCCACCCTCGCCTGCCGCTGCCGTACCTTATGTCGCACGACGTCCACGGGCGTCATCTGGACGATCGCCTGGGTCCACATAGCGGGCGGACGAGGCTCGGGAGGTGATGGCGAGGGCGGCTGGATAGAGCATCTGGCGCCCGTAGCGGGCGCGGGCGCGATCGGCGACGGCTTCGATCGCGAGGGGCTTGTCGTCGCCGGCATCGAGGGTGAGCTGCCGGGTGGCCTGGTCGGCGGGTCGAAGGGCGTCTGCGCGCAGCGAGATGCTGCGGACCCGGGCGCGTTGGAGGCCGAGCGAGTCGTACACCGAAGTGCGCGGGTTCGCAGATTCCTGAGGCCGTTCGAGGCGGAACTCGGTTCGCCGAGGCAGGTCGATGCCGGGGACGCTACGGGTTCACGGCTGGCAGGCGCCGTGACCAGGCCGTACACCCTGTGGCTGAGAGATCGTTGTGAAGGTGAGCTCAAAGTTCACATACAAGTTGTCACCTGATTCACAGCACTGATTTATCAAATCCGCCCTACAGTGGGGGCACGCGAGAGTGACGCATCCAGTACAGATAGTCACGACCGCTATACAGAGAGCGGGGGCCGACCTGGATTGGCCGACCCCCGGGACGGATTCGCCGGACTGGTGAGACCTGGCCTTTTACTTGATCAGCTCCAGTGTCAGCTGGAGCAGGGCGATCACGAAGGTCCAGAACTCCCAGTTCGGCGGTTCTTCTTCGAGCACGGTTTCACCTCCTTCCGTCCAGCTGGACCAGAAGGTCGGCGATGCCCGAAGCGCCGTTAGGGACAGACTCTAGAGCGCCGGACGCTCCTCAACAGCCGTGCGCATGGAAAACAAGGCACATGTGTGTTGTTCCCCACGTTCGTCACTCTGTGTTTGCTTTTTCGATCAGCGCGTGACAGGCCTTCCGGTCCTCTCCGGATGGGCGGCCCGGACGTACTTCATCGCCGTCTCCGCCGCGATGCCGAACAGTCTCATCAAGTGCACCGGGTCGCCGGTCAGCTGGGCCTCGTGCAGGACTCGGTCCTGCCATAGGGTCCGGGCGGGGATGCCGATCTTCTCGAAGACGTGTTGCAACAGCCCGTCGCTGACCGGGGGTTGGGCGATGTCCAGGGCGGTCTGGCTGGTGACCAGCAGATGGGGGTTGGTGGAGGTCGGCCAGCTCTGCTGACGCTCGCGGAGCCAGTCGGTGAGGAGCTCGGCTGTGAGCGGATCGAGATAGACGGTCCGGCGGTGATACCGGTGCTTGATGATCAACTGGCCGCGGGTGAGGTCGACGTCGTCGAGGCGGACATTGGCGGCCTGGGTGGGGGTGACCGCATGGATGGTGACCAGGCCCAGCAGCAGCCGGTGCAGGGGAGTCCGGGCCTGTCCCATCAGCACGGCCAGCCGGTCGCTCGGCACCGACGCCGGCAGGGTGACCACGCCGGGCAGGGTGACGCCTCGGGTCGGGTCCCGGAAGATCACACGCTCCTGTTTGAGGCCCCTGAAGAGGCTGCGGAGAGCGTGGTGAGCGGCCCGCGCTGCTCCCGGCTTCCTGGCGTCGAGGACGTCCTTGAACTCCTCGGTGGTGATGGACCGCAAGGTGTCCGTGCGGGTGGTCCACTCCTCCAGGACGGGCCGGACGATCCGCACATAGACCAGGATGCGACGGGACGACAGGGGCGGGTGCTCCCGCCTGCCCTCGCCCTTCAACACCTGGACCCAGGAACGAAGTTCGTCCCTCATCGGGACCGGGAACCGGTCGATGATCTTCCGGACGGTCTGGGCATCGCGATCAATCTGGCGGGAGGGATCGGGCTCCAGCAGGCCGCGTTCGGCGAGAAACCAGATCACCCGCTGCCCGCTGATATTGGGATCGAGGGTGGCCAGGGCCTGCAGGTCGCGCTCGGAGACGGGGGCCGCGGCGCCGAGCCACGCAAGGACGATCCGCAGGGCACGGAGGGATGCCTTATGCCCATGAGGATTCGGATCGATCAGGCGGCTCTGCCGCCGCGAGACGCGGGTGAACTCTCGTGCGATCCGTTCGGACTCCGGGGTCAGGGAGGGCAGTTCGGCTGCGGTGAGACGGGCCACCTGGCTCCAGTCCCGGTCCATGTCGAACAAGGTCCGCTGATGCGGATTGATCAGGTGGTCCGAGGTTGGTGGACGTGGTCGCCTGCGCCGTTGCCGTTGCGCCTCGCGGGACCGCGACGGGTGACGGTCGGGTGACTGCCTGTTCTCTATCCGCTCGTGTGGTCGGTGTGGTTCGAACGGGGTGCTGGTTCGGGTGAGTTGAGCGGTGTTGAGGCATGAAGGAAGGG
>NZ_JBEYXC010000033.1:0-63381 GCF_040644695.1 Streptomyces sp. NPDC046909 | reverse complement strand
TCTTCGCCTACGTCTGCCCGCCCCTGACCACCGCCCGCCAGCCCTTCCAGGCCTCGGCCACGGAAGGGATCCGGCTTCTCGTGCACGCCATCGAGCAGCCCGACACCGACCCGCCGCCCGCGGTCGAGCCACCCGCCGAACTCATCATCCGCGCCTCGACCGCACCCCCACCAGCCCACCGAGGCCCCACGGCACTTGGCACCACCTGAGCACCGACCAGCCCCACCCGAGCCCACTGCGTCTCCCGCTCACCGGCCAGGTCACCGTGCCGCTTCCGCCAGGTCGCATGGTGACGGCACCAGCTCCGTAGTGCCCGGCCGACTCACCCGACTGAGGCGCGCCCCTTGGACTCCGCCGCTCCCCGACCCGATGGGGCCAGGGAGCCGCGGGAATCGAAACGCATCCCCTTCCCCTCGTTTCCGGAGCCGCACAATGTCCCCTGCGCAGCCAGGCGCCAGACCCGGCGCCGCTCCGCGTTCCCGTCCTCTCACCTTCCTGACGTTGATGGTGTCCCTGCTCGTCGCCGTGGCGACCCTGACCCTGCCCGCCGCGGGCCGTGCGGCGGCGGAATCCCGTCCGTCGCAGACGCTGTACACGCCGCCGTCGGACGCGCTCTCGCCCGGGACGTTCTATCCGCGCGCGATGCGTCTGCAACACAATGGCTCGGCCAACGGCACCCTGCTCGCCACGTTTGAGCAGTACCGCCAGGACATGCCCGTCTTCCCGATCTACCGCTCCACCGACAACGGCGTCTCCTGGACGAAGCTCTCCGATGTCGCCGACACCCAGAACGGCTGGGGCATGCGCTGGGAGCCCGAGCTGTTCGAACTGCCCCGGGCCATGGGCGGCTTCCCCGCCGGGACCATCCTCGCCGCAGGCGACTCGGTGCCGTACGACCGGTGGGGCGGCAGCAAGATCGACCTGTACGCCAGCACCGACCGAGGCCAGAGCTGGGACTTCATCACCAACATCGCCACCGGCGGCCCGGCGTTCTCCACCAACGGCTTCACCCCCGTCTGGGAGCCCTACTTCCTGCTGTCCGGCGACCGGCTCATCGTCTACTACTCCGACCAGCGGGACACCGCGCACGGCCAGGAGATCGTGCACCAGGTCTCCACGGACCTGCGCAACTGGGGCCCGGTGGTGGACGACGTGTCGATGCCCACCTATGCGGACCGGCCCGGTATGCCGGTCGTCACCCGACTGCCCAACGGCGACTATGTGATGAGCTACGAGTACTGCAACGCCCCCGAGGGCAGGTGCTCCGTCTACTACAAGATCTCCGCCGACCCGGAGGGCTTCGGCTCCGTCACCGGACGCGTGCTGCGGTCCACCGACGGTGTCATCCCCAGCGGCGCGCCCTTCATCATCTGGCTGCCCACCGGCGGCCCCAACGGCACCCTCGTCCTCAGCGGCGAGAGCCAGGATGACCTGTTCGTCAACACCGAGAACGGCGCCGCGAACGCCTGGACCCGGATGCGCTCCAACGTCGCCGGCGGATACAGCCGGGGCATGCTCCCGCTGGCTGACGGCCATAGCCTGATGGTGCTCAGCGGGGGGCGCGCGCGAAGCACCGGAGTCAACTCGGTGACGTACAGCGTCGTCGATCTGGGTGGCGGTATTTCTGACGGCGCCACTTATACCCTGTCCAACGCGAACAGTGATCTGAAGCTGGCCATCGCGGGCGGCTCCACTGTCAACGGCACGTCCGCGACCCAGCAGAGCGCCGGCAGCGCCACCGACCAGCAGTGGCGGTTCGCCCGGCAGCCCTCCGGCTTCTTCAAGATCTTCAACGTGGCGAGCGGCAAGGTCCTCGGTGTGGAGAACCAGTCCACCGCCAACGGCGCCAGGATCCTCCAGTGGGACGACAACGGCACCCTCGACCACGAATGGGCTGTAGCCCCCCATCCCTCCGGCGGCTACAGCCTCACCAATCGCGTCACCGGCAAGTACCTGGAGATCCCCAGCGCCTCCACCGCCACCGGCACCGCCGCCGGCCAGTGGAGCGGCACCGGCTGCGCCTGCCAGCGCTGGAACTTCACCCAGACCGCCCTGCCCCCGCTGGGCACCGGTCAGTATGTCTTGGTCAACAAGAACAGCGGCAGGTACCTCGACATCCCCGGCGCATCCACCGCCGCTGGTACAGCGGCCCAGCAGTGGCACAACTCGGCCTGCTCCTGCCAGCTGTTCACCTTCCAGTCCGCCGGCAACGGCGCCTGGACCATCAGGAACGCCAACAGCAACCTCAACCTGGACATCCGTGACTCCTCAAGCGCCGCAGGTGCCGCCGTCGTCCAGAACACCGCCTCCAGCGCCGACTCCCAGAAGTGGACCCTCACCGACGCGGGCGACGGCTACTTCAAGGTCCGCAACGTGAACAGCACCCTCGTCGCCGGCGTCGCCCAGTCCTCCATCACTGACGGAGCGGCCGTCGTCCAGTGGAACAGCCTCAGCGTCGACGACCAGCTCTGGAAGATCGTCCGCATCAACTGACCCTCGGCCGGGCTCGTCGGCCAAGTCGGCGAGCTCGGCCTCTTATTGCATCGATTCAACCCCTCATCGATTCAACCCCCTCGGAAGGTGCCCAATGCAGCGCATCCCACGCCGGCCCGTCCTGCGTTCCGCCATAGCCGTTGCCCTCGCTCCCACCCTCGGCTCGGTGCTCATGCCGAGGCTCGCCCCCTCGGCGTCCGCCGCGGTCTCCTGGACCGCGAGGTGGATCTGGGCGCCGTCCAGTTCGACGAACCAATGGGTGGCGTTCCGCAGAACGTTCACCCTGGACTCGGCGCCGTCGAAGGCGGTCACCCAGATCGCCGCGGACTCGAAGTACTGGCTTTGGATCAACGGGACGATGGTGATCTTCGAGGGCGGTCTCAAGCGCGGCCCGAACCGCACGGACACCTACTACGACGAGATCGACCTCGCCCCCTACCTGAAGAGCGGGAGCAACACGGTCGCGCTGCTGGTCTGGTACTTCGGCAAGCAGGGCTTCTCGCACAACAGCAGCGGCAAGGGCGGCCTGCTGTTCCAGTCCGACATCCAGACCGGCTCGACAACCACCCGGCTGGTCAGCGACACCAGATGGAAGCACACCGTCCACCCGGGCTACTCGAACAACACCAGCGGCACACAGGTCAACTTCCGGCTGCCCGAGTCCAACATCTTCTACGACGCCCGAGCCGCCGCCGTCGTGTCGGGCTGGCGCTCGCCCGGCTTCAACGACAGCGGCTGGACGGCGCCGACCGATTACGGTGCCGCGGGTGCCGCGCCCTGGAACGCCCTCGTGGAGCGGCCGATCCCGCTGTTCCGCTACTCCGGTCTGAAGTCCTACACCAACGCCGCCTCCCTGCCGTCCACGGGCCAGGGCGCCACCGCGATCTCGGCCACCTTGCCGTCCAACATCCAGGTGACCCCGTTTCTGAAGGTGGACGCCCCGGCCGGTGCGGTGATCGGCATCCAGACCGATCACTACGACGACGGCGCGGGCCTCGTCGGTATCGAGCCGGGGACGCAGTACAACATGCGCGCCACCTACGTCTGCGCCGGCGGGGTCCAGGAGTTCGAGCCCCTGGCGTGGATGAGCGGTACGGCCGTGCGGTACACGATCCCGGCCGGTGTGACGATCCTGGAGCTGAAGTACCGGGAGTCCGGCTACGACACCGACTTCGCCGGCTCGTTCAGCAGCAGCGACGCCTTCCTGGACACCCTGTGGACCAAGGCCGCCCGCACCATGTACGTCAACATGCGGGACAACTACATGGACTGCCCCACCCGCGAACGGGCCCAGTGGTGGGGCGATGTGGTCAACCAGCTCAAAGAAGGCTTCTACACCTTCGACACCCGCTCCCATGCACTCGGCAAGAAGGCCATCGCTCAGCTCGCCGCCTGGCAGAAGGACAGCGGGGCGCTGTACTCGCCGGTCCCGACGACCATCTGGACCGCCGAACTGCCCGTGCAGATGCTCGCCTCGGTGTGGTCGTTCTGGACGTACTACCTCTACACCGGGAACGCAGAGGCCGTCACCGGCGCCTACCCGGCGGTGAAGAGATACCTGAACCTGTGGAGCCTGGACGCCGATGGCCTGGTCAACCACCGCAGAGGTGACTGGGACTGGGAGGACTGGGGCAGCAACATCGACGCCCGCGTCCTGGACAACTGCTGGTACTACCTCGCCCTGGACACCGCCGCCAAGCTCGCCGACCTCAGTGGCAACAGCGCTGATGTGGCCGGCTGGGAGACCCGGCGCGACAGCATCAGATCCAACTTCGACCGGGTGCTGTGGAACGCGTCCCGCAACGAGTACCGCTCACCTGGTTACAACGGCGACACCGACGATCGCGGCAACGGCCTCGCGGTGGTCGCCGGACTGGCCCCCGCCGCCCGCCATCGAGCGATCACCGAAGTGCTGCGCACCCACCTCAACGCCAGCCCCTACATGGAGTTCTACGTCTTGGAGGCGCTCTACTTGATGGGCGCGGCCGGTGTCGCCGAGGAGCGCATGCGCAACCGCTTCGCCGCCCAAGTCGCCGACCCCGCCTGTCACACCCTGTGGGAGGTGTGGGAGAAGGCCGCGGGCACCGACAACCACGCCTGGAACGGCGGCCCGCTGTACGCGCTGTCCGCCTACGCCGCCGGAGTCCGTCCCACCGAGCCCGGCTGGACGTCGTACGAGATCGTCCCGCAGACCGGCACCCTCACGAAGATCAACACCGTGGTGCCCACCGTCAAGGGGAACATTCAATTCGGCATCGTTCGGGACGGTGACAAGGTCACCTTGACGCTCACCTCGCCCAGCGGAGCTTCGGCTCGCGTGGGCGTGCCCACCTACGGTGCCGCGCAGCCCGTCATCAAGGCCAACGGCACCACCGTCTACACCGGCGGCGCGCCCACCGGTGGCGTGAGCGGGCTGACGTACGCCGACAAGGACGCCTCCAGCGTCTACTTCACCGTGCAACCCGGTACTTGGACGCTGGGCGCGACCGGCACGGGCCGCCTTGACAACCGGGCGCTGGGGCGGCCGGTCACCAGCAACAACAGCCTGGAGAACAGCGATTGGGGCAGGAACCGGCTTACCGACGGCAGGCTCAGCAGTGTGGCGGGCGCCAAGGGCTACACAAGCAACGAGTTCTCCTCGGCCGAGGTGAGCGCCAACCCAGTCTGGGTCGAGGTCGACCTGGGCGCCGATACCGACCTCGACGCCATACGCCTCTTCCCTCGCACCGACACACCGGCGGCGGGTGGCGGCACCGCCGGTTTCCCTGTCGACTTCACGCTGCAGACCCGCGCAGATGGAGCCGGTACCTACACCACCGTCCGCACCGTCACTTCCCAGCCCAACCCGGGAGGCATGGTGCAGACGTACGGCTTCAGGACCACGACCGCCCGCTACATCCGCTTGCAGGCCACCAGGCTCGGCTCCCCGGCCTCCGACGAAGCGACCAAGTACCGTCTCCAACTCGCCGAACTCACCGTGCCCACCGCCGCGACCACCGTCACCGGCAACTACACGCTGGAGAACGCCGACTGGGGCAAGACAAGGCTCCTGGACGGCACCACCACCAGTGTGACCGGTGCCAAGGGCTTCACCAGCATCGACTTCTCCTCCGCCGATGTCAGCGCCACACCAGTGTGGATTGAGATCGACCTCGGCGCCGACCGGACCATCGGCTCCGTCACCCTCTTCCCCCGTACCGACACCGCGGCAGCGGGCGGTGGAACCGCGGGCTTCCCCGTCGACTTCACGATCCAGACCCGGACCGAGAGCGGCAGCAACTACACCACAGCCCGTACCGTCACCGGCCAGTCCAACCCCGACGGAGCCGCCCAGACCTACACCCTCACCCTCGTGACCGGCCGCTACCTGCGCTTGCAAGCTACGAGACTCGGCGCGCCAGCGTCCGACGAGGCAACCAAGTACCGTCTCCAACTCGCAGAGATACGCGTCGTCTAGCGAGGCACGCGCTGCTTCTGCTGTCCACGGCCCACCACGTTGTGGACAGCAGAAGCACTGAGGCGTCAGTTGGTGGTGACCACTGGTGACTCGGTTGGCGAGCTTCGAGAACGGCCACACAGCACTACGTCGAGTTCGAGATCAGCCACGGGTGGCGGTTCAGCGGCATTTGTCGAGGGACGTCTTGCTCATCGGGGGACCAGTCGCAGCGTCGTGGAGCGAGAGGCGACCATGGGACTGACGTACGCGCTGCCGTAGCGGCCGTACTTGGTGCGGTATGCCGTGTCGATACGATCGTTGATCGTGTTGTCTGTCACCTCGACGAAGGTGACGTCCTTGTCGACGCCGCCGGAGCTGATGTGTCCCTCGTGGGTCGCAAGCGCTGTACGCCACCAGGCGCCGGCCGTGCCCCGGTAGGAGCGGACGTACAGGTCGTCACCATCGCGCACTACCCAGATCGGCAACGGCTTGCGTGAGATGCCGTCACGCCGCAGTGGCGCCACTTCCAACTCGTCGGCATTGGCGATGCGGTTGAGTTCGTCGTTCGTCCATGTCGTCATTGGTGGATTCTCCGATCTGTCTGGTCGGTCGAGATGAGTGAGCAGACACGTCGTGGACTCAGACAGCCAGACCGAAATTCCGGGCTCTAAGCGTGGGCAGGAGCGCCTGACGAAAAACCTGGTCCGTCGAGGTCCCTCAGCCGGTGAACTCGTCCTGAGTCGGCGGAGCCGAGGGCGCCTTCGGAAACCCAGGGAGAAAACCTTCCCCCTCACTTCGGCGCCGAGCGGTGCCACACTGTTTCCATGTACAGTAAACGGCATTTGTCTGAACTGGGGGAATTCCTCAAGGAACGCCGCGCACGACTCAGCCCGCGTACCGTGGGCCTCCCCGACACCGGTGCGCCCCGGCGGGTGAGCGGACTCCGCCGAGAGGAGGTCGCCCGGCTCGCGGGGATCAGCACCGACTGTTACCGGCGTCTGGAGCAGGGGCGCACCTCCGCGTCCACGTCGGTACTCACGATGCTCGTCCGCGTTCTGCATCTCGACGACGAGGAGCGCGACCGTCTCTTCGAGCTGGCCGGGACATGCGAACGCACGCCGCGACGCCGGCCGGCGCAGAAGGTCCATCCACAACTCAGGCGTCTTCTGGACGGGTTGACCGCGACTCCTGCGCTGGTGCTGGGGCGCCGTATGGACATCCTCGGCTGGAACACCCTGGGGGCCGCTCTGCTCACCGACTTCGAACGGGTCCCGGAGAAGAAGCGCAACTATGCACGACTGCTGTTCACGGATCCCGGGTTCCGGGAGGTCTACCCCGACTGGACGACGGTCGCCCGCAGTTGTGTGGCTCACTTGCGCCTGCAGGCCGTGGCGTGCCCCGACGATCCGGAACTGACCGCCCTTGTCGGCGAGTTGTCGATGGCGGACGCCGACTTTCGTCTCTGGTGGGCCGGTCGTCAGACGCCGGCCCAGCGGATGGGGACCAAGAGACTGCGCCACCCGGTCGCCGGTGAGATCACCCTTGAGTGGGACAGCCTGACCTGCTCGGCGGACCCTGCCCAGCGTCTGGTGATCGGGACTGCCGAGCCCGGGAGCATGTCCCACGACGCTCTGCGCTTCCTCGCGTCCTGGATCGCCGACCCGTCCGGGGCCCCTGCCGTGTGAGTCGGCTCTGGGGGCGCCCGGACGGTGTCGCGACGGCTTCAGAACGTCAGGACCAATCGGCCTCGGACGCCGCCCGCGCTGAGCAGCCGATGAGCTTCGGCGGCCTGCTCCGCGGGGAAGGTCTTCGCGACCCTGAGAGTGAGGCGGCCGTCTTCCGCTTGCTGTCGGAGCTGGTCGAGCTTGGCGCGTTCCTGGGCGTATCGGAATACGACGACGGGTTCGAAGACGACGTTCCGCTCACCGGACCCGTTGTAGCCACGCAGCGTCACCACGCGGCCGCCGTCGCGCACCGCACGAGCGGCGATGTCGCCGAGCAGCGCACCGTCGACGAGCCCGTCGGCGCCGTCGGGGACTTCTCCACGGACACGCTCCGGGAATTCGGTACCACGTCGCAGTACGACATCGGCCCCCAGCTCCTTGACCAAGGCCTCGTCCTGCTCCGAGGCGTCGGCCACCACGCGCAGCCCGTCCGCCTTGGCCAGCTGGACGGCATACCCGCCGACCGCACCGACCGCACCGGTGATCGCCACGGTCTGCCCGGCCTTCAGGCCCAGCGTGTCCAGCGCGAGACGTGCGGCGAGGCCGTTCATCGGCAGCGACGCCGCCTGCGCGTCAGTGGCGTCGTGGGGAGCGCGGACGACCGACTGCGCCGGGACCACGACCTGTTCGGCGTACGCTCCGTGGGCGCCGTTGGGCACGACGATCGTCATCACCCTGTCGCCAACGGTCAGATCCGTGTCCGTGCCCGGGCCGATCTGGTCCACGACGCCTGCCGCGTCCATACCGGGGACGAACGGGGGCCGGGCGTCCGGCGAAGCGGAGGGACCGCCGCGCTGGAGGGCGTCGACCGCGTTGACGGTCGCGGCATGCACCCGTATTCGGATCTCACCCGCGCCGGCCTCGGGAGCGGGCAGTTCCAGGAGTCGAAGTACCTCCGGCCCGCCGAATTCCGTGAAACCTACAGCCTTCATGCGAATTACCTCGTTGCTTGACCTGGGAACGTTGAGGTATCCGACAATTCCGCTGTGCGCGTGCAGGGAAAAGGGGAGGTTTCATGGCTGGGACGCTCTTGTCCGGGGGAAGGATTTCTCCCCCCTGGAGAGGGGCGCGTCTGCGAGGCGCCCCTCGCTGACCTACGTTTCACGCGGTGGTGTCGGAAGCCGTTCGTTTCCGGTCCACGTCCCAGGAAGCCAGCAGGCGCAGTCCGTCATAGGAGGACGATCCGGGAGCGGCGGTCCATACGATGATGCTCTGCTCGGGGTCCGTGGCGCACATGAGCGTGTCCCAGTCGAGCGTGAGCTCGCCCACCATCGGGTGACGCAGCTTCTTGGTCCCTTTGCCACGCATGGCGACGTCATGCTCGGTCCACCACTGCCGGAACTTCTCGTCGCGGGCGGACAACTCCTCGACCAATGCCGCGAGGCGCGGGTCACCGGGGTATCGCGCGCTCTCCATGCGCAGCTGCGCGATGGCCAGCCGGGTGACCTCCTCCCAGTCCACGTACACCTCGCGCATCCACGGCTCGGTGACCAGCAGCCGGACGAACTCGCGCTCCTGCTCCGGGTACTGCCCGAAATCGGTCCACAAGGCGGCGGCGAGGCGGTTCCAGGCCAGGATGTCGGTCCGTCGGCCAATGACGAAGGCCGGCGTGGCCGTGAGATCGTCGAGCATCCGCTGGAACTGTGTGTCCACCCGTTGACGATCACGAGGCGTTGCCGGGCGCGCGGTTTCCTTCGCAGAGAGTTCGAAGAGATAGGTGCGCTGGTCGTCGTTCAGCCGGAGCACGTCGGCGATCTCGCCCAGAAGAGGGGCCGACGCCTGAAGACGTCCCTGCTCGATCCGCGCGTAGTACTCGGTGCTGATCGCGGCGAGGAGAGCCACCTCTTCACGGCGCAGACCGCGTACCCGCCGCCGCTGCCCGCCGCGGAGCCCGACATCCTCGGGACTCAGCTCGGCACGCCGGGCCTTGAGGAACTCACCCAGCTCGTTCAGATGCGGGTTGTGGTTCATGATCTCCAGCCTCGCACAGAAGCTCTTCGTTTTGAGGGGGAGAAATTGTACCTACGTTGGCGTGGTCGGGGCAGGGAGGGACAGAAGGTGTTCCACCCCAATGGGGCAGGACGGGAAACAGCGCTCGGCGGCCCGGTGGGGGGTACCGGGCCGCCGAACGGGTCCACAGGGCGGTGTCAGCTGAGCGCCTTGACCACTTCCTGCGCCAGGGGAACCGCCGAGTACGGGTTCTGCCCGGTGTACAGGTTGCGGTCGACCTCCACGTGCGGGGTGAACGGCTCGGCCTCCCGATAGTCCACCTTGAGGTCACTGACCAGGCGATCCTGGAGCAACCACTTCGCGCGGTCCGCGAGACCGTTCAGCTTCTCCTCGGCGTTGGAGAGGCCGGTCAGACGGTACCCGCTGAACGGGGACGTTCCGTCGGGACCGATGGTGGCGAGCAGGGCCGCGGGGCCGTGGCAGACAAGGGAAACGACCTTGCCCGAGGCGAGCCAGTCGGTGAGCAGCTTGCCCGATTCGGCGTTGTCGGGCAGGTCCTCCATGGGGCCCCAGCCGCCCGGATAGAAGACGGCGTCGTAGTCGTCGATGGTGACGTCCTCGATGCGCAGCGGCTGCGCCAGCTCGGTCGCCTCGCGCAGCGCGGTCCGCATGCGTTCCGCGCCTTCCTCGCCGCCGTTGAACTCGGCGGTGAGGCTCAGGGCGTCCGCCGTGGGCGGTACGCCGCCGGGGGTCGCCGCCGCGATCTCGTACCCGGCCTCCTTGAAGACCTGGTAGGGGCCGATGGCTTCCTCGGCCCAGAAGCCGGCCGGCTGGGGGGTGCCGTCGGCGAGCGTCCAGTGGTCGGACGCCGTGATCACGAAGAGGATCTTCGTCATGGGGTTGGTCTCCTGGTGTTGTTGTCAGCCCTGGAGGGCTGACTGCACGATGTAGCTGTCGGCGGCCTGGCGCAGCTGGACGGCCTTGCCGTCGCGGATGGTCCAGAAGTGGATGAACCGGGCGTCGAACTCCTCGCCGGTCTTGGACTTGCCGTGGTAGTGCCCGGACACGAAGACGTGGCCGTCGTCGTCCCCGAAGTACTCCTCGGGCACCGCGCCGAAAGCCTCGAAGCTGGGCGCCAGGCGCCCGAAGAAGTCCTGTCCCGCGCTGGCCCACGTGTGGTACACGCCGCCGTACGGGAAGCCCGGGGTGATGTCCCAGACGAGGTCGTCGGCGAAGACCTCGGCAGTGACTTCCGGGGCCATCCCGGACTCGTAGACGCGCCGGATCAGGGCGACGTTCGGGGAATCGGACATGGTTCGCTCCTTGGGGATGGAGAGATCGGATGGAGGGGAGGAGTTCACGGTCATGCGGCGGGAGTGGCGCGACCGTTATTACGGCTGTGATGGTGTCCCGCACGAAATGGAATGGCGGCCTTACGGCGGCCGGAATGAGGCACGACGCCCACACTCCTCGAAATGTCTTGCTCGGTGTGTGGTCAGCATTGCACTCGGAGAACGCCCTGTGAGGGGGAAGAAACTTTCCCCCGCATATGCCGTTCCGGGTAGCGGGAAGGCCACTTCGGGGAGCGCGGGCGCTTTCGGCGAGACCCGACGTGTTGCTTGAGTTAGGCAATTAGGCCTGCAGTCGGGCTTCACTGGTCGTTCATATGCTCTGCCAGTCGAGCTGGGCCGTCGCGGGACGGTGCGGAGGGCGGAAGCCGATTCGGGACGAAGGGTTCTGGCCACGGCGCATCTCGTCGGGAAACCTGGGGCGCTCCGGCGCACCCCAAGTGCAGCTTTTCATCAAGGAGTTGCTCATGGCCGCCGAAGGAATTGTCATCGGCGCCGGACGCGGAATGGGGGAGGCATGCGCTGCGACTCCTCGGCATCGTCGGATCCGGCGACAGCGCTGGACCTTGGCCGCATCATTCGGACCGGCTGCCAAGTGTTTCTGCGGGCAGACGTACCACCGCTGCCGCACCCGGGAGCAGATCCAGTCCGGTCGCCGGTATCGGACGGTCCGTCAGCAGTTCGTGTCCGCTCACCGCGACCTGCCACGGTCGTTCGCTGCCGTGGTTCAGCAGGCACAGCCACTGTCGGCCGTCCTCGGCACGGCGGACGACGGCCTCGGCCCCCTCGGGGAGGCCGGGGAGGACGGGCCGTACCCCGGCCTCCCCGAGCAGGCGGTCCATCAGTGCGGCATAGGCCCGATCGTCCAGACAGGTGGACAGGTACCAACCGCTGCCCGTACCGAAGTGGTGCTGGGTGAGCGCTGGGCGGCCGTCCGGGTACGCCGCCACGGGCCGGGCGGCTCCCCGGGTGCTGAGGTACTCACTCCACACGGATCCCGACGATCCGTCGGAGAGGGTGATCTCTGCACCGGCGGCCAGCGGCCGGTGCTCCTCGACCCGAACGCCCAGGGCCTCGCGCAGCGCCGCGGCTGGGTAGCCGCCGAGGCGGGCCCGGTGGTGCTGGTCGACGACGCCGCTGAAGTACTGGACGAGCAGCACGCCACCCTGCCGCACGTACTCGCGCAAGTTCTCCGCCGCCGCGTCCGACATCAGGTACAGCGCCGGGGCGACGACCAGCCGGTACTGCGTAAGGTCGGCCTCCGGGTGGGCGAAGTCGGCGGTGACGTGGGCGTCCCACAGAGCGCGGTGGGCGCGGCGCAGGGTGCCGTGGTAGTCCAGCTCTGAGGAGGGCAGGCCCTGACTGGCCAAGCCCCACCAGGCGTCCGCGTCGTGGAGTACGGCCGCCTCGGCGGTGATCCGGGAGCCTGCCAGCTCCCCGAGCCGGGCGACTGCCTCGCCGACCTGGACAGCCTCTCGGAAGATCCTGGAGTCCGGTCCGGCGTGCGGGACCAGAGCGGAGTGCCAGATCTCGGCGCCTGCCTGCGGCTGTCGCCACTGGAAGAAGAGCACGCCGTCGGAGCCGTGCGCGAGGTGCTGGAGGGAGTGCCGCAGCATCTCTCCGGGCTCTTTGGGCAACGTACGGTCCCCGGCATAGATGGTGTTGGGGCCCTGCTCAATCAGCAGCCAGGGCTTGCCGCCGCCGAAGGAGCGGGCCCGGTCGCCACCGAAGGCGATGTCGGCGGCGGCGTCCGGTCCCGGGGCGTCCGGGTAGTGGTCGATGCCGACGAAGTCGACCTCGCGGCCGAAGGCCCACAGGTCGAGGTTCTGGTAGCCGGGCAGCATGAGGTTGGTGGTGACCGGCCGGTCGCTGTGGGCACGGATGGCGTCGCGCTGCTCGCGGTAGGCGGCCAGGGCTTCGTCCGACCAGTAGCGGCGGAAGTCGAGGACCTGCGCGGGGTTGCTGTGCCATTGGGTGGCCCGGGGCGGCAGGATCTCCTCCCAGGCGCCGTAGCGCTGGCTCCAGAAAACCGTGCCCCAGGCCGAGTTGACGGCGTCGAGGCTGCCGTACCGGTGTCGCAGCCAGCGGCGGAACCTCTCTGCTGCGTGGTCGCAGACGCAGATCGTGGCGTACTCGTTGTGGACGTGCCAGAGCGCGGTGGCCGGGTGGTTTCCGTAGCGCTCGGCCAGGGCGGTGGCCATCCGCAGGGAGGCCTGGCGGTAGGTGGGCGCGGCCAGACAGTAGGTGTCGCGGCTGCCGTGGACGAGCCGGGCGCCCTCGGGGGTGACCGGCAGGGCGTCCGGGTGGGCCAGGGTGAACCATGGCGGTGGGGAAGCCGTCGGGGTGGCCAGGTCGACGGCGACGCCGTTGGCGTGCAGCCGGTCCAACTGGTCATCCAGCCAGCCGAATTCGTACTGACCCTCCTCCGGCTCCAGCAGAGCCCAGGAGAAGACGCCGACGGTGGCGAGGTTGACCCGCGCCTGACGCATCAGCAGGTCGTCCTCCTTCCACACGTCCGCGTCCCACTGCTCGGGGTTGTAGTCCCCGCCGAAAGCCAGACCACCGAGGCGACGGGTCAGCCGATCGGTCACGACCCACCCGCCCGCATGGGGAGTACGGGGGCATGGAAGAAGCCGGACATGAAGGGAGGCCTCCATCTGCTAGGTGGTTCGGGATACCGCTCAAGGGGACAGCCCCGGCGGGTCGTCAGCCCTTGATGGCGCCCGTGAGGACACCCGTCTTGAAGTGCTTCTGCATGAAGGGATACACGAGGAGGATCGGGATCAGCGTCAGCACCACCACGGCCATCTGCAGCGACTGGGGTGCTGTCTGCGCGTGGATTCCGCCGAAGCCGTTGTTGACCGATCCGGGCATGCTCAAGCCGTAGTTGACGTATTGCAGGAGCACGTACTGCAGCGGCCACTTGGCGCTGTCGGTCGGCATGTAGAGCATCACGTTGAAGAAGGCGTTCCAGTAACCGACGGCGTAGAACAGGGCCACGACCGCGGTGACCGCACGGGAGGTGGGCAGCACCACCGACCAGAGGATGCGCCATTCGCTGCAGCCGTCCATCCGGGCCGCGTCGATCAGGTCCGCGGCGGTGGAGGAGTAGAAGGAGCGCAGCACCAGGATATTGAAGACGGAGACGGCGCTGGGCAGGATCAGTGCCCAGTACTCGCCGTAGCCGCCGAGGCCGGTGACGACGAGGTAGGTGGGGATCAGCCCGCCGCTGACGAACATCGTGATGATCAGCACCATCAGGATGCTGCGGTGGCCGAGTGAGCGGGACCGGGAGAGTCCGTAGGCGCACAGCACCGATACCACCATGGACAGCGCGGTGCCGACGGCGGTGATGCCCAGACTGACCAGGACCGCGCGGGTGACCGGGCCGTCGGTGAGCATCTGCTGATAGGCGCCGAGGGTGAGACCGTCGGGCCAGAGCACCAGTCCGCCGGCTCGGTTGATGGCCCCCGGGGTGGAGAAACTGGTGAGCACGACGATGTAGAGCGGCACCAGGACGGCGGCGAGCACCAGGAAGAGGACACCGCCCTTGAGGGTCTGCCCGGCGACGGTGGGTTTCTCCTCCCAGACGGCCCGGCCGCGGTGGCGGCCCGGCCGGAGGACGGAGACGGTCTGTGTCTGTGTCAGCGTCTGGCTCATTTGCGGTACAACCCGTCCTCACCGAAAGCGTGCGCGACCTTGTTGGCGCCCCAGATCAGGAGCAGCGAGATCACGCTCTTGAACAGTCCGGCCGCAGCGCCGTAGCTGTAGTTGTTGGTGGCGATGCCGTAGTAGAAGGAGAAGGTGTCCAGCACATCGGCCGTGTCGTGGCCCACCGCGTTGCGCTGGATCAGGAACTGCTCGAAGCCGACTGTCAGAGCGTTCCCGAGGCGCAGCACGAGCATCAGCACGATGACGCCGCGCATGCCCGGGAGGGTGATGTGCCACATCCGGCGCCGGTGGCCCGCGCCGTCGACGGCGGCGGCCTCGTAGAGGTTCTGGTCGATGGCGGCGAGGGCGGCGAGGAAAACGATGATGCCCCAGCCCGCCTCCTTCCACACGGCCTGGGAAGTGACCAGCAGTGCGAAGGTGTCCGGGTTGGTCATGATGTTCCAGGTGCCCAGATCGTGCTGGGCAAGGAAGTGGTTGAGCACTCCGGCGCCGCCGAGCATCTCCTGGAAGACGGTGATGGCCAGCACCCAGGAGAAGAAGTGGGGCAGGTAGACCACGGACTGGATGAAGTTCCGCAGCCGTTCGCTGAGCACCGTGTTGAGCAGCAGCGCGAGCACGATCGGCACGGGGAAGAAGAGGATCAGCTGGACGAAGCTGAGCCAGAGGGTGTTGCGCAGTGCCTCCCAGAACAGCGGGTCCTGGAAGAGCTGCCGGAACTGGTCGAGGCCGGCCCATTCGCTGTGCACCACCCCGACCAGCGGGTCGTAGTACTCGAAGGCGGTGATGAGGCCGAAGAGCGGGACGTAGTTGAACACCAGCAGCAGCGCGACCGCCGGCAGGGTCATGATGATCAGCGACTTGTCCCGGCGCAACCGGATGCGAAAGCTCATGCGGTTCGATCGGGGAACGGACCTGTCGCCTCCCTCGACCGCTGCCCCCGTGGGTTCCTTCTTCGCCTTGGTGGTGATCGTGGCGGCCACCGTTCCTCCTTGCTGCGCGGCGGCCGCTGCCATGCGGCCCGCCCGCACGCCGTCGTCTGCTACTGGCCGGTGCCGTACTTGTCGAGGACCGCGGTCTGGTACCAGTCGGTCAGCCGGTCGCCGCCGCTGGACTTCCAGGCGGCGATGGCGGCCTGGACCTCGGAGACCTTCTTGATGCCGTGGTAGCAGTCCTTGATGGCGTCCTCGACGGCCTGCGCGGTGTCGACGGTGGCGAAGCGCTTGGGAACGGTGATGTTCATGTTCCAGAACACCGGCTTGTAGACGTACTTCACGGTCCTGGCCTGCCAGGCGGTGTAGTCCTTCGTCACCTGGTTGGCGCCCTGGTTGCTGACGACCTGCGGAGGCGAGGCCAGGAAGTTGAACGTCTGCTGCTGCGCGGTCTTCTTGCCCTCCTCGGTGTAGGTGGGGACGCCGTCGACCATCGTGTAGTGGACGCCTTCGACGCCGTAGACGACCTGCGTGTACTCGGCGGAACCGAAGGGCGCGGCGAGGTAGTTGGCGACGTTCAGCAGCTCCTCGATCTGCTCACTCTTCAGCTTGGCGTTGAGGTAGCTCATGATGCTGGTGGAGGGGCCGAGGAAGGTCTGGGGCGTGGACTTGCCGTCGGCGGCGATGATGTCGAAGGCGGCACGGCGGTAGTTCTTGTTCGCGGCGGTGCCCGACTGGTGGTCCGCCAGGTTCCACGCACCGGTGCCGCCGCCCTCGATCAGGGACTTTCCGGCGAAGAAGCGAGTGATGCCGTTGTTGGTGTCGCCCGCCAGCGAATCCGGGTGTACGTAGCCGGCCTTGGCGAGCCGGTAGTGCCAGTTCAAGGCTTCCAGGAACTCGGGCATGTCGTACTTGTGTGCGAGCTTGCCTCGCTTGACGGCGAACTTACTGGGGACACCCCACGACTGGTACAGATAGGTCCACACATCGTCGAATGCCCAGACGCCGCGCTTGGCGTCGGTCAGTTCCTTGCCGAGGTTCCACAGGTCGTCGGCGGACTTGACCTGGTCCGCGGTGATGCCCTTCGCTCCCAGCACGTCGGCGCGGAAGAAGACCGCCCCTGCGACGGCCATGCCGCTGGCGAAGGAGGGGATGCCGTAGATCTTGTCCTCCCAGGCGGCGGCCTGCCAGGCGCCGGTGGGGATCGCGGCGAGGTTCGGGTACTGCTTGATCTTGTCGCCGGACAGGTACGGGGTGAGGTCCGCCAGTTGCGTGCCCGCCAGCGCGCTGACGTTGAAGGTGGCGTTCCACCAGGAGGGCAGCTGGACCCAGTCCGGCAGCTTCTTGGACGCGGTCATCGTCGGGACGATGGTCGCGTAGTCGTTGCCGTTGGCCGGCTTCATGGTCAGGTCGATGCCGAGGGCCTTGTTCATGGCCTGGTAGTAGGAGTTGTTCGGAGAGGGCAGGGTCCCCCAGATCGGTGTCACTGCCGTGTAGTTGCCGCCCTTGCCGGGGACTCCCCGAACCGTTGCCACGGCATGGGCCGGGTAGGACAGGAAGCCCGGGCTCGTGAACGCTCCATCGGCTCCGCCCGCCGAAGGGATGTCCGGCTTCACCGAGGTGCTGGCGTGGTAATCGGGAAGCGCGGCGGCGAGCCCCGACTTGGAGTTGGTTCCCCCCTTCGAGCCGGAGGAGCCGCTTCCGCACGCGGACAGCAGCGGGGACATGACGGTGGCCCCGGCAACGGCGACGGCGCCGTTCACGAAGGCTCTGCGGTTCATTGCGATGCTCATGGTGGGCGGTCCTTCGCCTTTGAGGTTCTGTGACGAACGTCGTGCGGGAGGGCTGCGCGGTTGCCGCCTGGCTTCGGCGCAGGAGGCGCGAGCGGCTTCGGCCAGGAGCGACACGGGGCGGCTCGTCGCCTGCCTGTCGAAGCGCTTCGATATCGCCGAGAGGTTAAGCGCGCCCTGAGGCGACAGGCAAGGGTCGTGCAGGAAAGTGAACCGCCAATTTTTAAGCGATGTTTCTTGGAAACTTTCTCTTGACACTCCACTGGCACCCTGTCAGCGTCGAAGCGCTTCAACTCGGCTCCGGGCGCCGTGTGCTCTGGCCGTACGGTGCCGTCTGTCCTGTCGCCGCACTCCGCAAGGGACTTTCATCTGTGAACACCGCCGCCGCATCCGCCACGCTGCCCTTCCAAGACGCGGGGCTCCCGCTGGCCGAACGAGTCGAGGACCTGCTCTCCCGGCTGACGCCGGAGGAACGCGTCGCGATGCTGCACCAGTACTCGCCCGCCATTCCCCGCCTGGGAGTCGACGAGTTCCGCACCGGCACCGAAACCCTGCACGGCGTCGCCTGGCTCGGCGCCGCCACCACTTTCCCGCAGGCCGTCGGCCTGGGCGCGACCTGGGACGAGGACCTGATCCGCGAAGTCGCCGAAGCGATCTCCGTCGAGCAGCGCGCCTTCCACCACCACCGTCGCCCGGTCGTCGGCACCGGCCGTAACAGCCTCCAGGGCTGGGCCCCGGTGGTGAACCTGTTGCGCGATCCACGCTGGGGCCGCAACGAGGAGGGCTACTCCGAGGACGCCCTTGTCACCGCCCGGCTCGGTGCCGCCTTCTGCCGGGGTATGTCCGGCGACGACTCGGAGCACCTGCGTACCGCGCCGGTCCTCAAGCACTTCCTCGCCTACAACAACGAGGACAACCGCTGCACGACCTCCTCGGGCCTGCGGCCGCGGGTACTGCACGAGTACGACCTCGCCGCCTTCCGGCTCGCCATCGTCACGGGCGCTGCCACCGGCGTGATGGCGGCCTACAACCTGGTCAACGGCCATCCCTGCCATGTCAGTCCGCTCCTGGACCAGCAGTTGCGCCAGTGGGCGAAACCCACCGGCCACGAACTCTTCGTGGTCAGCGACGCCGATGCCCCGTCGAACCTGGTGGACCCGGAGCACTACTTCGACGACCATGCCGAGTCGCACGCCGCCGCGCTGAAGGCCGGCATCGACAGCTTCACCGACCACTTCCAGGACACCGCGCCCACGTTCGGCCGGATCAGCGCGGCCCTGGAGCGCGGCCTGCTGTCGATGGCGGACGTGGACCGGGCCGTACGCCGTCAGCTGTCAATCCGGTTCCGGCTCGGTGAGTTCGACGCTGAGCGGGACCCATACGCGGGCATCGGCTGGGATGTCGTCAACTCCCCGGCACATCAGGCGCTCGCGCTGCGCGCGGCCACCGAGTCGATCGTGCTGCTCAAGAACACCGGCGTGCTGCCGCTGGCCACGGACTGCCGCGTGGCCGTGGTCGGGCCGCTCGCCCGCACACTGTTCGAGGACTGGTACAGCGGCACCCATCCGTACCGGGTCACCGTCGCCGACGGCCTGGGCGTCGAGGGCGTCGAAGGTGTCGACCGGATCGTGCTGCGCACTGCCGACGGCCGTGCCGTCACCGCCGCCGGGCCGGAGGGCCGGCTGGCACTGACAGACATCCAGGACGCAGACCCCGCCGCTCAGTGGGACCTCTTCGACTGGGACCTGGATGTGCTCACGCTGCGCTCCGCGGCCACGGGCCGCTACGCCTCGCTACGTGACGACGACCAACGGGTCGTAGCGGATCGGGACCAGCCCGGTGAGTGGGAGGTCCACGAAACTTTCCGCCTCGACATCGCGGATGACGGAGCGGAACTTCTCTTCAATCTCTGCAACGGCCGTTACGCGCAGGTCGACCCGGACACCGGCGTCCTCACCATGACCGCCGAAACCCCCGAGCAGGCTGTGCGGTTCGCGCGGACCGTGGTGCGCGACGGTGTCGCCGAAGCCGTCGCGGCCGCGCGGGCCGCCGAGACGGTCGTCGTGGTGCTCGGCAACGACCCGCACATCAACGGCCGGGAGACCACGGACCGGGCCGGTCTGCGCCTGCCGCCCCAGCAGGACCGGCTTCTGCGCGAGGTCGCCGCGGTCCACGACGACACCGTGCTGGTCATCATGTCGAGTTACCCCTACGCACTGGACTGGGCCGACGAGCATGTGCCCGCAGTGCTATGGATCTCACACGCCGGCCAGGAGACAGGCCGTGCCCTGGCCCGGGTGCTTCACGGCGAGGCCGACCCGGCCGGCCGGCTGCCGCAGACCTGGTACCGGGGCGACGACGAACTGCCCGGCCGCCTGGACTACGACATCATCAAGGCCGGCTGGACGTACCAGTACCACCGTGCCGCCCCGCTCTACGCCTTCGGCCACGGCCTCTCCTACACCCGGTTCGACTACACCGGACTCGCCGTGGAACAGGCCGGGACGACCCAGGACGGCGAGCTCCGGGTACGAGTCTCGCTGCGCAACGCCGGGACGCGCGCCGGCACGGAAACCGTGCAGATCTACGCCCGCGCCGTGGACGCCCGTTACCAGGCGCCGCAGCTGAAACTCGTCGACTTCCGCAAGGTATGCCTGGAAGCGGGCCAGGTGGCGGAGCTGGATTTCCGTCTGCCGGTCGCCGAGGCGCTGTCCCACTGGGACGTGGTCACCGGCGCCTTCACCGTGGACCCCGGCCGTTACGAACTGGTGGTCGCCCACTCGGCGGCGGCTCGGGCGCTGACCGCGGAGTTGACCGTCACCGGCCCCGCCCCGCGCTCCCGCCACGCCCTCGAAGCCCCGCTGAGCGCGACCGACTTCGACGACTACGAGGACCTCGCCCTGGTCGACGCCACCCGTGAGGACGGCGACGCGGTCACCCCGGTCGGCAAAGCCGCGACGCTGCACTTCCACCAGGTGGACCTGGGCGGGGCCGGCAACCTCGCGGTCGAGGTGTCACGGACAGGCGAGGGGGCCGCCGCCGTGTTCGAACTCCATGCGGGCGACCACGAGTTGGCAGCCTTGGAGGTGCCCGTCACCGGCGACCGCTACGCCTGGACCACCGTCACGGTTCCGCTGGCCGAGCAACTTCAGGGCACACACGACCTGCGGATCGTCCTCTCCGGAGAACAGCGGCTGCGCACGTTGACCTTCACCCCCTGAACCGCCTCGCGATCAACCGAGGCGCACACCGAGCAACTGAAGGGACCTGACCAGGTGTTGGACACGCACGCAACGGCAAGTGCCGCCAATCCCGTGATCCCGGGATTCCACCCGGACCCCAGCGTCTGCCGTGTCGGTGAGGACTACTACCTCGTCTGTTCAAGCTTCGAGTACTTCCCCGGCATCCCCCTCTTCCACAGCCGGAACCTGGTGAACTGGACCCAGATAGGCAATGTGCTGGACCGGCCAAGGCAGCTCCGCCTGCCCCGGAACACCCCCTCCTCCGGCGGTCTTTACGCACCCACCCTGCGCCATCACGACGGGCGGTTCTGGCTGATCGTCACCAACGTCACCCCGGGCGAGGGCAATCTGGTCGTCAGCGCGACGGACCCCGCCGGCCCCTGGACCGACCCGGTCCGCCTCCCCGGCGTCCCCGGTATCGACCCTGACCTGGCGTGGGATGAGGAGGGCAACTGCTGGTGCACCGTCGCCGGAGTGGCCCAGGTCCGCATCGACCCGAGCACGGGCGAGACCTTCGGCGAGCCGCAGGAGGTGTGGTCCGGCACCCCGGGTGCCGCCGCGCCCGAGGCCCCACACCTGTACCGGATTGGTGACCACTGGTACCTGATGATCGCCGAAGGCGGCACCGAGCGCGGCCACGGTGTGTCCATCGCTCGCGGTACTTCCCCCAACGGGCCCTTCGAGCCGTGTCCGGCCAACCCGATCCTGACCCACCGCAGTACCAACCGGCCCGTCCAGAACACCGGTCACGCCGATCTCGTCCAGGCCACGGACGGCTCGTGGTGGATGGTCCTGCTTGGCGTCCGTCCGCAGGGTGGCACACCCGGATGGCACATTCTGGGCCGGGAGACCTTCCTGGCCGGCGTCACCTGGGTCGACGGCTGGCCCGTCGTCGGTGAGGTCAACCCCGAACTCCCGCAGATTCCCTGGCCGTTGACATCCGTCGCGGCGTCGGCCGAGCGAGATGACTTCGACACGAACGAATTCCAGCCCTCCTGGATCTCGCTGCACGATCGGCCCGTCGAACACTTCACCACCAAGGAGCGTTCCAGCTGGCTGACCCTGCGTGCCCGCGGGTCCTCCCTGGACGAGCCCGACATCATCCTCCTCGGGCGGCGCCAGCAGCACCTCTCCTTCGAGGCGCGGACCCTGGTCGACTGCTCCGAAGGCACCGGCGGCCTGGCCGTCCGCCTGGACGAGCGGCACCACTACGCCATCGAGGCCACGTCCGAGGGCACGGTCCGCGTGATCGCCCGCGTCGGGTCGCTGCGCTCCGTGGCAGCCGAACTACCGCTGCCCGAAGGTCCCCTCGTGCTCACCGTGCGTACCGCAGGGGCCCCTGAGCCTCACGACTCGCGCACCGGCCCCGACTCCTTGGTCTTCGGATACGAGGCACCCGACGGGACGACGACGGATGTGGCCTCGCTGGACGGGCGCTACCTGTCGACCGAAGTCGCCGGAGGCTTCACCGGCCGGGTCATCGGCCTGTACGCCTCCGACGGCGCGGTGCACTTCGACTGGTTCGACTACCGCCCCGGTCCTCGCTGACGAGGAGCTTCGATCCTCACACCTCCGACAACCACCCAACCGCACAGAGGGGATGGCACCTTGCACAGGACACAACGCATCACGCGGCACAGTCATCAGAGCAACAGCCGAAGCCCCAGACCGTTTCGCCGTTCCGTCGGCCTGCTGCTCGCGCTCGTAGCGGCAATCCACATCGCCTGGGGCGGCGCCGCCTTCGCCGACTCGCAAGTGCCCCAGGGCTCTAGCAGAGCCTCCGACCGCATGGCCGTCGTCAAGGCCATGCAGCCGAGCTGGAATCTCGGCAACACTCTGGACGCCATTCCGGACGAGACGTCCTGGGGCAACCCGCCGATCACCAAGCCACTGCTGGACACCGTCAAGGCCCAGGGCTTCCGCAGCGTCCGGATCCCCGTTACCTGGAGCAGCCACCAGTCGACGACAGCGCCGTACACCATCGACCCCGCCTTCATGAACCGTGTCAAGCAGGTCGTCGACTGGGCCATTGCCGACGGCCTCTACGTGGATCTCAATCTCCACCACGACTCGTGGACCTGGATCAACACCATGCCGGCAGACCACGGCGGCGTGCTGGCCCGGTTCGACGCCACCTGGACCCAGATCGCCACCGCCTTCCGGGACGAGCCGCGTCTCCTCCTGTTCGAGAGCGTCAACGAGCCGCAGTTCGACAACGCCACCGACGCCCGGAAGCAGGAGCTGCTGAACGAACTCAACACCTCGTTCCACCGCATCGTCCGCGCCTCCGGTGGTGGCAACACCGACAGGCTGCTGCTCCTGCCCACCGTGTACGCCACGCCGAGCCAGGTGTTGATGGAAGGCCTCGCCGCCGAGATGGCCTCGCTCAACGACGACAACCTCGTCGCGACCGTGCACTACTACGGCTTCTGGCCCTTCAGCGTCAACATCGCCGGCTACACCCGCTTCGACGCCGTCTCGCAGCAGGACATGACGCGGGCCTTCACGCTGATGCATGACATCTTCGTGGCCAAAGGCATCCCGGTGTACCTGGGCGAGTTCGGCCTCCTCAACTACCCGGACTTCCACCACCCGGCGATGATCGAGCGCGGCGAGGGGTTCAAGTACTTCGAACAGCTGGGTTACGAGGCCAGGGTCAACGGGGTCACGACCGCGGTGTGGGATGCCTTCAACTACCTCAACCGGGACTCACTGGAGTGGCGTGACCTTGAGCTGATCAACAGGATCAGGTCCGCCTGGACCACGCGTTCCGGAACCGCCTCCAGCGACACCGTGTACCTGCCCAAGTCGGGCACCGTCGGCGCACAGACGCTCGCCCTGAACCAGAACGGAACCTCCTTCCGAGGTGTGTGGCAAGGCAACCGGAAGCTCGTCCAGGGCCGCGACTACAGCCTCTCCGGCGACCAGGTCACTTTCGGCGCCGCCACTCTCACCCGCCTCGCCGGGGATCGCGCCTACGGCGAGAACACGACCATTCAGTTTCGCTTCTCCTGCGGCCTGCCCTGGCCCGTCCACATCCGCACCTACGACACGCCCGCACTCTCGAACGCGTCCGGCACGAGCGGAGGCCTGGTCATCCCCACGGACTTCCGGGGTGACCAACTGGCCACCATGGAGGCGAAGTACGCGGACGGATCCAACGCCGGCACCGCCACCTGGACCTCCTACCAGCAGTTCAACACGACGTTCTCCCCGGACTACTCAGGAGGGGCGATCGACCTCACGTCGGAATTCCTCGGCAGCCTCACCGGCGGCGCGCCGGTCACGCTCACGTTCCACTTCTGGAGCGGCGCCACCGTGACGTACCACGTCACCCGCTCCGGTACGACGGTGACGGGCGATGATGCCTGACCCTTGGCCTCGGTCCGATCGCGAAACACAAAGCGCTTCGGATCGAAGACGAGAAACAGGCGCGACCGTCGCTCGTCGGCCTGAAGTGCCACAATGAGCCCGACGACAACGACAACGTAAAGTGCTGGGCAGCGAGAGAAGGCGAGCGTGGCGGACAACGGGGCGGACGCGTCGGCAGAGCATGTCCAGGAAACCGCGGACGAATCGCGAGGGCCGGTCACCATCGCGTACATCGCCGAGACGGCCGGAGTCTCGATCCCCACCGTTTCGAAGGTGCTCAACGGCAGGTCGGGCGTCTCGAGCGACACCCGCGCCCGCGTCGAGGAGCTGATCAACCGCTACGGCTACAAGAAGCCCCCGGGCAGCCGGAACAACACCGTGGAGCTGGTGTTCCGCGAGCTGAAGAGCCTGTGGGCGGTTGAGATCATCCGGGGCGTCGAGCGAGTGGCCAGCAAGAACCGGGTGGGCGTGATGGTCTCGGAGTTCGGGTTCCACGACGCACCCACCCGGACCGTGGAGGACATGGTGGGCCGCCGTCCGCACTGCGTGCTGTCGGTGGCCCAGCTGTCCGATGAGGAGCGCGAACAACTCAGCGCCAAGGGCATTCCCTTCGTCGTCTTCGACCCGACGGAGGAGCCCCCCGACGACGTACCCTTCGTCGGCGCCACCAACTGGCGTGGCGGCCAGTCGGCGACTCGGCACCTGATCGAGCTCGGGCACCGCCGCATCGCCATGATCGGCGGCCCTCGTGATGTCTCCTGCTTCCGGGCACGGCAGGCCGGATACACGTCCGCCCTGGAGGCGGCGGGACTGCCCGCCGATCCCGACCTGGTGGTCCACGCGCCGCTCACCAGGGAAGACGGCTGCGAGGCCGCGCGCGAGCTGCTGATGCGGAGTGATCGGCCCACCGCCGTCTTCGCCTCGAACGACCTACAAGCACTGGGCGTCTACCAGGCCGCCCGCGAACTGGGGCTCACCATTCCCGACGACCTGAGCGTCGTCGGTTTCGACGACCTGCCGGTTGTGGCGTGGGTCGACCCACCGCTGACGACGGTTCACCAGCCCCTGACGGAGATGGCGGCGGCAGCCACCGAACTCGCACTCGCTCTCGGCCGTGGTGAGCGGCCGGGACAGATCGGCGTGGAAATCGCGACCACCCTCACCGTACGCAGTAGCACGGCGGCACCCGCGAAGAAGCGCAAGAAGGCCTGAGACGGCTGCGGGGCCCGTGGGACGGCCTGTGGGGGGAAGGATTCTTCCCCTCCTACCCAGTCGAAAGACTTGCAAAGCTTTCGGATCATGAAAGCACCGTAGAAAGGGGTGTTCCTTGAGCCGGAAACTTGGACGCAGAGGATTTCTAGGACTCTCGGGTGCAGGCCTGACCGGGGTGGCCTTGGGGACCGGCGGCTTCGCCCCTGCCGGCGCCGTGGCGAGCCCGCGCAGTGACCGCGCCGCCCGGTCGGTCGTGGTCGCGACCCGCTCGGGCAGAGTGCGTGGCGTCGAGCGTGGTGACGGCGTGCTGGTCTGGAAGGGCATGCCCTATGCCGCTCCACCGACCGGCCCGCGGCGCTACGCTCCGCCACAGCCGGCGGCCTCCTGGACCGGGGTCCGCGACGCGAGCGAGTACGGCCACGCCGCACCGCAGGTCCCGCTGCTGCCCACCCTGCCCGAGACGCCGAACCAGAGCGAGGACTGTCTCTACCTCAACGTCTGGTCCCCGTCGACCACCGGCAAGCGGCCGGTGATCGTGTGGATCCACGGCGGCGGGTTCATCGCCGGCACGGGCAACGACCCGACCTTCGACGGGGCCCAGTACGCGCAACGGGACTGCGTCCTGGTCACGTTCAACTACCGCCTGGGCGCCTTCGGGAGTCTCTACCAGCCCGACCGGTACGGCTCGGGGAACCTGCGGCTACTGGACCAGATGGCCGCCCTGCGCTGGGTGCGCGACAACATCGCCGCCTTCGGCGGTGACCCGTGTGCCGTCACGGTCATGGGGGAGTCCGCCGGTGCGATGTCCATCGGCGCGCTGCTCGGTGCCCCGAAGGCCCGGGGGCTGTTCCGCCGTGCCATCATCCAGAGCGGTGGCCCGCGCCCCACCGAGACCACCGAGGTCGCCTCCGCGACCCGCGAGGAGGTCCTGCGTCTCCTCGGCACCACGGACGCCTCGCGCCTGATGACGGTGACGTCCGACGAACTGCTCGACGCCTCGGCACGGGTCTCGGCCGACCCTCAGCGGCCGGAATACGGGCATGTGATCGACGGGCAGGTGCTCCCGCGACATCCCCTGGCCGCCATCGACGGCAGCGTCGACCTGCTGATCGGCACCTGCTCCAAAGAGGCCGACCCGCTCCTGATGTCCCCCGTCTTCCAGGAGCGATTCGAGACGCTCGCCCATCGTGCGACCGGCGACCGCGCCTGGGACCGCCTGCTCAAGGTCTACGAGGACACCGCGCTGCCCGGGCACACGACCCTCAACGACGTGATCAGCGGCTGGTTCGTCGTGATGCCCTCGATCTGGCTGGCCGAGTACGCCCACCGGGCCGGCGCCCGTGTGTGGCAGTACCGCTTCGACTGGGCCGGCGCCGGTCCGCTGGGAGCCGCGCACGGCAGCGACGTCCAGCTCACCTTCGGCAACTTCGGGCAGGGCGACTTCACCGGCTCCGCGCCGGCGGACCTCGCCACGGCTCGCGCCCTGTCCTCGACGATGGTGGATTCCTTCACCTCGTTCGCACGTACAGGCAGCCCTTCGACGCGGGCGCTGCCGCACTGGCCGGCCTTCACTCCTCGGGGGCGGGCCTGCCTGTCGTTCGACGTGGAGCCGCGTCTCGTCCCGGACCGCCTCCTTGAGGCGCGGCGCGAGGCATGGGACGGAGTCGATCCCTTCGCCGTCTGCTGAGGCCGGCAGGAGCCCTGGGCGCGAGAGTGGGCCTTTCACGGCAGAAGCACCACCTGTGCCGCGTACGAGAGGCCCGCGCCGTAACCGACGAGCAGGGCCAGCGCGCCGCTGCGCAGCGCGCCGGTCTCGCTCAACTGCGCCATCGCCAGTGGAATCGAGGCGGCGGAGGTGTTGCCCGAGTGGATCACGTCGCGGGCCACCGCGACGTGATCGGGCAGCTCCATGCGTTCGACGATGGTGTCGACCATGCGGAGGTTGGCCTGATGCGGGATGAAGGCGTCGAGATCGGCCGCCTTGACCCCCGCATCGGCCAGAGCCCGGTGAGCGACGGCGGGTAGGGTCTCGATCGCCCATCGGTACACGTCCTGACCGTCCATCCGCATGGTCGGCCAGCGCCGCTGAGGATCGTCGCGGTACTCCAGCCAGCTCGCGTCATGGCCGATCAGCCCGGCCCGGCCACCGTCGGATCCCCATACCGTGGGGCCGAGGCCGGGCTCGTCGGACGGTCCTACCACGACAGCGCCCGCGCCGTCCGCGAACAGAAAACCTGACGACGGGTCGTCAGGAGCGACGATGTCGGTCATGCGCTCGGATCCGACTACCAGTACGTGATCGGCCTGCCCGCTGCGCACCAGTGATCCGGCGACCGAGAGGGTGTGACAGAAGCCGGAGCACGCCGCGCCCAGGTCCAGCGCGGCCGCGGTACTGCCGAGTCGGTGTGCAAGCTGCGGCGCCGAGGGCGGGCTCTGGCGCAGGTCCGACATCGAGGCCAGGAGGACGACGTCGACCCGGGATGCCAGGACGGCGGCGGCTGCCAGGGCCTTCGTCGAGGCCTGTACGGCCATCTCCAGCACGGTCTCGTCCGGTGCGGCGTAGCGTCGTTCCGCGACGCCGGTGCGGCGGCGTATCCACTCATCGCTGCGGCCGGTCACCGCGGCCAGTTCCGCGTTCCGCACGATGCGTGAGGGGCGGTGGGCACCGACTCCCAGGATGCGGGAGTAGCGTGGTGCGGCTCTGTTCGGCATTGTGGGCAGCCTTCCCTCAGGCCCGGGAGCGGGCGGCGCTGGCGTCGAAGGCGCAGTCCATGCGCTTGATGCCGTTCACGTGGTTCGACAGGAGCCGGTCCGGCTTGCCGACCGAACGGATGTCCGGGACGCGAGTCAGCAGTTCCTTGAAGAGGACCTTCAGTTCCATACGCGCCAGCTGGGCGCCCAGGCAGTAGTGCGGGCCGCCGCCGAACGCCTGGTGCGGATTGGGCGAACGGGTGATGTCGAACTCCTCCGGCCGGTCGAAGACCGTTTCATCGCGGTTCGCCGACCAGAAGAACATCAGAACCTTGTCACCCTTCTTGTACTGGTGACCGTTCATCACATGGTCCCGGGTGACGGTTCGGCGCATCCACATGGCCGGGGTCGACAACCGGAGGATCTCCTCGATCGCCCCGGGCAGATAATGGTCCAGGTCGGACAAGAGCAGCTCGCGCTGGGCGGGGTTATCGGTGAGCAGTCTGAGCCCGTGCGAGATGGAATTGCGGACGGTCTCGTTGCCGGCCACCAGCAGGATGATGAAGAACGACGCGAGCTGCTGGTCCGTGAACTTCTCGCCGTCCTGGTTGGCGTTGACGAGCGCCGACGCGAGGTCACCGGTGGGGTGTTGCCTGCGGTGCTCGCCCAGTTCGGCCATCAGTTCCTTGAGGTCCCGGCCGGCGCGCAGGAAGGTGAGGTGCTGTTGGCGTGGGGTCCGGCCCAGGTACTCCGGGTCGTAGCCGGCCGCGACGACGTTCGAGCATCTGAGGACCAGCTCGTAGCTCGACCGGGCAACGCCCATCATGTCGTTGATGAAATTCAGGGGGACGGGTGCCGACACTCGCGAGACGAATTCTCCGGGACCGGATCTGATCAGCTCGTCGATGATTTCGGTGACCATCGTGCCGAGATCTGCCGATATCCGCTCCATCATCCGCGGGGTGAAGGATCGGGAAACTATCCGGCGTATTTGCGCGTGCCCCGGATCGTCCATGTTCAGCAGGGATCCGTAGTACTCGTTGAATTCGGCCGGCATGTCGGCGATGGTGAGTCCGCTCGGCTCGGAGCTGAACACCTCGGGATTGCGGTCGGCCTCCAGCACATCGGCGTAGCGAACCAGCGCGTAGTAGCCGGCGCCGGCTCCCCAGGTGCTGGGTGGCTCCGCGAAGAGCTGAGGGTGTTCCTGTGCGCGCAGCACCTTGAACGCGGCCGCCCAGTCCTCGAGCGAGCGGCCCCAGAACTGGATGGAGGAAAGGTTGATGTCCCCTACGTCGCTGATCGTCCGGGTGGCCATGGCAGCCGTCTCCTTTGATCGTTCACCGGGATGGGGCGGAAGGAAGAGGAGAACGCGGTCTAGCGGGGCAGGACCTCGTCGCGGATCGCGGCGAAAGCCGCGATGGCTTGCTGGACGTGCTCGGGGGTGTGGGTGGCCGTCCAACTGGTGCGCAGCCGGGGGGAGGCGGCCGGGCCGATCACGGCGTTGGTGTAGACGCCGAGGTCCATGAGCTTTCGCCAGGCTGTGAACACCGTGGCGTCGTCAGGCATCATCACCGGCACGATCGGCGAGGCGCTGGGCCCCACGTCGTAGCCGAGGGCGGTGAGCGAGCTGCGGATCTCCTCGGCGATCTCCAGTACCCGTTTGGGCCGCCAGATCTCCTCTCGCATGATTCGGACGGTCTGCAGCACCGCCGCGGCGTCGGCCGGTCCGAGGCCGGAGGAGAAGATCACCCCGCGGGCGTGGTTGCGCAGGTACTGGATGAGGATCTCGCTGCCGAGCACCACTCCGCCGCAGGAGCCGAGGCCCTTGCCGAAACTGATCGTCAACACGTCCACGTCGTCCGCCAGACCGAAGTGGGCCGCAGTGCCGCGCCCTTCGGCGAGGACGGAGGCGCCGTGGGCGTCGTCCACCAGCAGGGTGGTGTCGTACCGTCGGCACACCTCGACGATGGCGGGCAGATCGCAGATGTCCCCCTCCATCGAGTACACGCCGTCGACGATGACGAGGGTCTCGGTGTCCGCCGGGCACTCGGCCAGCTTGCGATCCAGGTCCTCGGCGTCGTTGTGCCGGAACCAGCGCAACGCGGCGTCCGAGGACCGGCTGAGTCGGATGCCGTCGATGAGTGAGGCGTGGACCTGCTTGTCCACCAGGACGATCCGCTTGGGGTCGCCGATGCCCCGGTGGAGCAGCGTTCCGACGGCCGCCAGGTTGGTCTGGTATCCGGTGCCCACCACCAGGGCGGCCGGCTTGCCGAAGTAATCGGCCAGTTCGGCCTCCAGTTCCTCCATGAGTTTGGAGTTGCCGTTGAGGAGGCGGCTGCCGTTGAAGGAGGTTCCGTATGCGTCGATGGCGGTACGGGCTGCTTCCTGGACCCGTGGATCCGTGGACAGGCCCAGGTAGCTGTTCGAGCCACACATCAGATATTCGGCGCCGTCGAGCAGGGCGACCGGACGGCCATGTCCCTCGAACGGGGTGTAGTAGGGATAGAGCCCGACTTCGCGCAATTCATCGCGGCGCGTGTAAGTGGCACACTTGTCCAGGAGGCTCATATAACCCTCGACAATTCCCTCGGAGGTTGGATGCCTTCACTGTGCAGAAATCCGCTTCAGAGCCGGTTAAGGGTCAGTTCTGTCCCGCCCTGGAAACCGCTTTGTGAATTACATGTCGGCAGTTGCGGTGAGCAGCCCCGCCAACCGCCTGACACCCTCCCTGATGAGCTCCGGCGCGGGATGGCTGTAGGACAGCCGGAGGTGGCCGTGTCCGGTGCCGTCCGCGAAGAACCCGGAGCCCGGCACGTAGGCCACGCCGGCCGCCACGGCGCGGGCCAGCATCTCCTTGGAGTCGACTCCCGGCGGCAGGGTGACCCACACGAAGAAGCCGCCGTCGGGCCGGGTCCAGAGGCATCCCGGAGGCATCCACGTGGCCAGCGCGTCGAGCATCGCGTCCCGCCGCTCGCGGTACATCTCCCGCATCGCCTTGAGGTGTTCGGGCCACGGCTGGGTCGCCAGACAGCGCTCGACGACGAGCTGGGCCAGTACCGAGTGGGAGAGGATCGCGCCCTCCGCCGCCAGCACGAGCTTGTCCCGCACGGACGGCGGAGCCAGGGCCCAGCCCACCCTGAAGGCCGGCGCCAGCGTCTTGCTGAACGACCCCAGGTAGAGGACCCCGTCCGGGGCGTCCGCGCGTAACGCCCGCCGGGGTTGGTGGTCGAAGGCCAGCAGCCCGTAAGGGTTGTCCTCGACGATCAGCACTCCGGCGCGGCCGCAGATGTCCACCACCGCGGGTCGGCGGGCGTCGGCCAGCGTGACACCGACCGGATTGTGGAAGGTTGGCACGGTGTAGAACAGCTTCGGTCGTCGTCCCGCCTCGGCCAGTCGGCGCAGCGTCTCCTCCAAGGCGTTCGGAATCACTCCGTCCGAGTCCATGGGCACGGACACGATCCGCGCCTGGTACGCGGCGAACACGTTCAGTGCCGTGACGTAGGTAGGCGCCTCGGTGACCACGACGTCGTCCGGATCCAGGAAGATCCGCGCGGTCAGGTCCAGGGCCTGCTGCGAGCCGACCGTCACCACCACGTCGTCCGCCCGCGCGCGGATCCCTTCCATGGCCATCACCTCGCAGATCCGTTCACGCAGAGCCGGATCACCCTGGGCCGACCCGTACTGCAACGCGACGGCGGTGCGGGTGACGGCCAGTTCGCCCAGCAGTTCGCCGAGGGCATCTGCGGGAAGCGCCGTCACGTCCGGCATGCCGCCCGCCAGCGAGACGACGCCGGGGCGGGACGCGACCGAGAAGAGTGCCCGGACCTCGGAGGGCACCATGCCGACAGTGCGCAAGGCGTACCGGTCACGCCACCGATCGGCGTGGACCGGAAGGGAGGGAGATGTGCCGTCGAGCCTCAAATCTTCACGGACTTCGCTGCGAGGGACGCGAGGTAGTCGTCCAGGACGTTGTCGAGCAGCGCGGCGTTCAAGTACAGGGACGTCCGGGCCACCTCGATGACCTGGCGCTGGATCTCCGGTGTGTCCGCGTTGCGCTCCAGCGCTCGCCTGACGTCGTCGGCGTGCTTGGTGTCGATGGTGGAGTGGGCGACGAAGAAGCTCATCGAACGGTCCGTCATACCCAGGTCGTTACGGAGGCGGTCCAGCAGCTCGCCGATCTGGTCGTACGAACGCTCGGCCCAGTAGCTGTAGCCCATCCGCGCCACGGCTCCCTGCCGGAGGCTCACGTAGTACAGCCAGCCGATGAAGGCCTGGGTGGCGGGCAACGGCGTGGACGCCGAGAGCGGTTCGTCGAGCAGCCCGACCAGCCGGAGGTCGTGCTCGATCATCTTCTCGTGGCCCAGCTCCTCCAGCGAGTGGTCGACCGCGTAACGGATCAGGTGCGTGCGGCGCGGGGGCATGCCGAGCACCGCGACCGCCTGGTTGAGCGGGTTGTGCTGGATGTAGTGCCAGAGCTGGCACATCGTCCGGCGATACAGCTCCCGGCCGGCACCGTGTTCGCGCACATGGCGGTAGTACGGCCCGTTGTGGATACGGGCCCAGCCCTCGGCGACGACGTGGTCGAGTTCGTCGAAGAAGGCGGTGTGCGCGACGGCGGCTTCGGGGCTGGCGGCTGTCTCGGTCACAGGTCATCTCGCTTGCTTGAGGAGGGAGTTGAGTTCATCGGCGATGTGCTTCAGCGGTTCGGGAGTCGTCATGGACAAGTGGTCGCAGTCGACGGCGTGGTCGGTGATCCGGCCGCTCACGAAGGGCCGCCACGCATCGGCGGGTGCCCTGACCGGCTCCCTCGCCGCGGTGAAGCACACGACGTCGCCACGGAACCGGCCGGGTGTGAAGCGCTTCGCTATCCGTAGTCCGTGCGTCGCGACGGACGGCAGCCGGGAGCGGAGTTCCTCGTCGGTGCCCGGCGGGAGGTGCTCCGCCAGCTCCGTTTCCTGCGGTACGGGGATGAGACGGCGTGGAGTCCGGGCGTCCAGTAGGGCCAGCAGCGCGACCTCCTGGCCCTGCGCCTGTGCCTGGACGGCGATCTCGTGCGCGATCAGGCCGCCCAGCGACCAGCCGATCAGGTGGTAGGGCCCGGTTGGCTGGATGCTCCGGATCCGGGCGAGGTAGTCCGCGGCCATCTCCTCGACCGAGGACGGCAGTGCCTCCGCCGAGCGGGCCAGCCCGCGCGTCTGGAGTCCGTACAGTGGCCGGTCGCGGTCGAGGCAGGCGAGCAGTCCCGCGTAGGGCCAACTCAGGCCGCTGGAGGGGTGGACGCAGAAGAGCGGTGGTTGGTTGCCGCCGCTGCGCAGCGGCAGCAGCACCTCGAAGGCGGTGTCGCCGGGAAGCACGTCCGAGGCGTCGCGGATGCGGAGGGCGAGGGCGGCGACGGACGGCGCCTCGAAGAGGGCGCGGATCGGCAGCTCGACCCCCAGCACGGACCGTATGCGGGAGACCAGCCGGACGACGAGCAGGGAGTGGCCCCCCAGCTCGAAGAAGTTGTCCTGCGCGCCGACGCCCCGGGTGCCCAGCACATCCTCGAACAGGCCCCGCAGAACCGTTTCGAGCCCGGGACGCGGAGGGCTCGTCGGGCCGCCGTCCCGGGGGACCTCCGCGGGACGTGGCAGGGCCGGGCGGTCGACCTTTCCGTTGGCGGTCAGGGGTAGTGCGTCGAGGCGTACGAAGGCGGACGGGAGCATGAACGCCGGGAGGGTGCTGGCGAGTTGTTGCCGTAGTGCGCTGTCCTCCGGGGCGGTGGCGGGTGAGACGTAGGCGACGAGGCGCCGGTCGCCGGGGAGATCCTCGCGGGCGACGACCGCGGCGGCGGCGATGCCGGCACAGTGCAGAAGTGCCGCCTCGATCTCTCCGGGTTCGACGCGGTGACCACGGATGTCGATCTGGAGGTCGGCGCGCCCGAGGTGTTCGAGCCGGCCGTCGCGGCGGTGGCGTACCAGGTCCCCGGTGCGGTACATACGGTCGCCAGGGGAGCCGTAGGGGCAGGCGACGAATCGCGCGGCGGTGAGACCGGGGCTGTCCCAGTAGCCACGGGCGAGCTGGACTCCGGCCACGTAGAGCTCCCCGGTGACGCCTACCGGGACCGGCTCCAGTCGGCTGTCGAGGACGTACACCCGTACGCCGGGCAGCGGTCGGCCGATCGGCACCCGGTGGGGCAGGGGATCTGTGGGTTCGAGACGGTGGTCCAGACAGGCGACGGTCGTCTCGGTGGGGCCGTAGGAGTTGACGACCGTCACGGCAGAGTGTCGAGCCCGCCACCGTTCCAGGTCGGCTCCGTACAGCGGCTCGCCGCCCAGGACGAGTTCGACGGTCGGTGCATGCCGGTCGGGCAGGGTCGCGAGGATCGGCAGATGGCTCGGCGTGCCCTTGAGGAAGGCCGGACGGCGTGGTGGGGGCTCGTCAAGGAGCTGCAGTCGCAGCCGTCCGCCGCTCACCAAGGGGCCGAGCAGAGCGGTGAGGCTTCCGTCGAAGGCGGGTGAGGCATGGGCGACGACGGTCTCCGAAAGACCGGAGTAGGTGTCACGGCAGTGGATCAGGTAGGCCGCGAGCGAACCGTGGGTGACCACGACACCCTTGGGGCGGCCGGTTGAACCCGAGGTGTGGATCACGTACGCGGCGTCCCCCGGCGTGGGTTGGGGGGCCGGCGCGTACGACGGTCGGCCGGTGAAGGCGCCGGGGTCGTCGAGGGTGAGCACCCGCACGGCCGACGACCCCCGTCCCGGATCGGTCCCCGGCACCCGAACGGCATCCGCCACTGGCCCGGACGCGGTGCGTACATCGGTGAGCAGAACCTGTGCACCTGTGTCGGACAACGCCGTCGCGAGGCGCTGAGCCGGGTGCGTGGGGTCGAGGGGGACGCAGACGGCACCCGCCTTGAGCACGCCCAGCAGTGCCGTCGGCAGGTCCGGCGAGAGGCCGAGGCAGATGCCCACGCGATCTTGCGGCCGTACCCCCATGGCCCGCAGCTGGTGGGCGATGCGGTTGGACCGGGCGTCGAGCCTGGCGTAGGAGATGTGCGTGGTTCCGAAGACGACGGCGGTGGTCGTGGGAGTCCGGGCCACCTGGCTGTCGAACAGGCTCAGCGCGGAGGTCGGGGGAGAGGCCTCTTCCGTACCGTTCCACTCGGCCAGGACGCGTCGGCGCTCGCCGGGAAGCATGAGGTCCAGGCCGGACACCGGGCAAGAGGGGTCCGCAGTGACCGCTGTCAGCAGGCGCTCGAAACGGGCGGCGATCAGTTCCATGGTGTCCACGTCGAACAGGTCGGCCGCGTAGTCCAGTCGGCCATCGAGACCTGCCGGACGTCCGTCGGCGGCGAGTCGTTCGGTCAGGCTGAGCGACAGGTCGAACTTGGCCGGACGGGGGACCGCGGGCAGGGGGTGGGTCGCCAGACCCGGGAGTTCCAGTTCGGCCTCGGAGGTGGTGTGGAAGGCCAGCAGTACCTGGAAGAGGGGGTGGCGGCCGGGGATGCGGGGCGGGTTCAGCAGTTCCACCAGCTGCTCGAAGGGCAGTTCCTGATGGGCGTAGGCCGTCAGATCCGTTTCCCGGACCCGGTCCAGCAGGGTGCCGAAGGAGGGATCGCCGGACAGGTTGGTCCGCAGGACCAGTGTGTTGACGAAGACACCGACGAGATCGTCGAGGAGGGGGTCGCCCCGGCCAGCGACCGGGGTTCCGATGGCGAGGTCCGAGCCCGCCCCGAGCCGGTGCAGCAGAGCGGCGAACGCGGCGTGCACCACCATGAAGGGGCTGACCCGGTGTTCCCGTGCCAGCGCGTCCAGCCGCTCGTGCAGTTCCGGGTCGATGTGCACCGGTACTGTGCCGCCCCTGCCCGAGGACTTGGCGGGGTGAGGCCGGTCCGTCACCAGGCCGAGTTCCTCCGGCAGACCGGCCAGAGCGGCAGTCCAGTACCTCGCCTGCCGGGCGGCCGTGCTCTCCGGGTCGTTCTCGTCTCCGAGCAGCCGGTGGAGCCAGAGAGTGTAGTCGGCGTACTGCACGGGCAAGGGGGCCCAGTCCGGGGCCGCGCCGCGCAGTCGACAGGTGTAGGCGCGCGACAGGTCGCGAGCGAACGGCGCGACCGACCAGCCGTCGCCCGCCGCATGATGCAGGACCACCACCAGGACGTGGTCCGTGGCGCTCAGCCGGAGGAGCGTCACACGGACCGGCGGTTCGGTCCGCAGATCGAAACCACGCCCGGCAAGCGCGGCCACCGCTCCCGGCAAATCTGCGGGGCTGGTGTCGGTGACCTCGACACGAGGGCGGGAGGAGGCCACCGACTGGTACGGCACACCGTCGTCCGACTCCGGGCACACCGTGCGCAGGATTTCGTGACGGTCTGACAGATCGGCTACGGCGGCCCGCAGCGCTCCGAGGTCGAGTTCTCCCGCAAGTCGCATGGCCATCGGCATGTTGTACGTGGCGGCGTCAGGCTCGGCCCGGTTGAGGAACCACAGTCGGCGCTGAGGCGGGGACAGCGGTATCCGATCCGGTCGCTCGGTCCTGGTCAGGAGTGGTGGCGAAGGAGCTCCGGAGGCTGCCCCGAGCATGGCGGCGAGTTCCGCGACTGTCGGATGCTCGAAGACGGCACGGACGGGCAGTTCTGCTCCAAGCACGGCCCGTACGCGAGCGGTGAGGCGCATGGCGAGCAGTGAGTGGCCACCGAACTCGAAGAAGTTGTCGTGGAGACCCACTCCCGTGACGCCGAGCACCTCCTCCACCAGGCCGAGCAGGGCCGCTTGCGTGCCAGACCGAGTGGTGCCCGAGGCGGCCGGGAACGCTTGGACGGGGCGCGGCAACGCCGTACGGTCGAGCTTGCCGTTCGGGCTCAGTGGCAGCGCGCCGAGTTCCACGAGCGCGGAAGGGACCATGAACTCGGGGAGTTCCGCGGCCAGTCGGCGGCGTATCTCACGGAGGTCCACGGCGGTGCCGGGGACCGGAACGACGTAACCGACGAGGCGTCGGTCGCCGGGTCGGTCCTCACGGGCGACGACGGCGGCTGCGGTGATGCGCGGTTGACGCAGCAGAGCCGCCTCCGTCTCGCCGGGTTCCACCCGCATGCCGCGGATCTTTACCTGGTGGTCGGCGCGGCCCACGTAGTCGAGCGTGCCGTCGGGGCGCAGGCGTACGAGATCGCCGGTGCGGTACATGCGCTGTCCTGGGGGTCCGAACGGGCAGGCAACGAAGCGGGCAGCGGTGAGGCCGGGACGGTGCCAGTAGCCGCGGGCGACCTGGTCACCGGCGACGTACAACTCTCCGGTCACTCCCACCGGCGCGGGCTGCAGCCGGGCGTCCAGCGCATGGATCCGTACGTTGCGGAACGGACGGCCGATCGGTACCCGGGCGGGCCACGGTGAACCGTCCCGGTGCAGCGTGGCCGACGTGACCAGATGGGTCTCGGCGGGCCCGTAGTGGTTGTGGAGTCGGCGCGGAGGTCCGGTGCGCAAGAACTCCGCGGTCGCCGGGCCGATCGTCAGCGCCTCGCCGCCCTGCACCAGATCGTGCAAGTACGGCAGAGCGGATCCCTGCTCCAGGGCGGCGGCGCAAAGTGTCTCGATCACGAGATTCGGTGCGAACAACTCGTTGACCCTGTGCCGGCCCAGCCATGCCACCAGTTCACGTGGATCGCGCCTTACTTCGGCGTCGGGTACGGCCAGGGTCCGGCCGGAGGCCAGGGAGTAGAAGATCTCCTGCACCGACACATCGAAACTCACCGGCGCGAACTGGGCGGTGACCGTGCCTGTGGAGCCGGGCAGCAACTCGGCATGCCCCGTGATCAGATTGACCACCGAGGAACCGGGCATCGCTATGCCCTTGGGCCGCCCGGTGGAGCCAGAAGTGTGGATCACGTAGGACGGATGCGCAGGCAGGAGCGGAGCTGTCCGCTCCGCATCCGTGACGTTGCCGTCCGGCAACGAGGAGAGCGCCGTGACGGTCTCGGGGGCGTCGAGTACCACGCGCGGCGGGCCCTGCGGGAGCCCCCGCGCCGAGGTGCTGTCGGTCAGCACACAGGCCGGCGCCGAGTCGTCGAGCAATTGGCCGATGCGCTCCGGCGGATAGCCGGTGTCCACCGGCAGATAGGCGGCGCCGGTCTTCACGACGGCCAGGATTGTGGTGATCAGGCTCACCGATCGCGGCAACGCGACGGCCACCGCCGACTCGGGACCCACCCGGAGCGAGATCAGATACCGGGCCAGCCGGTTCGCCTCGCTGTGCAACTCTCGGAAGGTCGCCGAGCGGTCATCGGACACGACGGCGACCGCGTCGGGGGTTCGCTCGGCCTGTTCCTCCAGCAGAGCGGGCAGCGGCCGTTCGTCGTTGGGCCGACGGGGCGCGCTCCAGCCGGCGGCGACGACCCGTAGCTCGTCCGTACCGAGCAGGTCGATCCCGCCGACCGGGCGGGTCGGTTCTCCGACCATGGCCGCGACGACGCGCAGGAAGCGTTCCTGGTGTGCCAGTGCCTCCGCCGGCCGGTAACGCTCGGGATGGATCTCGAAGTCGAGCAGTACGGCGTGGTCGGTGCCCTGGTCGGTGGCCATCGCGGAGAAGTCGCTGACGGCGCCGCCGGCCAGGCGGTGCCGGGTGACCCGGTTGCCGGGCCAGGACGCGGTGGTCAGATCGTCGTGTCGCGGCAGGACGTTGACGGACGGTGCCGCGAGGCCGATGCCACCGCGCAACCAGCCGAGTTCGCGTTGCAGATCCTCGTAGCGGTATCGCTGATGGCGCAGCGCCGTCCGGATCTCCTGGGAGGCATGCCGGACGAGCTCGGCCAGGTCGCTGTCCGGCGTCACGCGCAGTCGCAGCGGCACGACGTTCGCGGTCATGCCAGGGGTGCGCCGGGCCATCGGGCTCGTCCGAGCGGCCACCGGCAGTTCCACCACGACGTCGGCGGCGCCGGTGATCCGGTGCAGGTAGGCCGCCATGCCCGCGGTGAGTACGGCGGACGGGTGGACCCGTAGTCCGGCCGGCATGGCCTGCAGTACCGTTCGGTCGACGCGACGGACCGGACGGAGGAATGCGTCGGGCGCCGGAAGTTCGCCGCTTGCCGGACTCGTCGGACGCAGTCCGTCGGCGAATCGCCCGGTCCAGAACTCCCGGTCGCGCTCGAAGTCGTCCGAGGCGCGAAACGCGGCGTCCTCGTCGACCAGGTCGCGCAGCGAGCCGAACGAGGCGGGCTCGGCCGTCAGCCCCCGGCGCAGGGCGCCGTGCACCTCGCCCAGCCGACGGCTGAACAGCGCCGCTCCGTATCCGTCAAGGGCGATGTGGTGGGTCCGGTGGTAGAAGAAGTGGCGGTCTGGGGCGAGCCTGATCAGGGCCGCCTCGAACAGAGGGCCCCGGCGCAGGTCCAGCGGTCGGACCCGGTCGGCGTCCAGCCAGGCGAGCGCGGCGGCCTCGGGGTCCGGACGGTCGGCGAGATCCAGCAGCTGCATCTCCGGCGAGGACCAGTCCTCGAGGATCTGCACGAGGCCGTGGGCGTGGCTCAGGTCCCGTGCGCCCACCCTGCCGAATCGATCTGATGACCCGTCGGTGGCGCCGTGCGCGGCGTCGCCCCCGGCGTCGTCGGCGAAGCGCACCCGTACGGCCTCAGTGTCGATGATCGCCCGTCGCCAAGCTTCTACCAGCGCTCCTCGGTCGAGAGGCCCCCGGATGTCCAGGTACTCGGCGATGTCCCGCTGTGACCGGCCCCGTTCCAGTTGCTCCGCCATCCACATACCGCGCTGCGGGGAGGAGAGAGGAAGCCTCATGACCGGACCGGGCCCGGTCGGTTCTGCCGAAGGCTCAGCGGGCGCATGTCGGTCCAGTGGGCGTCGATGTGCTCCAGGCACTCCGCGAGGCCGCCGTCCGGCAGTACCACCGTCCAACCGTCCGGGACGGCGATGTCCACACGCCACAGCGAGTACTGCTCTTCCGCGTTGACCAGGACCCGGTACCTGGCCTCCGGATCATCGAACGGATTCATCGGCACGCAATCCCCTCAGCCCGGCTCCGTCGGAACGGAACAGACTCTTACGCCTCGTACTTCACCTTCGGTTAAGCGGAATCGGTCGCGTGGATCGCTTAACCGAAGGTGAAGCAACGTCGGGCACTTTGCCGAAATGAGCCTCACCGGTCGAGGAAATCGAAAGGGAAGGGGACGGCAGATGACAGGCCGGCGTATTTCCCCTGTCGAGAGATTCCATATCCTGGCGAGTGTCCTCTCCGGCAGCCTCACCGCCGAAGTAGCGGCCGCTCGTCACGACATCTCGGTGGATGTCGTCACGCGATGGTTGGGAGAGATCCCGGTGGCGGCACCGACGGAACCCGCCGCCGGTCCGGCGGAGACGCACGCTATCCCGCGACCGCCGCAGCGCCCGCTGCCACCGTGCAGGTTCGTGATCGACGACATGGTGAAGGGGCTCGGGCTCCAGGCGTCCGGCGCCTGGGACACCGGTACGCGCGGCTCTACCGGATGAGGTCCAGGTCGTGGTTCAGGATGGCCCTGTGGAGATCGCGAAGCCTGCGGACCGGCTCCACGCCCAACTCCTCGGTGAGCAGCCGGCGGACATCCTGGTAGGCCTTGAGTGCTTCACCCTGCCGCCCGGACCGGTAAAGGGCGATCATCAGCTGAGCGTGGAGCCCCTCCCGTAAAGGGTGGTCCGCAATGAGCTGTACCAGTTCGTGGACGACCAACGCGTGCCGCCCGAGCTCGATCTCCGCCTCGATCCGTGCTTCCAGCACGGCGAGGTGACGCTCGTGCAGAGCGTCGGCGAAGCGGCTGAGGAAAAGGGGTTCGGTCAGTCCCTGAAGCGCGGGTCCTCGCCAGATGCGCAGTGCCTTGTCCAGTTCACTGAGAGCGAGTCGGGGGTCTCTTCCTTCAGCCAGGGCGCCCAGGCCCCTCTTGGCGTAATGGTCGAAGTGGTACACATCAATTTCGCTCGGGCTGCCACCGAAGGTGTAGCCGCTCCGGTTGACGAAACGTATCCAGTCCGCTTCGACTCCCGTGCCCTGCCGGATCGTCTTTCGCAGTGCGTGGACGTACACCTGGATCACCTTCTCCGCCGTGCGGGGTGGAGAGGCTCCCCAGAGGGTGTCCACTAACTCGGGGACGGTGATGACCTGGTTCGGCGTGCAGAGGAGTCGTGCGAGCACGAGCTGCTGCTTGTGCGCCCTCAAGGGAGCCTGTCCATAGGCCCCTTTGACCTGCAGCGGGCCCAGCATGCAGAACGTGGCTCCATGATCAACCATCACACGATCCCTTCTTGTGGACTCCGGCGGTGACTCGCAAGGGCTCGGCGCGCAGGGACTGCTGCCCGGGAGGTGCATCGACGGCTGCTTCTGTCCTCCGGCCAGGAGGGGCGTCGGCCTCAGCAATCAAGATTGTCAGCAGCGAAGTTGATCAACACCTCCCTGCCTCAGGCTTAATCAACCCTCAGAGCAGCGCGCGCGTTGCCCAACGGTCCGTTTCGTCACGCTCACCAATGGTCTGCGGCGCTCGATCGATGCCTCGAAATCGCGAACCGACCGGCTTAACCGTGCACCGGTAACGTCTGGCCTCCGCACCAACTGCACTGAGAAAAGGGGTACTTGTGGGGCGTCCGGAGAAGCCTGTCGACCCGGGGGCCGGCCCTGTGCAGCGCCTCGCGCATGAGCTGAGAGAGCTCCGCAAGGCGGTCGGCAACCCGTCCTACCGGCTCATGGCGAAGACAGCCGGAGTCTCCGCGTCGTCACTGTCCCAGGCAGCCGCCGGCGATCGGCTGCCTTCATGGGCCACCGTTCGCGGCTACGCGATTGCGTGCGGCGCGGATCCGGGGGAGTGGGAGGAGCGGTGGAAGTCGGCGGAGATCGAAGCCGTGCAGGCCGTGCCGTCCGAGGACACCGGGTCGGCGCCGTACCGTGGACTGGCGAGGTTCGAGCCCGACGACCGCGCCCTGTTCTTCGGACGGGACCGGTTGGCCGACGAGCTGATGCAGATGGTGTGCCACCGCCGGTTCGCCGTACTTGTCGGCCCCTCGGGCAGCGGGAAGTCCTCGCTGCTGCGGGCAGGTCTCATACCTAGGGTGAAGGAGCACATCACCTGCCGGAGCAAACCCACAGTGCTGCGGCTCCTCACGCCGGGAACGAAGCCCGCGTCCACCTACCGTCGTGTGCTGGCTCCGGAAGAGGGCGAGCCGGACAGCTGGGTGATCGTGGACCAGTTCGAAGAGGTCTTCACTCTCTGCCATGACGCCGTGGAGCGTATGCGCTTCATCGATCTTCTACTGAGGTCTCTTCAGCGCGACAGCCGGTTACGGGTAGTCGTCGCGGTACGGGCCGACTTCTACGCCCAGTGCGCGGAGCACCGAACGCTGGCGGACGCGCTGCTCGGCGCCGGACTGCTGGTCGGGCCGATGACGGCTGAGGAGCTACGGGAGGCGGTGATCAGACCGGCTGCCGCGGTGGGGCTGCTCGTGGAGCGGGCCTTGACGGCACGGATCGTCGAAGAGGTATCGGGCGAGCCCGGTGCTCTGCCGTTGCTGTCTCACGCGATGCTGGAGACGTGGCGGCGGCGCAAGGGGCGGATGCTGACGCTGACGGCGTACGAGGCAGTCGGCGGAGTGCGTGGGGCGATCGCCGCCAGCGCAGAGGAGGTCTACGGACGACTGCCCGTGGCACAGGCGCGCACCGCGCGCCAGTTGCTGTTGCACTTGGTCGAACCAGGGCGAGACGGTGTCGACACCCGTCGGCCGCTCAGCCGGTCCGAATTGGAAGCGTGGGAGGGCCCGGAGACACTGGAGGTGGTCGAACAGCTCACGCGGGCCCGACTGGTGACGGTTCAGGAGGGCGACGTGCAGCTCGCTCATGAGGCCCTGATCACGGGGTGGCCTCGGCTGAAGGGGTGGATCGAGGACAACCGGGAGCTGATGCGGGAGCATCGACGGCTCGCCGACGCGGCACAGGCCTGGCAGGAATCGCGCTGCGATCCGGACGCCCTTTACCGGGGCGCCCGCCTGGAGCGTGCCGTGGAACTCTTCACGGACACCGGTCCCGGAGAGACGCTGAGCACGGACGAGCGGATGTTCTTGCGTGCCTCCCGCTGCGCCCATGAGAGCGAGCGGCGGGCCGCCACCCGCACGGCACGCAGAGCGCGCTTCTTGTTCTCCGGCCTCTCCACGGTGGTGGTGATCGCGCTCGTCTCCGCCATCGTCGCCGTGCATCTGCACCACGACAACGAGCAGCAGCGCATCGAGGCCGCGGCCCGCCGGGTCGCCGGAGTCGCCGACGCGCTGCGCACCACGGATCCGCGGACGGCCATGGCGCTGAGCGTCGCAGCCTGGCGCCTCGCGCCGCTGTCCGAGAGCCATCGGGCTCTGCTCGCCTCCGAAATTCAGCCGCTGCGGGACACGTTCACCGACCCCGCCCCGGGGGACGGTCCCGACCGGTTTCTCGCCGACTCCGGCCGCAAGCTGGTGAGCGTCGAGGAGGGCCACTGGCGTGCGTGGGATGTCGTCACGCACCGGCTCACTGCCTCGGGGCGGCTACCACGGGCCACCGCGATCGCCGCGGCGCCGGGCAGACAGGTTCTGGCGTTGCGGACCCGTGATGGGATACGGCTGTGGAACACCGTGACGGGGAAGTGGACGGGGTCCGTTCACTCTTATCCGGTCACCTCGACGAGCCTGCGCTTCGGCGGGAGCGGGCAGAGCTACCTGGTGGAGCAGGCCGGCACCGGCAGACTTGAGATGCGGTCCACGAAAGACGGCCACCTGCTGTTCGAGACGCACGTCGCCGACTGGACCTCTGCCACTACCACCTCCGATGACCGCTTTCTCGCGGTCTGTCCGCTCGGCGGGTCGCCCGAGGTCTGGGACCTCGTCCACCGTCGGCGGCTGCCGGGATCCTGGGAACAGGCCGACGGCCTGTGCGGCTCACATGCGACGCTGGTGTTCGCCAACGGGGCTCAGCGACTGATTGCCGTGACCGGCACCACGACCCGCGTCTGGGACACGCGGTCAGGAGTACAGACAGCTCAACTCACGGATCCGGGAGCGTGGTTCGCAGCATTTGACGATTCCGGCGGCTTTCTGGCCACCGTCGGCGGTGCGGAACTCAGGGTGTGGCGGCTGTCGTCACCCGGAGCACCGGTCTTCCGCTATCCCCTGAACGGACAGGAGGTCCGTGACCTCGCCTGGGATCCGACCGAACCGGTGGTGAAGTACCTCGACGGCAGTACCGTCCGCCTCCTCGATCTCTCCGGAGCAGTCACGCCCGCCTGGCGTGGTGAGCCATTGAGCGGGGTCGAACTCAGCCCGGACGGCCGGGTCCTGGCCACGGCCCAGCGCTCTGGCACTCGCTACGATTTCGAACTGCGGGACACCCACAACGGGGGCCTGCTGCGGACCCTGCCCGCTCCGCCACTGCCCACCTCCCGCGACGACGGCCGTCCGCTCGGTCCGCAGGAATACCGTCCGGTCATGGCGTTCAGCTCGGACGGCACCACGTTCGCCTATGGTGTCTCGACTCCCCAGGCGGCGAGTATCCGCCAGAGCGTCACGGTGTGGAACCTTCGGCGAAACCGTGTCCGGACCACGCTGGACCTGGCGCCCTCCGTGCCTTCCCCCGGTCCGCTCTCCCTTGCTCTGGGGCCCGGCGGCGAAAGGCTCTACGCCGCGCGGCGCTCGGCTGCCGACGCGGTGGAGAACGAGGTGTGGGACGTGACGCGACGCCGTCGCGAGGGCGTGCTCGGGGGCCTGGCCAGCACCCATCTGGCCCTTCGCCCCGACGGCCGACTCCTGGTCGGGGACAACCGTAGTGCGCGGCTGCCTTCAGGGAAGGTGGCGAAGCGCGACCTGGCGCAGGGCGGCCGGATCGAGGCCCTGCTCTTCACACGCGACGGCTACGGCCTGATGGCGGGCGATGCGAACGGTCGTGTCTCGCTCTGGTTCGGCGACCTGCGCAACCGCATGGGTGTCCTGCGGAACGTCTTCCCGGCACCCTTCGGCGACACGCCTGAAGGAGTCAGTGCTCTGGCGGTCAGCCCGGACGGCTGCACGATCGCGGTCGCCGGTGACCGCGGGAGCCTCCAGCTGTGGGACACAGCCACTCAGCAACCTATAGGCGGCCCGCTCACGACTGGCGGAGACTCGATTCGCACGCTTGCCTTCAGCCAGGACGGCGGCACCCTGTATGCAGGCAGCCTGCACCTGTCCCTCCAGCGCTACAGCATCGACACCGATCACGCCCTCCATGAGGTCTGCGTCCGAGCGGGGGGCGACCTCTCGCGGGCCCAGTGGAACATCTACCTCCCCGAAGTGCCCTACCGTCGGGTCTGTGCATGAAGGGCAGGGCGTACCGGTGTCCTTCCGACGCCGTGCGTCACAGGGCCCGAACCGCGGTGTGCGGCCGGTTCGTGAATCGGGCCGCTGCGCCCGACGAGCGGGAGGCCACTCGCCCGGTTGGCGTGGGCGATGATCTCCGCGGCGATGGAGATGGCCGTCTCCTCGGGCGTGCGCGCACCGAGATCGAGGCCGATCGGGGACCGCAGTCGGGCCAACTCCTCGCCCGTGACGCCGTCTTCGCGCAGGCGGTGCAGGCGTTCGGTGTGCGTTCGTCGCGAGCCCATCGCGCCGACGTAGCCGACCGGCAGACCGAGCGCCGTCCGCAGCAGGGGGATGTCGAACTTGGCGTCGTGGGTGAGGACGCAGACGGCGGTGCGAGTGTCCACCTCGACGTGTTCCAGATGGCGATGGGGCCAGTCGACGACGACCTCGTCCGCGTACGGGAAACGGGCCTCGGTGGCGAAGACGGGGCGGGCGTCGCAGACCGTGACGTGGTAGCCGAGGAAGCGACCGGCCCGGCTGAGGGCGGCGGCGAAGTCGACCGCGCCGTAGATCAGCATCCGGGGGCGGGGGGCCGCCACGTGGACAAGTACGGAGAGCCGGTCGGGGCATGTGTCGGCGTCGCCGCCGACGGAGATGAGCGCGGTGCGGCTGGCTCGCAGCTGGGCTGCCGTCCGGTCCGCCACCGCCTGGCCCGTCGGCGTCGTGTCCAAGGCGTCGCCGGCGATCCAACTGTCTCCGAGGACGCTCAGCGTGGCGCCGACCAGTCCGTCCGGACCGTCCACGACCTGTGCGACGGCGGCGGGCCGGCCCTCGGCCGACTCGGCGAGGGCCGCGCCGAGATACGGTTGGGTCGCGGGATCGATGCGCTGGACGAGGATGTCGAGTTCGCCGCCGCAGGTCAGTCCCACGGCGAAGGCGTCGTCGTCCGAATAGCCGAACCAGGCGCGCTGGGGCCCGCCCCTGTCCTTGAGTACCTGTTGGCACAGTTCGTAGACGGCGCCCTCGACGCAGCCGCCGGAGATGCTGCCCACCGCCTCGCCGTCCTCGTCGACCGCCACCGACGTCCCGGTCGGCAAGGGCGCGCTGCCGTGCACGCCGACGACGGTGGCCAGGGCGAAGGGGCGTTCCTCGCGGCACCAGCGGTGCAGTGTGTCCGCGATGTTCAGCATGGGGGTCTCCAAAGCAGACGGGCTCTGTCACAGAAAGTGAACGGGCCGCCGCCGCGGCGCTTGGGGCGCATGCGCGGCGGCGGCCCTGGGTCCGGCAGCCGTACGGGGGGCTCGGCTGCCGGACCGGTCAGGGGGGCGGCGTCAGAGCAACGCCTCGGCGGTGATGGGCAGTTGACGGACCCGTCGGCCGGTGGCGTTGAAAACCGCGTTGCCGATCGCGGCCGCCACACCGACCTGGACGACCTCGCCGAGTCCCTTGACGCCCAGCAGGTTGCCGGCGTTGTCCTCGCCGTCGAGGTAGATCGCCTTGATGTCGGGGATGTCGGCGTTCACGGGTACGAGGTAGTCCGCGAGGCTGGCGTTCACGATCCGTCCGTCGCGGTGGTCGGTGACCGTGTGCTCAAGGAGCGCCGTGCCGATGCCGCCCACGATGCCGCCGTACGCCTGGCTCTCGGCGAGCTTGGGGCTGATGATCCGGCCCGCGTCGTACACGCCGAGCATCCGCCGCACCCGCACCAGGCCCAGGTTCGCGTCGACGGCGACCTCGGCGAAGGTGGCGTTGTAGGCGAAGTAGGCGGACCGGTCGCTGCCCGCCCCGTTGTAGGTGCCGCCTGCTTCCAGGTGGGTTCGGTCGTTGCGGGCGAGCAGGCTCTTGTACGTCTCCCCGCGCGTGGTGTCGTTCCGCACGTGCAGTCGGCCGTTGCGCACGACCACGTCGTCCGCGTTCACGCCGTACAGCGGCGATTCCCGGTCCTCGACGGCGAGCTTGATCGCCTGCTGCCGCACCTTGTTGCAGGCGTCGACGACGGCCGAGCCGACGCTGGCCATGGTCGCCGAGCCGCCGTGCGGCGAGGTCGGCGGGTACAGGGAGTCGCCGAGCCGGAAGGTGACCGTACGCATCGTCAACCCCAAGGCATCCGCGGCAACTTGGGTCTGGGAGGTGTAGGTGCCCGGTCCCATGTCGCTGGTGGCCGCCTCGACCACCGCGGTGCCATCGGCGTCCAGTCGGGCCCGGGCCTGCGCGGGAAACCGACCTGGGTCGTAGACCCCGGCTGCCATGCCCAGGCCGATCAGCCAGTCCCCGTCCCGCGTTGAGCGAGGCTTCGGATTGCGGCGGTCCCAGCCGAACTCGCGAGCGCCGACCGTGTAGCACTCGCTGAGCCGCCGCGTGGAGAACGGCTCGTTCGTCGACTCGTCCTCGGCCGGCTCGTTGCGTCGCCGCAACTCGATGGGATCCACGCCGAGTTCGTGGGCGAGTTCGTCCATGGCCGACTCGATCACGAAGGACGCCGACGCGAAACCGGGCCCGCGCATCCAGATCGGCGTGTGCACGTCCAGCGGCACCGTCCGGTAGACCTGACTGACGTTGGGCATGCTGTAGAGCATCTGCCCGGCGGGCATGACGGCCTCGGTGAAGGTCTCGTACGACGACGTCTCCGCGTCGATCCGGTGGTCCGCGGCGACCAGGCGGCCACGGCGGTCGCTGCCGAGGCGCAGCCGGTACGCGTAGGAGGGTCGGAAGCCGGTTCCGAAGTACATCTGCCTGCGAGTGAGCACCAGTTTGACCGGGCGCTTCGTCACCCGTGCGGCCACGGCGGCGACGATGGTGTGCGGCCAGCAGCGCAGGCCGCTGCCGAACCCGCCACCGACGAACGGCGAGATCACGCGCACCGAATCCGCTGGCAGGTCGAACACGGCCGCGATCTCGTCGTGCGTGCCCATCACCCACTGGGTCTTGTCCCACACGGTCACCTTGTCGCCGTCCCAGCGGGCGATAGTGGCGTGTGGCTCCATCGGGTTGTGGTGGTTGCGCGCCAACTCGTACGTCAGATCCAGCCGTACGGCCGAGGAGCGCAGGCCGGCTTCCGCGTCGCCGCGCGCGTAGTCCGTCGGCGTGCCGGGTTCGGCCTCGTGCAGGTCGGTCGAGGGCTGCTCGGCGTCGTAGCGGACCTTCACCAGACTCGCGCCGTGCTGCGCGGCCTCCAGCGTGCGCGCCACCACGACCGCGACCGGCTGGCCGTGGAAGAGCACCCGGTCGTCCTGGAAGACCCGCAACCTGCGGCCGGGCGGGTTGTTGGACCCGGCGTTGTCGCGGTACGGCAGCTTCGGCGCGTTGCGATGGCTGATCACCCGCAGGACACCCGGATGGGCTTCGGCGTCGCGGGTGTCGATCGACGTGATGCGCCCGCGACCGATGCTCGCGTCGACCATGACCGCGTGCAGGGCGTCCTCGACGTCGTGCTCGGCGGCGTACAGTGCCTTGCCGGTGACCTTGAGCCGTCCGTCCACCCGGGACAGCGGCGCACCGACGGCGGCCTGTGGCTGGGGACTCACTTCGTACCTCCCACGACACGCAGCTCACGCTCGACGGTCCGCTTGAGCAACTCGGGCTTGAACCGGTTGTCCCGCAGGGGCTGTGCGCCATCGGCCGCCTTCTCCGCGGCGGCCGCCCAGAGGGCTGCCGAGGGACGTTCGCCGACCAGGTGCCGTTCCACGGCGGGCAGCTTCCAAGGCACGGTGCCCACGCCTCCTGCGGCGACCTTGGCCTCGCGGATCACCCCACCGCGCACGTGTAGCGCGACGGCCGCCGAGGTGAGGGCGAACTCGTAGGACTGCCGGTCGCGCACCTTCAGATAGCCCGACTTCAGCGGACGCGGAAGTGCCGGGATCTCGACTGCGGTGATCAACTCGCCCTGGTGGATGGCCTGTTCGCGGTTGGGGGTATTGCCGGGCCGCAACAGGAAGTCGGCGAACGGCAGGTTGCGTTCGCGTCCGTCCGGGCCCAACAGGTGCACGGTCGCCTCCAGTGCGGCGAAGGCCACGGCGACGTCGGAGGGGTGCGTGGCCACGCAGGCCTCGGAAGCACCAAGAATCGCGTGCATCCGGTTGAAGCCGTCTCGGGCCGCACAACCGGAGCCGGGTTCACGCTTGTTGCAGGCGGCGGTCACGTCGCGGAAGTAGGTGCAGCGGGTGCGCTGCATGATGTTGCCGCCGATGGTGGCCATGTTCCGCAGCTGGGCCGACGCGCTCAGTTCCAGGGCCTGCGAGACGACGGGATACAGGGCGCGCACCTTGGGATCCGCGGCGGTCGCGGCCATCGTCACCAGCGCGCCGATGCGCAGTCCGCCCCCTTCGGTCGCTCTGATCTCGCGCAGCGGCAGACCGCTGATGTCGACCAGGGTGCCGGGGTGTTCGACGGTCTCCCGCATCAGGTCGACCAGGGTGGTGCCGCCGGCGATGTAACGTCCGCCTCGGCGACCGGCGTTGAGGGCTTCGCGGGTGTCGGCGGCACGGGCGTAGGTGAAAGGATGCATGGCTCACTTCCCCGCGGTCTGCTCGACGGCGTGCACGATCTTCACGTAGCAGCCGCAGCGGCAGATGTTGCCGCTCATCCACTCCCGGATCTCCTCCGGAGAGCCGGTGTGGCCCTCCTTGATGCAGCCGACGCCGGAGAGGATCTGCCCCGGGGTGCAGTAGCCGCACTGGAAAGCGTCCTCATCGATGAACGCCTGCTGCAGCGGGTGCAGTCGGTCGCCCTTGGCCAGGCCCTCGATGGTGGTGACCTCGGCGCCCTCCAGCCGGACGGCCAGCGTCAGACAGGAGTTGACCCGCTGTCCGTCGACCAGCACCGTGCACGCGCCGCAGGCCCCTGCGTTGCAGCCCTTCTTGGAGCCGGTCAGATCGAGGTGCTCGCGCAGCAGGTCGAGCAGGGAGGTGCGGTTGTCGACCGTCACCGTCTGCCGGGTGCCGTTCACCGTCAGGGAGACACGGGTGGAGGGCGGGGCCTCCGCAGCGGATGCTTCCTCCGTGCCGGCGAGGACGGATCCACCGATCACACCGCCGGCAACGACGGCACCGCCGACCGCTGTGGTCGTGGCGATGAAGGTTCGCCGACTGGGCGCGGGGGAGGACTCGCCGGATCCGGTGGGGGGTGAAGCGTCGGATTTCGGGAGGTCAACAGACATACGAACGCCTTCGCATCGTAGACAGATCAGTCGCGCACAACCGCGAGAAGGCAGGTGGTATCGCCGTCACCGCAGGGCATGCGGGGCGACCGCGCGCTGTGAGGATGGCGGGCCGCGTGGGGAGTCTTGCATCATGGCGACACGTAAGGCAGGGAGGGTTTTGTACCCCCCTTGGCGTTTTCTTTACGAGTCCCAGCCCTTTTGACCTGCTCCGACCATTCTCCGACCGCTTCTGTTCCTGCGATGCGGGGTCGCGGGTCCATTGACTGCCTGATGCAACCCCATTGACACTCGTCCACCCCAGCCTGAAACTCATGCGGACTCGCAGTGAAGCGAATTTCACCACGCGAACATCTCGCCCTTATGTCAGGGCCTCATCGCATCTCCAAGGACGCAGATGATCTCCTCCCCACCGGCCGCCCGCTCCCGTCCTCAGCACACGTTCCGGAGCGTTTTCCCGGTCCTCGCCCTGTGCTGGCTGGCCGTCTTCTTCGACGGCATGGACGTCAACATCTACGGCGCCGTGATGCCCCACATGCTCGACGACCCGGGACTCGGCCTGACTGCGGCCAGCGCGGGCACGATCGGCAGCTGGACAACGTTCGGCATGCTCATCGGCGCGCTCACCGCGGGCAACCTCACCGACTGGCTGGGCCGGCGGCGCATGCTGGTCGCCAGTGTGACACTGTTCTCTGTCGGCTCGGCGGTCTGCGCCCTCGCGGGCGGAATCGGCCTGTTCGGCTTCGGACGGTTCGTCTCCGGACTCGGCCTGGGCGGACTCATGCCGCTGTGCCTGGCGATGGTCATGGAGTTCGCGCCGCCGCGCCGGGCCGCCCTCACCACCGCTCTGCTCATGACGTCGTACCACTTCGGGGGCATGGCCGCGACCGGGCTCGGCCTGACGCTGGCCCCGGCCGCCGGCTGGCGCTGGGTGTTCTGGGCGGGCGTACTTCCAGCCGCGATCGCCGTTCCGCTGCTGCTCAGGCTGTTGCCTGAGTCACCGGGCGTATTGCTGGCACGTGGTGAGCGCGACAAGGCCGATGCCGTCGCCGACCGCTACGGCATCCCCCGGCCCACCGTCGCCGCGGCCCCCGCCGCCGGCGCCCAGGGCCGTCTTGCCGCTGTACGTGATCTCTTCCGGCCAGGGTCCCGCTGGGCGACGCCGTTGCTGTGGCTGGCCTCCTTCTGTGGTCTGCTGCTCGTCTACGGCGTCAGCACCTGGCTCCCGCAGATGATGCGTGCCGAGGGCTACGGCCTGAGCTCCTCGGTCAGCTTCCTGATGGTGATCAACGCGGGCGGCATCGTGGGCCTACTGATCGCTGGCCGCACCGCCGACAGATTCGGCGCGGTGCGGGTGTCGGCGATCTGGTTCGTGCTTACCGCCGTCGGCGCTCTGCTTCTGAAGGCTCACCTGCCGCTCGGCGTGACCTACGTCGTCGTCGCCGTCACCGGTGTGTGGCTGTTCAGCGCGCAGGTCATGGTCTACGCCGCCACCAACACCGTCTACCGCGACAGCGAGCGCGCCGCCGGCCTGGGCTGGGTCACCGGAGTCGGGCGTACCGGAGCCGTCATCGGCCCATGGCTGATCGGCGCGCTCGCCGACAGCGGCAACCAGAGCTGGGGCTTCACCACCTTCGCCCTGGCAGGGCTGGTGGGAGCGATCGCGATCGCCCTCGTGCCGCTCGCCCGGCGACTCGGCGGAAATGGAGTGCCGGCCCCTGCGCCCGTCGCCGCCGCGAGCGCCTTGGACGGCTGACGGGGCGCCCCGCGTTCCCTCAACCCCTGACGAAGAGGAGACGACGCGATGTTTTCCCGTAGCCGATTACGCCCTCTGCGGTTCGGCTCAGGGCACATCCCTCGCGCGGTGTTGGCGACCGCCGCGGCCGTGGCTCTGCTCACGGCTGCGGCGGTCGCCCCCGCCACCCCCGCTCCCGAAGCGACAGGCACAAGGGTGACCGTCACCAAGGACCTCGCGTATGCCCCGGCCCAACCGGCAGGTAGCGAGGGCCACTTGCTCGACCTCTATGTCCCGCGCTCCGAACGGCCGGTCCCGCTGGTGATCTACTCCAGCGGCTCGGGATGGATGGCGGACAGCGGGCGCCGGGGTGCCGACCAGGTGGCCGCACACCTCAACCCGTACGGCTTCGCCGTCGCCGGGGTGTCGATCCGTTCCAGCTCGCAGGCCCGGTTCCCGGCCCAGTTGTACGACATCAAGGGAGCCATCCGCTGGCTGCGCGTGAACGCGCACAAATACAACCTCGACCCGCGTCGCCTCGCCATCATGGGTGACTCCTCGGGCGGTTGGACCACGGCGATGGCCGCGGTCACCGGCGACATCCCCGAACTGGAAGGCGACATCGGCCCACGTGACCCTTCGAGCGCCGTCCAGGCGGCCGTGCCGTTCTACCCGCCGACGGCCTTCCTGGAGATGGACGCTCACATGCTGGGGAACTGCCAGGAGTTCAACTCGACGTTCGGACTGACGGACTGCCACTCCGACGCGCGCTCCCCGGAGTCACGTCTCCTCGGCTGCCCCATCGCGGCGTGTCCCGCCGAGGTCACCGCCGCAAGTCCGCTCACCTACATCGGGGGGCGGCGCACTCCGCCGTTCCTCATTTTCCATGGTGAGTCGGACCCGTTCGTGCCGTACGACCAGAGCCGTCTGCTGTACCGCAAGCTGGTGGCCGCGGGTCACGACGCCACGCTCGTGTCGCTCCCGAAGGCCGGGCACGGACCGGTGGAGGACATGCTCACCGATGACGACACCCGCGCGGGGGCCTATGCCGAGAGCACCCGGAACGGGCACAGTGCACCAGCCCGTCCCGTGACCCCGACGTGGCGGACCGTCGTCACCTTTATGGAGCAGCGGCTGCGCTGATGTCTTGGCGGCGAGACCATCACTCACCGCGTAAACAGTTCGGGCCCGCCGACCGAAGTCGGCGGGCCCGAGGCGCTTCGCGCGTTCAGCGGACGCGGGTCCACTTGCCGTGGAGCTGGACGAAGTTGCCTCCGATGACCGAGCTGGCCATGCAGGTGCCCTCGGTGTAGTCCTCGATGTGGGTGACGTGGTCACCGGCGTCGGGCTCGGTCCAGCGGACGACGTACAGGCCGTCGCGGAGCTGGGTGGTCGTGTACTCCATGGTCTGCTTGCGGCCCTTGATGGCACCGCTGGTGACCTCGAAGCTGACCTGGGTCGCCGATTCGAAGGTGATCTCGACGGTGAAGTGGCCGAGCGGCGTGTCCGGGCCGAGGTCCGCCAGCCAGGTCTGTCCCACGCTGGGAAGAGTCGCGTTGCTGTCCATCGTCACAACCTCTTTTTCTGGGTCGGCGCGCAAGCGCCCGTATGTGCGTGTGTGTCGATTCGTTCACTCGCGGGCTCTGGCCCGAGCCGCAGGCCGACGGCCGGTGAGTGCTGGCTCATGTCCGACTCTCGTCCCTGGCGTGGAGTACGGCCATCAAAGCGACCCGATCGGGTGATCGAACCATTTGTGAGACTTAGGCAGCGAGGGCGGTGCGGCCTGCGCGGAAGTATGCGGTTTGTTGGGCGACGCGGGCGCCGAGGCCTTCGGCGGTGGCGATGTCGGACTTGTGGACTGCTTCGGGGCCGGCGTCGGTGGGGGTCTGGGCGCCGGCGCCGACGAAGTAGCCGAGGCGGTTGATGTCGTCTTCGCTGCCCTGGGTGGAGGCCCAGCCGGGCTGGACGCCGAGGCTGATCCAGTGCATGCCGTGCTGGGCGGCCATGGTGAAGAAGTAGCCCAGGGTGGAGGACTTGTCGCCGTTCTTGGCGCCGGAGTTGGTGAACCCGGCGGCGATCTTGTTCACCCAGCTCTGGGTGAACCAGCGCTTGCTGCTGGCCTCGGCGAAGGTGTGGAAGGCGGCGGAGGCGGTGCCCATGTAGGTGGGGGCGCCGAAGATGATGGCGTCGGCGGCGTCCAGCTGTGCCCATTGTTCGTCGGTGATGGTGTCCACGGGTATGGAGATCACGTCGGCGCCGGCTTCCGTGGCTCCGCGGGCGACGGCCTCGGCGATGACGGCGGTGTGGCCGTATCCGGAGTGGAAGGCGACGGCGACCGTGGGGCGGGAGGGGGAAGGCATGAGGGGGTTGCTCCTCGAAAGGGAATTGCGGGGTATGGCTGCCAGCATGGCACCGGATCGGCTGGTTGTGAGGGGGAGGAAACCTTCCCCTGTACCGGATTCACCGAGGTCAGAGAGCCTGCCCTCATGCTGGACGCGGACTCGGCACTGACGCCCTCAATGACGTTGTGCACAATATTGACGCACGCAAGAAAATAGCCCTAGATTCCTTGCGTCTTCGTTCAGTGCACTGAGTATCTGCCCGTGTGCCCGCTCTGCGGCCGCCCTCAGGGAGCCCCCCATGAATGCCAGCGCCCGTCCCCGCACCCGCCGCATCCGTATCGCCCTGGCCTCCACGGCTGTGGTGGCGTCCACGGCCCTCGTGGCCCCGCTTCCCTCGGCGGACGCACAAGCGGACGCACACGTCGCTGGTCATCTCACCGGCACCCTCGCCGACGGCGCCACCTGGGTCGCGGACGTCCCCGAACAGTGGAACGGCACCCTGCTGCTGTTCAGCCACGGCTTCGGCCCCCTTGTCGCCCGGAACGCTCCCACCGACGCCGTGCGCACCGAATTGTTGAGCCAGGGGTATGCGCTGGCCGGGTCGTCGTACGACCCCAATGGCCCGATGTGGGCTCTCAACAGTGCGGAACGCGACCAGTTCGCCACGCTCGACGCCGTCATCGCGAAGATAGGCACCCCGCAGCGAACTTTGGCCATGGGTAACTCGATGGGCGGACTCGTCAATGCGCAGCTGGCCCGGGATGGCGGCGGACGCATCGACGGCGCGCTCGGTCAGTGCGGCCTGGTCGCGGGCGGCGTCGACCTGGACAACTACCAGTTGGACGCCGAGTACACCCTCGCCCGGCTGCTGCTGCCGGGCGAGGAGGTCAAGCTGGTCCGCTTCGACTCCGCCGCCGACGCGGCTGCCACCGCCAAGAAGCTCACCGACGCCGTCACCGCCGCCCAGGCGACCCCGCAGGGCCGCGCCCGGATCGCACTGGCCGCGGCCTTCCTCAACCTGCCCGCCTGGGCGCCCGGACAGGAGCAGCCCCCGGCGACCGACTGGGCGGGCCAGCAGGAGCAGCAGTATGCGTGGTTCGCCCAGGGCATCCTGTCGTTCGTCGAGGGGGGCAGGTTTGCCATGGAGCAGTCCGCGGGCGGCAACAACTCCTGGAACAAGGGCGTGGACTACGCCCGACTGCTGGCAGGTTCCGTCCACGCGCCGCAGGTCCGTGCCCTCTACCGGGCCGCCGGCCTCGACCTGCGCACCGACCTGAGCACCCTGACCGCGGGAGCCGGCATCACTGCCGATCCGGCAGCCGTCCGTACCGCACAGCGAACTTTCACCGCGGGCCAGGGGCTCGAAGTGCCCCTGCTAGACATCCACACCACGGCCGACAACCTGGTTCCCGTGGAGCAGGAGAGCCGCTTCGCTTCCCGCGTACGCGCCTCCGGAGACGGTGCGTTGCTACGGCAGGCGTTCGTCGAGCGGCAGGGGCACTGCACGTTCACCACCGCCGAGACCGTGGCCGCCCTGCACGCACTCGAACACCGGGTCAGCACCGGCCACTGGGACGACGCGGCGACCCCGGCCGCACTCCAGCGGTCCGCGACCGCACTCGGTCTGGACGGGGCGGCCTACGTCACCTACCGCCCGGCACAGCTGACGGTCGGCCGCGACCGCCCCGGCCAGCACTGACGCAGGGGAGTTCATGCCCGACGCATCCGCACCGGCCAGCCGGCGCGGAGGCGTCGGGCTTTTCGCTCGTCTCAAGGTCTCTGAGGGGCCTGCAGAGCGACCGACAGGCTCGCCGCCGCAACCAGGATCGGAGATCGGGGTGCGAGTTCGGCCGGCGCTCGCGTGAGCATGGGTCAGTCTGCTGTTGCCGGCGCGGCCGAGTGCCCGGTGAGGATCAGATCGACGCCGAACGCGAAGCGGTCGTCGAAGCTTTCCGCCGTCAGGTGCTTGATGGTCGCCGCGAGGGAGGGGAAGTCCGCAGGGTCGGCCGCAGCGGCCTGGGCGCAGAGGGTGCGGTGCGGTGGAGTCTGTTCCTCCCTCACCAGGCCGATGGTGAAGTAGACCAGAGTCCACGCTGTCCAGGCGGCTGCCTGCGGCGTGCGGCCTGTGGCGTGCAGAGCCGTGTTGAACGCCTCGGCGAACGCCAGTTGGTGGGGCTGGTCCAGGGAGAAGCCCTCGCGCGCCAGACGTGCGCCGTCCCGGTGGGAGCGCAGCGTGGTGCGCAGTGCCGTGAGCAGGGCGCGGACCCGTTCCTCCGGATCTTCGGGCAGTGGGGACGGTACGCAGTGGGCCATCATCGCGTCGGTCACTGCGCTGATCAGACTGCTCTTGTCCTTCACATGCCAGGCCACGGCGTTGACGCGTACTCCGAGTCGGCCGGCCACGGCCCGCAGGGACAACTTGTCGAGGCCGTCCTCATCCAGTAGATCCATCGCGGCGGCGATGATCTGCGCCTTGGTGAGGCCGACATGGGCGCGAAGGGCGGGGCCGCGGGATTCGGTCGAACTTGACGTCTTGGACACCGTCCAATGATACTAGTGAATCCCCTTGGACACCGTCCAAGGGGAATGTTTCCCAACCTTCCTCTCGCTCCGCCCTTCGGAGAACTCGATGCCCACTCCCACGCCGGTCGATCTGACCGCACTCGGTACGCCTCTCGGCGGTTCACGCCGCCTGCTCGGTTATCTGGCCAGGCCAGATGGTGTCGGTCCCTGGCCCGGTGTAGTCGTCGTACACGAGGCGCTTGGGGCGGACGAGGTCATGCTGCGCCAGACCGAACGGCTCGCCGGGGCGGGCTACCTGACGCTCATGCCGGACCTGTTCGCCGACGGCGGCGTGCGCCGCTGTCTGGTGGCGACGATGCGCGCCGCGGCGTCGGGCCGAGGTCGTGCCTACGCCGACCTGGAAGCCGCGCGACGGACCCTGGCCGCGCACCCCGACTGCAGCGGGCGAGTCGGTGTCATCGGCTTCTGTATGGGCGGCAGCTTCGCCCTGGTCCTCGCGGGCCGTGGCGCGTTCGACGCGGCCTCCGTCAACTACGGCCTGCTGCCCAAGGACGCCGAGCGGACTCTTGTCCGTTCATGTCCTGTGGTGGCCAGCTTCGGCGGCCGGGACCGGATGCTCAGAGGGACTGCGGCCAGACTGGAGACCACCTTGGCGCAGGCGGGCGTACCGCACGACGTCAAGGAGTACCCCGCTGCCGGGCACTCCTTCCTCAACGCCGCCGAGAACGCCCCGCGTTGGATGCGGCCCCTTACCCGGATCGCAGGCATCGGACCTGAACCCGAATCAGCCGCCGATGCCTGGCACCGGATCGAGGAGTTCTTCGCCGAGCACTTGGCTGAGGCGTGACCACCTCGCATTCACCTGCTCCGTATCTTCTCCACCGACCGTTTTGGAGATTTCAATGACCGTCGAACGCGATTTGCGCGGAACCAACTTCGTCTTCTTCGGGGGCTCGACTGGCCTCGGCCACGCCACCGCCCTCGAGATCGGCCGCCGAGGAGCCGACGTCCTGATCGTGGGCCGGGGTCGCGCAGCTGGTGAAGCGGCCGCCACCGAGATCAAAGCGGCTGGGGCCGCTTCCGCCGACTTCCTGGCCGGTGACCTCTCCACGGTGGCGGGCGCCACCGAGGCGGCGGCAGGAGTGAAGCGGTGGCGCCCGGAACTGCACGGTGTGATGCACACGGCCCTGTCGGTGTCCAGGACCAGGAAGACCACGGCCGACGGGCTGGAGTCCCACTTCGCGATCGGATACCTCGCGCGGGCCGTCATCAACCGCCTGCTGGTCGACGAACTCGCGGCCTCGGGCGACGGGCGCATCCTTCATGGTTCGGGGAGTGTCCGGGGGATCGCGTCGAAGCTGTTCATGCCGGACTTGGACGATCTCCAGTTCGAGCGGCGTACGTGGGGGTTCTTCAAATCAATGCTGCCCAACCACCAACTGAATTACTTCCATGTGCAGGAAGCGGCCCGGCGCTGGGCGGACCGGCCGGTCACGCTGACGTTGTTCTGCGTGGGGCCGACCAAGACCAAGGTGATGGGAGACAAGAACATGCATCCCGTCAACCGCCTGGCCGTGAGGTTCGGAATGCCGCCGGAGCGGTCCGCGCGCAACGCCGTGCGCGTGCTCACCGCCGCTTCGGCACAAGACGTCAACGGCACCGTGCTGCGCAACGCGACGAGCTTCTCGCCCGAGAAGCTCGCCATGGACACCACCCACACGGCCAAACTGTGGGACATCACCGGGACAATCGCGGCCGAGCACGGAACAGAACTTCCGTAAGCCCCGTACCGCCGTCTCCGACAGCGGTCTCGGCGGCGACACCGACGTACGACACCGCCTGGCGGAGGCGGCCGACAGCACTGCGGGCGACGAGCGTCTGACGATCGAGACGGCGCAGTTTCTCGTCCCGTCGGGGGTGGCTGCCCTGGAACCGCTGCCGGGACGACCGCTCGGCGGCGATGCTCCCGCCGCCGCGAACGTCACCGATGACCTCGGGCGGCTCGCCGAGGCAGGGCTGCCCCCTGCACCTACTGGATGCCGATTGCTGCCGAGCACATGGAGAAGGCCACGGAGTGGACCGCGGCCGACGCCATGCTCAACTCACGTGATGCCGTACGAGAAAGGTCAGGACCTGACAGTGCAGACGGACAAAGTGGCGCTGGTGACGGGTGGTTCGCGAGGTATCGGCCGGGCTGTCGCCGAGCGGCTCGGGGCCACGGGCATGAGCGTTGTCGTCAACTACCGCTCCGACCGCGAAGCCGCCGAGGACGTGACGGCCAGGATCCAGGATCTCGGGGGGAAGGCGGTGGCGGTGCACGCCGACGTCACGGAGCCCGCCTCGCTCCGCGGTCTGTTCGACGCCGCCGACGAGCACTTCGGTGGGCTGGACATGCTGGTCAACAACGTCGGCATCACCCGTTTCTCCGCCTTCGTCGACACCCCCGACGACGACTACAATCTCCTCTTCGACACCAACACCAGAGCCACCTTCACAGCGCTCAGGGAAGCCGCCCGGCGGTTGCGTGACAGCGGCCGGATCGTGGTGATGTCCAGCATCGTGACCGCCGTGAGTCCGTCGGACACCGGTGTCTACGGCGCCACCAGGGCGGCGGTCGATCATTTCGTCCGGGTACTGGCCAAGGAACTCGGCCCACGTGGGATCACGGTGAACAGCGTCGCGCCCGGTCCGGTGAACACCGAAGCGATGGCCGCGGCCCGATTCACCCCTGGGGTACAGGACGTGGCGGCTCAGATTCCACCGCTGGGCCGGATGGCCGAGCCCGCTGACATCGCCGACATCGTGGCGTTCCTGGCTGGCGACGACAGCCGATGGATCAGCGGCCAGACCATCTACGCCAACGGCGGAGCGTTCTGACGGAAGAATCCGGGCGGCGGCGCGGTCAGACCCAGCCTCGTGCGGCGGCGCCGGACGGCATCCGATTGTGGTCGGCGGCCCATCACGGCGCAGATGTCCTGCTCGATCCGACTGGCGGTGACATCAACTGGGGCGGATTGTTGTGTCCGCAGAGCGCGCGGACAACGCTCATGTCGTTCATTGACGCGCGCCAAAGCGTCGAGTGGAGCCCAAGTGGCGTTGACGCCCCGAGGAGTACGAGTCGCCCGACTCTGATTTCACTTATGGACGTCGAGGAGCGAGCCAGGCGTTCGGCCGGGCGAGCAGAGGTCGGGCGTGGCGCTTGGGCCCGCACGCCACGTCGAGCGTCGGCGATGCCCCGCCATAGCAGCTGGCCTGCGATCCAGAGCCTGTGGAAAACCCTGTGGAAAAGTCTAGGAGGCTGATCCTCGCGCGGTCAGCGCAGCCAGGAGCCGCGGCGGACGAGCGGGAGCCTTGCCCACAGCAGGCCGAGGGCGAGGGAGTCCCCGGCGGAGGTGGCGGCGAGGATGATCAGGACGATGTCGTACGCGGCGAAAGGGTTTGTCGACACGGTGGGTGAGCTGTCGGAGAGGTGTTGGACGGGCGGCCACTCGGCGACAACGTAAGCGCCATCGTCAATGGCCCGCTACGGCCGCGAACCGCAGTGCCACAAGGTGGACTCCAGGCCGTGGACAACCTGGTGGAGCAGCGTTTCGAAGCGGCGAACGGCCAGCTGAGGGCGATGCTCGAGGTACTTCGCCGACCAGAGCTTCCTGCCCGACAACGACGGAGGCTCCTTCGTTCACGGACTGCGGCAGATCACGCATACCAATGGCCCGTATCCGGGCACCTCGGACGCTGGGGAGGCGCGGTTCCGCCTCCAGGTCCTGAGCGGTGCGGCCCGCTACCTGATCGACTGCTTCACCTCGGTCCACCAGGCCGTCAGGCCGTGCGCGTGAACGGATGCCGAGGGCCTCGCACTTCGCTGGACCACGGCAGCGCGGTAGCACCCCACGGATCGTTGGTTGTGCAGTCCCGGAGCCGGTTGTTCGTGACGCCGGTCCCGTCGACTTCTGGTCGGCGGGACCGGCTTGGTGGTCAGGGTCGATTGGTCGGCTTCCTCGCTGTCAGTTGATGCGGATGATCTTCCAGAGCTGGTCGTCGACGCTGAGGCTGTTCCACTGGACGACGGCCGCTCCGTCAGTGATGGAGGACTGGGCGACGCCGGCGACGAGGGTGCTGTTCACGTTGCGGACCTTGAAGTAGCCGTCGCCCGCGTCGACGAGTGTCCACTTCTGGGAGTCGGCGGTGGAGGGGGTGTTCTGGACCACGACAGTGCCCGCCGAGGTGGACGCGCCCTGGATGTCCAGGTTGAGGTTGCTGTTGGCGTTCCTGATGGTCCAGGCGCCGTTGCCGGCGGACTGGAAGGTGAACAGCTGGCAGGAGCAGGCCGAGTTGTGCCACTGCTGGGCCGCTGTACCAGCGGCGGTGGATGCGCCGGGGATGTCGAGGTACCTGCCGCTGTTCTTGTTGACCAAGACATACTGACCGGTGCCCAGCGGGGGCAGGGCGGTCTGGGTGAAGTTCCAGCGCTGGCAGGCGCAGTTGGTGCCGCTCCACTGGCCGGCGGCGGTGCCGGTGGCGGTGGAGGCGCTGGGGATCTCCAGGTACTTGCCGGTGACGCGATTGGTGAGGCTGTAGCCGCCGGAGGGATGGGGGGCTACAGCCCATTCGTGGTCGAGGGTGCCGTTGTCGTCCCACTGGAGGATCCTGGCGCCGTTGGCGGTGGACTGGTTCTCCACGCCGAGGACCTTGCCGCTGGCCACGTTGAAGATCTTGAAGAAGCCGGAGGGCTGCTGCACGAACCGCCACTGCTGGTCGGTGGCGCTGTCGGCGCTCTGCTGGGTCGCGGACGTGCCGTTGACGGTGGAACCGCCCGCGATGGCGAGCATCAGATCACTGTTCGCGTTGGACAGGGTGTAGGTGGCACCGTCGGAAATACCGCCGCCCAGATCAATCGTGCCGTAGGTGACGGGGTTGAGGCTGGAGCCGTTGTAGCCGCCGCTGAGCACCAGCAGACTGTGCCCGTCGGGGAGGGGGTGCAGCCCGCGGCTGTACCCGCCCGCGACGGTCGACTGGATCCGGGTCCAGGCGCCCGCTGCGCCGTTCTGGGTGTTGAGGAACAGATCGGTGCTGTTCTGGGCGCTGACCACGAGCGTGCCGTTGGAGCCACCGGTGGGCAGCCAGGTGACGAACGGATTGCAGCAGGGGACAGTGCCGTCGGTCGTTCTCAACGGAATGCCGGTGACGCTGCCGAACGCCTCCGGGTCGGCGGAGATCTTGTAGTAGACCGCGAAGTTGCCTTCCGGCGCGCCGCCGTACTCGTAGGTCATCACGTAGTTGCCGTTGGGCAGCTGCGCGATCGTCGCCATGCCGGGGCGGTCGCTGTAGTTGGGGTTCGCCACGTCGTCCACGACGGGACCCCAGTTGACGCCGTCCGTGCTGACCTGGTGCACCAGCTTCTGGCCGTGGTTCGGGTCGCGCTGGTCGGAGTAGTAGACGATGAGGCGGTTGCCGTTGACGAGGAAGAACGGCTCCCACACGGGGGTGAAGCCGTTACTGGCGGTGGCCTGGCCGCCGGTGGCGATGTTGGTGACGAAACTCCAGGTGACGCCGTGGTCCGTGCTGGCGTACATGTCGATCTTGGTGGCGGACCGGTTGCCGGGCACGGAGTCGCCCGCGATCAGGAGTGTTCCGGCGGGGAAGTTGCCGATGGCGGTGGGCAGTTCGAACAGTTGCGGCTCCCAGCGCATGCCCCAGCCGTTCTGGGTGTCTGCGACATCGGAGAGCTTCGTCCAGGAGTTGCCGTTGTCGGTGCTCCGGTAGATCGGGAACACGGGCGTGCCGGAGGTGTACTGCTCGAAGGTGGCCAGGATGGTGCCGTTGGACGAGCCGCTGTGCTGCAGCTGTATCGCCCGCGGGTAGAGCGAACCGGGGGCGGGCGCGCCCGACGGCGGGGTGTACATGGTCTGAGAAGGGCGGGAGATGGCGTCCGCCCGGCCGGCGGCGGGCAGGACCAGGGTGGCCGCCGCGATGATGAGCGCGAGCAGCAGCAACAGGGGTGTGACTGGGCGGAGGCGTGGCGCGGCGCCGGATCTGGCGCCTGGCTGGGCAGGGGACATGTGCGGCTCCCGGAGCAGGGAAGGGGAAGGTGTCTTTCGGTACCCGCCGTCCCTGGGGCCGAGTACGGCAAGAGGACGGCGGAGTTCAAGGGGCGTGCTGTCCGAGATCGACCGGGCGGTTGTGCAGCACGGCTTGTGAACGATGGGTTCGCTGCGGGACAGGCATGCGGCGGGTCTCGTGTCTCGGGCGGGAGGGGGCGCCCGGGACGACGGATCAGGTTGTACGAGGTCGTGTCAGGTTCGAAGGGTCGGTGGGGGTGCGGTTGAGCCGCGGATGATGAGTTCGGCGGGTGGTTCGACCGCGGGCGGCGGGTCGGTGTCGGGTTTCTCGATGGCGTGCACGAGAAGCCGGATCCCTTCCGTGGCCGAGGCCTGGAAGGGCTGGCGGGCGGTGGTCAGGGGCGGGCAGACGTAGGCGAAGA
>NZ_JBEYXC010000032.1:0-71172 GCF_040644695.1 Streptomyces sp. NPDC046909 | reverse complement strand
CAAACGCCGGAGGGGCTGGGTTTTTCAGCCCGTCCGGCGTTTGAGGACGAGGCCCCTTCAGGGCCGAAGCGGGGGTCTGGGGGCGGCAGCCCCCAGTGATGGGACGGGTAGGGGCGGCGGGGGCGAGGAAAAGCCCTACTCGTCGGCCGCGGCCGCCGGCAGCGCTGCGCGCGGGCGCTGCCAGCCCCTGGAACCCCTTGCCCGCAGCCACGCCGTCGTCTCCTCGGCCGGCATCGCAGCGGCGACCAGCCAACCCTGTACCGCGTCACAGCCCAGATCCCGCAGCCGCTCCCAGGTCTCGTCGTCCTCCACGCCCTCCGCGACGACCAGCAGGCCCAGGGAATGGGCGAGGTCCACCGTGCACCGCACGATCTCCGCGTCCTCGGTGTCCACGGCCAGCCTCGCCACGAACGAGCGGTCGATCTTCAGTTCGCTGACGGGGAGGCGGCGGAGGTGGACGAGGGAGGAGTAGCCCGTGCCGAAGTCGTCGAGGGACATCTTCACGCCGTGCCCTGTCAGCCCGGCGAGGGTGTCCGCGGCGCGCTGCGGGTCCTCCAGGAGCACGTGTTCCGTTATCTCCAGCTGGAGCGAGCCCGCGGGGACGCCGTGCCGGGCCAGTCGCGCGGCGACCGAGCCGGCGAAGCCGGGGGTGTGGACGTCGCGCGGGGAGACGTTGACCGCGACCGGGACGTGCAGGCCCTGGGCGCGCCAGATGGCGACCTGGCCGAGGGCGGTGTCGAGGACGTACTCCGTGAGGTGCGGCATCAGCCCGGAGGACTCGGCGATGGCGATGAACTCGTCCGGCGGCACCTTCCCGCGCTCGGGATGCACCCAGCGGACCAGGGCCTCCAGGCCCGCCACCTGTCCGTCGAAGCGGACCTTGGGCTGGTAGTGCAGCTCGACCTCGTGCGCATCGAGCGCGCGCCGCAGGTCACCGAGCAGGCCGAGGCGGTCCGGGGTGTTGGAGTCCCGCTTGGACTCGTACACCTCCACCCCCGTACGGTCCCGCTTCGCCTGGTACATCGCCACGTCCGCCCGCCGCAGCAGCCCCTCCGCGTCGAGCGCGTGGTCGGGGAAGACGGCGACTCCCGCGCTGGCCTCCAGGACGAGGGTGAGCCCGTCGAGGTCGAGCGGGGAGCTGAGGGCCGCGACGAGGTTGCGGGCGACGCGGGTCGCGGAGGTCGTGGAGTCGGCGACCGGCAGTAAGACGGCGAACTCGTCACCGCCGAGCCGTGCGGCCTCCGCTCCGCGCGGCAGGGCTCGTTGCAGCCGGTCGGCTATCTGGAGGAGCAGCCGGTCGCCGGCCAGGTGGCCCAGGGTGTCGTTGACCGACCGGAAGCGGTCGAGGTCGATGAGCATCAGGGCGGACCGGGCGCCGATGCGCTCGGCGTCGTCCAGGGCGGTCCATATGCGTTCGAGGAGCCACTGGCGGTTGGGCAGCCCGGTCAGCGGATCGCGCAGCTGCTCCTCCGCCCGGGCCCGGGCTATCCACAGGGTGGAGTCGAGGGCGATGAGCGGGATGGAGAACAGGGGCAGCAGCACCGGCTTGGCGACCGCGACGACACAGACCAGCGGGGCGATGCCGAGCAGCGCGACCGCGACCAGGCCCTGTCTGAGGAGGGCGGTGCGGGCGACGGTGGGCAGGCCGCCGGTGCGCGGGGCGTGCAGATACCAGAGGAGCGTGCGGGTGACCGCGAGGTAGGCGGCCGCGACGAGGAGTACCTCGGGGGCGGTGTAGACGGTCCAGGTGTCGGGGTTCCAGGGGGCCTCGACGGAGGGGATGCGGCCGAACGCGGCGAGCACCAGGGCGCCGGCGCCGATGCCGAGGATGTCCACCGCGCCGTGCAGGACGCCCTGCCGCCAGCGGTGACGCCTGGCTATGCCGACCAGGACGACGACGGTGAGGCTGACCATGCCGGCCGGCACCCAGCCGTACAGCATCAGCACGGCGAGGGTGAGGGCGGCGCCGGAGCCGGTGCCGCCCCACCAGCGGGCGCGGCCGAGCGCGACCAGGTGGCCGACGATGACGCCGGTCAGCACGGCGAGGGACCAGCCGACGGTGCCGGACGGGAAGAGCGCGTGGCCGCCGGTGAACGCCCGGTAGAACCCGGCGCCGAGCACGAACCCGGCCGCCGCGACCACCGCGGTGGGCAACGCGGGCCAGGACAGATGCCGTTCGGGCCCGGAGCCCGGCAGTGCCTGCGGGTGCGTCGCGGTGAGCTGTACGGCGGTGCGGTCGGCCGGCGCGGAGTACGGTCCCGGGGCGCGCCCCTCGTCGCCCGGACCGGTGGGCCGGGGCGGCCGGCGGCTCCCCCGCAGGGCGCCGGTGAGCCGGCGCAGCCGTGAGTCAGGGGCGGCGCTCCCGGTCGGTTCCATTCCCGTCCCTCTCACAGCCGGCGGTGCCCACGCCACGCGGCCTGTTGCCCGACAAACCCTCTACGGCGCCGCGTTGGAAAACCTTCCCCCTTGTTCTCGAAGGGCCCTCGGAGAACAAAGGGGATGCCCCGACCGCAGCTGGGCACGGCAGGCGCACATCTCAACAGTAGGCCGCAGAAGGCTTCCACGGGCAGCGGTCGTCGACGGTTGCCCGAATGCGCCCCGGCCACCCGTATGCATCTGGTATGCGCCGATCGGGTGGCCTTCAACCGCTACTCCGTCCTACTCCTCGATGGGAAGTGCGACTTCGGCGGCCGCGTCGGGGCCCTGTTCCAGCAGGACGTCGAACCCGTCCTCGTTCAGAACCGGAACCTTCAGCTGCATCGCCTTGTCGTACTTCGAACCAGGATTGTCACCCACAACGACGAAAGACGTCTTCTTCGAAACAGAACCGGTCACTTTCGCGCCCCGAGTTTGCAGCGCCTCCTTGGCGCCGTCACGGGTGAAGCGCTCCAGGGTGCCGGTGACCACGACGGTGAGGCCTTCGAGGGGGCGGGGGCCCTCGTCCTCGCCGGAGCCCTCCTCCTCCATACGGACACCGGCGGCCCGCCACTTGCGGAGGATCTCCTGGTGCCACTCCTCGGCGAACCACTCCTTGAGGGACTTCGCGATGATCCCGCCGACCCCGTCGGTGCCCGCGAGCTCCTCCTCCGTCGCCTGCTCGATGCGCTCGATCGAGCGGAACTCACGGGCCAGCGCCTCGGCCGCGACGGGCCCGACATGCCGGATCGACAGGCCGGTGAGGACCCGGGCGAGCGGACGCTCCTTGGCCGCCGCGATGTTCTCCAGCATGGAGACCGCGTTCTTCTTCGGTTCGCCCTGCTGGTTGGCGAAGACCGTGGCGATCTTCTCCTCGCCGGTCTTCGGGTCCCGCTTGGGCAGGCCGCTGTCCTGGTCGAGGACGTACGCCTTGATCGGCAGCAACTGCTCGATGGTGAGGTCGAACAGGTCGCCCTCGTCGACCAGCGGCGGCTCGGCCGGCTCCAGCGGCTTGGTCAGGGCCGCGGCGGCGACGTACCCGAAGTGCTCGATGTCCAGCGACTTGCGGCCCGCGAGGTAGAAGAGGCGCTCGCGCAACTGGGCCGGGCAGGTCTGCGCGTTGGGGCAGCGCAGATCGACGTCTCCCTCCTTCATGGGCCGCAACGCCGTACCGCACTCGGGGCACTCGGCCGGCATCACGAACTCGCGCTCGCTGCCGTCCCGCAGGTCGACGACCGGGCCGAGGATCTCGGGGATGACATCACCGGCCTTGCGCAGCACCACGGTGTCGCCGATCAGGACGCCCTTCGCCTTGACGACGTCCTGGTTGTGCAGGGTCGCGAACTCGACCTCGGAGCCCGCGACGGTGACCGGCTCGACCTGGGCGTAGGGGGTGACGCGACCCGTACGGCCCACGCCGACGCGGATGTTGATGAGCTTGGTGTTGACCTCTTCGGGCGCGTATTTGTATGCGATCGCCCAGCGCGGGGCGCGGGAGGTGGAGCCGAGGCGGCCCTGGAGGGGGATCTCGTCGAGCTTCACCACCGCCCCGTCGATCTCATGCTCCACCGAGTGCCGGTTCTCCCCGAAGTACGCGATGAACTCCCGTACCCCGTCGAGTCCGTCGACCACCTTGTTGTGCTGGGCGGTGGGCAGCCCCCAGGTCTTGAGGAGGTCGTAGGCCTGGGAGAGGCGGGTCATGCCGTCGAAGCCCTCCAGGGCGCCGATGCCGTGCACGACCATGTGGAGGGGGCGGGTGGCGGTGACGCGCGGGTCCTTCTGGCGCAGCGAACCCGCCGCCGCGTTGCGCGGGTTGGCAAAGGGCTTGTCGCCGGCCTCGACCAGGCGGGCGTTGAGCTCCTCGAACTTCTCCATCGGGAAGTAGACCTCGCCGCGGATCTCCACGAGGTCGGGGACCTTGTCGCCGGTGAGGCGGTCCGGGATCTCCGCGATGGTGCGGACGTTGGGCGTGATGTCCTCGCCGGTGCGGCCGTCGCCGCGGGTCGCCGCGCGGACGAGGCGGCCCTGCTCGTACGTCAGGTTGACCGCGAGGCCGTCGACCTTGAGCTCGCACAGGAGGTGGTAGTCGGAGGTGCCGACGTCCTTGGCGACGCGCTCGGCCCAGGCCGCCAACTCCTCGTCGCTGAAGGCGTTGTCGAGGGAGAGCATGCGGGAGCGGTGCTCGACGGAGGTGAACTCCGTCTCGTACGCACCCGCGACCTTCTGGGTCGGCGAGTCCGGCGTCCGCAGCTCGCCGTACTCCTCCTCCAGCGCCTCCAGGGACCGCAGGAGCTTGTCGAAGTCCGCGTCGCTGATGACCGGAGCGTCGTTCACGTAGTACCGGAAGCGGTGCTCCTCGATCTGCTCAGCGAGCTTCGCGTGCTGCTCCCGTGCCTCGGCGGGCACCGTCGTCTCCGCTTGCTTGTCGCCGGCCACCGTGTTGTCCTCCCGTTACTCTGGGTTGTCCGCGAGGGATCTCGCCGCCTGGACGCAGTGGGCGAGAGCCTTGCGCGCGTAACTCGGGGAGGCCCCCGCGAGTCCGCACGCCGGAGTGACCGTGACCGCCTCCGCGAGCAGCCCCGGATGCAGCCCCAGCCTGCGCCACAACGTCCTGACACCCATGACGCTACCGGCAGGGTCTGACAATGGGCCGTCCGTGCCCGCCACGACACCGGCGAAGAGCCGGGTGCCGCCTTCCACCGCCTCGCCGATCGCGTCGTCGTCACGCTCGGTGAGAAGGCCGAAGTCGAAGGAGATCGCCGTCGCGCCCGCCCGGCGCAGGAGGGCGAACGGGACGTCCGGTGCGCACGAGTGGACCAGGACGGGGCCGCCGCCGTGAACCCCGACGACGTCGCGGAGGGCCGCCTCGACGACCTGCCGGTCGGCGGCGCGGTGGGTGCGGTAGCCGCTGGCGGTCTTCACCTGTCCGCGGAGCACGGCGATGAGGGAGGGCTCGTCGAGCTGGAGGACGAGCTGGGCGCCGGGTACGCGGCGCCGCACCTCCGCGAGATGCTCGCGCAGTCCCTCGGCGAGGGATGCGGCGAGGTCGCGGCAGGCGCCGGGGTCGGAGAGCGCCGACTCGCCGTTCCTGAGCTCCAGCGCGGCGGCCAGCGTCCAGGGGCCGACGGCCTGCACCTTCAGCTGACCCTCGTACCCCTGGGTGAACTCCTCCAGCGCGTCGAGGTCTTCGCCGAGCCATGACCTGGCCCGCTTGGTGTCCCGGCCCGGCCGGTCGCCGATCCGCCATCCGCTGGGTTCCACGCGCGCGAACACCTCGACGAGCATCCCGGCGGTCCGCCCGATCATGTCCGCGCCGGGTCCGCGCGCGGGCAGCTCGGGCAGGAACGGGAAGTCCTCGAAGGAGCCGGTGGCCGTCCTGGCGGCCTCCCTGGCGTCGCCGCCGGGGAGGGAGCCGATGCCGGTGGCGGAGGCGAAGGTGAACTGGCTGTTTTCACTCACCCCGGAAGCCTACGGAACACCCGGCCGGGGTCAGCGCCCCGGCCGGACCGTCAGGTCGTTGATCTCCGCGTCCCTGGGCAGGTCGAGGGCGGTCAGGATGGCCGTCGCCACCGACTCGGGGTCGATCCACTTCGAGGCGTCGTACTCCTTGCCCTCCTGCTGGTGGACCTTCGCCTGCATCGGGCTGGCGGTGCGGCCGGGGTAGACCGAGGTGACGCGGACGCCGTTGGCGTGCTCCTCGTGGCGCAGGGAGTCGGCCAGGGCCTTGAGGCCGTGCTTGGAGGCGGCGTACGCGGACCAGTCGGCGTGGGCGTTCAGTCCGGCGCCGGAGTTCACGAACACCACGTGGCCCTGCGCGACCCGGAGTTGGGGCAGGAAGTGCCGGGTCAGCTCGGCCGGGGAGATCAGGTTGACGTTGAGCTGGTGGCGCCAGGACTTGGGGGTCAGGTCGCCCACCGGGCCCAGGTCGACCACGCCCGCGATGTGCAGCAGCGAGTCGACCCGGTCGGGAAGCGACTGGTGGGAGAAGGCCCAGGACAGCTTGTCCGGGTCCGCCAGGTCGCCGACGAGCGTCCTCGCGCCGGGGAACTCCGCCGCCAGATCCTTCGCGCGGGCCGCGTCGCGCGCGTGGAGCACGAGTTCGTCCCCGCGCGCGTGGAGGCGACGGGCGACGGCCGCGCCGATGCCGGAGCCCGCCCCGGTGATCACATGAGTAGCCATGCCCGTCATCGTCGCATCAGCCGACGCTCACTCGACGCCCTGGCTCTCCTCGATGTAGGCCAGCGCCCCCACCGGCTCCTCCGCGAAGAACACCAGGTCGGTCAGGGGGACGGGCAGGAAGCCCTCGTCCTCCATCCGCCGGAACTGCTCCTTCAGACCGTCGTAGAAGCCCGCGGTGTTGAGCAGCACCACCGGCTTGTCCGTGTGGCCGTGCTTCTTCAGCTCCAGGATCTCGGTGGCCTCGTCGAGCGTCCCGGTACCGCCCACCATGATCACCACGGCGTCGGCCTTCTCCACGAGCAGCCGCTTGCGCTCGGCGAGGTCCTTGGCGATCACCATCTCGTCCACGCCGGGACGGACCTTGGCGGCGAGGAACTCCACGGAGACACCGACCAGCCGGCCGCCCGCCTCGTGCACGCCGTCCGCGACGACCTTCATCAGGCCGACGTCCGAGCCTCCCCACACCAGCGTGTGCCCGCCCTTGCCGAGGAGTTCCGCGAACTCCCGCGCGGGGCGCGTGTAGCGGTCGTCGAGGTCGGCGGCGGAGAGGAAGACGCAGATATTCATGGGCTCACCGTACGCGGGAAGAACCCGGGGTCCGCGAGCGCTCTTCCGGTATGGCCGAAGGACACACGATCACCATCGAGCAAGGCGACCGGCACGTGCGCGTGGTGCACGGCGACCAGATCCTGGCGGAGAGCGAACGCCCGCTGGTCCTCAGGGAGACGGGCTGTCCCGTCCGCTACTACCTCCCCGCCGAGGACGTACGCCTGGACCTCCTGACCCCCTCCGAGACCCACACCTACTGCCCCTTCAAGGGAACCGCGTCCTACTGGTCGCTCCCTGACGCGGCCGACCTGGTGTGGTCGTACCCCGACCCCAAGCCGGACGTCGCCCAGATCAAGGACCACCTCTGCTTCTACGAGGTCGAAGTCACCGATTAGGTCCCCGCGTCACCGATTAGTTCCACGGCCCGTGGGAGTCTCCACAGGCATGGACAAGAAGACTCTTTCCCGCGACGGCACGCCCCTCGCCTACGAAAGCACCGGTGAGGGCCCCGCCGTCGTTCTCGTGAGCGGCGCGATGTCGACGGGCGGCACGCTGGCACCGCTGGCCGTGCCCCTGTCGGACCGCTTCAAGGTGCTCACCTACGACCGCCGGGGCCGTGGCGAGAGCGGTGACACGGCCCCGTACGCGGTGGAGCGTGAGGTCGAGGATCTCGCCGCGCTGATCGAGGCGGCGGGCGGTGAGGCGTGTCTGTTCGGCATCTCGTCGGGCGGGGCGCTGGTCCTCGAAGCGGCGGCGAGCGGGCTGCCGGTGCGCCGGGTCGCCGTGTACGAGACGCCGTTCGCCGACTTCTCCGAGGCCGGGGCCAAGGAGCGCGCCGAGTACACCGAGAACCTGACCGCGGCGCTCGCCGAGGAGCGGCGCGGGGACGCGGTCGAGCTGTTCCTGCGGCTCACCGGCATGCCCGACGGGATGATCCAGGGCGCCCGCCGGTCCCCCGCGTGGGCGGGCATGGAGGCCGCGGCACCGAGTCTCGCCTACGACAACACCGTGATGGGCGACGGCCTGATCCCCCGGGAACGGCTGGCCTCGATCACCGTCCCCGTACTGGCCGTCGCGGGCGGCGCGAGCCCCGAGTGGCTTCAGGAGGCCACGCGCGCGGTCGCGGAGTCGGCGCCGAACGGCTCGTACCGGAACCTGGCGGGCCAGACCCACATGGTGGATCCGAACGCCCTAGCCCCGGTGCTAGCCGACTACTTCACGCCGTGACGCCCGCCGTCGCGCGCGTGGTCGTCGCGATCGTCGCCGAGCCCACCACGCGCGTGCCGTCGTACAGCACGATCGCCTGGCCGGGGGCGACCCCGCGCACCGGCTCCGTGAAGGAGACCTGGAGCTCGCCGTCCACCAGTTCCGCGGTCACCTCGGTCTCGCCGCCGTGGGCGCGGAGCTGGGCGGTGTAGGTGCCGGGGCCCTCGGGGGCCGTGCCGCACCAGCGGGGCTTGATCGCGCGGAGGCCGGTCACGTCCAGGGCGGCGGCCGGGCCGACCGTCACCGTGTTGTCGACCGGGGAGATGTCGAGGACGTAGCGCGGCTTGCCGTCGGCGGCCGGGGTGCCGATGCGCAGGCCCTTGCGCTGGCCGATGGTGAAGCCGTACGCGCCCTCGTGGGTGCCGATCTTGGCGCCGGACTCGTCGACGATGTCGCCCTCGGCCTTGCCGAGCCGATTGGCGAGGAAGCCCTGGGTGTCGCCGTCGGCGATGAAGCAGATGTCGTGCGAGTCGGGCTTCTTCGCCACCGCCAGGCCCCTGTGCTCGGCCTCCGCGCGGATCTCGTCCTTCGTCGTGACCGTGTCGCCGAGCGGGAAGAGCGCGTGCGCGAGCTGCTTCTCGTCGAGGACGCCGAGGACGTACGACTGGTCCTTGGCCATGTCGGAGGCGCGGTGCAGTTCGCGGGAGCCGTCCTCGCGGACGATCACCTGGGCGTAGTGGCCGGTGCAGACCGCGTCGAAGCCGAGCGCGAGGGCCTTGTCGAGCAGGGCGGCGAACTTGATCTTCTCGTTGCAGCGCAGGCAGGGGTTCGGGGTGCGGCCGGCCTCGTACTCGGCGACGAAGTCCTCGACGACGTCCTCGCGGAAGCGGTCGGCGAGGTCCCAGACGTAGAACGGGATGCCGATGACGTCGGCCGCGCGGCGGGCGTCGCGGGAGTCCTCGATGGTGCAACAGCCACGCGCGCCCGTGCGGAACGATTGCGGGTTCGCCGAGAGGGCGAGGTGGACACCGGTCACGTCGTGGCCGGCTTCCGCGGCGCGGGCGGCGGCGACGGCGGAGTCCACGCCGCCGGACATGGCGGCGAGGACGCGGAGGGGGCGCTGCGTGGAGTGAGTCATAACTCCTCCAGGGTACGGGGACGCGGGAACCGGAGCCCACGAGTATCCGTTGACGATCACATGGGGGCGACAGAGGCATCCAAGGACGGCGATCGGCGCATCGGGCGCCGGGCGCTGCTGATCGGCGGGGCGGCGGCCGCGGTGGGCACCGGTGTGCTGGCCCGTGACGAGCTGGCGCGGCTGTGGTGGCGTACGCCCGGGGTGGAGAAGCCGCGCAAGGAGGGCGAGGTCGACTTCGCGGGGGCGCGCTGGGTCGCGGCCTCCGACGCGAACTGGCGGCGCGCGGACCGGCCCGACGACTACGGCATAGACATGGTGATCATCCATGTCACCCAGGGCAGTCTCGGCAGCGCGGTGAAGGCTTTCCAGGACCCGGGGCACCAGGCGGCCGCGCACTACATCGTCGGCAAGGACGGCCATGTCACGCAGATGATCCGCGAGTTGGACGTGGCGTACCACGCGGGCAACCGCGACTACAACGAACGCAGTGTCGGCATCGAGCACGAGGGGTTCGTGGACCGGCCGCAGGACTTCACGGACGAGATGTACGCGGCCTCGGCGCGGCTCACGGCGCGGATCTGCGCGCGCTACGACATACCCGTCGACCGCGAGCACATCATCGGGCACGTGGAGGTGCCGGGGACGGACCACACCGACCCGGGCAAGCACTGGGACTGGGACCGGTACATGAAGCTCGTACGCGAGGTCCCGGCCGCGGTGTGATGCAGGTCACATGCCCACGTTATCGTGAACAATCGGTGAAGGGCCTCCGTCCGATGTGTCCCGCGCTCCGACGCTGACCTGCGCTGCGTCAACTTGGCTTTTCTTCAACGGAGTTGGGGCGGGAAAGGCCTTTCTCAGGGTCCACAGGGTTCCCGGCTCGCACCCAACTTCACCTCAGTCTTCGCACAGGCCTCAGGCCAAAGCTCCACGGGCATGACACACACCACAGGTCCCGACAGGGACGCGCACGCGAGAGACGGCCAGGAAGCGAAGGGCAAGCACTCCAAGGAGACCCGGGGGCGCAAGAAGGCCCTGCACCGGCGGAAGTTCCTCGGCGGGATGGCCGGGGTCGGCCTGGGGGCGGTCGGCGCGGCCGGTGCCGCGTTCTCCCTGCTGACCGAGGGCGTCCGCAGCAAGGCGGCCGCGGCGGACGGCACCCTGGTCATCCCCGATCTGCTGGAGGGCACCACGTCCGACGGCACGACCACGTTCACGCTGGCGACGCAGACCGGCACGACCGAGGTGCTCAGCGGGGTCTCCAGCACGACGTCCGGCTACAACCAGTCGTTCCTCGGCCCGACCATGAAGTGGACCAAGGGCGACACCGTCCTGCTGGACATCACCAACAACCTCGACGAGGACACCACCGTCCATTTCCATGGGGCGCATGTCCCACCGAAGATGGACGGCGGCCCGCAGAACGCCTTCTCCGCCGGGACCACCTGGGAGCCCACCTTCGAGGTCCTCGACGAGGCCAAGACCCTCTGGTACCACCCGCACGCCCTGGGCACCACGGCCAAGCAGGCGGTCCACGGCCTGGCGGGGATGATCATCGTCGAGGACGACTCGGACACCTCCGCCGCCCTGCCCAGCGACTACGGCGTCGACGACATCCCGCTGATCTTCCAGTGTCTGGCCGTCGACAGCGCCGGTGACATCAAGTACGACCAGACCGGGTACCTCACCAGCGGCCTGAGCTTCCCGGTCCTGGTGAACGGCACCAACGTCGACGACACGACCCTCGGCTTCACCGCCACCAAGACCCGCAACCGCTTCCGGGCGCTGAACGCCTCGCCCGCCGACATCATCACCATCCAGCGCAGCGACGGCGGCACCCTGACCCAGATCGCCACCGAGCAGGGCTATCTGACGGAGGCCGCCGAGGTCACCACCATCCGGCTGGTGGCCGGTTCCCGCGCCGAGTTCGTCATGGACGTCACCGAGGACGTCACCCTCCAGGTCGTGATCACCACCGGCTGGATCCGCGGCGGTTCGGGCACCTTCGACTTCCTCACGGTCAGCGCGGGCGGCACCGACACACCGGACGACCTGCCGAGCACTCTCAACACCATCGACCGGTACGACACCACCGGCTTCACCGCCCGCACCATCACGCTCAGCAACACGGGCGCGACCATGAAGATCAACGGTTCGGCCGGTCTCACCATGGCCAGCATGGCCATGATCAGCACCACGCTGGGCGCCAAGGAGGTCTGGACGATCACCAACGCCAGTCAGCTGGAGCACTCGTTCCATCTGCATGACGTGCCCTACCAGTTGATCTCGGTCAACGGGGAGGCCCCCACCGGGGTCGACCTCGGCTGGCGCGACACCTACGAGGTCGTCGGCGGCGGCACGATCGTGATCGCGATGGAGTTCACCGACTTCGCCGACGACACGTACATGTACATGCTCCACTGCCATCTGCTTCAGCACGAGGACGAGGGAATGATGGCCTCCCTCATGGTCACGGAGAGCTAGCCAGTACCCGCTCGCCGCCCCCTTGGGACGGCTGCCGCCGGCAGTGGAAGTGCCGGCGGCAGCCTGCTGAGGAGGGCTAGCAGCGGCTCCGAGGGGGCTAGCAGCTGCCCTTGAACACATCGACCTGTCCCCCAGTGCTGTTCGCGACCGCGAGATCTCGTACGCCGTCGCCGTCCAGGTCGGATGCCGCCGCATCGTAGGCGCCGGGCGCCGACACCTCGGTGAGCGCGGTGAGTTGTCCGCTCGCGACGCCCAGGTACGGGGCGACCGAGTTGCCCCGCAGGGAGGACACCAGCAGGTCGCTGATCCCGTCGCCGTCCAGGTCGGCGGCGCCCACCGCGACGGGGAGCGCGGAGGTGGCGTACGTGGTCGCCGTACCGAAAGTCCCGTCGCCCGCGCCGAGGAGCACGTCCAGGGCGTTGGAGCCGTTGCTCACCGTGGCCAGGTCCAGGACGCCGTCGCCGTCGAAGTCGCCCTGGGCGAGGGAGTAGAGGCGGGAGGTGGTGGCGTACTCGGTGGAGTCGCCGAGGGCGCCGGTGCCGTCTCCCAGCAGGACGCTGACCCCGGCGCTGCCGACGCTGGCGGTGGCCACGTCGGCCGTGCCGTCCCCGTCGTAGTCGCCGATGACGACCCCGTGGGGCTGGCTGCCCGTGGCGGTCTGGCCGGCGTCCTCGAAGGTGCCGTCGCCGTTGCCCAGCAGCACCCGCACGGTGCTGGTCTGCTGCTCGGCGACCACCAGGTCGGCCGCGCCGTCGCCGTCGAGGTCCCCCGTGGCCAGCGCGCGCGGCGAGCCCGAGACGTCGATCGCGGAGGCCGCGCCGAACGTCCCGTCACCTTCATTGAGCAGCACGCTGACCTGGGCGCCGCCGAAGTCGGCGGTGGCGAGGTCGGGGCTGCCGTCGCCGTCGAAGTCGGCGGCCACGGTCTGGTACGGGCGGGTGCCGACGGTGTAGGAGGTGCCCTCGGCGAAGGTCCCGTCACCGTTGCCGAGCAGTACGGTCGCCGAAGCCGCTTCAAGGTTCGCGGCGACCAGGTCCTGCGCGCCGTCACCGTCCAGGTCCGCGGCGACGACGTGGCGGGTGTTGGTGGAGGCCTCCGCCGAGGTGTCCAGGAGGGTGTACGTCGGAGAGCCCGCGCAGGACTCACTTCCGTCGGCGGCGGCCGGGGGCACGGTCGCGGTGAGTGCGCCGACGAGGAGGAGTACGGCAGCGGCGGCGCGACGTACGTGCGATGGCTCGACGGTCATGAGACGGCCTTCTGTCGACAGCAGGGGCGGCGGCGCCCACCGAAGGTAGACCAACGGACCGTCAACTGTCGACAGCTGGACGCGATTTCACCATGTGCACCATGCATTCAGGCCGAGTGTCGACACTAGAAGACAGCCCCGCGGCTACAGCCGACGGAACGCCGCGCCCTACGTCAGCCCCGCCGCCCGCGCCCGTTCCACCGCCGGGCCGATCGCCTTGGCGACCGCCTCCACGTCGGCCTCGGTGGAGGTGTGGCCGAGGGAGAAGCGGAGGGTGCCGCGGGCGAGGTCCGGGTCGGTGCCGGTGGCGAGGAGGACATGGCTGGGCTGGGCGACACCGGCGGTGCAGGCGGAGCCGGTGGAGCACTCGATGCCCTGGGCGTCCAGGAGCAGGAGGAGCGAATCGCCCTCGCAGCCCGGGAAGGTGAAGTGGGCGTTGGCCGGGAGGCGGCCCGCCGAGGAGGGGTCGCCGCCGAGGATCGCGTCCGGGACCGCCGTACGGACCGCTTCGACCAGGGTGTCGCGCAGGGTGCCGATCTCTCGGGCGAACCACTCGCGCTGTTCGGCGGCCAGGCGGCCGGCGACGGCGAAGGAGGCGACGGCGGGGACGTCGAGGGTGCCGGAGCGGACGTGGCGCTCCTGGCCGCCACCGTGCAGAACGGGTACGGGGGTGTACTCACGGCCGAGGAGGAGTGCGCCGATGCCGTACGGGCCGCCGATCTTGTGGCCGGAGACCGTCATCGCGGCGAGGCCCGAGGCGGCGAAGTCGACCGGGACCTGGCCGTAGGCCTGGACCGCGTCGGCGTGCAGCGGGACGCCGAACTCCCTTGCCACATCCGCCAGTTCGCGGACCGGCATGACCGTGCCGATCTCGTTGTTGGCCCACATCACGGTGGCGAGGGCGACGTCGTCGGGGTCGCGGGCGATGGCCTCGCGGAGCGCCTCGGGGTGGACGCGGCCGTACGCGTCGACGGGGAGGTACTCGACGGTGGCGCCCTCGTGTTCGCCGAGCCAGTGCACGGCGTCGAGGACGGCGTGGTGCTCGACGGGGCTCGCCAGGACTCGGGTGCGGGCCGGGTCGGCGTCGCGGCGGGACCAGTACAGGCCCTTCACGGCGAGGTTGTCGGCCTCGGTACCACCGGAGGTGAGGACGACCTCACTGGGGCGGGCGCCGAGGGATTCGGCGAGGGTCTCTCGGGCCTCCTCGACGGTGCGCCTCGCGCGGCGGCCGGATGCGTGGAGGGAGGAGGCGTTGCCGGTGACGGCCAGCTGTGCGGTGAGCGCCTCGACCGCCTCGGGAAGCATCGGGGTCGTCGCTGCGTGGTCGAGGTAAGCCATGGTGACCCGATTCTACGGGCCCTGTTGGGAGGACTCGTGTCCAGGCCGGGCTAGAAGCTCCAGGACACCGAACTGTCCATCTGCATGAAGGCGACCAGGACGACCAGGTCGGCGATGCCGAGGCCCAGGCCCAGGAAGGCGCGGCCGCGGCGGGCGGTGCCCCGCCAGAGGGCCACGACGGCCAGGGCGATGGCGATGGGGCCGAGGAAGACGTTGAGGACGAGGAGGCCCACGAGGCCGAGGATGAAGGCGGCCACGGCCATGCCGTCGGCGTCACGGACGGCGGCGCGGGTGGCGGGGCTGGTGGAGTTGGTGGAGCTCGTAGAGCTGGTGGGCTGTGCGGTGAGCTGCATGATGATCGGTCCCCCAGGACGGGTGAGTCTGCGGATCAGTGGGTCGAGCTGTGACGGCGGGCGTTGCGCTCGCGGAGCGCGAAGATGCCGAGCCAGACGGCGATCACGACGGCGGCGACGGCGGTGAAGGTGAACGGCGCGTGGGCCACGGTGCCCAGCAGCGCACCGAAGAGCAGGAGCGCGGCGACGAGGAACAGCATGGGATGGAACCCCCTCCGAGATGCTTCGTGTGGTGCTTCTCGTTACAAGTCGGTGAACAGTTGTAGTAACAGTTGTTCACTGACTCCAGAGTCTAGCGTGTCCGACGACTTCTCAATTCCAGAGAACAGTTGTTTACTGATGACATGAGTCACACCCTCGGCATCCGGCAGGCCCAGAAGCAGAAGACCCGACAGGCGCTCCTCGACGCCGCGTTGGTACTGCTGGAGGAGCAGAGCCTGAGCAGTCTGGGCCTGCGCGAGGTCACCCGCGCCGTCGGCGTCGCCCCGACCGCCTTCTACCGGCACTTCCGCTCCACCGCGGACCTCGGCATCGCCCTCGTCGAGGAGGCGCTCGGCAGCCTGCACCCGATGATCCGCAGGACGGTCACCTCGGCCGACAGCGCCGAGGAACGCATAGTCCGCGCCGTCGAGTTGATCGCCCACCACGTGGCCACCCACCCCGCCCACGTCCGCTTCATCGCCCGCGAGCGGCACGGCGGGGTGCAGCCGGTACGGGAGGCCATCCGCGGCCAACTGGCCCGGTTCGCCGAGGAGGTGAAGGAGGAACTCGCCAAGGACAAGGAATCCGCGGGCTGGAGCGACGACGACCTGCTGATGCTGGCGAACCTCTACGTCGACCAGATGCTCATCACCGCCTCCCTCTTCCTGGAGGCGCTGGAGGGCTCGGAGAAGGAGCGGGAGCGGGTCCGGCAGGTCGCCACCAGCCAGATGCGGCTCATCAGCATCGGCCGGGACCACTGGCGGGGTTGAGCCCCGGCGGGGCCGAGCCCCGCTCAACGCCGAGGGGCGGCACCCCCGTTCACCGGGAGTACCGCCCCTGTCGTACGCCTGTGAGCGGAGTACGCGCGGAAGGTCAGCTCTTCGTGGCCGACTCCGACGGCTGCTGGCTCGGCGCGCCACTGGGCGCCGCGCCGCCGCCACCGGGACCGCCACAGCCGCCGCCCTGACCGCCCTGGCCGCCGCCGGGGCCGCCGCCCTGACCGCCGCCGCCGGGACCGCCGCTGGGCGCGCCGCTCGGCATGCCCGAGGGGGCGCCGGACGGCTGGGCCGTGCCGTTGGCGGTCGGAGCGCCGGAGGGGGCGCCGCTCGGCATGCCCGAGGGGTTGCCGGACGGTGCCGAACAGGCCTGCTGCCCGGAGTTGCCGCTGTTCGAGGTGGACGAGGAGTCGCCCGAGCCGCAGGCCACCAGGGCGAGGGGCGAGAGCGCCAGCAGGGCCACTGCGGGGATGAGACGCACACGCTTCATGAGAAACAACTCCAAGAAGGATGAGGGAGTCCTGAGGGCTGGAACTCAATCAACGCGGGTTAGGGCTTCCTTGAGGGACCGCTGTCCCGGGCCTGTGCGCGAGGCAAAGAGCACCTAAAGACCATCGTCTGACCTGCGCTTTTACGCGAGGCCGTCACCTACTCGCTGGTACAAGCCCGTGACAGAAGCCGCCGCCCGGAGCAGTTCCTCGCGTACTTCGGGCGGCGAGAGCACCTCAACCCGGTCGGAGAACTGGAGGAGTTGGCGGGCCTCGCCGACCACTCCGAGCGAGAGCCGGGCGGTCACCCAGTCGCCCCCGCCGTCGTCCTCCCCGTCGCCCTCCGGGAGTTCGGTGAGCGACGAGGCCATCAGCCGCAGGAACAAGTCGAGTCGGTCGCGCCGGACCCGTACGACGACGTCGATCCCTCCGGGGCGTTCCTCGACCTCGCGGCGCAACGCCTCCCACGCGTCGGCGAGTTCGACACCCGGGCGCCGCCGCACCGGGTCGTCCAGGACGGTCGCCGTCCGCACCCGGTCCGCGCGGAACAGCCGGGGCCTCCCCCGCCGGTCGGCGACCAGGTACCAGACACCGGCCTTGGAGACGAGACCGTACGGGTCGACGGTGTACGTCCGTGGCTCGCGCTGCCCGCTGTGCCGGTAGCGCAGCCGCAGCCGACGGTCGGCGAAGACGGCGTCCTGCAACACGTCCAGGTCCACGGAGGCTTGGGGACCGCCCTTCCAGCGGGTGGCGTCGACGAGGACGCGGCGCGAGGTCGCCTCGGCGGCGGGGCGGTGCGGGGCCGGGAGGGCCGCCATGACCTTGCGCAGGGCCGAGCCGAGGGCCGCGTCCAGGCCGAGCGCGGCGTGCGCGCCCTGTGCGGCGAGGATGAACAGGGCGCGGGACTCGTCGGCGGTCAGTCCGGTGACGTCCGTACGGAATCCCGCGAGCAGTTCGATGCCGCCGTGCCGGCCGCGTTCGGCGTAGACCGGGACGCCGGAGGCGGAGAGCGCCTCGATGTCGCGGTAGATCGTCCGGACCGAGACCTCCAGGCGCTCCGCGAGTTCGGGGGCGGGGACGCGGCCGCGGGTCTGGAGGAGCAGCAGGATCGACAGCAGACGGTCGGATTTCACCCCGCCAGGATCTCTCGTGCCGTTGGCGGCGGGGAAGCATCCCCCGTCGCCGACGGCACGGCCGACCCCACCCGACGGGCTGAAGTGACCTGGGCCGGCCTCGGATCAGCCGAGCCGGACGCGCGCCAGCTGCCTCGACTGGGCCACCAGTCGGTCCGCGGTGTCCCAGACCTCCGCGTCCTCCTCCAGGAAGCCGCCGGCGAGGTTGCGGGTGGTAATGGAGACGCGGAGGGGGCCCGGGGCGGGGCGGCAGCGGATGTGGACGGTCAGTTCGACCGTGGGGACCCAGCCCTTGAGGCCGATCTCGAAGGCGGTGGGCGGGAGGGCGTCGACCGCGAGGAGCAGGGAGAGGGGGTCGGCGTCGCGGCCGTCGGCGAGGCCGAACCAGGAGCGCATCTCGCCCTTGCCGGACGGGGCGCCGAGGGCCCAGCCGAGGGTCGACGGGTCGAGCTTCAGCATCAGGCGGTCGGCTATGGCCGAGCTGCCGTCGACGGGGGCCGGACCGTCCTCGGGGCCGAAGCACTGGTCCATGGGCGGGAACACCGGCGGCTGGGCCGTCGTACGGACGTCGTCCGGGAGGGAGTCCAGGTCGCCGTAGGAGGCGAGGACGCGGATGCGTTCGATCTCCTCTCCCTGGTCGTCGTACTGGAAGAGGGAGGCCTGGCCGGTGGAGAGGCTGCGGCCGGTGCGGACGAGTTCCGTGCGGACGACCGCCGGGCCGGGCTGGGACGCCGTCAGGTAGTGCGCGGTGATCGTGAACGGGTCCGGGTGCGGGAGGGCGTCCGCGAGGGCGCGGCCCAGGACGGCCAGCAGGTAGCCGCCGTTGACGGCGCTGATGATCGTCCAGCCGGCGGAGAGGTCGATGTCGTAGACGCCGGGGGCGCGGCGGGTGAGCGCGGTGTCCCGGTCGAACTCGCTGTCGCCGATGGTGGCCTGCGTGGCGGAAGCTGCTTCTGGCATGGCTGAACGGTACAACAGTTGATTACTAAGCGGTAGCTTTGCCATAGGTCCGAGCGAGGGAACAAGATCAAGCCAGGGTGAGAGCAGGGCAATTTCCCGGTAAGTGTCCGTACTCGTCCCTCAACCCCGCGCCCCGCCCGGCCCTCTGTAGGGACATGAGCCTCACCGGGACCGCGTTCCTCTACACACTGATCGTGCTGTCCGTCGTCGCCGTCGTCCTCCCCCTCGTGCTGTGGTCGCGGCTGCGGGGACCCCGCGTCCTGCGCGCCGCGGCCCGGCTGCTGATGGTGGTCTTCGCCCAGGGCACGGCCGTCGCCCTCGTCTTCGTGCTGGTCAACAACCAGAACAGCCTGTACGACAACTGGGCCGACCTGCTCGGCACCGGCGACCACGTCCAGCAGGCCGCGAACCTCGGCGCCGACGGCACCGGCGGTATCGCGCTGAAACGGTTGCCCAAGGTCCACCAGCGCTTCACGGACGCCTCCGGGCCCGGCATGAGCGACGTACGGGTGACCCAGCTCAAGGGCCGGATCTCCGGCGTCGACGCCGAGATCTACGTCTGGCTGCCCCCGCAGTACGGCAGGCCCGCCTACCGGCACCACAAGTTCCCGGTGGTGGAGCTGCTGTCGGGCTATCCGGGCTCGGCGAAGGCCTGGTTCGGCTCGCTGCACGCGGTCAACCAGCTGGAGCCGCTGATGCGCGAGGGCAAGGTGGCGCCGTTCATCCTGGTCGCCCCGCGCATGAACCTGCTGGCCGGGGTGGACACCGGGTGCGCCAACATCACGGGCACGGTGAACGCCGACACCTGGCTCAGCGTGGATGTGCCGAAGATGGTCGACGACAACTTCCGCGCCCAGGTCGGACCGGCCGGCTGGGCGGTCGCCGGGTACTCGGCGGGCGGGCACTGCGCGACCAAGCTCGCCGTCGCCCACCCCGACCGCTACCGGGCCGCGGTCAGCATGTCCGGCTACAACGACCCCATCGGCGAGCGCAATTCACTGGCCGCCGAGACCCCCGCCCTGCGCCGCGCCAACAACCCCTACGTCCTGCTGCGCGAGGCCCGTACCCCGCCCGCCGTCGCGCTCTACGAGTCCGGCCAGCCGGGAGACGGCTACGAGGCGGGCGTAGGCCTCGAACAGATCGCGAAGGCGCCGACGACCGTGCACGTCGTCTACATCCCGAAGAGCGCCGGCGGCCACAACATGGCCCTGTGGCGGCCGCAGGTGGTCCCCGCGTTCCGCTGGCTGACCGAGGAGATGGGGCTGCTGCACGGCCGTGCGGGAGCTGCCGCGGGGGCTACTCCTCACGCACGGTCGAGCGCCGGTTCCACGCGCGCGGAGCTCGCCAGTGGTACCGCATCGCCAGCAACCGCAGCACGAAGGCGGTGATCGCGGCGAGGGAGCTGCTGACCGGGGTCAGGGCGTCGTAGCGGATGCAGAGCACGACCATCGTGGCGCCGACGATCGCCGGGACCGCGTACAGGTCGCGGTCCCAGCGCAGCAGCGACGGCACCTCGTTGGCGAGCACGTCCCGCAGCACACCGCCGCCGACGGCGGTCGCGAGACCGAGGGTGGCGGACTGGGTGAGGCCGAGCCCGTAGTCGTACGCCTTCGTCGTCCCGGTGACGCAGAAGAGGCCGAGGCCCGCCGCGTCGAAGACGTTCACGCCGAGCTGGATGCGCTCCACCTGGGGGTGGAGGAAGACGACCAGGAGGGCGGCGAACAAGGGGGTGACGAAGTACCCCAGGTCGGTGAAGGCGGCCGGGGGTACCGCGCCGATGATCAGGTCCCGGAACAGCCCTCCGCCCAGCGCGGTGACCTCGGCGAGGACGGCGATGCCGAAGACGTCGAAGTTCTTGCGCACGGCCAGCAGCGCGCCGGAGATGGCGAAGACGAAGATGCCGATCAGGTCGAGCGTGTGCTGGACGGAGGGGGAGAACAGTGGCTCAAGCACCCCACATTCTTACCTATGAATGGGGGCGAACCTTGCAATGCAAGGGTTACGGGGTCGGAAGGGCCGGTTTTCCTGTGGTGAACAGCCAGGTCTGGAACAGGTCGTCCAGCTGTTGCCCGGAGATCTTCTCGGCGAGCCGGATGAAGTCGGCCGTGTTCGCGTTGCCGTAGCGGTGGATCTTCGTCCAGGCCGGCAGCAGCTTGAAGAAGGCCGCGTCGCCGATGCGCTCGCGCAGCACCTGGAGGGTCATGGCGCCGCGCTGGTAGACCGCGGAGGCGAACATCGTGTCGCGCTGCGGGTCGCCGACGGTGATCTGCCAGAAGGGGGCGTCGGCCGGGCGCGCGTTGTACCCGGCCAGGAACGAGTCGTGGGCGGTGCGGGTGCCCTGGTGCTCGGCCCACAGCCACTGGGAGTAGGTGGCGAAGCCCTCGTTGAGCCAGATGTCCTTCCAGCGCTCCACCGACACCGAGTCGCCGAACCACTGGTGGGCCAGCTCGTGCACGATGGTCGACTCGCTGCGGACGGCCGAGTAGACCGGCTTCGTCTGCACCTCGAGCGAGAACCCGGCCTGCGGCATGTCGTCGACGATCGCGCCGGTCTCCTCGAAGGGGTACGGCCCGAAGACCTGCGACCAGTAGTCGGTGGCGGCGGCCGTGACGGCGTACACGTCGACGTTGTTGCTGTTCGCGAGGACGGGGTCGATGGCGACGTAGATGGGGGTGCCGCCGGGTGTGGTGCCGGTCTTCACGTCGAACTTGCCGATGGTCGCGGTCGCGAGATACGTCGCCATGGGCTTGGTCTCGCGCCAGTGCGTGTACGTCGAGTCGCCCTTGTCGTACGTCTTCACGAGCCGGCCGTTGGAGACCGCGGTCAGGCCCTTGGGGGTCTTGAACCGGATGTCGTACGTGGCCTTGTCGGCGGGGTGGTCGCTGGACGGGAACCAGGTGGAGGCGGCGTTGGGTTCGCAGGCGACGAAGACGCCGTCGGTGGTCCTCATCCACCCGTAGTCGGAGCCGAACACGATGGGGCCGCCGAGGGGTTCGGGTACGCCGCCGTAGGTGACGGCGACCGTGAAGTCCCTTCCCTTGCGCAGGGATTCGCGCGGGGTGATCACGATCTCGTCGCCGTCGCGCGTGAACTGGGCGCGTCTGCCGTTCACTTCGACCCTGGTGACCTCCAGTTTCTGGAGATCCAGGTCGAAGGAGGAGAGGTTCTGGTTGGCGCGGGCGGTGAGGGTCGTACGGCCGTCCAGACGGTCGGTGTCCGGGTTGTACGCCACGTCGAGGGTGTAGTGGCGGGCGTCGAAGCCGCCGTTGCCGAGGAGCGGGAAGTAGGGGTCGTCGAGGCCGGGGGCTCCGGGTGAGGGGGCGGGGGCGGCCGCGATGACACAGAAAGAGGCCACCGCCGTGGCGATGGCCCCTAAGCGTGCCGAACGGGAGAGTCTCATGTGTCGTCCCTTTCGCGCGTGTGCCGATAAGTCGGACACGGACGACTCTGGACTCTCCCGGTCGGGCATGTGCATGACTTTGCCAACTCGTCATGCGTTACTTGTCGGTTGACTCCTGACCGTCCGCTTCCACTTCGGCTTCCGCTTCGGCATCGGGTTCGGCTTCGGAGGCGGTTGCCTCGACCTCCGCCGCCACCGCCGCCGACGTCTCCGCGCTCTCCGCCAGGACCTCGTCCGCGACCAGTTCGGCCGCTTCCTTCGCGACCGTCAGCAGGACGGTGTCCTGGGGTGCCTGGTCCTCGAAGTTCTCCGGGTGGTGGCAGGCGACCTGCTGGCCGGGCTTCAGCTCGGTGAGCTTCGGCTCGGTCGTCTTGCAGATCTCCGTCGCCTTCCAGCAGCGGGTGTGGAAGCGGCAGCCGCTCGGCGGGGAGATCGGCGAGGGGACGTCGCCCTTGAGCAGGATGCGCTCGCTCTTGGCGTTCTTGCGCTTGGGGTCCGGGATCGGGACCGCCGACATCAGCGCCTTGGTGTACGGGTGCATCGGCGCGCTGTACAGCGACTCGCGGTCCGCCAGCTCGACGATCTTTCCGAGGTACATCACCGCGATCCGGTCCGAGACGTGCCGGACGACCGAGAGGTCGTGCGCGATGATCACGTACGTCAGGCCGAGCTCCTGCTGGAGGTCGTCCAGGAGGTTCACGACCTGGGCCTGGATCGACACGTCGAGGGCCGACACCGGCTCGTCCGCCACCACGAGCTTCGGGTTGAGCGCGAGCGCGCGGGCGATGCCGATGCGCTGGCGCTGACCGCCGGAGAACTCGTGCGGGTAGCGGTTGTAGTGCTCGGGGTTGAGGCCCACGACCGACAGCAGGCGCTGGACCTCCGCCTTGATGCCGCCCTCGGGGGTGACGCCCTGGAGCTTGAAGGGGGCGCCGATGATCGTGCCGATGGTGTGGCGCGGGTTCAGCGACGAGTACGGGTCCTGGAAGATCATCTGCACGTCGCGGCGCAGCGGCCGCATGCCGCCGACGCCGAGGTGCGTGATGTCCTGGCCCTCGAACTCGACCTTGCCGGCCGTCGGTTCGAGCAGCCGGGTGATGAGCCGGCCCATCGTCGACTTGCCGCAGCCGGACTCGCCCACGACACCGAGGGTCTCGCCGGACTTGACCTCGAAGTCGATGCCGTCGACCGCGCGGACCGCGCCGACCTGCCGCTGGAGCAGGCCCTTCTTGATCGGGAAGTGCTTCTGGAGCCCGGTCACCTTCAGCAGGGTCTCGCCGGGGGCGGCGTCGGCCTTGGTGACCAGCGTGCCGTCGCTCTGCGCAGGGATGCTCACTTTGTCCTCGCTCACAGCTTCGGCGCAATCTCTTCGGTCCAGATCCGCTCCCGCTGCTCCTGCGTCATGTGGCAGGCGGCCCAGTGCTGGCTGCCGACCTCGGACAGCTCGGGGCGGACCGTGCGGGTGACGTTGTCCTTCGGGATGTCCGCGTACGGGCAGCGCGGGTTGAAGGCGCAGCCGGACGGGATGTTGATCAGCGAGGGCGGCGAGCCCTTGACCGGGATCAGGCGCTCCTGCTGGTCGCGGTCAAGACGCGGCATCGAGCCGAGCAGACCCCAGGTGTAGGGGTGGCGGGGCTCGTAGAACACCTTCTCCGCCGGACCGCGCTCGACGCAGCGGCCGCCGTACATCACGAGGATGTCGTCGGCGAGCTCGGCGACGACGCCCAGGTCGTGGGTGATGATGATGACCGCGGAGCCGAACTCCTTCTGCAGATCCCGGATCAGGTCGAGGATCTGCGCCTGGACGGTCACGTCCAGGGCGGTCGTCGGCTCGTCCGCGATCAGCAGCTCGGGGTTGTTGACCAGCGACATCGCGATCATCGCGCGCTGGCGCATACCGCCGGAGAACTCGTGCGGGTAGTTGTCCACCCGCTTGTCCGGCTGCGGGATGCCGACGCGGTCGAGCATCTCCACCGCGCGGCGCTTGGCGGTCTTCTTGTCGACCTTGTGGTGGATGCGGTACGCCTCCACGATCTGCTGGCCGATCGTGTAGTACGGGTGCAGCGCGGACAGCGGGTCCTGGAAGATCATCGCCATCTCGCGGCCGCGCAGCTTGCGCACGTGGTCCGGGTCGGCGGTGAGCAGCTCGGTGCCGTCCAGCCAGATCTCGCCGGAGATCTGCGCCTTGCGCTTGCCGTACTGGCCCGCGGTGTGCAGGCCCATGATGCCGAGCGAGGTCACGGACTTGCCGGAGCCGGACTCGCCCACGATGCCGAGGGTCTTGCCCTTCTCCAGCTGGAAGCTGAGCCCGTCGACGGACTTGACCAGACCGTCGTCGGTCGGGAAGTGCACCTTCAGGTCGCGCACTTCCAGGAAGGCGGTCGGCGCGGGCGAAGCGGGGGTGGGCTCGCCCACGGCCGCTCCGCTCTTGCTGAGTTCGGTCATGCGAGCCTCACTCGGGGGTCGATCACGGCGTAGAGGATGTCCACCGCGAGGTTGGCGATCAGCACCGCGAGAGAAGTGATCAGGGTGACGCCCAGAATGATGGGCAGGTCCTGGGTCTTGATGCCGTTGAGCACCGCCTGGCCGAGGCCTGGCAGGCTGAACGTGGTCTCGGTCAGGATCGCGCCGCCGATGAGGGCACCGAGGTCCATGCCGAGCATGGTCAGGATGGGCGTGAGCGTCGACCGCATGGCGTGCTTGCGGATGACGACCTGTTCCTTGAGGCCCTTGGCCCGCGCGGTGCGGATGTAGTCCTCGCCGAGGATCTCCAGCATGGTGGCGCGGGTGATCCGGGCGTACATCGCGGCGTAGAGGAACGCGAGGGTGGCCCAGGGCAGCAGCATGGAGGCGAAGTAGCCGCCGAAGCTGTCCGTCAGCGGGACGTACTCCGAGTCGATCCAGCCCAGCCCGATATCGAAGATCGCGACGCTCAGCAGACCGGTGAAGTAGATGGGGAGGGAGACACCCGACAGCGCGACGAGCATCGCACCGCGGTCCCACAGGCTGCCCCGCTTGAGCGCGGAGAGCACACCGGCGGCGATACCGAAGATCAGCCACAGTACGGCGGCACCGAGCGCGAGACCCAGGGTCACCGGGAAGCGGTCAGTGATCACCGGCCAGATGGCCTGTTCGGTACGGAAGGAGTAGCCGAAGCACGGCGCGGCACAGTGCACGGAGTCGCCGCCGCCCACATAGGTGCGGCCGGCGAAGAGGCCCTTGAAGAACTCCCAGACCTGAGCGTAGACCGGGTCGCTCAGTCCGAGCTTCTGCCGCACGCCCTCGACGGCGGCGGGGTCGGCCTGCTTGCCCACGAAGCTCAAGGCGACGTCGACGCCCGCCCACTTGGGGACGAGGAAGAAGATGCCGAAGACCACCATGATGATGACCACGAGCATCACTGCGGCGGCGAACAGCCGCCTGATGAGGTAAGCGAGCACAGCTCTCGGCCCGCCGCGGGCCGCGGGCCACCGGAGGTCGTCCGGTGGCCCGCGCTCCCGCGTCGCCGGCCTTCACCTGCCTTTCGTGCCGTTCGGCGGGTGTGCCGGGATTACTTCGAGGACTTCAGACCGAGGTTGACGAAGTCGTACATGCCGCTGAAGGCGTCCGACGTGTAGACGTTCGCGAGTCGGTCACCGCGCCAGTTGACGAACTTCTCGAAGACGAAGGGCAGGTAGTAGCCGCCCTCCATCACCGCGTGGTTGATGTCCTTGGCGATCGCCAGCTTGCCCGCGTCGTCCTGCGTCTTCACGTAGGTGTCGAACAGACCGTTGATCTTCTTGTCGTCGATGAGCGCGAAGTTGTTGTTGCCGCTCTCGAGGATGTACTTGCCGTCCCACAGCGGCAGACCGAAGCCCTGGACCGAACCGAAGTCGGCGCCCCAGCCCATGATGATGATGCCGTAGCCCTTCTTCTTCACGTTCGAGGGGCTGCCGATGATGCCGGAGGTCTGCGAACCGTCGTACTGGTCGATGTCGGCGGTGATGCCGATCTTCTTCAGCGAGGCCTGGAGGGACTCCGCCGTGGCGACCTCGACCGGCTTGTTGTTACGGACGGCGATGGTGGTCTTGAAGCCGTTCGGCTGACCGCAGGCCTTCAGCTCTTCCTTGGCCTTGGCGACGTTGCCGTCCTTGTTGGCGCCGTTGAGCTCGTAGGGGTCGTACGACTGGCCCTCGGAACCGGGGACGGTCGGGGGCAGCATGTTCGTGCCGATGTCACCACCGGCGACCGGGCCACCGCGCGCGGTCTGCAGCGAGACGTGGTCGGCGCCGTAGATCACGGCCTTGCGGCAGTGCTCGTTGTCGAACGGCTTCACGCTCTGCGGGAAGGTCGCGTAGCGGATGTAGCCGGAGACCGGGTTGTCCAGGTTGGCCTTGTGCTCCTGGAGGGCGGTGGTGCGGCCCTGCGGGGAGAGACCGGTCTGGTTGATGTCCAGGTCGTAGTCACCGGCGAGCAGACGGGCGTCCAGGTCGTTGGCGTTCGAGAAGAACTTGACCGAGATCTTGTCCGGGTAGGCCTTGCGGATCGGGTCCGATGCCTGCTTCCACTCGGTGTTGCGGACCAGGACCAGGTCCTTGCCCGGGCTGTACGACTGGAACTTGTACGGGCCGGAGGAGAACGGCTTCAGGCCGTACTTGGACTTGGTGTCCTTGTCCTGGCGGACCGGGGAGGCCGAGACCAGGGCGAGGATCTCCTCGAAGTCGGCGTTGGCCTCCGGCAGGTGGAAGACGATCGTCTTGTCGTCCGGGGTGTCGATGGCCTTCAGACCGAGCTTGTCGGCCGAGGTGTCCTTGTACGGGCCCTTGTACTCGCCCTTGGGGTCGAGGACGTCCTTCAGGTAGACCGGGCCGCCCGACAGCACGTCCTGCGCCCAGACGCGCTCGATGCCGTACTTGACGTCCTTGGAGGTGATCTCCTTGCCGTCCTCCCACGTGATGCCGTCACGCAGGGTGTACGTGTAGGTCTTGCCGTCGTCGGTGACCTTGGCGAGACCGGTGGCGAGGTCCGGGGTGAGCGCCGCGCCCTTGGCCCCGGGCTCCGTGGCGCTCGTGACCAGCTGGCGGCTGTAGTAGCGCGCGAAGTTCCACATGAAGCCGTAGTAACCACGCGTGGTGTCCCACGAGTCGGCGTCCTGGGCACCGGCGAACTTCAGCTCGCCGCCCTTCTTGGCCAGCGAGGCCTGGGCGACCTTGTTGTTCGCGGCGTTGAAGCCGGCCGCGCCCGTCGACGAGCCGTTGCCGTTGTCGCTGTCATCACCGCCGCCGCACGCCGCCGTGGTCAGCAGCGCGGCGACCGCGGCGACAGCGGCAAATGCCTGCTTCCGCCGCCCTGAGGTGCGTTGGGTAGTCACGATCTCGGATCCTCCGGATTTGATGAGAGACCCCGTGTTGGTGCCACGGGACGCTTTGTGTACGGCAGTTCAGCGGGAACCCTTCGGGTCCAGCGCGTCCCGCACGCCGTCGCCGAAGAGATTGAAGGCAAGAACGGTGATGAAGATCGCTACACCCGGGACCACCATGTAGGTGGGATCGGACTTGTAGTAGTCGATCGCGTTCGAGAGCATCTGCCCCCAGGAGGCCGTGGGCGGCTTGACGCCCACGCCCAGGAAGCTGAGCGCCGCCTCGGTGAGGATGTTGGTGGGGATCATCATCGTCGTGTACACGATGATCGGCGCGACCAGGTTGGGCAGCAGCTCCTTGAACAGGATGTAGAGCCGCCCGGCGCCGAGCGAGCGGGCCGCCTCGACGTATTCACGCTCGCGCAGCGAGAGCGTCTGACCGCGCACCACGCGTCCGATGTAGGGCCAGCCGAAGAAGCCGATGACCAGGATCATCACGAACAGGCGCACGCCCGTACCGGTCAGTCCCAGCATCTCGTTCGGCATGACGGAGACCAGCGCGATGATGAACAGCAGCTGCGGGAAGGCCAGCAGACCGTCCATGACCCGGCTGATGGCCGAGTCGACCCAGCCGCCGAAGAAGCCGGCCAGGACACCCAGGACGGTGCCGATGACCACGGCGACGAGCGCGGACAGGAAGCCGACGAGCAGCGAGATCCGGGCGCCGTACACGATGCGGGAGAAGATGTCGCGGCCGTTGACCGGCTCGACGCCCAGCCAGTGGTCGCCGCTGATGCCGCCGAAGGACCCCTTGGGGGTGCCGAACAGCGGGTCGATCAGGTCCTTGTCGTGGTACGTGTTCGGGTCCTGGCCGTAGAGGCTGGTGATCACGGGCGCGAGCAGCGCGACCGCGATGAGGAAGAGCACGACGATGCCGCCCGCGAGGGCGAGTTTGTCCCGCTTCAACCGCTCCCAGGCGATCCGCCCCAGGGAGCGTCCCTGGACGGCCTTCGCGCCGGCGCTGACCGCCGCTTCCTCGGCCGCGCTCGGGGCCGCTTCCGCGGTCGGCTCGTGCAATGGTGCCGTCATCTGGCAGGGACCCCTCTCAACCGGCGGTAGCCGGCCCACACTTGCCGCTGTAGCGGCGTGATCAGTCCGTCGTACACAGGGGCGAACCCACCCCTGGAGCCGGAGTCTTCAACGCTTTGGCGATCTGTTGCCAGACTTGGCGAGGAAAGGATGCATAAACGTGATGCGGGCTGGGGGGTTCCGTTATCCGGACAGCGGGTAACGGCCGCCGGACGCAGACCAGTTGGGGCAATAAGGGCCTCATGGGGCCTTCCGGCCTCGTCTACGCGCGCAGACACACTCCCGTAACACGAGAGTCTGTGATCGTCCGGCTCAGTAGCCGCCGGGCGCCGGAGGGTAGCCGTACCCGGCCGCCGGAGCCTGCGCCGGGGCGGCGTGGGCCTCGCGGTCGTAGAAGGGCCGGGCGCCGGCCCGCATCCACATCGCGACCGGGTCGTACTCGTCGGACATCGCCACGGTCGACACGGGCAGCCCGTCCGGGACCGCGCCGATGGACTGCTGCATCATCGCGCGCACCGAGTCCACGGCCTGCGGGCTGGTGTCGTACACGTCCAGACCGATGGCGAGGTACGGCGCCCCGAGCGCGGGCTGCACCCAGGCGCGGCGCAGCGAGCGGACGGCGGGGGTACGGTGGGCGTTCTGCACGATCTGGGCGTAGAACTGCGGGATCTCGATACCGGGCTCCGAGAGCCGGAGGGGGCCGGCGGGCTGGCGCTCCAGTCCGGTGGCGATCCTGCGCAGGTCGAGCCAGGGGATGCCGACGCCGCCGCCGGGCGCGTGCGGGTTGAGCCACAGGCCGAAGTGGTCGGGGTAGAGGGTGCGGGCCACGTCGATGCCGTCGACCACTTCGTACGAGCGGTTCCATCCGCTCGCGGAGAGTTCCTGGGCCGAGGTCACGCAGGGGGCGTAGCCGTAGCCCTCGACCTCCATGTTTCCGTACTGGGCGTCCGGGGAGCCCGACTGGCCGTGCCAGAGGAGCATCCAGATCTGGCCGGAGGCGGGGGCGGCGAGGGCGCGGAGGAGTGCCTCGTAGGCGTCGTAGCGCCCCGGCGTCACCTGGCGCAGCATGTGCTCGACCTGGCCGGTCGCGGCGGTGCCGCTCGCGCTCACGGGTCCCTCCGGGTCAACGGTTGTGAATGTCTGTCGACAGCTTAAGCGGTGACGGCTCAGGGCTTGCGGTGGTCTGTCGGGTGCGGGTCGGTGGGGGCTTGTCGCGCAGTTCCCCGCGCCCCTGGGTCCGATGCCCCTCAGGGTGCTTAAAAGTCCCGCTGGTAGAACGGACGTACCTGTTCCCTCATCCAATGACCCACCGGATCATCCGCCACGTCCAACAGGACCAGGTTCACCTGCCAGTTCACCGGGGTCCGGCCCAGGGCCCTGCCCAGTGCGTCCATCGGGAGGGTACGCAAGTCGCCCTCCCATTGGGAGAGTTCCACGCCCACGAACATCACGGGGGTGGACGTCTCGATCGCGGCGAGGCAGCGGCGGGCCGTGCGGACCACGCCGGTCGCGGCGAACTCGGCGGAGGCGGTGGCGAGGAAGTCGACCGGGTCGTCCTGCCAGTCGGGCTCGTAGAGCTTGACGCGGCCGCCGGTGTTGGGGCCGTCGAGCGGGGTGCGGCCGATGCGGCAGAGTTCGGCGACGGCGGGGGGCGGGAGGGGGACGCCGACCACGCCCTCGGGGTTCACGGCGATGCCGACCTGGGGCGGCAGACCGCGGGCGAACTCGACCGCCGGGGCGATGGTGTACGCCATGTGCCCGCCGGCGACCTGCCGGAACTGTTCCTCGGAGGTGAAGACCGGGACGTACGCCTGGCCGTCGATCTCCATGCTGGGCAGGTCGAGGGGGCCGCTGTGCGGGCCGCCGCCGTTGGGCAGCGGGATCCAGATGAAGCTGCGGCCCAGGACCTCGATGATCCGGGCGCCCGCGGCGGGCATGCCGAGGGAGGCCGAGAGCACCTCCTCCAGCTCGTTGCCGGGCCATCCGCCGCCGTGCGGATGGGGGTGTGCCTGTGCCGGGAATGCCATCTGTCCGTCCGCCTGCCGAGTACTGCCGCCTGAGGCCTGTCTGTGGCTGAAAAGGCTAACGGGTGCGGGGGTGTCCGGGGTCAGCCCGTGAAGCCGATGCGGCGCAGGGTGTCCGCCGCGTCCCGGTCAAGCAGTACCGCCGAGCCGACGCCCTGCGGGAGGTCGCCCTTCTCCACGGAGTGGATCACGCGGGCGGCGGCCGAGCGGTGGCGCAGGAAGGCGTACCGCGAGACACCGCGGCCGCGTTCGCGCTGGCCGGCCAGGGCGGTGTCCGGGGTGACGTCGAGCAGCAGCAGGTGCAGGGTGCCGCCGCGGCGGCGGGCCTCGCGGGCCAGCCAGCCGCGCACCCAGGACTGGGTGCCGCAGTCGTGCACCACGACGCCCTCGCCGGAGCGCAGGGCGCGGAACAGCCCGAGGTAGTGGGCGGCCCGGACGAGGGGGCGGTAGACGGCGTACGGCAGGAAGCGCGGCGTCCGCTCGTCCCAGCGGTCGCGGGTGTCCTGGGAGTCGACGCGTATGCCGTTGACCGCGCGCTTCATGAGGGTGGACTTGCCGCTGCCGGGCAGGCCGGTGATCACGACGAGGTCGTCGGGGGCGAAGAGCAGGGCGTGCGGGCTGTGGCCGGAGCGCTCGCGCAGGTCGCGGACGACCGGCCGCGGTGCGTATGCCTCCTGGGCCGGAGCGGTCGGCTGCGCGGGCAGCGCGACGGCCGAGGTGGTGGCGTACGCAGTGGTCCTGTTCACCGTGATCGTCCTCCTCCGGGGTCAGGGGGGTTCCCCTCCCCACCGAGCGTAAAGAGAAGGTAATGGGGTGTCTCTCTTGTTTTGGTGATCGTCCTGCCACAAGCCAGTTACAAAGGGCCGGACCGATGCGGCCCTGCCGTCGGTGCCCGATGCGTGCAATGATGTCCGCGCCAACTGCATACCGGCCGTTTGAATCCGCGCGGGAGAGTCCCCAGCAGCATGTCTGGTCGCTGGGGCGCCGAAGGAGCAAGTCCCTCCCTTGAATCTCTCAGGCCCCGTTACCGCGCGGGCGAGGCACATCTGAAAAGCGGGTCACCGTTTCCGGTGGCTCCACCCAAGGTGCAAGCCAGGATCTTTCGACGATCATGGCGAACCTCTCAGGTTCCGATGACAGATGGGGAGGAACGACCTCGCCCGTCATGCCGTGGATCCCTGGGAGACGACCGTCCGATGAGCAGCACCGCACCCCGCCTGACCGCGCTCGATGCCCTGCATCGCGCGCTCGGCGCGACGATGACCGACTTCGCCGGCTGGGACATGCCCCTGCGCTACGGCTCCGAGCGCGACGAGCACAACGCCGTCCGCACGAAGGCCGGGCTCTTCGACCTCTCGCACATGGGCGAGATCACGGTCACGGGACCCCAGGCCGCCGCCCTGCTGAACTTCGCCCTGGTCGGCAACATCGCCTCCGTCGGCCTCGGCCGCGCCCGCTACACCATGATCTGCCGCGAGGACGGCGGCATCCTGGACGACCTGATCGTCTACCGGCTCGCGGAGACCGAGTACATGGTCGTCGCGAACGCCTCCAACGCCCAGGTCGTCCTCGACGCCCTCGTGGAGCGGTCCGCCGGCTTCGACGCCGAGGTGCGCGACGACCGGGACGCCTACGCGCTGATCGCCGTCCAGGGGCCGGAGTCCCCGGGGATCCTCAAGTCGCTCACCGACGCCGACCTCGACGGCCTGAAGTACTACGCCGGGCTGCCCGGCACGGTCGCCGGCGTCCCGGCGCTGATCGCCCGCACCGGTTACACCGGCGAGGACGGCTTCGAGCTGTTCGTGAAGCCCGAGCACGCGGTCGAGCTGTGGCGGGCGCTGACCAAGGCGGGCGAGGGCGTCGGCCTGATCCCCTGCGGTCTGTCCTGCCGGGACACCCTGCGCCTGGAGGCGGGCATGCCGCTGTACGGGCATGAGCTGAACACCTCGCTCACCCCCTTCGACGCGGGCCTCGGGCGCGTGGTGAAGTTCGAGAAGGAGGGCGACTTCGTCGGGCGCGAGGCGCTCGCCGAGGCCGCCGCCCGTGCCGAGACCGCGCCGCCGCGCGTCCTCGTCGGCCTGATCGCCGAGGGCCGCCGGGTCCCCCGCGCCGGGTACGCCGTCGTCGCCGACGGCCAGGTCATCGGCGAGGTCACCTCCGGCGCCCCCTCCCCCACGCTGGGCAAGCCGATCGCGATGGCGTACGTCGACGCCGCGCACTCCGCGCCGGGCACGTCCGGCGTCGGTGTGGACATCCGGGGCAGCCACGAACCGTACGAGGTCGTGGCTCTGCCGTTCTACAAGCGCCAGAAGTAGACACTGGACGCACGGTCGCGCGCCCGCGCGTGACCCTGCGCACATTTCCGCTGCTCACGCGTGTATCCAGCAGTCCCCCCTTCAACAGCACTCCCCCGCGTACAGGAGAATTCAGGCCATGAGCAACCCCCAGCAGCTGCGCTACAGCAAGGAGCACGAGTGGCTGTCGGGCGCCGAGGACGGCGTCTCGACGGTCGGCATCACGGAGCACGCGGCCAACGCGCTCGGCGATGTCGTCTTCGTGCAGCTCCCGGAGGTCGGTGACACGGTGACCGCGGGCGAGACCTGCGGCGAGCTGGAGTCGACCAAGTCGGTCAGCGATCTGTACTCCCCCGTCTCCGGTGAGGTCACCGAGGTCAACGAGGACGTCGCCAACGACCCGTCGCTGGTGAACTCCGCCCCCTTTGAGGGCGGCTGGCTGTTCAAGGTACGCGTCGCGGAGGAGCCGGCCGACCTCCTCTCCGCCGACGAGTACACCGCCTTTTCCGCCGGCTGAGGAGTCGTAGACGTATGTCCGTCCTGAACACGTCCCTGCACGAGCTCGACCCGGAGATCGCCGCCGCGGTCGACGCCGAGCTGAACCGCCAGCAGTCCACCCTCGAAATGATCGCGTCGGAGAACTTCGCTCCGCTCGCGGTCATGGAGGCGCAGGGCTCGGTGCTGACCAACAAGTACGCCGAGGGCTACCCGGGCCGCCGCTACTACGGCGGCTGTGAGCACGTCGACGTCGCCGAGCAGATCGCCATCGACCGGATCAAGGAGCTGTTCGGCGCCGAGTACGCCAACGTCCAGCCCCACTCCGGTGCCTCCGCCAACCAGGCGGCGCTGTTCGCGCTGGCCCAGCCCGGGGACACCATCCTCGGCCTGGACCTGGCGCACGGCGGTCACCTCACCCACGGGATGCGGCTGAACTTCTCCGGCAAGCAGTTCAACGTGGTCGCGTACCACGTGGACGACGCCGGTCTGGTCGACATGGCCGAGGTGGAGCGGCTCGCCAAGGAGCACCGCCCGAAGGTGATCATCGCGGGCTGGTCGGCGTACCCGCGCCAGCTGGACTTCGCGGAGTTCCGGCGGATCGCCGACGAGGTCGAGGCGTACCTGTGGGTGGACATGGCGCACTTCGCCGGTCTGGTCGCGGCGGGCCTGCACCCCAACCCGGTCGAGTACGCGGACGTGGTCACCTCCACGACCCACAAGACGCTGGGCGGCCCGCGCGGCGGCATCATCCTCGCCAAGCAGGCCTTCGCGAAGAAGCTGAACTCGTCCGTGTTCCCCGGCTTCCAGGGCGGCCCCCTGGAGCATGTGATCGCGGCGAAGGCGGTGTCCTTCAAGGTCGCGGCGAGCGAGGAGTTCAAGGAGCGCCAGCGGCGTACGGTGGAAGGTGCGCGGATCCTCGCCGAGCGTCTGACGGCCGCGGACGCCCGGGAGGCGGGTGTCAACGTCCTGTCCGGCGGCACCGACGTCCACCTCATCCTCGTCGACCTGCGCGAGTCCGAGCTGGACGGCCAGCAGGCCGAGGACCGTCTCCACGAGGTCGGCATCACGGTCAACCGCAACGCCGTCCCGAACGACCCGCGCCCGCCGATGGTGACGTCCGGTCTGCGCATCGGTACGCCGGCGCTGGCGACCCGCGGCTTCACGGCCGAGGACTTCGCCGAGGTCGCGGACGTGATCGCGGCGGCCCTGAAGCCGTCGTACGACGCCGAGTCCCTGAAGACCCGGGTCGAGGCGCTTGCCGCCAAGCACCCGCTGTACCCCGGTCTGAACAAGTAGTTCCCTGGTGGGGGCGCCCGACGACGTGTGCCCCCACCCTTTCTTAGGAGTTCCCGTGGCCATCTCGGTCTTCGACCTGTTCTCGATCGGCATCGGCCCGTCGAGCTCCCACACGGTCGGCCCGATGCGTGCGGCCCGCATGTTCGCCCGCCGTCTGCGCAACGAGGGCCTGCTCCCCTCCGTCGCCTCCGTCCGCGCCGAGCTCTACGGCTCCCTGGGCGCGACCGGCCACGGCCACGGCACCCCGAAGGCGGTACTGCTCGGTCTTGAGGGCGCGTCCCCTCGTACGGTCGACGTGGAGTCGGCGGACGACCGGGTGGAGGAGATCAAGAACGCGGGGCTCCTGAAGCTGCTGGGCGAGCGGGAGATCCCGTTCTCCTTCGACGACGACCTCGTCCTGCACCGCCGCAAGACCCTCGACTACCACGCGAACGGCATGACGATCTGGGCGTTCGACGCGGCGGGCGCGGAGCTCCTGTCGAAGACGTACTACTCGGTCGGCGGCGGTTTCGTGGTCGACGAGGACGCGGTGGGCGCGGACCGCATCAAACTCGACGACACGGTGTTGAAGTACCCCTTCCGCACGGGCGACGAGCTGCTGCGCCTGACCAAGGAGACCGGCCTGTCGATCTCCGCCCTGATGCTGGAGAACGAGCGCGCCTGGCGCACGGAGGACGAGATCCGCTCCGGGCTCCTCGACATCTGGCGGGTCATGCAGGCGTGCGTGTCCCGGGGCATGTCCCGCGAGGGCATCCTGCCGGGCGGCCTGCGGGTCAAGCGCCGCGCGGCGGTGACGGCCCGTCAACTCCGGGCGGAGGGCGACCCGTTGGCCCACGCCATGGAGTGGATCACGCTCTACGCGATGGCGGTGAACGAGGAGAACGCGGCGGGCGGCCGCGTCGTGACGGCCCCGACGAACGGCGCGGCCGGCATCATCCCGGCGGTCCTGCACTACTACATCAACTTCGTGCCGGGCGCCGACGAGGACGGCGTCGTCCGTTTCCTGCTGGCCGCCGGCGCCATCGGCATGCTCTTCAAGGAGAACGCCTCCATCTCCGGCGCCGAGGTCGGCTGCCAGGGCGAGGTCGGCTCGGCCTGCTCGATGGCGGCGGGCGCACTGGCGGAAGTCCTCGGCGGCTCCCCGGAGCAGGTCGAGAACGCGGCCGAGATCGGCATGGAACACAACCTCGGCCTGACCTGCGACCCGGTCGGCGGCCTCGTCCAGATCCCCTGCATCGAGCGCAACGGCATGGCGGCGGTGAAGGCGGTGACCGCGGCGCGGATGGCCATGCGGGGGGACGGGTCCCACAAGGTGTCCCTCGACAAGGTCATCAAGACCATGAAGGACACGGGCGCGGACATGAGCGTGAAGTACAAGGAGACGGCCCGGGGCGGGCTGGCGGTGAACATCATCGAGTGCTGAACGTTCCTGACGCGGCAACTGGGGCATACAACAACTCTCGTTACCCCACTGACGTTTCAGGGAGTCCCCCACATGCTGCGCGGCATAGACGTGAGCGCCTACCAGTCCTCCTCGTACGACACCGACGGCCTCTCCTTCGTCTTCATCAAGGCGACGGAGGGCCGCACCTACACCAACCCCAAACTGTCGGCCCAGACCAAGCGGGCCCGCGACGCCGGCCTGGTCGTCGGCTTCTACCACTTCCTCTGGCCGGGCAACCTCACCGCCCAGGCCGAGTACTTCGTCAGCAAGGCACCGGAACGGGCGGGCGACATCCTCGCCGTGGACTGGGAGACCACCGGTGAGGGGACGCATGCGAGCAACGCGGAGAAGGACCGGTTCATACGGAAGGTGAAGGAGCTCCGGCCGAACAACCGGGTCGTCCTCTACGCCAACCGGAACTACTGGTTGAACATCGACAGTACGTCGTACGCGGGCGACGGACTCTGGATCGCCGACTACGTGACCGCGGGCAAGCCCCGCATCAAGGCGAAGTGGCTGTTCCACCAGTACACCGACGACCCGTTGGACAAGGACGTGGCGAACTTCGCGAGCAAGACCGCCCTGCGCGAGTGGGCCGAGGGCGCCTGATCGTCAGGCGGGGTTGTCGGGCAGGCCGCATCCGCCGCTGAAGACGGTCCGACGCCCGTCGGCTCAGGCCCGGAACTCCGGCTTGCGTTCCGGGCTCGCCTCCGCCAGTGCCTTCGTGACCCCCGTGACCCCCTCCCGCAGCCCGTACACCGGCGTGTCCGGCTGCTGGCGCCAGGAGTCGTCGAGGCCGCCCGTGTCCACCGTGTCGAAGCCGAGTTCGTCGATGAGGGCGCGGACCTTCGCCTTGGCGGCCTCGTCGTCGCCCGCGACCGGGAGGGCCTGGCGGTCGGGGGTGCCGGCCGGGGCGTGGCGGTCGAGGATGTCCTGGGCGTAGGTGCCGTTGAAGGCCTTGATGACGGGGTGGTCGAGATGGCGTTCCGTCCAGCGGCTCTCCGTCAGGCCGTCGTCCTCGATCTCGGCGATGCGGCCGTCGCGCTGCTTGGGGTAGTAGTTGCCGGTGTCGATCACCGCGACCCCCTCCGCCGCCCCGTCGAGCACGCCCTTCGGCAGGTCCGGGATCGCCTTCAGGGGGATGGTGACGACGACGACCTCCGCGCCGCGTGCCGCTTCCTCCACCGGTACGGCCGTCGCACCCGTCTCCTTCGCCAGCTCGGTGAGCGTGTGCGGGCCGCGGGAGTTCGCGACGGAGACCTCGTGGCCGAGGGCGGTGAGCCGTCGGGTGAGGTTGCCGCCGATGTTTCCGGCGCCGATGATGCCGATCTTCATGACAGGCCCTTCAGGTCGATGCATGTGCATACGTCTGAGCAGCATCAACCGGGGCGGGGCGGCACCTATTCCGCGCCGCGGACTCAGAGTCGTACGACGATCTTTCCCGTGTGCCGGTTCGACTCCATCAGGCGGTGGGCGTCCCGGATGCGGTCCAGGCCGTCGAAGACCTCGGCCACGACCGGGCGGAACCCGCCGTCGGCCAGGCCCGCGTTGAGGAACGCCGTGGAGCGGCGGCGGCCGCCCGGGGTGGTGGTGAGGTTCATGTTGGCGTAGGTGTGGATGGTGAAGGGCCAGTTCCAGGGGATCTCGGCGGGGCGGCGGTCCAGCCAGCCGTACGCCACCACCGAGCCGCCCTCCGCGAGCGCCTCGGCCAGCGGGCGGAAGCCGGGGCCGCCGATCGCGTCGAAGATCACCTCGACGCCCCGGCCGCCGGTGAGCCGCCTGGCCTCCTTCGCCACCGCCTCGGCGCCTCCCTCACCCTCTCCTGCCGCGTTCTCCCCGGAGACGATCACCTCCGCCGCCCCCGCGTCCAGCAGCCCCTGCCGCTTCGCCTCCGTACGGGTCGTGACCAGCGGGATCGCTCCGATGCGGCGGGCCACCTGGATCGCCGCCGTGCCCACACCGCTGGAGGCGCCGGTGATCAGGACATGGTCGCCGGGCTCGAGACCGGCCGTCTCCAGGAGGGCGCCGTACGCGGTCGTGTACGTCAGCCAGGCCGCCGCGCCGGTCACGGCGTCCACGGACGCGGGGCGGGTCACCACCGCGGTCTCGGGCAGCACGACCCGTTCCGCGTACACACCCTGTGCGCTCATCTCGATGCCGGGCCCCGTCATCACCAGGTCCCCGACGGCGAGTTCGGTGACCCCCTCGCCGACCGCCTCCACGACACCGGAGGCCTCGTAGCCGAGCCGGGAGGCGGGGAGCGCGGGCTGGTAGTAGTAAGTGCCGGACCTGAAAAGGGCTTCGGCGCGGTTCAGGCCCAACGCCTCGACCCGGACAGCGACTTCGCCGCGGCCCGGCGCGGGTACGGCCACGTCCTCGATCCCCAGCACCTCGGGTCCGCCAATTTCATGAAAGAGCACTGTACGTGCGGTAGTTGACATGCCGTCCACGCTAGGAGCCGGATCGGAGACGATCCATGTCCGCCGGTCTTCCTTTCCTGTCCGTTCGTCTCCCTCCCCCAACTCCCGGCTACCGTGGTGGACATGGACGTACTCAGCGACGCCATCGCCGCGATGCGCACCGGGCGGCCGCACTCGGGCCGGCGGGACAAGTTCGCGCCCTGGGGGATGCGGATCGAGGACTCGGAGGGCGCCGGGTTCCATGTGGTGCTGCGGGGGTCGGCCTGGCTGCTGCCCTCGGCTGGCGAGGCGGTGGCGCTGGCGCCGGGGGACGTGGTGTTCCTGGCGCACGGGCGGGGATACGCGCTGACCAGCGGGCCGGGCGTGGAGCCGGAGGTCGTACGGTTCCAGCCGGACGGGAGTCCGCCCGAACCGCCCTCCCCCGCACGGGACTCCGTGCCGGACACAGTGCTCCTGTGCGGCGCCTACTGGCTCGACCGCAGCCGTGCGCACCCCCTCCTCTCCGAGCTCCCGGAGGTGGTCCATCTGCCCGCCAAGCTCGGCGCCCATCAGTCGCTGCGGGCGGCCGTGGAACTGCTGGGCACGGAGCTGGAGGAGCCGCAACCAGGCTCGGACACCATCGTCGCCTCGCTCCTGGACACCCTGCTGCTCTACATCCTGCGCGCCTGGTGGCAGGGCGAGGCGCGCGCCGAAGGGCACCCCACCGGGTGGGCCGCCGCGCTCGCCGACCCCGCGGTGACGGCGGCGCTGCAAGCCATCCACGCCGCGCCCGACCACCCCTGGACGGTCGAGGAACTCGGCGCCCACGGCGGCCTGTCCCGCGCGGCCTTCGCCCGGCGGTTCACCGCGCTCGTGGGGCGCCCGCCCCTGGCGTATCTGACCTGGTGGCGCATGACGACGGCCGGCCGGCTGCTCCGCGAGGCCGATCTGCCCCTCCGCCATGTCGCCCAACGCACCGGCTACACCTCGGAGTTCGCCTTCGCCAAGGCCTTCAAGCGGGAGTACGGGGTGGCGCCGGGGCAGTACCGGAGGAAGGCCTCCTAGGCCGCGACAGAGAGTCCGCGGAGTCCGTCGAAGTCGAAGGGGATCAGGGAGCGCGTCTGATGGCGAATGTCTTCGTCAGTCACCGGAAGCAGGACTCGTCCCTGGCCGAACGGCTCGCGCGGGACATCCGCGCGGCCGGGCACACCGTTTGGCTCGACGAAGACGTCATCGGCGTGGGCGACTCCGTCGTCGGAGAGATCAACGACGGGCTGACCGGGACCACTTATCTCGTCCTCTGCTACTCCGACGCACCGGACGGTGTCCTCAGCCCCTGGACGTCCCGCGAGTGGATGACCGCGCTCCACCGCCAGCTGGAAGGCCACGGCGTACGGCTCCTGCCGGTACGGTTCGGTGGGTCGCCGCCCTCCATCCTCGTCGACCTCAAGTACGCGGACCTGACGAAGGATTGGGACGCCGGAGTCGCTCAACTGCTGAAGGCGATCGGTTGATCCACTGAGCCGCTGATCCGGGGGGTGCGCGAAGGAACCGCTGCTCAGGCTCATGAAGGAGCGCTCACTCGAACCACCGTCACTCGTGGTGGCCGCTCTCGCCTCGCTCGAAACGGACGGTCACACCCGGAAACTGCTGTCCCAGGACCTTGACGGCGGGCTCCCCGCTCGTGACCCGGCACAAGAAATCGATGAGGAGGCACTCCCGAGGATCAGCGAAGCCACACAACTCCCCGTAGAAGAAGTCCGCGCCCGCTACGAAGCCCTCGCCGAGCGCTACCCCCTGAAACTCGCCTGGCTCCCCCGTCAGCGCCAACGGCCAACGGCCAACGAAAAAGGGGCGCCCGGCGTGATCCCACCCGCCGGACGCCCCTCCCCCTGACGTCACTTGGCCAGGTACGCCCAGAACTCGTCGAACGACAGCACCTTGTCGCCGTTCAGGTCGCGGGTCTTGATGATCGCCTCGGCGACCGACTCGGTGACGTTCCAGTCGCCTTCCTGGGCGAGGGCGGTCTTGAACTCGGCAGCGGTGATGAAGCCGTCACCGTCCGTGTCGATCCGCTCGAAGTCCTTGCGTGCCTCGTCGATGTCGGCCACCGATCCGCCCCTTTTCGTCGTACCTTGCTGGCTTGTTGCCGGAGGTCAGGTTAACCGGCCGTCCGAGCGCGCAGCGCGGCGACCACCCAGGTGAACTCCTCCTCGTACGACGGCTGGGGTTCGAGGCCGTTCACGACGGCCGACAGCTCGCGGTACCGGGCGAGCCGCAGGTTCGTTCCCGCCTCCAGACGCTTGAGCACCTCGGCCCGGTCGGCGTCCCCGAGCAGACCGGCCAGCAGTTCGTCCGCCTCCGGCGCCTCGGGGGCGAGCCCTCGCCGCCGTGCCTCCCCCGCCAGCTGGACGAGCCTGCTCATGAACCACAGAGACGTCCCGGCGGGGACGTCGGGCCCCCGGTCCGCCGCGTTGAACTCGATCGCCCTGCGCATCAGCGCCCGGAACTCCGGGTCCTGGATGAGTTCGGCCAGTTCCACCCACGCGTCCACCTGCTCGGGACTGGGGTCGTCCGGCAGATTGACGGCCCCGGCGAACCGCAGCCGGGTCCGGATGTCGGGATCCGCCGTGTCGAGCCCCTCGAAGATCTCCGCCATGAAGTCCTCGACGATCCTGCGCCGCTCTGCGGCGGACAGCCGCGCCAGCTTGTTCATCAGTGTCATCTCCTCCGCGGTCGACCCGCGTCGCGCAACGGTCGACAGCACCGCCCGGGTCACCTTCAGCGAGCGGATCTGCGCGTCCAGCGCCACCACGTGCGCCGCCGCGACCTCCGCGACCGTCCGCTCCCCGTCCAGCACCTTGCGTACGTCCGCCAGGCCGAGGCCCAGCTCGCGCAGGGTGCGGATCAGTTCCAGACGGGCGGCGGACTCCGCGTCGTACAGGCGGTAGCCGCCGGCCGAGCGGGTCACGGGGACGAGTACGCCCTCGTCGGACCAGTAGCGGATGGTCCGTACGGTCAGGCCCGTCGACCTCGCCAGCTCGCCGATGGTGAAAAGTCCGGTGCCGTCGTCGATCATGTGTGTGAGTGTGGGCCTTCCAGTGGGTGGAGACTCAAGGAGCGGTGCGCGATGGAGACCTTGCGGGAGATTCTCGACGCCGCCGCCCGCGGTGTCTTCCCGCCACCGGACGGCCGTACGACCGTCGTACCGCAGGCTTCCGCCCGGGACGCGGGCGTGCTCGCGTTCACCGCGCACTCGGTCGTCTTCACGGACGAGGACCCGGAGTGGGTGTACGAGACTCTGGCGGCCGTGGAGTGCGATCCGCTGGCCGTGACGATGAACCCACGGTTCCTGGCGGCCTTCATGGCGCGGACGGGGCGTACGGCCGAGACGATCGACGCGATGTTCGTGGGCTCGCCCCTGCCGGGACGGCCGCCCCTCGCGCTGGAGGAGATCAAGGACGCCGAGCACCCGCGCATCACATACGCCCGCAACCGCCGTGACGACGTACGGGCCTGGACGACCGACGGCGGGGTGCTCGTCACCGGGCGCGGGATCGGCGGGCGCCTTGAGGTCTCGCTGGAGGTCGACGAGGCCGTACGGCACCGGGGGCTGGGGCGTCTGCTCGTGACCGCCGCCCGGCATCTCGTCGAGGAACCGCTGTGGGCCCAGGTCGCCCCGGGGAACGCCCGCAGCACGCGGGCGTTCCAGGCAGCCGGTTACCGTCCCGTGGGCGCGGAGGCGCTGCTGCTCAAAGTCGACGCCTGACCTCTCAGTGCCACGCCTCGAAGTGCGGGTTGCTCTGGCAGCCGCTCATGATCTCGGTCTTGGTGGTCTTGTTCACCGGGCAGACGCCGATGATGTACTTCCGGGCGATGCCGCCGGGGAAGGCCACCTCGACCTGGTCGGCCCATTTGTGGGTGTCGCCGATGGTCTTGTTGACGTCCACGCCGCCGGGGGCGTCGATGTAGTAGTTGTAGCCCGACTTCCACCACGTCTTGTACAGGTCGTGGTCGTAGGTCGTGGAGACGTACGGGGAGGGCTGGTTGACCAGGACGTACTTCTCGATGTCGTACTGGCCGTTCACCACGTCCTTGGGCTTGAAGCCCTCCGCGAAGACGATCTCGGGGCCGCGGCCGTCGCTGCGGTAGAGGGTGCCGCAGCTCTTGCGCCAGACCGGCTCGGGGGTGATGCGGCCGACGTCGACGGTGCGGTCGACGGCGGCCTTGACGGGATCGTCGAACTGGACCTTGCAGTCGGGGGTCGTGGGGGCCTTCGAGGGCGCGGTGGCCGCCGTGGTGGCGAAGACGGCGGCGAGGGACAGGACGGCGGCAGCGGCACGCCGCCGCAGGTGAGTGGTGATCATGGGAGCACAATCCCGGCCGGGTCCGGGCGGGTTGGGGATCTTCACTCGTGCGGCGGCGTGTCAACTGACCGAAGATCAGCGGAAGATGCCCGTGTGGCCGAGCGAGTACCGGCCCGGCTGCGGATACACCGCGAGCCCGTGCGGGCCGCTGCCCACCGGGATGCGGGCCAGTTGCTCGCCGGTGCGGGTGTCGATGGCGTACACCTCGGCGTTGTAGCGCCCGGACAGCCACAGGACCTTGCCGTCGGCCGAGACGCCGCCCATGTCGGGGCTGCCGCCGTCGGGCAGGTGCCACTTCCTGGCGACCTTGTTCTGCGCGAAGTCCCAGACGGAGATGGTGCCTTCACCCCGGTTGGAGACGTACATCTCGCGCGAGTCCCGGCTGACGTAGAGGCCGTGGGTGCCCTTGCCGGTGGGGATCAGCTTCGGCTTGTCGAACGTGGCGCCGTCCAGGACCCACATGCCGTCGGCCATCATGTCGGCGACGTAGAACCGCTTCCCGTCGGGCGAGATCTTCACGTCCTGCGGCATGGCCCCGTCGAAGGGGAGCTTCTGCTGCCCGACGACCTTCATCTTCTCGGTGTCGACCTTGAGCAGTTCGCCGCTGAACTCGCAGGAGACGATGAAGTACTTGCCGTCCAGGGAGAAGTCGGCGTGGTTGACGCCGTAGCAGGTGACCGGGACGGTCTTCTTCCGGTCCATGGTGTGCGGGTCGCGGAAGACGAGTTCGCGGTCGAGGGAGGCCATGACGACGGCGTACTTGCCGTTGGGCGTGAAGTAGAGGTTGTACGGGTCGTGCACCTCGACCGGCTTGCCCGCCTTCCCCGTCTTCGGGTCGATGGGGGTGAGCGTGTGGCCGCGGTTGTTGTTGACCCAGAGGGTCTTCATGTCCCAGGAGGGGACGACGTGTTGGGGCTGCCGGCCGACGTGGATCGTCTCCACGATCTCGTACGTCTTCGGGTCGATGACGGAGACCGTGTCGGACTCGGTGTTGGGGACGTAGACGCGGCTGGGGAAGTCCTTGACCACCGGGGACAGCCGGCCCGGGCGGTCGGCCGCGTACACGTCCTTCGGGTCGAGGACCGGCGGCATCCCGGGCAGCCCCTGGACCGGCCGTTTCTTGGGCGGCGCGGGGACGGCGGCCTGGGTGGCGCGGTGCTTGGTCGAGGCCTGGTCGTGGGTTTCGGTGCCGCAGGCGGCGAGGGCGGTGAGAGCGGTGAGTACGGCGCTCGCGGCCAGGGTGTGCTTCACAAGGCGGTGCATCAGCTGAACAGCTCCGTGGTGGTCACCGCGGCCAGACCGCGGCGGTCGAGTTCTTCCAGTACGGCGGGGAGGGCGGCGACCGTGTCGGCGTACCCGAAGTGCAGGCTCACCACGGACCCGTTGCGGATCTCGCCGAGTACCTTGCGGGACACGGCGGGGGCGCCGGGCGAGGTGAAGTCGAGGGAATCGACGTCGTACGACAGCACGTTCGGGTAGCCGGCCCGGCGGGCCAGCCGTTCAACGAGCGGTGAGGCGCGGGCGGCACGCGAGGGCCGGAACCAGCTGCCGATGGAGCCGGTGAGCCGCCGCAGCCGCTGGGCGCAGCCCTCGATCTCGGCGCGGGCCTCGGCCTCGGACATGTCGTTGACGCCGAGGTGGTGGAGGGTGTGGTTGCCGAGGTCATGGCCGCCGTCGAGGATGCGGCGGGCGATCTCCGGGTGCTCGTCGAGCCAGGTGCCGACGGCGAGCACGGTGATGCGGGCGCCGCCCTGTTCGGCCTCGCGGAGGAGGGCGCGGGCGGTGGCGGGGTCGCCGTTGCCGTGGAAGGTGAGGGCGACACGGGGGTGGGTGCGGGGGCCGTGGGTGAGCTGGGTGGGGAGGCCGGGGAGGTGGCGGGGGCCGGGCGCCGGCGGCGGCTGGGCGGGGGCGCTGGAGTGGACGGGGTGGGCGACGGCACCGCTCGCGGCACACCCGGTGGTGAACGCGAGCCCGGCGGTCGCGCGGAGCACGGCCCGACGATCGGTAGTGGTCACTCGCCCCATTTAAGGGGGATTGGTGGCGAAAATTCCTGATTGAGCCGTTCGACGGCCCTACCGGATCAGCGGTCCGCGACCCGCATCTCGAACCACGTCGTCTTCCCCCGCGGCAGCAGATCCACGCCCCACCGGTCGGACAGCTTGTCCACCAGGAACAGCCCCCGCCCGCTGATGTCCATCTCCTGAACCGGCATCAGACACGGCAGCCCGCGCGACGGATCACGCACCTCGACCCGGATCCACCCCCGCCGCCGCCGCATCCGCAGCCCGAACACCCGCGCCCCCGTGTGCCGTACGGCATTGCCCACGAGCTCGGAGACGAGTAAGACGGCGTCCTCGGTCATCTTCGGGGTGAGGCCCCAGTGCCGCAGGACCACGACCTGGGTCAGCCGGCGGGCGGTCGCCGCGGACTCGGGGCGGGAAGGGAGCGGAACCTCCGCCTCCGTCGGGTTGCCGAACAACTCCAGCGCCTTCAGCGCGTGTTCGTCCTCGACCGTGGGCGACCAGCGCGCCGCGGTCGCACGGCCGTGTCCCCGCGGCTGTTCGATACCCTCCAGCCCCGCCATGCCCCCATCATGGCCGCACCGCACGCCTTCCGGGGCCCTCTCTACGGAATACGCCCCCCGGAATCCACCATTCCGCTGGTTCCGATCGGCATATGCCACTGGCAGTTCGGTGCTCGCTGCAACCCCTCCGACCTGCGGCGGAGGCTCGATCGGAGGCAATCTGCGGCTCCCTCGGCAAGGCAGACTTAAGGTTGCCTTAAGGCTCCCATAAACCGCCCCATCGAGGGACCCGGATCAGACATCCCGTCAACAGCAAGTACTTCAGGGGAGTTTCCTCAAGAGGTTCCTCACAGGAACTTGGCCTTGCCAGGGCCCTCCTCGACGAAGCTGCGCATCCCGGTCTCACGGTCGGCGGTGGCGAACAGGCCCGCGAACCAGTTCCGTTCGACGGCCAGTCCGGTGTCGATGTCGGTCTCCAGACCGGTGTCGATCGACTCCTTCGCCGCGCGCAGCGCGATCGCCGGGCCCTGCGCGAGCCTCGCCGCCCAGGCATGCGCCTCGGTGTAGACGTCGGCGGCCGGAACCACCCGGTCCACCAGGCCCAGCCGCTCGGCCTCGTCCGCCTTGACCATCCGGCCGGTGAAGATGAGGTCCTTCGCCTTCGACGGACCGATCAGCCGGGCCAGGCGCTGGGTGCCGCCCGCGCCCGGGATCAGACCGAGCAGGATCTCGGGCTGGCCCAGCTTGGCGTTGTCGGCGGCGATCCGGAAGTCCGCGCACAGCGCCAGCTCGCAGCCGCCGCCCAGCGCGTACCCGGTGACGGCCGCGACGACCGGCTTGGGGATACGGGCCACCGCCGTGAACGAGTCCTGGAGGGCGCGGGCGCGCAGGACCATCGCGGTGTGGTCCATGGCCTGCATCTCCTTGATGTCCGCGCCCGCCGCGAACACCTTCTCCCCGCCATAGATCACCACGGCCCGCACGTCCTCGCGGCGCGCGGCCTCCTCGGCGAGCTCCTTGAGCCGGTCCTGGATCGCGATGTCCAGCGCGTTCATGGGCGGGCGGTCGAGACGGATCGTGCCGACGCCGTCGGCCACTTCGAGAGTCACGGTCATGGCAGCAGGTTAACGGGGACTAACGACAACGGCCCCGGTGCGATGTCTCACACCGGGGCCGCCATCGACGTACGAACTCGAACCGCTACTTCTTCCACTCCGCCCAGGACAGGTTCCAGCCGTTGAGGCCGTTGGACGGGTCGACCGTCGGGTCGGTGGAGTTCTTGACGGTCACGACGTCACCGATGATCGAGTTGTTGAAGAACCACGCGGCCGGTACGCCGCTGTCGTAGCCGCCGCGGACGTCGCGCAGGCCGATGCAGCCGTGGCTGGCGTTGTAGTTGCCGAAGGCGCCGCCGCCCCAGTAGTTGCCGTGCACGAAGGTGCCGGAGTTGGTGAGGCGCATGGCGTGCGGGACGTCCTTGATGTCGTACTCGCCGTCGTAGCCGACGGTGTCGCCGTTCATCCGGGTGACCGTGAACTTCTCGCTGATGACCATCTGGCCGTTCCAGGTGGCGTAGCCGGGCTTGCCGGTGGTGACCGGGATGGTCTTGAAGAGCTTGCCGTCGCGCATGACCTTCATGGTGTGCTTCTTGGCGTCCACGATGGAGACCTGGCTGCGGCCGATGGTGAAGGAGACGGTCTTGGACTGCTTGCCGTAGACGCCGTTGCGGCCCTCGACGCCGTCCAGGTTGAGCTCGACGGTGACCTTGGTGCCGGCCTTCCAGTAGTTCTCGGGGCGGAAGTCGAGGCGGTCGTTGCCGAACCAGTGACCGGCGACCTCGACGGCCGGCTCGGTCTTGATCGTGATGGCCTTCTCGACGTCCTCGGGCTTGGTGATGCCCCGGGTGAAGCGGATGGAGAAGGGCATTCCGACGCCGACCTTGGAGCCGTCCTCGGGCGTGAAGGTGCCGATGAAGGTGTTCTTCGGCGTCAGGGTGGTGAAGCTGGAGTCCTCGGCGGCCTCACGGCCCTCTGAGTCCTTCGCGACCGCGTGCACCGTGTACTTGGTGGCGGCGGCGAGGTGGCTCGACGGCGTCCAGGAGGCGCCGTCGGCGGATATCGCGCCGTCGACCTTCGCGCCCTTGGAGTCCTTGACCTCGACGGTCGTCAGCTTGCCCTTGTCGGCGCCGACCTTGAGGACCCCGCTGGTCTCGACGGACTTCGCGCCGTCCTTGGGGGCGATGGAGACGACGGCCACGGACTGCTTGCTCTCGGCCGCGCCGGCGTCCGCGCTCTTGCCCGCGCCCGGCTCGGCGTCCGAGTCCCCGCCGCCTCCCCCGCACGCGGTGACGGCGGTCAGCATGACCCCCAGCAGCAGCGCCGCCGCGCGCCTACGGCCACGCACGCGTGCGTCAACCGACGCCCCCGATATCGGTCGCACGTTCAAGATCTTTTCTCCCCTCGCCGGGCCCGGTCCCAGGCCCGAAACCCCCGCGCTCCCCGCGCGTCCGGCGATATTAACCGCAAGATCAGGCCGGTCGACGGGGTGCGATTGTCACCGTTCGGTCCCAACTGCGCCCGCGCGACCGGGCCTCGACCCGGCCCCCCACCTGGTTACTTCACCGCGCTGCCCGCGATCCACGCCTTCCAGCCCATATTCCACCCTCCGAGGCCGTTGTCAGGAGCGACCTTTTTGTCATCGCTGTGGACGACCTCGACGACGTCCCCGACGAGGCTCCGGTCGAAGAACCAGCCCGCGGGCGTGTCCGAACTGCCCCCCTTCACATCCCTCAGCCCCACACAGCCGTGGCTGACATTGACCTTGCCGGGGGCGTTCGGCGCCCAGTAGTTGCCGTGCAGGAAGGTGCCGGAGTCGGTCAGGCGCAGGGCGTGCGGGACGTCCGGGATGTCGTACTCGCCGCCGAAGCCGACCGTGCGGCTGTTCATGCGGGTGACTTCGAGCATCTCGGTGACGACCATCTTGCCGTTGTACGTCGTCGTCCTGGGGGCGCCCGCCGTGATGGGAACCGTCGCGAGCAGCTCGCCGTCGCGCCGGACCTCCATGGTGTGCTTCGCGGCGTCGACGAGGGAGACCTGGCTGCGGCCGACGGTGAAGGAGAACGTCTTGTACTGCAACCCGTAGACCCCGGGCGCCCCTTCGACGTCCCGGAGCCTGAGCGCGACGGTGACCTGGGTGCCGGGCTTCCAGTAGTGCTGGGGGCGGAAGTCGAGGCGGCCCTTGTCGAACCAGTGCGGGCGGATCTCGACGGGCGGCTTGGCGGTCACGTGGACGGCGCGTTCGACGGCGGCGCGGTTCTCGATCTCCCGGTTGAACTCCAGGGAGACGATCATTCCGGTGCCGACGGTGGAGCGGTTCTCCGGGGTGACGTATCCGATGAACCGCTCGTCGGGGACGTAGGTGGTGAAGGTGGTGTGGCGGGCGGAGCGGCGCCCGTGTCCGTCCAGCGCGACGACGTCGACCGTGTACTTCGCGGCGAGGGCGAGCCGCGACTCGTCGGGCTCCCAGCGCAGCCCGTCCTCGGAGATGTGCCCGGCGACCGGGGTGTCCTGCGCGTCCTGCGACTTGACGACCTCCACCGACTCAAGCCGCCCACTGGGCACCCGGACACGCAGCGCGCTGTCGGGTCGGACGCCCTTGGTCCCGTCGTCCGGGGAGACGCGGATGACGTCCTCGGCGGCGGGGGGTTTGCCGAGCCCGCCGAGATCGATCCCTCCCGAGGAGCCGGAAGTGCAGCCGGCCAGCAGCCCGGCCCATGTCAGTACGGCGGCCAGTGCGGCCCCTGCGCGCCGAGCGCGTCCTTGTACGTGCCTCACGCAGGGCCCAACGACGAGGGCCGCCATGGGGAAACGTGAGTGCGAGCCAAGCTCTGGGCAGAACAGTGGGGAGGACGACGCGACGGGGAGCCGCGGCCGGGACGCCGCACGCCCTTTTGCACGTCGTTCCGCGAGCCGTGGGAGGCCCCAGGTGTCGAGCGCAGCCGAGCAGGAGGCGGTGGCCGAGGAGCGGCTGCCGGCTGCCGTCGTCAATGGGGCGCGGCGGGCCGCGCCGCCGCCGGCCGTGCCCGTGTGGCCCGGTGCGCCGATGCCGCTGGGGTCCCGGTTCCGGGTGGGCCCGGACGGGGTCGCGGGCACCAACTTCGCGCTGTGGGCGGGCGGGGCCGAGGGCGTCGAGCTGTGCCTCTTCGACGAGCGGGGCAAGGAGACCCGGGCCCGGCTGACCGAGCTGACGCACGAGATCTGGCACGGCTTCGTGCCCGGCGTGATGCCCGGGCAGCGGTACGGCTACCGGGTGCACGGCCGCTGGGACCCGTGGACCGGCGGCCGCTGGAACCCTGCGAAGCTCCTCCTCGACCCGTACGCCCGCGCCGTGGACGGCGACTTCAGCCTGCCGCCCGAGGTGTACGGGCATGTCCGCGACTGGCCGCAGCAGCAGGTCGCCGACACCGTGCGCGACGACCGGGACTCGGCGCCGTACGTCCCGAAGGGTGTCGTCGTCCACGATGACGACGACTGGGCGGACGACCGCCGCCCGAAGACGCCGTGGGCGGACTCGGTGATCTACGAGCTGCATGTACGGGGATTCACGAAGCTGCACCCGGGGATCCCGGAGGAACTCCGGGGCACGTACGCCGGTCTGGCGCACCCGGCGGCGATCGAGCACCTGGTGAAACTGGGAGTAACGGCGGTGGAGCTGCTCCCCGTCCACCAATTCGCCCACGAGGACCACCTGTTGAGGCGCGGCCTCAAGAACTACTGGGGCTACAACTCCATCGGCTACTTCGCCCCGCACGCCGCGTACGCCGCCTCCGGTACGACGGGTCAGCAGGTCGGCGAGTTCAAGCGCATGGTGCGGGCGCTGCACTCGGCCGGGATCGAGGTCATCCTCGACGTGGTCTACAACCACACGGCGGAAGCGGGCGAGTTGGGGCCGACGCTGTCGCTCAAGGGCATCGACAACCGGGGCTACTACCGGTTGCAGTCGGACGCGCGGCGGTACGCGGACTACACGGGCTGCGGGAACACCCTGCACGTCGTGCAGCCGCATGTGCTCCGTCTCATCACGGACTCCCTGAGGTACTGGGTCACCGAGATGGGCGTCGACGGCTTCCGCTTCGACCTCGCGGCCGCGCTCGCCCGGTCCATGCACGACGTCGACATGCTCTCCCCATTCCTGGCGGTGATCGCGCAGGACCCGGTGCTGCGGCGGGTGAAGCTGATCGCCGAGCCGTGGGACGTCGGCTCGGGCGGCTACCAGGTCGGCTCCTTCCCGCCCCTGTGGACGGAGTGGAACGACCGTTACCGCAACGCCGTACGGGACTTCTGGCGGGGCGCGCTGCCGGACGTACGGGACCTGGGGTACCGGCTGTCGGGCTCCAGCGACCTGTACGCGTGGGGTGGCCGGCGCCCGTACGCCTCCGTCAACTTCGTCACCGCGCACGACGGTTTCACCCTGCGGGACATGGTGTCCTACGAGCGCAAGCACAACGAGGCGAACGGCGAGGGCAACCGGGACGGTTCGGACGACAACCGGTCCTGGAACTGCGGGGCGGAGGGCGAGACCGAGGACGAGCGGGTACGGGGGCTCCGGCGCCGTCAGTTGCGGAACCTGCTGACGACGCTGTTGCTGTCGACGGGGGTGCCGATGCTGGTCGCGGGCGACGAACTGGGCCGGACACAGCGCGGCAACAACAACGCCTACTGCCAGGACAACGAGATCAGCTGGCTGGACTGGGAGCTGCTCGAACAGCCCGGCTGGAAGGCCCTGTTCGACCTCACATCGAGGCTGATCGCCCTGCGCCACCAGCACCCGGTCCTTCGCCGCCGGGCCTTCTTCTCCGGCCGCCCGCACTCGGCGGACGGCCTGCGGGACCTCGCCTGGTTCACGGCCCGGGGCACCGAGATGACGGAACGGGACTGGTACGCCCCGGCCGCCACCCTCGGCATGTACCTCTCCGGCCGCGACATACCGGGCCGCGACGAGCGGGGCGCACCCATCCTCGACGACAGCTTCCTCGCGGTCCTGCACGCCGGGGACCGTCCGGCGAGCTTCGTGCTGCCGGGGGCGCCCTGGGCGGAACGGTACGAGGTGGTCGTGGACACGTCCCGGGAGGAGCAGGGGGTAGCGCCTGGGGTGGTGCATCGGGCGGGGGTGGGGATTACGGTGCCGGCTCGGGCGGTGTTGTTGCTGCGGGTGGGGTGAGGGGCTGCGGTGTCGAACGGGAACACCTTCTTCCTGCATGGCCGCCGGCCCGATCCGCCGTCACCGCGCGCGGCGCAGGACCGGGGGCGGGGGCGGCGGCTGATCGTCGTCGGGTGGGTGCTGCGGGTGGGCGGGGCGGTGCTCGGGGTGGGCAGCATCCTGATGTTTCAGATCGTCCTGCGAGGGATCATCGCGCCCTCGGACCCGGTCTTGAAACTGCTGAGCCTGCTGGGGTGTGTCCTGGCCCTCTTCGCCGGCTGGGCCGCGCTCGGCTTGGCCCACGTCCGGCAGCGCGGTGGCAGACAGCACACCGCCGAGATCATCGACTCCGGCACCGCGGCCGCCCGGAGCGGCCATGTCCTGTATCTGCGCCCGTTCGACCTGGACGAGGTCATGTCCGCGATGCCCTACGACCTCTCCGGCGGCGGGGCGGGCGCGCACAACATCCTCCACTTCTCCGGGCGGACACAGGAGGAAGACCTGGTCGAGCGCTTTCGGCGGTGCGGCCCGGTCATCGCGATCGGCCGCCCCGGCGACGAACTGCCGAAGGCCGGCGCCCAGCGCATGTACGTGGCCGACAGCGAGTGGCAGCAGACGGTGAGCGGGCTCATCGACCGCGCCCGGGTGGTCGCCCTTTCGGTGGGCCCTGGGCAGGGCACGATGTGGGAGTTCGTGCAGTGCCTGCGTACCCTGCCGCCCGAGCGGCTGGTGCTGCTGATCTACTGCGAGAGGAAGGCGTACGACGACTTCCGCCGAGCGTCGGCGGACCTCTGCGCCCTGCCGGATTTCCCTCCCTTCGCCCGCCCGCACCGGCCCCGCTGGGAAGTCCTCATGAACAGCGGCCGGAAACGGCTGCTCTGGGACTTCACGCTGAAGGGCCTGATTGTCTTCGGGCCGGACTGGCAGCCGAGGTTCGTCCGGTTCGATCCGACACCCCTGCGCATCCCGACCGTCCGGTCCGTGCGCAAGCTCCTCAAGCGCGGGTTCGAGCCCGTCCTGGACAGGCTGGAGAAGCTGCCGCCCCGCCGCTGACACGTTTCAGGTCCATGAACTCCCCGCCGGATTCCTGGCCATGGCATCAACCCTGCTGATCCACTGGAGCCACCCCTGCCCCCATGGCCTCTGCACAAGGACCCCGCATGTCCGAAATCACCCGCCGTACCTTCGGCGGCCTCGTCGGCGGCGGTGCCGTCACCGCCGTCGCCGGTACGGCCGGCACCGCCGAAGCCGCCGACGCCGCCTCAGGCGAAGCCTCCCCCACCGAACGGCCCTTCAAGGCCAGGACCGGGTCCGTGAGCCGACGGCCCAATATCCTGGTCATCCTCGGTGACGACCTCGGCTGGGCCGATCTCTCCTCCTACGGCGCCCCGCACATCAGGACGCCGCACCTGGACCGGCTGGCCCGGCAGGGGGTGCGGTTCACCGACGCGTACTCGGGGTCCGCGACCTGCTCTCCCACCCGCTTCAGCCTCTACACGGGACGCTATCCGGGACGTACGCCGGGCGGCCTCGCCGAACCCATCGGCAACAGGACCCAAGGCCTCGACCCGAACCACCCCACCCTCGCCTCCCTCCTCAAGAAGGCCGGTTACGCCACCGCGCTGATCGGCAAGTGGCACTGCGGCTGGCTGCCCGACTACAGCCCCACCAAGTCCGGTTGGGACGAGTTCTTCGGCAACCACGGTGGCGTCCTTGAGTACTTCTCCAAGCTCGGCCAGCTCGGCGACTACGACCTGTACGAGGGCGACGCCACCTACAAGGACCTGCGCTACTACACCGAGGTCCTCACCGAGCGGGCCGTCGAGTACGTCGGCCGGGACCACGCCAAGCCCTGGCTGCTGAACCTCAACTTCACCACCCCGCACTGGCCGTGGCTCGCGGAGGGCGACGAGGAGACCGGCGCCGAGATCGAGGCGAAGATCCGCGCCGCCAAGAGCCAGGCGGAGGTCGTCGCCGCGCTCAACCACTACGACGGCGGCTCGGTCGAGAAGTACAAGGAGATGGTGGAGAGCCTCGACGCGGCCGTCGGCGAGGTGCTCGCCGCGCTGCGGCGCTCCGGGCAGGAGGAGAACACCCTCGTCCTCTTCGCCTCCGACAACGGCGGTGAGCGCTACTCCTACAACTGGCCGCTCAGCGGAGAGAAGTTCGTCCTCCTGGAGGGCGGCATCCGCGTCCCGACCATCGTGCGCTGGCCCGCCCGTATCGACGGTCACCAGGTCAGCCACGAGCCCAACTTCTCCCCCGACTGGACCGCGACCCTCCTGGAGATCGGCGGCGCCCGGCCCGACCCGGCTTACCCGCTCGACGGGACCAGCCTCGCCGGATATCTCCTCAAGGGCCACGAGCTGCCCGAGCGGGATCTGTTCTGGCGGGTGCGGGCCAACCGGGCGCTCAGGCGCGGGGACTGGAAGTACTACCAGGACGCCGACAAGACCGACCACCTCTACAACCTGGCCGCCGACTCCCGCGAACAGGCCGATCTCGCCCCGGACAAGCCGGAGTTGCTGGCTGAGCTGAAGGCGGCCTGGGAGAAGACCGCGGGCACGCTGCTGCCGTACCCGAGCTGAGCTTCGGGCTAGCTCAGAATCCCCCGCTGGTACGCCGTCGCGACCGCCGCCGCGCGGTCGTTGACGCCCAACTTGGCGTACAGGTGGGTGAGATGGGTCTTCACGGTCGCCTCGCTGATGAAGAGCTCGCGGGCGATCTCACGGTTGGACGTGCCCTTGGCGACGAGTGCCAGCACCTCGCGTTCGCGTGCGGAGAGCGGCTCGTTGCCGGGGGCGCGGACGGCTGACACCAGGCGGGAGGCGACGGCCGGGGACAACACCGTGCGGCCCTCCGCCGCCGCCCGTACCGCCGTGAAGAGTTCGTCGCGCGGGGCGTCCTTCAGGAGATAGCCCGTCGCGCCCGCCTCGATCGCGGGGAGCGTGTCGGAGTCCGTGTCGTACGTCGTCAGGACGAGGACCTTGGCGCGGGCGCCTCGGCGGGTCAGCTCGCGGATGGCGTCCACTCCTCCGCCGCCTGGCATGCGCAGGTCCATCAGGATCACGTCGGGGTCGAGGGCGGCGGCTCGCTCCAGCGCCTCGACGCCGTTGGACGCCTCGCCGAGGACGACGAAACCGGGGGCGTTCTCGAACATGCCGCGCAGACCGTCCCGTACGACGGGATGGTCGTCGACGATCAGCAGGCAGACCTCGTCATTCATTGCGGACCAACGGTACGCGAGCCGACAGGGCCGTGCCGTGACCCGGCTCCGACTCCACCGTGAGGGAGCCCGCGATGCGTTCGGCGCGGGCGCGCATGCCGTCGAGGCCGAAGCCGCCGGTGCGGGTGCGTTCGGGGACGGCGGCGGGGTCGAAGCCCTGGCCGTCGTCGCGGATGTCGAGGATGACCTCGTCGCCAAGGTAGGAGAGGGTGACGCCGACCCGGGTCGCCCGGGCGTGGCGGGCCGCGTTGGAGAGGGCTTCCTGGACGATCCTCAGCAGGGTCGCCGCGACCTCGTCGTGGAGTGGTTCCGCCGTGCCGGTGACGGTGAACTCGGCCCGCACGCCGGTCCGTTCGCCCCATTCGGCGACCGTCTTCTTCAGGGCCTCGGCCAGTCCGGCGTTCTCCAGCGCCACCGGGGCGAGGTTGTGCACCGAGCGGCGGGCCTCGCCGAGGCTGTGCCGGGCGAGGTCGGAGGCGCGGGCCAGGTGGGTGCGGGCGATGTCCAGGTCGGGGGCGTTCGCGACGACCTGGAGCTGGGCGATGATGCCGGTCAGGCCCTGGGCGATGGTGTCGTGGATCTCGGCGGCGAGCCTGCGGCGCTCGTCGGCGACGCCCGCCTCCCTTGCCTGGACGACGAGTTGGGCGTGAAGGGCGGCGTTCTCGTCGAGCGCCTGCTGGAGCGCCTCGATGGTCTCGGCCCGCTCGCGGGAGCGCTGCTCCTCCTGATAGGTGAGGTGGGCGACGGCCATGAGCAGCGCGTTGTTGGCGACCAGGAGCCCGCAGAACACCGCCACCTGGCCCCAGTTGCGGAACGGCAACCCGCCGGACTGCGACCCGGCCACCACGATCGACGTGGCGAACAGCCCGAACCGCTGCCGGCGGGTGCCGGGGAGCACCTCGTCGGCGTCGAAGTAGCCGGCCACCGCGTAGAACGCGAAGAACGGGTTGAGCCAGGTCAGCGCGAAGGAGATCGCCCAGCGCAGGACGTAGTAGACGACCCCGCGCCGGGAGGGCGTACGGCGGCCCCGGCGCGGTCCGTGCCACAGCTGGAGCAGGAGCGCGGCACCCACGAGGGGTCCGGCCGCCCACCACTCGCCGGGTCCGGCCATCACCTCGGCGCTGGTGACGGCGGAGAGGAAGGTGCCGATGGCGAGCAGTCCGTAGGGGCCCCAGGTGTGGAACTGGTCCCAGCGCCGCTCGATCGCTGCGTCGGACGCGGTCATGTCCCCAGTGTGCACGGTGAGGCGCCTACTCCCACCGGAACCAGCGCGTGGCCGCGGCCGTCAGCAGGACCGTCCAGGCGATGAGGACGGCCAGGTGGGTCCAGCCGATCCAGTCCCCTGCCGCGGCCCGGTTCAGTGCCTCGGCCGCCGCGCCGAACGGGGTGTAGCCGACGGCCCGGGCGAGACCGTCCGGCATGGTCTGCACCGGCGCCCACAGGCCCGCGCAGAACATCGCCGGGAAGAACACGGCGGAGCCGATGGCACCGGCGATCTTCGTGGTCCGGGACAGCGCGCAGACGACCGCGCCGAGCGCGAGGGCGACGAGGACGGCGAGGACCAGCGCGAGGCCGTATCCGAAGACCTGTTCGGGCAGTCGTACGTCGAAGGCGAGCCGTCCGACGGCCAGCGCGAGCAGCGCCGAGCCGAGGGCGGCACCGCCGAAGACCAGCATCTGGGCGGTGAGCAGGGCGGACGGCCGTACCGGTGTGGTGGACATCCGGCGCAGGATGCCGCGCTCGCGGTAGCCGGTGAGGGTCTGGGGCATCGCCTGGAGGCCGCCCATGATCAGGCCGAGGAGGACGGCGACGGGGACGTAGACGTCGATGGTGCGCAGGCCGCCGAGTTCGGGGTCGGCGTCCCGGAAGGACGGGATCGAGCCCAGGATGGCCAGGAGCAGGGTCGGGAAGAGCAGGATCCAGAAGAGGGCGGCGGGTTCGCGGCGGAAGAGCCGGATCTCGGTCCGCAGTACGGCGGTGTTCATGCCGTCGCCTCCTGTGTCAGGTCGAGGAACGCGTCGTCGAGGGTGGCCTCCGTGACGCGGAGCTGGTGGGCGGTGACGTGGAGCCGGGCGAGGAGCGTCATCACGGCGTTGACGGTCTCGTCGGTGCCGGAGAGGGTGACGCGGCCGTCCCGCTGCTGGACGGAGGCGACCCCGGGCAGTGCGCCGAGGTCGTGGTCGTCCAGCGGGGCGGAGGGCGTGAAGCTGATGACGGTGGCTCCGGCGGAGCGCCGGATGAGACCGGCCGGGGTGTCCAGGGCGGCGACCCGCCCCTTGTCGATCACGGCGATCCGGTCGCAGAGGCGCTGCGCCTCCTCCATGAAGTGGGTGACGAGGAGGACGGTGACGCCGTTCGCGCGGATGTCCTCGATCAGCTCCCAGGTGTCCCGGCGGGCGCGCGGGTCGAGGCCGGTGGTGAGTTCGTCGAGGACGACGATCCGGGGGTTGCCGATGAGCGCGAGCGCGATGAACAGGCGCTGCTTCTGCCCGCCGGACAGCTTCCCGAACCGCGTGGTGAGCTTGCCGGTCAGACCGAGGCGCTCGGCGAGGGGACGCCAGTCGGCGGGGTGCTCGTAGAAAGTCGCGTACAGCTCCAGTGCCTCGCGGACGGTGAGCTTGGCCTGGAGTTCGCTCTCCTGGAGCTGGGCGCCGAGGACCCGGGCCACGCGCGCGTGGTCGGCGACGGGGTCGAGCCCGATGACCCGGACCCGGCCCGCGTCGGGCACCCGGAGCCCCTCGACGCACTCGACGGTGGTGGTCTTGCCGGCGCCGTTCGGACCGAGGATCCCGAAGATCTCCCCCTCCTCCACGGCGAAGGAGACGCCGTCGACGACGGGCCGGCCGCCGTAGGACTTGCGAAGATCGCTTACTTCGATGAAGGACATGCGTCCAGGGTTCCGGCGGGCGGGGGTCGGCCACATCGGCCGTCGCGCTCGATGAGGCATCAACCGATCGGTTGATGGAGGCCTACGACCATGTCGTCGGGGCCCACGACCGTGCTGTACGACCGCTCGAACACGCAGGTCGTAGGACCAGCGGCCGATCCCGGTCCGGCCAAAACTCGGTGGGCGTTGTCAGTGCCGGTCCGTAGGCTCGCTGCTGATGTCCACGACACGTGCAACCACCAAGGACCACTCCGCCGTCCGGACCCTGCTGCGGCTGTGGCCGTACGTCCGGCCCGTCCGGGCGCGGATGGTCACCGCCGCCTGCGTCGCGGTCGTCGCCTCCTGTACGGGGCTGGTGATCCCGCTCGTCCTGAAGTGGATGGTGGACGGTCCCGTGGCCGACCGGGACCCGGCGGGCGTCTGGCTCGGCGCGCTGTACCTGCTGCTCCTCGGGCTCGCGGAGGCGCTGCTGTTCGGCCTGCGCCGATGGCTGGTGGCACGGCCGCTCTCGCATGTCGAGGCGGAGATGCGGGCGGACCTGTACCGGCACCTTCAGCGTCTGCCGGTGTCCTTCCACGACCGCTGGGCATCGGGCCAGCTGCTCTCCCGGGGCACCACCGACCTGATGCTGCTGCGCATGTTCCTCGCCTTCCCGCTGACGTTCCTGCTGGTCAACGGCGTCACCATCCTGGTCGGCGTGATCATCATGCTGCTCCAGGACTGGACGCTCGGCCTGGTCATCCTCGGCCCCGCGATCCCCGTGATCGTCACGTGCGTGCTCTTCGAGCGGCGGTACTTCCATGTGGCGCGCCTCGCCCAGGACCAGGTCGGCGACCTGACGACGGTCGTCGAGGAGAGCGTCCTCGGCATCCGCATCATCAAGGGCTTCGGCCGCCACCGCAGCCAGGCGAGGGCGTTCCGCGAACTGTCCCGGACTCTGCGGGGAACGGAACTGCGCAAGGCGCGACTCCTCGCGTCGATCTGGGGCGTCATCGTGACACTGCCCGAGATCGCGATCGGGGCCGCGCTGGTGCTGGGCTCGGTGCAGGTGGCGGACGGCGACCTGTCGGCGGGAACCCTGGTCGCCTTCCTGTCGACGGCCCTGGCGCTGAGGTGGCCCATCGACTCGATCGGCTTCCTGTTGGCGATCAGCCAGGACGCGGCGAGTGCGACGGAACGCTATTTCGAGGTCATGGACGAAACCCCGGAACAGGAAGCGCCCCGAAGGGGCGCGGGGAACTGCGCGACCAGCCCCCACCAACCCGCAGACAACAACGACGGCCTACGTTTCCACAACGTCCGTTTCCGCTACCCGGACGCCCCACCCGACTCACCCCCCATCCTCGACCGCATAGACCTCCACATACGCCCCGGCGAGTCCATGGCCCTGGTAGGCACCACAGGCAGCGGCAAGACAACCCTCACCGCCCTGGTCCCCCGCCTCCACGAGCTAACCTCGGGCCGTATCACCCTCGACGGGCAGGACATCACCGAGCTCTCCCGAGAATCGCTGCGCGAACTCGTGGCGGTGGCCTTCGAAGAGCCCACCCTCTTCTCGGCCAGCGTCGGCGAGAACGTCCTGATGGGCGACGAGGAGGGAAACCTCGACCGCGCCCTGGCCGTCGCGCAGGCGGACTTCGCCCACGCCCTCCCCCAGGGCACCGACACTCAGGTGGGCGAGCAGGGCCTCAGCCTCTCCGGCGGGCAGCGCCAACGGCTCGCCCTGGCGAGGGCGGTTGTCGGCCGCCCCCGCTTCCTCGTGCTGGACGACCCGCTGTCCGCGCTGGACGTCCACACCGAGGCAGCCGTGGAGGCCGCGCTGCGTGAGGTGCTGGCCGAGACGACCGCCCTGATCGTGGCGCACCGCCCGTCGACCGTGCTGCTCGCCGACCGGGTCGCCCTGCTGTCGGAGGGCCGTATCGCCGCCGTGGGCACGCACCACGAACTGCTGCGCACGAACGCCGAGTACGCCCACTTGATGTCAGGGTCCGACCGGATGTCGGAGTCCGGCCTGATGTCAGGGTCCGGGGAAACGGAGGACGACCGATGACGGCGCCGACGAAGGCCGCACCCGCCCCCGCCGACGACGACGAACCGGACGTCCCCAGGACCACCAGCGACGGCGACGGCGACCCCTTCGACCACGACGTCCTGCCCACCCCACCGCGCGCCACCACCGACCTGCTGCGGTCCCTGCTGGCGCCGATGAAGGGCAGGGCGCTCGGCACCGCGTTCCTGCTGCTGCTCCAGCAGGCGGCGGTGCAGGTGGGTCCGCTGCTGGTGGCGTACGCGATCGACAGCGCCGTACCGGCGTTCCGGGACGACAGACACGGACCGCTGATCGCGGTGGCCGTCGGCTATCTCCTGTGCGCGCTGGCGGCGGGCGGACTCCAGTACGCCTTCATCCTCGCCTCGGCGCGCGTCAACCAGGACGTCCTCCTGGATCTGCGCGGCCGGATCTTCCGCCACGCGCAGGCCCTCAGCGTGGACTTCCACGAGCGCTACACGTCGGGCCGGCTCATCTCGCGGTCCACGGCGGACGTCGAGTCGTTGCGCGAACTCCTCAATGAAGGCTTGCAGGAGCTGGTGACGGTCGTCCTGTCGTTCCTCTACATCTCGGCGCTGCTGCTCTGGCTGGACCTGGGGCTCGGCGCGGTCGCGGTGGCGTCCTTCGTGCCGCTCTACCTCCTCGTACGGGTCTACCAGCGGCGGGCGGGAGAGGTGTACGCCCGTCGGTCCACGGCCATCGCCGCCGTGATCGTGAAGTTCGTCGAGACGATGAACGGCATCCGGCCGGTACGGGCGTTCCGGCGCGAGGCGGCCAACGACGCCGACTTCGCCGTACTGAACAAGCGGCACGAGCGCACGAACGGCGACGCGCTGCTGGAGATGGCGCGTTACGTCGTCGGCTCGCGCCTCGTCGCCAACACGGCCGTCGCGCTGATCGTGCTGTGGGGTGCCTACCGGGTGGCGGACGGCACGCTGGCGCTGGGTGTGCTGGCGGCGGCGGTGCTGTATCTGCGGCGGCTGTACGACCCGATCGACCGGCTCGGCATGTTCCTCAACTCGTACCAGTCGGCGGCGGCCTCGCTGGAGAAGATCGCGGGCCTGCTGGCGCAGACGCCGTCGGTCCCGGAACCGTCAACCCCGAAGGAACTCCCGGCCCTTGAGTCGGAGCACCCGGGCCGCGAGGTCGTCTTCGACGAGGTCCGCTTCGCCTACCGCACCGGCGGCGAGGTCCTGCCGACCTTCGATCTCACCCTCCCCGCCGGACAGACGGTCGCGGTGGTCGGCTCGACCGGCGCCGGCAAGTCGACGCTGGCCAAGCTCCTCGCCCGCTTCTACGACCCCTCCGAGGGCCGGGTCCTCCTCGACGGCGTCGACCTGCGCGACCTGACGGTGCCCGAACTGCGGCGCGGGGTCGTCATGGTGACCCAGGAGGCCTTCCTCTTCTCCGGCACGGTCGCCGACAACATCGCCATCGGCCGCCCCGACGCCACCCGCGAGGAGATCGAGCGGGCCGCGAAGGCCATCGGCGCCCATGAGTTCATCAGCGCCCTGCCCGACGGGTACGACACGGACGTACGCAAGCGGGGTGGCCGTATCTCGGCGGGCCAGCGTCAACTGGTCGCCTTCGCGCGGGCGTTGCTGGCGGACCCGGCCGTCCTCATCCTGGACGAAGCGACCAGCTCGCTGGACATCCCGGGTGAACGGGCGGTCCAGCGCGCGATGTCGACGGTGCTGCACGGCCGTACGGCGGTCGTGATCGCGCACCGCCTGTCCACGGTGGAGATCGCGGACCGGGTGCTGGTGATGGAGCACGGCCGCATCGTCGAGGACGGCCCGCCGGCCGAACTCATCGCGGGGACGGGCAGGTTCGCGGATCTGCACCGGGCGTGGCGGGACAGCCTGGCGTAGTGGAGTGGAGTGGCGGAACGGGGGACGACAGGTGATCGACGCGTACGAGGATCCCGGCACGCCCGACGCCCGGGGCGGCTGGTGGTATCTGCTCTGGCTCGTGCGATGCCAGCTCGGGCGGTGTGCCGCCGGGGCGGTGATCGCGAGCACGTGGATGGTGCTGCTGGCCGCGACGCCGTATCTGATGGCCAAGGCGATCGACGAGGGCCTGGAGCCGGGCGACATGGCGGCGCTCGCGGGCTGGTCGGTGGCGCTCTTCGTCGTCGGTTCGTTCAACGCGTGGCTGAGCATCATGCGGCACCGCACGATGACCCGGGTGCGGATGGACGCCAACTTCCGCACGGTGAAGGTGGTCGTCGGGCACGCGGTCCGGCTGGGCGCCGCGCTGTCGCGGCGGTCGGGGGCCGGGGAGGTCGTCACGATCGGAGTGGGTGACGTCCAGACGATCGCCCAGGCCCTGACCGTGGTCGGCCCGGGTGTCGGTGCGGTCATCGCCTACCTGACGATCGCCGGACTCCTGGTCTCGGTCTCCCCGCTGATCGCGGCCGTGGTCCTGCTGGGCATCCCCACCATCGTCCTCGTCGTCGGCCCCCTCCTCACCCGCCTCCAGGGCACCGAGACCGAGTACCGCGAACGCCAGGGCGTCCTCACCGCCCGCATCGCCGACCTCGCGGGCGGCCTCCGCGTCCTCAACGGCCTCGGCGGCAAGCGCCTGGTCGCCGACGCCTTCCACCACGACTCCCAGCACCTGCGCGCCCAGGGTTATCGCGTCGGCGCGGTCACCAGCTGGGTCCAGGCCCTCGGCGTGGGCCTCCCGACCGTCTTCCTCGCCGTGGTCACCTGGCTGGCCGCCCGCCTGGCCGCCCAAGGCCACATCACGGTCGGCGAGTTGGTCTCCGTCTACGGCTATGTCGCCGTCCTGGTCGGCCCGGTCGCCTTCTGGGTCGAGTGCGGCTACATGCTGAGCCGGGGCGTGGTGGCGGCCCGCCGGGTCGTACGTTTCCTGCGCCTGGAGCCGATGGAGGACAGGGGCACGAGGGCCGCCCCGATCGAGCCTTCCGTCCTGCACGACCCGGAGTCGGGCGTACGGGTGCTGCCGGGCCGCCTGACGGCCCTGGCGAGCGCCAACCCGGCGGACACGGCGACGGTGATCGACCGCCTGGGCAGATACACCCCGTCACGCACGACCTGGGGCGAAGTCCCGCTGGACGAGATCCCGTTGCGGGAGATCCGCGCCCGCATCCTGGTGGCGGACCACGAGGCGGATCTGTTCGCGGACACCCTGCGCAATGTAGTAGAGGGCGCGGGCAAGTCTTTTAGGGGCGCAGGGAACTGCGCGACCAGCCACAACGCACTCGCACACACCAACGCACCAGCCGAGGCACTTTCCGAGGCGCACCTCACCCAAGCCATACACGCAGCGGTCGCAGACGACATCGTCCAAGCCCTCCCCGACGCCCTCGACTCCCCCATCGACGCCCAGGCCCGCAACCTCTCCGGTGGCCAACGCCAACGCATCCGTCTCGCAAGAGCCCTCGCCGCCGACCCCGAGATCCTCCTCGCCACAGAACCCACCTCAGCCCTGGACGCCCACACAGAGGCCCGGGTAGCCGAAAGACTCCGCACCGCCCGCAACGGCCGTACGACCGTCGTCACCACCACCTCCCCCTTGGTCCTGGACCGGACGGACACCGTGATCTACCTCGTCGACGGCAAGGTCGAAGCCACCGGCACCCACCGCGAACTCCTGGACGAGCAACCGGGATACCGCGCACTGGTCGCGCGAGACGCCGACACCGACGCGGACGCCGACGCCGACGCCGACGCCGAGGAGGCCGTACGGTGACGACTTCCGGACAGGTGACGACTTCCGGCCACCTCCCCGTCGCGGACCCCGCCGACGTCCGCCGCGCGTCCGTCAGGCTCATCCGCGCCGACGCCCGCGCCTTCTCCACCGCCCTCGCCCTCAACTCCGCCGCCGCGGTGGCCGGTCTGGGCGGCCCGTGGCTGCTCGGCCGGATCATCGACGAGGTCCGCGGCGGCAGCGGGGTCGGCACGGTGGACCGGCTCGCCCTCGCGCTCCTCGTCTGCTCCCTCGCGGAGCTGCTCCTCGCCCGCTGGGCCCGCTTCGTGGGTCACCGTTTCGGTGAGCGCACCCTCGCCCGGGTGCGCGAGGAGTTCGTGGACCGTACCCTCGCGCTGCCCGCGTCGGTGGTGGAGCGGGCGGGTACGGGCGATCTCACGGCCCGTGGCACGGCGGACGTGGCGACGGTCGGCACGACCCTGCGCGACGCGGGTCCCGACCTGCTCATCAACTCCGTACGGTTTCTGTTCGCGCTGGGCGCGATCTTCGTGATCGACCCGCGTCTCGGCGCCCTCGGCGTGCTCGGTCTCACCCCGATCTGGCTCGCGCTGCGCTGGTATCTGCGCCGGGCCAGGGACGGTTATCTCGCGGAGGGCGCGGCCACGTCGGACATCGCGGAGATCGTCGCGGCGACGGCGTCAGGGGCGCGGACGGTGGAGGCGCTGCGGCTGGAGGAGCAGCGGGTCCGGGCGAGCCGGGACACGATCGAGACGGCGCGGCGCACCCGCTTCTACACCCTGTATCTGCGGTCGGTCTTCTTCCCGGCGGTCGAGGTGTCGTACATCCTGCCCATCTCCGGGATCCTGGTCCTCGGCGGTCTGCTGCACGCGCACGGCGCGGTGAGCCTGGGTGCGGTGGTGGCCGCCGCCCTGTACCTCAACCAGCTGATCAATCCGCTGGACCAGATCCTGATCCGGGTCGAGCAACTGCAGAGCAGCAACGCCTCGTTCGCGCGGGTGGAGGGGCTGGCGCGCGCCCCGAGGGCCACCGAGGCGGAGGCGCTCGCACCGGCCGGCGACCGTATCGACGTGACCGGTGTGCGCTACTCCTACGGGCGGGGCGGCGAGGTGCTGCACGGGGTCGATCTGACCGTGCGGCCCGGGGAGCGGCTCGCGATCGTGGGGCCGTCCGGCGCCGGGAAGACCACGCTCAGCCGGCTCCTCGCGGGCGTCGACGCCCCCACCGAGGGCACGGTGACGGTGGGCGGGGTGCCGGTCGTCGAGCTGGGGCCCGAGCAGCTGCGCCGCCAGGTGGTGCTGGTCACCCAGGAGCACCATGTCTTCCTGGGCACGGTCCGCGACAATCTGCTGATCGCCGAACCGGGCGCGCGCGACGCGGAGTTGTGGTCGGCGCTGGAAGCGGTCGGCGCCGACACGTGGGTGCGGGAGCTACCCGACGGCCTCAACACCCCACTCGGCGACGGAGGTCACGCCACCGACGGCTCACAGGCCCAGCAACTCGCCCTCGCCCGGGTCGTGTTGGCCGACCCCCACACCCTGATCCTCGACGAGGCCACTGCACTGCTCGACCCCACCACCGCCCGGCACACCGAGCGCGCCCTGGCCGCCGTACTGGAGGGCCGTACCGTCATCGCCATCGCGCACCGCCTCCACACGGCCCATGACGCGGACCGGGTGGCGGTGATGGAGGACGGCCTGCTCACCGAACTCGGCTCGCACGAGGAGCTGGTGGCGGCGGGCGGGGCGTACGCGGCGCTGTGGCACTCGTGGCACGGGGACCGGTCCACGCGACCGGCGGGCGAATAGTCCGTTTACCGAACATGACCAACCGGGCAACGGACGATTTCCAGCCAAGTTCCTGACGCGCTCCTGACAGAAACCGCGAACTGCTGCCACTCTTCCCACGGCCGCTTCACAGCAACCCCACAGCTCGACCCCAGTGAGGCGACCCCGCACGCGCACCGCCCGTTCTGCCCGGCCGGCCCACCAGCCGTCCGGTCTCCCCCGGCCGCGCGACCCGCGGCCCGCAGAAGCAGGAGTCAGTGTTGAGAGAGAGTTCCTCCCACAGACGCACCTCCCACGCCACGCACCGCAAGGCCGCCGCCGTAGCCCTCGTCGGTGTGTCCGCCCTGATCGCCGCGGCCGTCCAGTCGGGCGCCGCGTCCGCCGCCCCGGAGAAGGCACCGTCGGCCGCGGGCAAGGTCATACCGGGCGCCGAGTCCGTCAAGCTCTCCCCCGCCCAGCGCGCCCAGCTGATAAGCGAGGCCAACTCCACCAAGGCGGACACCGCCAAGGACCTGGGCCTGGGCGCCAAGGAGAAGCTGGTCGTCCGTGACGTCATCAAGGACGGCGACGGCACGGTCCACACCCGCTACGAGCGGACGTACGCCGGTCTGCCCGTCCTCGGCGGCGACCTGGTCGTGGAGACCACGAAGGCCGGTGCGACCGAGTCCGTCGTGAAGGCCACCAAGAAGGCCATCAAGCCGGCCACCACCTCGGCCGCGCTCCCCGCCGCCAAGGCCGAGAAGCAGGCCCTCACCCTCGCGAAGACCGCGGGCGCCGAGAAGGCCGACACCAACCGCGCCCCGCGCAAGGTGATCTGGGCCGGCAGCGGCACCCCGACGCTCGCCTGGGAGACGGTCGTCGGCGGCCTCCAGGAGGACGGCACCCCCAACGAGCTGCACGTCATCACCGACGCGGCCACCGGCGCCAAGCTCTACGAGTACCAGGGCATCGAGACCGGCACCGGCAACACCATGTACAGCGGCACGGTCACGCTGGGCACCACCCAGTCCGGGTCGACGTACAACCTCACCGACGGCGCGCGCGGCAGCCACAAGACGTACAACCTCAACCGCGGCACCTCCGGCACCGGCACCCTCTTCTCGGGCGCCGACGACATCTGGGGCAACGGCAGCGCCTCCAACACGGAGACGGCCGGCGCGGACGCGCACTACGGTGCCGCGCTCACCTGGGACTACTACAAGAACGTCCAGGGGCGTTCGGGTATCCGCGGTGACGGCGTCGGGGCGTACTCCCGGGTCCACTACGGCAACGCGTACGTCAACGCGTTCTGGTCCGACAGCTGCTTCTGCATGACGTACGGCGACGGCTCGGGCAACACCCACCCGCTGACGTCCATCGACGTGGCCGGCCACGAGATGACCCACGGCGTCACGTCGAACACGGCCGGGCTCAACTACAGCGGTGAGTCCGGCGGCCTGAACGAGGCCACCTCCGATATCTTCGGCACGGCGGTCGAGTTCTACGCCAACAACTCCTCCGACGTCGGTGACTACCTCATCGGCGAGGAGATCGACATCAACGGCGACGGCACGCCGCTGCGTTACATGGACCAGCCGAGCAAGGACGGCTCGTCGTACAACAACTGGACGTCCAGCATCGGCAACGCCGATGTGCACTACTCGTCCGGCCCGGCGAACCACTTCTTCTATCTGCTGAGCGAGGGCAGCGGCGCCAAGACCATCAACGGCGTCAGCTACAACTCGCCCACCGCGGACGGCCTTCCGGTCACCGGCATCGGCCGCGACAAGGCGGAGAAGATCTGGTTCCGCGCGCTGACCACGAAGTTCACGACCACCACGAACTACGCGGCGGCCCGCACCGGCACCCTCGCGGCGGCCGGTGAGCTGTACGGCACCACCAGCGCCGAGTACACGGCGGTCGCCAACGCCTGGGCGGGCGTGGCGGTCGGCTCGCGTCCCGGCGGCGGTGGCGGTGGCGGCACCTCCTTCGAGAACACGACCGACGTATCGATTCCGGACAACGGGGCGGCGGTGACGTCGTCGATCACGGTCTCCGGCCGGACCGGCAACGCGCCCTCGAACCTCGCGGTCGCGGTCGACATCGTGCACACCTACATCGGTGACCTCCAGGTGCAGTTGGTGGCCCCCGACGGCTCGGCGTACACGCTGAAGGCGTACGGCACCGGTGGCAGTTCGGACAACATCAACACCACCTACACGGTGAACGCGTCCTCCGAAGTGGCCAATGGAACCTGGCAGTTGAGGGTCCAGGACAACGCGGCCATCGACACCGGCTACATCAACAGCTGGAAGCTCACCTTCCCGTAGGCCTCACCGCTTCTGAGGGCTCCTGGACAGGGCGCCGCCCCGGTGGTTCGACTCCCCGGGGCGGCGCCCTCGTTTACATTCCCGAAACGTTAATCGGACAGTCGCTTTTCAGCCAACATCACTTCAGGGTCCTGACATGTACGCGCCCCTGATGTCACTCTTCCCTCACCCGCCGCACAACTTCGCAACCCCCACTCAAGGAGCTTGTGTGACCCCCGTCTACGCGCGTCACAAGCGCACCACTCTGGCCATCGCGACCGCTGTCGCCGCCGGAGCTCTCCTCACCACCGGTCTGACCACAGGTACCGCCACCGCCCAGACCCCGGCGGAGACGAGCGGCAAGGCCACCCTCGCCGGCGCGCCCCTCCAGCTGACCGCGGCCGCGCGCACCACGCTCATCAAGCAGCAGCAGGCCGGCGCCGCCGACACCGCCGACGAGATAGGCCTCGGCGCCCAGGAGAAGCTGGTCGTCAAGGATGTCGTCAAGGACGCCGACGGCACCGTCCACACCCGCTACGAGCGCACCTACGCGGGCCTGCCGGTCCTCGGTGGCGACCTGGTCGTCCACGAGTCCAAGGCCGGTGTGACCAAGGGCGTCTCCAAGGCGACGAACAAGACCATCAAGGTCGCCTCCCTGACCCCCAAGCTCACCGTCGCCAAGGCGGAGAAGGCGGCGCTGACCGCCGCCAAGGCCGCGGGCTCGGAGAAGACCGCCGCCGACGGCGCGCGCAAGGTCATCTGGGCCGGCTCGGGCACCCCCGTCCTCGCCTACGAGACCATCGTCGGCGGCTTCCAGGACGACGGCACCCCGAACCAGCTGCACGTCATCACCGACGCCGCCACCGGCAAGAAGCTCTTCGAGTACCAGGGCATCGAGAACGCCACCGGCACCGGCAAGAGCCTCTACTCGGGCACCGTCAGCCTGGAGACGACCCTGTCGGGCTCGACGTACCAGCTGACCGACGGCACCCGCGGCAGCCACAAGACGTACAACAAGTCCCACGGCACCAGCTCCTCCGCGGGCACGCTGTTCACGGACGCCGACAACACGTGGGGCACCGGCGCGGCCTCCAGCTCCACCACCGACCAGACCGCGGCCGTGGACGCCGCGTACGGTGCGGCGGAGACGTGGGACTTCTACAAGAACACCTTCGGCCGGAGCGGCATCAAGAACAACGGCGTCGCGGCCTACTCCCGGGTCCACTACGGCAACGCGTACGTCAACGCGTTCTGGGACGACAGCTGCTTCTGCATGACGTACGGCGACGGCGAGGGCAACGTCAACCCGCTGACCTCGCTGGACGTGGCCGGCCACGAGATGAGCCACGGCGTCACCTCGAACACGGCGGGCCTGAACTACTCCGGCGAGTCCGGCGGCCTGAACGAGGCGACCTCCGACATCTTCGGCACGGGCGTCGAGTTCTACGCGGCCAACTCCAACGACGTCGGTGACTACCTCATCGGCGAGAAGATCGACATCAACGGCGACGGCACCCCGCTGCGCTACATGGACCAGCCCAGCAAGGACGGCGGCTCCGCCAACTACTGGTCCTCGTCGGTCGGCAACCTGGACGTCCACTACTCGTCCGGCGTCGCGAACCACTTCTTCTACCTCCTCTCGGAGGGCAGCGGTTCGAAGACGATCAACGGGGTGTCGTACAACTCCCCGACGTACAACGGCTCCACCGTCACCGGCATCGGCCGCGCCAAGGCGCTGCAGATCTGGTACAAGGCGCTGACGACGTACTTCACGTCGACGACCAAGTACGCGGGCGCCCGCACCGGCACCCTGTCGGCGGCGGCCGCCCTGTACGGCTCCGGCAGCACCGAGTACAACGCGGTCGCGGCGGCCTGGACCGCCGTGAACGTGAGCTGACCCGAGGGGGGTTGACGGGCGGCACCCGGGAAGAAGGCATTCCGGGGGCCGCCCTACCCTTGTTTCCCATGCCGCCGAAAGAGCCCACGACCGACCCCTCGAACGACTTCACGTACGCCGACGTAGGCGCCACCCGTCGAGCCGACTTCTGCCCACCCGGCTTCCACCCCCTCCACGTCCGCACCCGCATCGGCGAGGGCGAGCCCGTCTTCCGCCGAGCCTCCGAAGCGGTCCTCACCTGGGAGATGCACCGCGCGATGGGCGTCGGCATCGACGCGACCGCCTCCCGCGCGGCCCCGGAGGTCGACGTCACGGTCACACTCGCGGGCGTGATCAAAGCCCCGTGCCGCGTGGTGTGGACGGTGGAGGAGCCGCGGCGGGCGGGGTGGGCCTACGGAACACTTTCCGGCCATCCCGAGTGCGGCGAGGAGTCCTTCGTGGTCGACCGCACGGGGGATGGGACGGTGTGGCTGACGGTGTCGGCTTTCAGCCGGGGCGCGAAGTGGTACGCGAGGGCGGGCGGGCCTGCTACTCGGGGGTTGCAGCATGCTTATGCTCGGCGGTGCGGGGTGGTGTTGCGACGGTTGAGCGGGCCGCACGAGGAGTAGCCACGTCACGGCAGATCGCCTTCACTCCCCATCTCGCGCAGGACGATGTCGATCTCGTCGTCCGTCAGCGGGGGGGGTCGAAGCAATTCTTCGAAGGTGATGTTGCGTTGCTTAGGCGTGGCGTTCACCCTCACACAAGCGCCCTTCGGGGGTAGACCTACCGCGTCTGCCCACCAGGGGAAACGATCCGGTCAACTGTCGGCAATTGCCATCCAGCGTCCTCACGGACAGCAGAGCATTTTCGATTTTCTCGGGTCATGGAGAGAAACCGCGCAGTTCCGCCCAGGGGCTCATACACAGCAGCGCCGACCGACACGGAAAAGGATCCGATCCACAGGAACCTCGCCGGCGGTCTACCTCACTCTCAACGGCCATCCATTTTACGTCATGCGGGAGTTCATCACCCGACAGAACCCGCTACCCGTTTGCCAATTACCCTCCCCCACGACCGATCTCATCTACTCCCAGACGGTCATACTCGGCTCCGCACGAGCGCCGCTTGCCATACTCCACAGCACAACTGACACTCCCCTGCAACCAGCACCGAGGTGTGCCACATCACCACCACACCCCTTGTGTACAATTCGCCTCATGATTGATCCAATTCAAATTGACCTGCCCACCTTTATTCGCGACTGGCACGGGCCTTCCAGTATGCCCGTCACGCCATTGCCTTCAAAATTCTCCTGGCTCCCATCCCCCCTCAAAGAGTGGTACGAACTCTCGTCACAATGGTCCGACAGACTGATCACCATTAAAGAATTTCTCGCACCGGATCAAATCGAGATTGAACACGGCAAGGCCATCTTTATGGAGGATTATGGTGATCAGTCCTGGGCTTTCGATGTAAATAACCCATCAATCGTCCTTGAAGGCCAATCGGACGGGTCATGGAAAAGATCGACAGAAACCCTTTCCGAATTCCTCATCCATAACATAATGCACGACTCCGCACACAACGCCCCCTTTCAGCGCGCGTGCAACAATGTTCCAGATTCATACCTTCCCGACATTCTGACAGCAATGCAGGAAGTCACGTTCGGTGGCTGGCTCTGGCCGCGCCCTGGCCATCAAATCTTTCTCAGTGATGGAATCATCGCAGACATTGGCCCCGCAATGGATGACGAAGCCCCCTGGGGAGACAAGCCTGGGTACTTTGAGGTCCAAATCGGAGCAACTACCTCTAGGCGCCTTGACTACCTAGACGAGATGCATGCGATCAGGTGGATCAGGTCTGAATAGCAATAAAACGCGCGCAGAGGGGCCCGGCAGCAATCCACCGAGCCCCCTCCAGAAACCACTATTTCGGGAGTGTCTTGTTTTTGGGTCTTCCAAGATTTTCGTAGGTGTTGATCGGCTGCTCGGTTTCGGCCCGGTCGCGCGTTGTGGTCCGGCAGGCTTG
>NZ_JBEYXC010000031.1:0-77650 GCF_040644695.1 Streptomyces sp. NPDC046909 | reverse complement strand
GCCTGACCTGCGCAGGTCAGGCTCGCCCCCACACGCCTTGCGGGACACGGCTGCCGCCCTTGGAGGACGTCACTGCCGCGAGCATCCCGCACAGCACTGGGCCCCGGAACCGGCGCAGGGGTCCCGGGGCCCGGTCAGAGGGCGAACCTTCGAAGGGTCCGCCCGCCGCAGCCGTCACACGCGGCGCAGCACCGCCACCACCTTGCCGAGGATGGTCGCGTCGTCGCCGGGGATCGGCTCGTACGCGGCGTTGTGCGGGAGGAGCCAGACATGGCCGTCCTCGCGCTTGAAGCGCTTGACGGTGGCTTCGCCGTCGAGCATCGCGGCGACGATGTCGCCGTTCTCGGCGACGGGCTGGCGGCGGACCGTGACCCAGTCGCCGTCGCAGATCGCGGCCTCGATCATCGAGTCGCCGACGACCTTCAGCACGAACAGCTCACCGTCGCCGACGAGCTGGCGAGGGAGAGGGAAGACGTCCTCGACGGACTCCTCCGCGAGGATCGGGCCACCGGCGGCGATACGGCCGACGAGCGGGACGTACGACGCGGCGGGCTTGCCGGCGGTGTCGGTGGGCTGCACGGAGGCGGCCTGGTCGGAGCCGCGCACCTCGTACGCGCGCGGGCGGTGCGGGTCACGGCGCAGGAAGCCCTTGCGTTCCAGTGCCATGAGCTGGTGTGCGACCGAGGAGGTGCTGGAGAGGCCGACCGCCTGTCCGATCTCCCGCATCGACGGCGGGTAGCCGCGACGCTGCACGGAGTCCCGGATGACCTCGATCACCCGGCGCTGCCGGTCGGTGAGTCCGGAGCTGTCCGCCCGGATTCCTGGAGGTCGGCCCGGCAGGGAGCGCTTGTGCCCCTCGGGATTCACGGCTTCGTTCATCGCATGCACCGGCTCGAGTCGGCCCTGGGAGCGGTCCTGGGCAGTGATGGTGGCACTGTCTGCGGTGGTGGTCACGTCGGCCCCTCTCGATGGTCTCCCTGCTGGACAACGGTAGTTGCTTTCGAAAGGTTGCGCCAAACACACGTTCGAGTGAAAAATCGCGTATCGCCTGACGCGATCGTGTGTCTGGGTGTATGGCTGACGCGGCGCCTAGCGGACAAAAGAGCCCATTGCTGTACTCTTCACCGCCGGATGACGACCTCGTGGGTTGTCGCCCCAGTCTGCCATCCGGTGTCCGGCGGACAGGGGCTGGGCCCTCATCTGCGCGGGAGTCCCACGTCCCCTCCCTGTGGCGCCCACGGTATCTCCGCATGCCGTGCAGCGGTACGTCTGTGCACGAGCACTCTCGGTGTGGCGGCCTGGTCGTGCGGCACATGCCAATACGGGCGCGACACGCGCGTACGGCGTGTTTGCAGAGCCGATCCCTACATCTAGTGCTTGGATTGCTACAGCAGCCCAGAAGTTGTGGTCCCCCGGGTCTTCGAGGCCCCGGTCATCGCCTATGCTTGGGGCTGCTTCGAGGGGCCCATGAGGTCCAGCGAGGCTATTGATGCTGCTGTGAGGAGGGTTGGGAGTTCATGCACTGCCCCTTCTGCAGGCACCCCGACAGCCGCGTCGTCGACAGTCGTACGACCGACGACGGCACGTCGATCCGCAGGCGCCGCCAGTGTCCGGACTGCTCCCGTCGTTTCACGACCGTGGAGACGTGTTCGCTCATGGTGGTCAAGCGGTCCGGAGTCACCGAGCCTTTCAGCCGTACCAAGGTCATCAACGGTGTGCGCAAGGCATGCCAGGGACGGCCTGTCACTGAAGACGCGCTCGCCCAACTCGGCCAACGGGTCGAGGAGGCGGTGCGGGCCACCGGAAGCGCCGAGCTGACCACCCATGACGTGGGGCTGGCCATACTCGGCCCGTTGCAGGAGCTCGACCTGGTCGCCTATCTGCGATTCGCCTCCGTCTACCGGGCGTTCGACTCGCTCGACGACTTCGAGGCGGCCATCGCGGAGCTCAGGCAACCGGCGGGACACCCCGTCGCGGACGACGAAGACGCGGAATCGGGGAGCCAGGGAGAACGCGGGTCGGGAGAGGCCGTACAGGTCCCCGAGCCCGCACGCGCCGCCGACTGATCGGCGGGCCGGACCCGGTCGGAGACACCGGGGCCGGCCGGACGGCGGCGATCGAAGACCTGTTGCGGGCGGTAGCGAGTGGGTGCCCGCAACACCAGACAGAACACCGTGCCACGGGAACATCGGGGCACTTCAGGGCGTTTTAGCCCGTACAGGGAGGCGGCATGACAGAGACGGCGAGCGGTCCGGCACGAGGTTCCCGAGCCAAGGGCACCAAGACGGCCAAGGGCCTGCGTATCGAGCGCATCCACACCACCCCCGGCGTGCACCCGTACGACGAGGTCCAGTGGGAGCGCCGTGACGTCGTCATGACCAACTGGCGCGACGGCTCGGTCAACTTCGAGCAGCGTGGCGTCGAGTTCCCCGACTTCTGGTCGGTGAACGCGGTCAACATCGTCACCAGCAAGTACTTCCGCGGTGCCGTGGGCACCCCGCAGCGCGAGACCGGCCTCAAGCAGCTGATCGACCGCATTGTGAAGACGTATCGGAAGGCCGGCGAGGACTACAAGTACTTCGCCTCGCCCGCCGACGCCGAGATCTTCGAGCACGAGCTGGCGTACGCCCTCCTGCACCAGATCTTCAGCTTCAACAGCCCTGTGTGGTTCAACGTCGGTACGCCCCAGCCGCAACAGGTGTCCGCCTGCTTCATCCTGGCCGTCGACGACTCCATGGAGTCGATCCTCGACTGGTACAAGGAAGAAGGCATGATCTTCAAGGGCGGCTCCGGCGCCGGCCTGAACCTCTCCCGGATCCGCTCCTCCAAGGAGCTGCTGTCGTCCGGCGGCAACGCCTCCGGTCCGGTCTCCTTCATGCGCGGTGCCGACGCCTCGGCAGGAACGATCAAGTCGGGTGGCGCCACGCGGCGTGCCGCCAAGATGGTCATCCTCGACGTCGACCACCCCGACATCGAGGACTTCATCGAGACCAAGGTGAAGGAAGAGGAGAAGATCCGCGCCCTGCGTGACGCGGGCTTCGACATGGACCTGGGCGGCGACGACATCACGTCCGTCCAGTACCAGAACGCCAACAACTCGGTCCGGGTGAACGACACGTTCATGAAGGCCGTCGAGACGGGCGGCAAGTTCGGCCTGACGTCCCGCATGACCGGCGAGGTCATCGAAGAGGTCGACGCCAAGGCGCTGTTCCGCAAGATGGCCGAGGCCGCCTGGGCCTGCGCCGACCCGGGCATCCAGTACGACGACACCATCAACCACTGGCACACCTGCCCGGAGTCCGGCCGTATCAACGGCTCGAACCCCTGCAGCGAGTACATGCACCTGGACAACACGTCCTGCAACCTGGCCTCGCTGAACCTGATGAAGTTCCTGAAGGACGACGGCAAGGGCAAGCAGTCCTTCGACGTCGAGCGCTTCGCCCAGGTCGTCGAGCTCGTCATCACCGCGATGGACATCTCCATCTGCTTCGCGGACTTCCCGACGCAGAAGATCGGTGAGAACACGCGCGCGTTCCGCCAGCTCGGCATCGGCTACGCCAACCTCGGTGCCCTGCTGATGGCGACCGGCCACGCGTACGACTCGGACGGCGGCCGCGCCCTCGCCGGGTCCATCACCTCCCTGATGACCGGCACGTCGTACAAGCGTTCCGCCGAACTCGCCGCGGTCGTCGGCCCGTACGACGGTTACGCCCGCAACGCGCAGCCGCACCTGCGGGTCATGAAGCAGCACGCGGACGAGAACACCAAGGCCGTCCGCATGGACGACCTGGACACGCCGATCTGGGCCGCCGCCACGGAGGCCTGGCAGGACGTGCTGCGGCTCGGTGAGAAGAACGGTTTCCGTAACTCCCAGGCGTCCGTCATCGCCCCGACCGGCACCATCGGTCTCGCGATGTCCTGCGACACCACCGGTCTTGAGCCCGACCTCGCCCTGGTCAAGTTCAAGAAGCTGGTCGGCGGCGGCTCGATGCAGATCGTCAACGGCACCGTCCCGCAGGCTCTGCGCCGCCTGGGCTACCAGGAGGAGCAGATCGAGGCGATCGTCGCCCACATCGCCGAGAACGGCAATGTCGTCGACGCCCCGGGCCTCAAGCACGAGCACTACGAGGTCTTCGACTGCGCCATGGGCGAGCGTTCCATCTCCGCGATGGGCCACGTCCGCATGATGGCCGCGATCCAGCCCTGGATCTCCGGCGCGCTCTCCAAGACGGTCAACATGCCGGAGTCGGCGACCGTCGAGGAGGTCGAGGAGATCTACTTCGAGGCCTGGAAGATGGGCGTCAAGGCGCTCGCCATCTACCGCGACAACTGCAAGGTCGGCCAGCCCCTCTCCGCCAAGACCAAGGAGAAGGAGAAGGCCGAGGTCACCGCCAAGGCCGAGGCGACCATCCGCGAGACGGTCGAGAAGGTCGTCGAGTACCGCCCGGTCCGCAAGCGCCTCCCCAAGGGCCGTCCCGGCATCACGACGTCCTTCACGGTCGGTGGCGCCGAGGGGTACATGACCGCCAACTCCTACCCGGACGACGGTCTCGGCGAGGTCTTCCTGAAGATGTCGAAGCAGGGCTCGACCCTCGCGGGCATGATGGACGCCTTCTCCATCGCGGTCTCCGTGGGCCTCCAGTACGGTGTGCCGCTGGAGACGTACGTCTCGAAGTTCACGAACATGCGCTTCGAGCCGGCGGGCATGACGGACGACCCCGATGTCCGTATGGCGCAGTCGATCGTCGACTACATCTTCCGCCGCCTGGCGCTCGACTTCCTGCCCTTCGAGACGCGTTCGGCGCTCGGCATCCACTCCGCCGAGGAACGTCAGCGCCACCTGGAGACCGGTTCGTACGAGCCGTCCGAGGACGAGGTCGACGTCGAGGGCCTGGCCCAGTCGGCGCCGCGCGCCCAGGAGCTGAAGGCCGTCGCCACCCCGAAGATCGAGGTCGAGGCGGTCAAGCCCGCCCCGAAGCAGGCCCACACCAGCGCCGAGCTGGTGGAGATGCAGCTGGGCATCCAGGCCGACGCCCCGCTCTGCTTCTCCTGCGGTACGAAGATGCAGCGGGCCGGTTCCTGCTACATCTGCGAGGGCTGCGGCTCGACCAGCGGTTGCAGCTGACCTGGGACGTATGACCCAGTGAGGGGCGGTGGGGCCGGTTCCGGTCCCACCGCCCCTTGCCGTTGCTGATCCGGCCGTCGATCAGGGCTGGTGCGCCTTGCCCATGACCCTCGTGAACGTCGCCGGGTCGTCCTCGAAGCCGTGGAGGCCGGCGTGGAACTCCCATGCGCCGGAGCCGTCCCGGACGAACTCCCCGGCCGTCGCCGCCGTGGCGCCGAGGACCGCGCCGAAGTCCTCCTCGGTAAGGACGTTGTAGCCCTCACGGATGCGCAGCGCGGGGTTGCTCACGCCGACGAACGTCCGGTCCTGGGAGCGCTGCTGGATCACGACACCGACGACCACGCGCGCGTACCGGCTGTCCAGCCGGTCCAGCTCCAGCGTCATGACCTCGTCCCAGCCGAAGCCCTTGCCGTCCTTGCTGTCCCGGTTGAGGGTGATGGTGCCGTCGGGGGAGCGGCTGTCGAAGTGCACCACATAGGCGGGCTCGCCGTACGGATCGGCCGCGGTATAGGTCGCCGCGACGATGTCGAGATCGGTGGGCGCGCTCCCCACCGGACTCGGGTCCCACTTCAACGAGACCTCGACCTTGCGGATCCCCTTGTTGAGCGCGTTCACCAGGCTTCCCCTTCCCCGTATCCCGTGGTCCGAACTGCCATGCAGCCAGAGCCGGTTGTCCATCCTGCCACGCGCGCGTACCGCTCGCGGGAGAGATCTCCGCCGGAGCGTGACCGGCGCCACGCTGCGTGGCCTTACGATGGCGCGGTGCTGGTCAAGTGGATTCGCTGCACCGTGGTGGACCGCCGCGGCTTCGAGCGGGGGCAGCGGAAATGGGCGGGGCTTCTGGGGGAGCCGGGGTTTCGGGGACAGGGCGGAGGCTGGAGCCGGGGGCGGCCCGGAGTGGCGCACGTCTTCTCCTTCTGGGAGAGCCGGTCTTTCTACGACTCCTTCATGGCCCGTTCCCATGACCGGCTCGCGTCCACACAGTCGGGCACGTTCAAGGACGCGCAGGTCAAGCTCTTCGACTACCGCTTCGATGTGAAGACCGGATTCGAGCCGCGCTTCACGGACACCGACCTGGTGCGCGTCGCCCACTGCCGTGTCCACGAGGAGCGCGCCGAGCACTTCACGCTGATGCAGGAGAAGGTCTGGAACCCGGCGATGGCCGGTTCGCCCGGCATGATCCGCGGCCTGTTCGGCGAGGCGCCGGGTCACGAGTTCCTGGTGCTCTCGATGTGGCAGTCGGCCGCCGAACACGGCAAGTACCGCACGGAACGGATCGAGCGGCTCGCCCTGCGGGCCCAGACGGAGGCGGACGTGGCCTCCTTGACGGGCGACATCGTGGAGCTGGAACCGAGCTGGACGGTGTGAGAACCGGACTGTGAATCGTGTGCCCTGGTGTGGCTCACGGTGCAGGAAATGTGTGACCTACGCCGTATGGAGGCCGTACGGGTGCTCGATGAGCCGTCACCCGATCTAGGGTTTTGGCATGGCACGACCACGGCGCATCGTCCTTGTCCGGCACGGCGAGTCAACGGGCAATGTTGATGACACCGTGTATGAACGCGAGCCAGACCACGCGCTGGCGCTGACCGAGCGGGGCTGGCAGCAGGCCGAGGAGACGGGCAAACGGCTGCGCGAGGTGTTCGGGCGCGAGCGGATCAGCGTGTACGTCTCCCCGTACCGCCGCACACATGAGACGTTCCGCGCCTTCCACCTCGACCCCGAGCTGGTACGCGTGCGTGAGGAGCCCCGGCTGCGCGAGCAGGACTGGGGGAACTGGCAGGACCGGGACGACGTACGCCTTCAGAAGGCCTACCGGGACGCGTACGGCCACTTCTTCTACCGGTTCGCCCAGGGGGAGTCCGGGGCCGACGTGTACGACCGGGTCGGCGGTTTCCTGGAGAGCCTGTACCGCAGCTTCGAGGCCCCCGACCATCCGCCGAACGTCCTGCTGGTGACCCATGGCCTCGCCATGCGCCTGTTCTGCATGCGCTGGTTCCACTGGACCGTCGCGGAATTCGAGTCCCTGTCGAACCCGGGGAACGCGGAGATGCGGATGCTCGTTCTCGGAGACGACGGCCGGTACGTGCTTGACCGGCCCTTCGACCGCTGGCGTGACCCGGAGCCCTACGGGATCACCGGATAGAGTGGCAGGGCGATGACCGCTGACTCCTCTCCCGACGGGCGCCTGGACCGCGCCCTGTCCAGCCTGCGCGGACTCGCGGTGGGGGACGCGCTGGGCTCGCAGTTCTTCGTGCCGGTGAACTATCCGCTGCTGAAGCGCCGCGAGCTTCCGTCCGAGCCCTGGCAGTGGACCGACGACACCGAGATGGCCTGCTCCGTGGTGGCCGTGCTGGCCGCCCACCGCCGGATCGACCAGGACGCCCTGGCGCACTCCTTCGCCCACCACCACGACTTCGACCGCGGTTACGGCCCCGCCGTCAACCGTCTGCTGAGGCTGGTCAGGGAGGGCGGCGACTGGCGCGAGCTCGCTGCCGCGCTCTTCAACGGCCAGGGGTCCTGGGGCAACGGCGCCGCGATGCGGATCGCCCCCCTGGGGGCCTGGTACGCGGACGATCCGGAGCAGGCGGTCCACCAGGCCGAGATCTCGGCCTACCCGACGCATCAGCACCGCGAGGCCGTGGTGGGCGCCATGGCCGTCGCCGCGGCGGCCTCGCTGGCCGCGGCGCCCGGCGGACCGCCCAGCCCCGAGTCGCTCCTCGACGGAGTCGTCGCACTCGTGCCGAAGAGCGCCGTCGGCGCGGGCCTGCGCCGCGCCCGGGACATGCTCGACTACGACGACGCGGGCACCGTCGCGGCCGTACTGGGCTGCGGACGGCGGACGACCGCCCACGACACGGTGCCTTTCGCCCTCTGGTCGGCCGCGCGGTCCCTCGGGGACTACGAGGAGGCGTTCTGGTCGACCGCCCAGGTGGGCGGCGACGTCGACACGACCTGCGCCATCGTGGGCGGTGTGATCGCCTCCGGGAAGGCAGGGACGCCGCCCGCCGAGTGGGTGGAGCGGACCGAGGCACTGCCGGAGTGGCTGTCGGCCGCAGCCTGAGAGCTCCCGCCGACCACCCGCAGGAAACTCTCCGTGCATGTCGGGAACTCTGCGTGACCGTGCGCTCGTTGTCGTGGCAATCGCTGTGTGACCCCTGGGGCGCACAGGCGGCTGACGGGCGAGGGGCGCAGGGGGGCGGTCATGGGGTTCATGCCGGTGTTGTTGATCCTGCCTGCCATGGCGGCCGGAGTGCGTGCTCTACGGCGTCTCGCCGCCCGTCTCTCGTCGCGAGCCGCGCGCGGAGTGCGGATGACCGGGCCGTCGTCCTCGCCGTCGGTCTTCAGGACGAGGTCCGGCCATCCGCCGTTCTGTGCGTGTGCGCCCTGCTCAGCCGATGCCGGGGCCCGCCGTGCCCGCGAGGGCCTCCAGGTCGCTCTTGCGGACCCGGATGACGAACCAGGCGGTGGCCAGGGCGAGTACGGCCATCGAGGCCGCGGCGACGAAGCCCGTCGAGATGCCCTGGGTGAGCACCTCATGCCCCCAGGGGGCGGGCAGTTCATGGGTCTTGGCGAACTCCGCCTTCTGCTCCGGCGAGGCGTCGGCCATGAACTGCGGCAGCTGCTTCTCCGCCTCGTCCTTGCTGGCCGAGCCGAACACCGTGGTCAGGATGGACAGTCCGAGCGATCCGCCCACCTGTTGGGTGGCGTTGAGCAGTCCGGATGCCGCACCCGCCTCGTGCTGGGAGACTCCGGAGACGGCGGTGATCGTCAGCGTGACGAAGTTCAGGCCCATGCCGAAGCCGAAGACCAGCATCGGGCCCAGCACTCCGCCGGCGTACGAGCTGTCGGAGCTGATGAGGGTCTGCCAGAACAGGCCGATCACGGAGAGCGCCGAGCCGACGATCATGAACGGCTTGGGTCCGAACACGGGCAGGAACCGCTGCGACAGGCCCGCGCCGAGGGCGATCACCACCGTCACCGGCAGGAAGGCGAGACCCGCCTCGATCGGGGTGTACCCCAGCACGTTCTGCACGAAGAGCACGATGTAGAAGAACATGCCGAACATCGCCGCGGCCAGGCTCAGCATGATCACGTAGGTGCCCGAGCGGTTGCGGTCGGCGAACATCTTCAGCGGAGTGATCGGCTCCTTCGCCCGGGTCTCGATGAACGCGAAGGACAGGAGCAGCACGATCGCGGCGCCGAAGGAGCCGATCGTCAGGCTGTCCCGCCACCCCTCGTCGGCCGCGCGGATGAAGCCGTAGACGAGGGACGCCATGCCCGCCGTCGAGGTCAGTGCGCCCGCGATGTCGAAGCGGCCGGTGTGCCGTTCGGACTCGCTGATGTACAGCGGGGTGAGAACGGCGATGAGGACACCGATCGGCACGTTGACGAAGAGCACCCAGCGCCAGTCGAGCCACTCGGTGAGCATGCCGCCCGCGAGCAGTCCGATCGCGCCGCCGCCCGCGGAGACCGCGGCGAAGACTCCGAAGGCCCGGTTCCGTTCCGGGCCTTCGGGGAACGTGGTGGTGATGAGGGCGAGCGAGGTGGGCGAGGCGATCGCGCCCCCCACACCCTGGAGCACGCGCGCGGCCAGCAACTGCCAGGGCTCCTGGGCGAGACCGCCGAGCAGCGAGGCGAAGGTGAAGAGCAGGATGCCGGCGGTGAAGACCCGACGCCGACCGAGGATGTCCCCGGCCCGGCCGCCCAGGAGCAGCAGCCCGCCGAAGGTGAGGGTGTAGGCGCTGACGACCCAGGTGAGGTCGGTGGTGCTGAATTTGAGAGCGTCTTGAATGTGCGGGAGCGCGATGTTCACAATCGTCGCGTCGAGGACCACCATGAGTTGGCAGGCCGCGATGACGGCGAGCGCGATGCCGGGATGCCCCTCCCGGCGAGCCGCACCTGGCTTCTGATCCTTGATCAACTGAGAGGTTGTCACTATGGGTCCCCCATAAGTGCCTTAGTGAACGCTCGCGTTCACTGTCGCGACAACCGTAGTGAGTCCCCCATAGTGAACGCAAGCGTTCACTTAAGTTCTCGTCGCGCGGCGTGTCCCCCCGTCGTCGCCGCGCGTCGGCCCCGTATCCCCGAAAACCCCGCTTCCTCTGCTCGATGGAGACACTCAGATGGTTACCTCGCGCTGGACGGCCGCCCCCGCTCAGGCGGCCTCCCTCCGTCGGCGCGGCGCCGTGCTCGAACGCGCGATCCTCGACGCCGCGCTGGAGCAGCTCAGTACGGTCGGCTGGAAGGGCCTCACGATGGAGGGCGTCGCCGCCGGCGCCCAGACCGGCAAGGCCGCGGTCTACCGGCGCTGGCCCTCCAAGGAGGATCTCGTCGCGGACGCGCTGCAGGCCGGACTGCCGATCATCGAGACGGCACCGGATCTGGGCAGCGTGCGCGAGGACCTCCTCGAACTGTGCCGGCAGGCGCGTGAGGCGATGTACTCGCGCCCCGGTTTCGCGCTCCGAGCCGTGATTCACGAATGCGACCCCATGCAGGCGGAACGCTTCCACAGCGTGATCTTCGACGGGGTCGTCGAGCCGACGATCAGGCTGCTCCATGAGGTCATCACCCGCGGGATCGAACGGAATGAGGTCCGCCCGGACGCTGCGAACAGCTATGTCTTCGACGCCATCCCGGCCATGATGATGTACCGCTCAAAGGTGTGCGGAAGCGAATGGGGGGACCGGGATCTCGAGGAGATGATCGACCAGTTGATGGTTCCCCTGCTGCGGGTCGCCGGTGGCTGAACACGGGTTGCGGCGGTCGTGACGCCACTCGGGGAAACCGGGGTGTCGCGGAGTGATCCAAGCGGCGTAGGCTAAGGGCGCCATGCCGTACGAACCACCCACCCACACCGTCGAGCGCTCCCTCCGCGCCACGACCGGAGCGAAGGTCATTGCCGGTGTCGACGAGGTCGGGCGCGGCGCGTGGGCCGGCCCCGTCACAGTCTGCGCGGCGGTCACCGGACTGCGTCGACCCCCCGAAGGCCTCACCGACTCCAAGCTGCTCACCGTCAAACGGCGTACCGTGCTCGACGAGGAGCTTCGCAAGTGGGTGACGTCGTACGCCCTGGGGCACGCGTCCCCGGAGGAGATCGACGATCTGGGCATGACGGCCGCGCTGCGACTCGCGGCGGTTCGCGCCCTGGAGGCCCTGCCGGTCCGCCCCGAGGCAGTGATCCTCGACGGCAAGCACGACTACCTCGGCATCCCGTGGCAGGTCCGCACCGTCATCAAGGGCGACCGCTCGTGCGTGGCCGTCGCGGCCGCCTCGGTGATCGCCAAGGTTCACCGCGACAAAATGATGGCCGAACTGGGTATCGACCATGCAGACTTCGGTTTTGCGGACAATGCCGGGTATCCGTCACCCGTGCACAAGGCCGCATTGGAGGAGCGGGGACCCACCCCGTACCACCGGATGTCGTGGGCGTATCTTGATGCGCTGCCGCAGTGGCGGCATCTCAAGAAGGCCCGCACCTGGGCGGACGGACGCGTTCCGGAGATCGAGGGCCAGCTCGGATTCGATTTCTGACCGTTCCGCTCGCACTCATGTGCCACCCGCCGGCGCGAGCCGCACCAACGTTTGATAAAAGTCAGCCATGCCTCTCATTCCCGAGGAGCCTCAGATTCACGAGAGTGCCCAGGGTCCCCGCGCCACTTCGGCCAGCGGCCGTACCGCGCCGACCCCCCGTCCCGTACCCGGCCCCCGGCCCGCGGCGCATCCGCGCCCTGGCCGTCCCGGCCCCCTCCGGCCCACGCCTCCGGTGCAGCGAGCTCCGCATGACGTGGCCGCCAAGCCCGTACCGTCGGGCCCCGCTGCGCACGCCGCCGCTCCGGCTCCGGCGTCCCCGCAGATCCAGCTGATCCCGGCCTCCGCGGACGGTGCGCTCGACGCCGCCGAGGAAGCCGTGGACCTGCTTCTGGAGTCGGGCCGCGCCCCTGGCGACGTACTGGTCGTCACCACCGGCGAACAGCACCCGTGGGCCGCCCACGAGCTGTCCTTCGGTGAAGCCTCCTACTGGGCGCAGCATGACGCCGGTGACGACGTCTTCTACGCCGACGCCACCGCCGTGGGCCGTGCCGCCACCCGCCCCGTGGTCGTGGTCGCCGTCAACGGCGGGTCCGACTCCGCCGCGGCCACCGTGCTGCCTCTGGCGCACGGCCGGGCCGGTGCCCTGCTGATCGTCTGCGGCGACCCGCAGCAGATCAACTCCGTGCTGGGCGCGGGTGTCTGAGCTCCTTCCGGCACGTCCGGGGGGACACAGGGGGTGAAGAAGGTGCCGCCGCGGCGGCACCTGCACGGTGGAGGGTTTGCCGTGCACGGATGACCGGGGGACGGTCCGTGCGCGCTTGCCCTCGCCCTCATTCGCTCTCGGATCCGGTTCCAACCGGTGGAGAGCTTCGTCGTCGGCACGCACTGCGGGATCTGGGCGGTGACCGCTCGGTGAGCGGGCGGCCTTCGGGTTTCCTCACGCACGCCTGCCGCGGGCCGAACGGGGCGGCTGTGCCGATGTGTTCGGCCCGAGGTCCGGAGCGATCCGTGGGCCTTGTCGGCCGGACCGCTCCGTCCGCTTGTCTCTGGGCCGATCTCCCGACTCCTGGCCTGACGGGCCGATCGCCCGACTTCTTGGTCCTGAGGGGCCGGGCTCTTACCGGAGGGGCTTCCTTCAGCGGGCTGCCGCGCGGCGCAGGACCTCGGAGGCGGCACCGCCGGTGCGGGGCAGCGGAGGCGGTGCCTCGGACAGGGCGAAAGGTTCCGGCGTCGAGTCGGAGCTGGGGCGACGGCCGCCACGGCCCTCGCCGAGAACCTGCCAGCCGTCCCGGGTCAGTGTGATGTACGCGCCGCAGCGCAGCCCGTGCAGGGTGCAGGCGTCCCGGAGGCCCCACATCCACGCACCGTCCTCTTCCGTCCAACGCGCGTCGCCGTCACGGCAGTAGAGCAGCACGGCGGTGCGCACCGGAGTGCGGCGCCGCAGATCGTGCGGGATGACCCGGCGCAGCTGGGCGAGCAGCGTGTTGCGGAACATCCAGCCGTCGGCCGGCGCCGGGCGCCGGGTGAACGACGCGCTCGCGCGCAGCCGCTCGTCCGGATCGAGAACGGCCACGATCGCGGTCGCCGGCTTCGGGCGGTGGCGGGAGTGCAGCCCGCTCACGACTTCACGGGGGTTGCGCAGCAGGGGGATTCCGGCTGCGGCCCACTCCGCGGGTTCGAGCATGCGGGTCAGCGGGTTGGCGGATGCGGCGGACAGGTCGGCAGACGTCGACGTGGATGCCGCGGAGGACGGAGCGAATCCGAAGGTCACGGTCCTCCCTTCGGCTACGCGCCCACACTGCGGGCGAGGTCGGATTCGGGGGAGCGCGCACCGCAGCAGAGCCCTACCGGACCACGGAGAAGCCGTGCGGGGAGCGGACTCCAATTCTTCCTGTCGAACTGGGTTGCGGCAACGAGCAATTGGGGCCACCGACCGAAATCTGGCGGTGTGTGGTTTATATCCCTACCCGGTGAATCGCCGTGCGACGCCTGGGGATGTCGATGCACCCCACGAAGGTGGGAACACCCCAGGTGCCGGGCTGCATCATCCTGTCGCCTGAACCAGTTCCCCGCGACGCGCTGTCATCACCCCTGCACAGCCAGCACCAGCGGCAACACCCCCTGCGCACCGGCCCGTCGGAGCATCCGGGCCGCGACCGCGAGAGTCCATCCCGTCTCGGTGAAGTCGTCCACGAGGAGGACGGGACCCCCGGCCTCGGCGAGCGCGGAAGCCAGGGCGGGCGGTACCGCGAGTGCCCCGTCGAGGACCTTGAGTCGCTGAGCGCTGTTGCTCCGGGAGAGCGGGGCCGCCTCGCCCGCGTACTCCACCGAACCCAGCAGCGGCAGCCGGCCGACCTCCGCGATGTGCGCCCCCAGGGAGTTGATGAGTCGCGGCCGACTGCGGGAGGGGAGGGTGACGACGCCGACGGGCCGTGCCTGGGCGTCCGCCGTCCCCGACGCCCAGCCGCCCGGACCCCTCGCCCAGTCCGCCAGCACGCCCACCACGGCTTTGGCGACGTCATCAGGCACCGGACCATCCGGCGCCTGCGTGGCGAACATCGGCCGCAGCCTGTTGCCCCATCCGATGTCGGACAGCCGGCCCAACGCCCGCCCCGGCGCGGTCTGTTCACCGGCCGGAATGCGCCCCTTGAGCTCGACTCCGATCGCCGGCAGTCCCGTCGGCCACATGCGGCGCGGTTCGACCTCGACGCCCGCCCGGCCCAGATCGACGCGCGCCGCGTCCAGTGCGGTCGCCGAGGTGTCCGCCGTGAAGCGCGCGCCCGCGCAGTTGTCACAGCGGCCGCAGGGCTTGGCCCCCTCGTCGTCCAGCTGACGCTGCAAGAACTCCATACGGCAGCCCGTCGTCGACGCGTAGTCCCGCATCGCCTGCTGTTCGGCCTTGCGCTGCCGGGCCACCCAGGCATAACGGTCGCCGTCGTACGTCCACGGTTCCCCCGTCGCGATCCAGCCGCCCTTCACCCGCTGGACGGCCCCGTCCACGTCGAGGACCTTGAGCATGGTCTCCAGCCGGGAACGGCGCAGCTCCACCAGGGGCTCCAGCGCGGGCAGCGACATGGGACCGGACGCGCGCGTGAGGACGTCCAGCGTGCGGCGTACGAGCTCTTCCGAAGGGAAGGCCAGCGAGGCGAAGTACTCCCAGATCGCCTCGTCCTCCCGCCCCGGCAGGAGGAGCACCTCGGCGTGCTCGACACCGCGCCCCGCGCGCCCCACCTGCTGGTAGTAGGCGATGGGAGAGGAGGGCGAGCCCAGGTGGACCACGAAACCGAGGTCGGGCTTGTCGAACCCCATGCCCAGCGCGGAGGTGGCGACCAGGGCCTTGACCCGGTTGCCGAGCAGGTCGTCCTCGGCCTGCTGGCGGTCGGCGTTCTCCGTCTTGCCCGTGTACGAGGCGACGGTGTGGCCCCGCTGCCGCAGGAACGCGGTGACCTCCTCGGCGGCGGCCACGGTGAGCGTGTAGATGATGCCGGAGCCCGGCAGCTGGTCCAGATGGTCGGCCAGCCAGGCCATCCGGTGCGCGGCGTCCGGCAGCGGAAGGACGGCCATGCTCAGGCTCTCCCTGTCCAGCGGGCCGCGCAGGACGAGGGCGTCCGAGGTGCCTCCGGTGCCGAGCTGCTCCGCCACGTCGGCGGTCACGCGCGCGTTGGCGGTGGCGGTCGTCGCGAGCACCGGGACGCCCGGCGGGAGGTCGGCGAGCATGGTGCGCAGCCGCCGGTAGTCGGGGCGGAAGTCGTGGCCCCAGTCGGAGATGCAGTGCGCCTCGTCCACCACGAGAAGCCCGGTGGCGGCGGCCAGCTTGGGCAGCACCTGGTCGCGGAAGTCCGGGTTGTTCAGCCGCTCGGGACTGACCAGCAGAACATCGACCTCACCCGCCGCGATCTCGGCCTGAACCGTGTCCCACTCCTCCGTGTTGGAGGAGTTGATGGTGCGCGCGCGGATGCCCGCCCGGGCCGCCGCGTCGACCTGGTTGCGCATCAGCGCGAGAAGCGGGGAGACGATCACGGTGGGGCCGCTGCCTCTGGAGCGCAGCAGCGACGTCGCCACGAAGTACACCGCGGACTTGCCCCAGCCCGTGCGCTGGACGACGAGGGCCCGCCGTCCGTCGGCCACCAGCGCCTCGATCGCCCGCCACTGGTCCTCACGCAGCCGGGCCGTGCCGGTGGTGTCCCCGACGAGACGGGCGAGGACCGCGTTGGCGGCCGCCCGGAGATCCGCGTTGCTCGTGTGCTCCATGCGTCCATACAACAGGACGGCACTGACAATCCGGGCCCGGTGAGGTCGGGAGGGTGGGGCGGCATGCCGGTACTGACGTGTCCCTGACCTTAGTTATCCACAGGGCAAAGCGGAACTTCATGATCCGCGAGATCGTCTGCGCATGACGAATCACAGCGAAACGACTGGATCCCCTGAAAACGGCGAAACGGCGGGAAGCGGACCTCGCAAAGGCCGAGGCGCGCAGGGTCAGGGACGGGGGAAGACCCAGGACCAGGGCCTGGGGCGAACGGAGAGCCTCGACTGCACCGCGTACGAGGGCCACAGCGACCAGCAGGTGACGCTCCGCACTCCGGCCGAACTGGCGGACGCGCTGCCGTATCTGCTCGGCTACCGCCCAGAGGACAGCATCGTCCTGGTCGCCCTCCACGACCAGGAAGGGCGCGGCCGGTTCGGGGGCCGGGCCCGGCTCGGCATCCCCGCGAGCCCCGACGACTGGCCCGATGTGGCACGGCAGTTGGCCCGAGGACTGGTCACGGGCAGCGAGCGCAGGGGAGCCCGGCCCGAGCAGATGGTCGCCTACCTCTGCCAGGAGCCGGGGAAGGGCGAATCCGGCAGGCAGGTGATGGAACGGCTCCGGGCGCTCGCCCAGAGGTTGCGAGTCGAGTGCGGGAGCCTCGATGTACCGGTGATCGAGGCACTGTGCATTTCCGACGGCCGCTTCTGGTCGTACTGCTGCGTGAGCGAGGCGTGCTGCCCGCCCGAGGGCAAGGCGATGGGCCTGCCCGGCACCTCCGTACTGGCGGCCGCCGCCACCTACGCCGGTCTCCAGGTGCGCGGCACCCTCCGGGAGCTGCGGGGCAGGCTGCTGCCCTGGGAGAACGCCACCGCCCTGGCCCAGGAGATCGCCCTGGACACCGGCAGCATGGCGATCGTCCCGAGGATTCTCGACGGGGCGAGCCGTGCCGGCGTGGCCGCGGAGACGCTGGAGCTGGCGAGGCAGATCATGCGGCGCTTCGCCCAGGCACCGCCCGTGTCCGGCACCCTCACCGCGGATCTGCGCGACGACCAACTGCTCGACCACGACGAGGCCGCGACGCTCATTCTCGGCCTCCAGGACCGTACGACCCGTGACCGCGCGGCCGAGTGGATGGAAGGCGACGAGGCCGGGTACGCCCTGCGCCTCTGGCGGGCCTTGGCACGTCGCTGTGTCGGGCCGTACGGCGAACACGCCGCGGCGCCCCTCACCCTCGCCGGCTGGGTCGCCTGGTCCACCGGCGACGAACTGGAGGCCAGGGAGGCCTTGGCGATGGCGCTCGGCGCGGACCCCGGGTACCTCTTCGCGCGGCTGCTGCACCAGGCCTGCAACGAGGGCTTGGACCCGGAATCGATCCGCCGGTGTCTGCGGGCGGAGCGCGTGGACCGGGAGCCATCGGGATCCGTCGGTGCCGCCGAGGAATCCGTGGCGGGCGACGATCCGGTGCCCTGCACGATCCCGGCACCGGCCCCGGCATCGACAGCACCGGCCCCGGCATCGGCCTCGGGGCGTCGGCGCCGGACGCGTTCCGCTGACGCCGCTGTCGCGAGCGCGGAGGGACAGGGGGCGAGCGGCTCCCGTCCGCGCACGTCGTCACCGGGGAGCAGGCGTCCCGACTCCGGCGCGCGCGTGAACCGTACGCGGAAGGGGAGTGCGCGCAGCAGGGCCGGTGACGCCGAGGGGGACGCATGAGGAGGCGAGGCTGGTTCAGTGCGCGACTTCACGCGTTGAAGGGACGACGATCCAGGAGCCCTGGTGGTCCTGACCCAAGGGGCCCTGGCGGCCCGGGTCCAGGGGGCTCTGGTGGGTTGGACCCAGGCCGCCATTCGGTCGGCTCGGCCGGTTGCGGGCGTGACCCCGAGCAGTTCTGTTCCGTTCACCTGAGTGGCGGAACGCCTGGACGGGGTGTGCCGTCGCACCGCCCAGCCGTTCAGGATCCCGCCCCGCAGCCGCCGCACACGCCCGAGGCGCACAGAGCGCAGAGGAAGCCGCCCATGTATCAGCCGACTCCGCCCTCCGCCGCCGACAACCGCTCCACCGCGTCCCGGCCCACGACACGCGACGGACTGCCAGGGAGTCGGGACGACGCTTCCACGTCCCCGGGCCGGGAGGGGCGTCCGCCTGCGGCAGCGGAGGAGACCGCCCTCTCTGACGGGCTGCCGACGCCCGAGGCCACGCGCTCAAGTCCAACGCGCGACCAGGGGCTACCGTCCGTATGGGTGACGGAGGTGGCCGGCCGTTTCGAGGGGGCGCCCTCCGCATGGGCTACGGATTCAGCCAGTCGTTCCGAGCGGTCGGCGGGGCATGGCCCTTCCCCCGCCCCGCCGAACAATCGACCACGTCGCTCGGGACCACCCACTGGAGAAGGGTTGTCGCCCCCACCGTCCACGGGCCGCGTTCCCACAGCACCCAGGCCCGCGACCCCGCCAGACAGATCGGCTCCCCCCTCGCACGGCGCCCCACTCCCCCCACCCCGCCGCTCCGTCGACCTGCCGCCCTCCCACACCGCGCTGATCTGCGTGGCCCTCCCGGGCCTCGCCATCTCCACGGAGCAGGGGCAGTTGACCGGACAGGGGCTGGAGGGGTTCTACCGGGCGGGCCGGCGTGTGCTGTCCCGTTGCCAGGTCCGGGTGGCCGGGCGGGAGCCGCTCGGGGTCCAGGCGCGGATGACGGCGGCCGACAGCGCCCGTTTCGTGGGCACCCTCCGCACCTCCACGCACGCGGGCCCGGACCCGGATGTCGTCGTCGAGCGCGTCCGGCACGCGGACGGCACGGAACGGATCACCCTGCACAGCGCGGCCCTCCGCCCGCTGCGACTGCCGGTCGAGGTGGCCCTCGGCACGGACCTGGCCGACCTCGGAGTGATCGCGAGCGGCACGCCCGGACCCGAACTGACCGCCAGCGTCCACGACTCCGGGCTGCGCTGGTCCTCTCCCCTCGGCAACTCGTCGGTCACGGCCGACCCTCCGCCCGCCGACGCGCTGGCCTCGGCCGGACTGCTGCGCTGGGAGTTCGTCCTGCCCCCAGGAGGCAGTACGAGCGTGGAACTGCGGGTCCGCCCGGACGGCGCGGGTCCGGTCCGGGCCGTGGGCAGGGCGGCGACGAGCCCCCTGGCTCCCGCACGGGCGGCGGGCGACGACCCCAGGGCCCAGGAGCTCCTGCGGACGAGCATCGAGGATCTTCAGGGCCTCTTACTGCGCGACCCCGCACATCCGACTGACACGCACCTGGGTGCCGGAGCGCCCTGGCGTTGCGGCCTGGCCCCGGCCGAGGCGCTCGTCGCCGCCCGGATGACGCTGCCCCTCGGTACCCGGCTCGCCGCAGGCACCCTGCGGACCCTGGCCCGTACCCAACTCCCGGGCGCGGGACGGCAGTCCGGCATGATTCCCGGCCCTCGACGCGACGCGGGCCCGCATCTGCCACCGAGCTGCACCGGCACGGAAGCCACGCTGCTCTTCCCGGTGCTCCTCGCGGAGGCCCGCCGCTGGGGGCTTCCCGATGCCGAGACGGAGGAACTGCTGCCCGCGGCCGAGCGCTGTCTGACCTGGCTGCGGACCGCCGTCGAGGACACCCCGTATCTGGGCGACCCGCAGCCCGCCGGTCCGGCCCGCTGCGAGACGCAGGCCCACGCCCATCGCGCCGCGCTGCTCGGCGCCGACCTCCTCGACGCCTGCGGCAGACCGGGCGGAGCCGGACTGCGGCAATGGGCGCAGGAAGCGCGGACCGCGTTCCGGGAGGACTTCTGGATCGACGACCTGGGCGGCGGGCGGCCCGCGGCTGCCCGCGCTCCCGACGGCCGTCCCGTCCCGCACCTGGGCACGGCAGCCGTCCACCTCCTCGACACCGGCCTGCTGGGCGGCGGCGAGCGGGCACCCGGGCTGCTCGACAAGGTGCAGACCGAACAGCTCGCCCGGCTGCTCGGCGGACCCGCCATGGACTCGGGCTGGGGCCTGCGTGGCATGGGCGCCAAGGAAGCGGGATACAACCCTTTCGGCCACCGAGGGGGAGCCGTGCGCACCCAGGAGACGGCGATCGCCGTCGCGGGGCTGGCCGCCGCCGGTTACGAGAAGGAGGCGGCATCGCTGCTGCGCGGCACGCTCGCGGCGGGCGAGGCCTTCGGGCACCGGCTGCCCGAGATGTACGCGGGGGAGCAGCGCACGGACGGGAGCGCTCCCGTCCCGCATCCGGCGGCGTGCCGACCGGCCGCCACCGCGGCGGCGGCCGGCGTACTGCTGCTGACCACGCTCGCCGGGATCCGCCCCGACGCCCCCGCCGGGACGGTCACCCTGCGCCCCATGCGCAGCGCACCGCTCGGCGAGCTCGTCCTGACCGGGCTGCGAGTCGCCGGCGCCCCCTTCTCCGTGCGGGTCAGCCGGCTCGGCCTCGCCATGGTCGAGGAGGCCGCCGACGGGCTGCAGCTGGGAGCGTGACCTCGTACGACGAGCCACCGCACGACGGCCGGGAGCACATGGTGAGACCTGTACCGGACCGCAGTGGATCAGCCACCGTTGCGACCGACGAAGGGAGTGTTTATCGTCAGGCAGACGACTATGATCGCCGCATGCCCTACGACCCGTCAGCCTTTCCGCCCTTCGCCGTCACCGTGGACTTGGTCGTGCTGACCGTGCGCCGCCATGCCCTGTGCGCGCTGGCGGTGCGCAGGGGTGAACCGCCGTTCCAGGGACGCTGGGCGCTCCCCGGCGGGTTCGTACGGGCCGACGAGGACCTGTCCCAGGCCGCCGCCCGCGAACTGGCCGAGGAGACCGGGCTGCGCGCCCACGAACCGGCCGCCCCGGCACAGGACAACGGTGCCCATCTGGAGCAGCTCGCGACGTACGGCGATCCCAAGAGAGACCCCCGGATGCGCGTCGTCAGCGTCGCGCACCTCGCGCTCGCCCCCGACCTGCCCGCGCCCCGGGCGGGCGGTGACGCCAGCAACGCGCGCTGGGCGCCGGTCGAGGAACTGCTGCAACAGGGCGGATACGGGCGCGACGGCGAACCGGTGGCGCCGCTCGCCTTCGACCACGCCCAGATCCTGTCCGACGGGGTGGAGCGCGCGCGTTCCAAGATCGAGTACTCGTCGCTGGCCACGGCGTTCTGCCCCACCGAGTTCACCGTCGGCGAGCTGCGCCGCGTCTATGAAGCGGTGTGGGGCGTGGCGCTGGACCCGCGCAACTTCCATCGCAAGGTGACCGGCACGCCGGGCTTCCTGGTGCCCACCGGAGGTACGACCACCCGCCAGGGCGGCCGCCCCGCGCAGCTCTTCCGGGCCGGCGGCGCCACGCTGCTCAACCCGCCGATGCTGCGGCCCGAAGTGTGACGGTCACTCAATCTCCCTGGACGTGCCCCGAGATGTGATGCCGCTCCCCGGAACGCGGGCGGACGGGACATGAGCAGCGGAGGCGAACACGGGTCCGTCCGGGCCGACTGCCGCCCGCCGAACGGGCCTTGCGGTGCCCGAAAAAACGGACATAGCGCGCTATCTTGCTTCGGGTGATCCAGGCCTTCGGACTGACCAGCAACCCCCGCAAGGAGCTTCCGCCCGCCGTCGACGACGTCTCCTTCGAGGCACACGCGGGCCGCGTCACCGCGCTGCTCGGCGCGCCGGGGGCGGGCAAGACGACGGCACTCAGACTCCTGCTCGAACTCCAACAGGGCCGCGGGGTCGCCTACTTCAGAGGCCGCCCGCTGCATCGGATCGCCCATCCGGCGCGTGAAGTCGGCGTGCTCCTCGGCGATGTCCCGGGCCACCCGGCCCGTACCGTCCGCGGCCATCTGCGCATGCTGTGCGCCGCTGCGGGCGTTTCGGTGCGCCGGGCCGACGAAGTGCTCGAAGTCGTCGGACTCGTGAGTCTGCGCGAGGAGCGCCTCGGCACCCTCTCGCGCGGCATGGACCGCCGCCTCGGCCTGGCCTGCGCCCTGCTGTCCGACCCGCACACGCTCGTCCTCGACGACCCGGCCGACGGACTCTCCGCCCGCGAGAGCCGCTGGTTGTACGGCATGCTGCGCGCCCACGCCGGGCAGGGCGGCACGGTCCTGATCACCACGGCCGACCCCAAGGAGGCCGCCCGTACCGCGGACCGGGTCGTCACGCTGGAGGAGGGCAGACTCGTCGCCGACCAGGAGGCCGCCGACTTCTCCCGCACCCGGCTGCGCCCCCGCGTCGCCGTCCGCACCCCGCACGCCGGCCGCCTCGCCGCCCTGCTCACCAAGGAGGCCCGCACGGCACAGCGCTCCGTCGAGGTCGTACGGGAGGGCGGCAACCGCCTCTCCGTGTACGGCAGTACCTGCGCCGACGTCGGCGAGACGGCCTTCCGCCACGGCATCCTCGTACACCAACTCGCGGACGAGATCGGCGACATGGGGCCGGGAGCGCGGGAGGCGGCGGAGGAACCGTGCACCACAGGCGCACTGCACGGGGCCAGTACGGCAGTGCGGGCTACGCCCGGGGGCCTGGACACCGATGGCGGTCCAGAGGCGCAGGCGGACCCGTCCCGTCCATGCGACGCTGACGCCGGGCCGCAAGCCGACGCAGCGCAGCAGCCGGGCCTTGGCCATGGGAGTGCACTCGAAGCGCACCCCGAGGGCTCGGACCTCCCTGTCCGTGGTTCGGGTGCAGCACAGCGACCCGCCGAGTCCGCGGTCCCCACCCCCACCCCTGCCCCCGCCAATCAACCCCTCGCGAGGAACCCCCGCCCCGCGCGAGCCGTCACGCTCGACGCCCTCCCCGAGCTTCCGCCCCCCATCTCCGTCCGCCCCGCTCCCAGCCCCCTGCGCCCGCTGCGGTATGAGCTGCGGCGTGCCGCCGGCATCGGGACCGGGTTTCTCACGGGGGCCGCCGTGCTCGTCGTCTCCGCCCTGACCGCCGTACTCCTCGCCCGCGTCGGGCACACCCCGCAGCACCGTCTGCTGGCCGCGTGGCCGCGGGATCTGCCGCTGCCGCCCGCTGCGCTCGGCGCGGGGCTGCTCGGGGCGCTCGCCTTCGGTGAGGAGTTCCGCCACCCCGCCCTGGCGGCGGACCGCGGTACCGTGCCCCGCCGACTGGGGCTGCTCGCGGCCAAACTCGTCGTCGCCGCGGCCACCGCGCTGCTGCTGGCGTTCCTGACGGTGGGCTGTGACGCCGAAGTGCTCTATCTCCTCTACGGACGGGAGCTCGCGCAAGTTCCCGCCGACTGGCTTCCGGTGAGCGCGAGTTGGATCGCACTCGTGGTCGGGTGCGCCTGGGCCGGCGTGCTGGCGGCCGGCGTCTTCCGGTCCACCACGGCCGGGCTCGCGGCGGTGGTCGCCGTGCCCGTCGTCGTCGTACCCCTCGTACAAAAGGCCTTGGAGGGACCGGCTGTGCGGACGGCGGCCGGATTCCCGATGCGGCTGCGTGAGGTGTTCCTCCTGCAGTGGCCGTTCGGTGGAGAGCGCTATCTGGCGGCCGCGGCGCGCATGATCGCTCAACCCGTGGGTGGAGCGCTGACGTTGTCGTTGATGGCCCTGCTCTGCGCATATCTGCTCACGACCCTGCGAAGCAGGGTCCGATGACGACCGTCCGCGTCCGTCCGGTCCCGCTCTGCGCACAACTCCCCGTGGAAAGCCCATTTCTTTCCGATAAGGCGTCAATTGCGACGGGGTGAGCGATCACCCTTTCGTGTGCTTTTCACCAAAGACCTCAAGGCAGTTGAGGACGGCGCCGACAAAGGATCCGTGAGTACCCTTGCGCACACCATGATGACCGCCGCCCGCTCCGCAGACTCCGGCCTCGCCGGCCCGGGCGAACTCGACCGCTACCCCTACGCCGAGGCGCCCGCCGCCGACCGTGTCGGGGTCTCCGCCTGGGACGCCGCGGACCCCGAGCTGGGCCGCGTGGGCCGGCGCGCCGCGGGCAGCCGTGGACGCGGACTGCACGGCCAACTCGTCCAGCAGCTGGGCCAGATGATCGTCTCGGGCGACCTGGGCGCGGACCGCCCGCTGGTGCCCGAGGAGATCGGCCAGCGTTTCGAGGTCTCCCGCACCGTCGTCCGTGAGTCCCTCCGTGTCCTGGAGGCCAAGGGCCTGGTCAGCGCCCGGCCGAACGTCGGCACGCGCGTGCGCCCCGTCAGCGACTGGAACCTCCTCGACCCGGACATCATCGAGTGGCGGGCCTTCGGGCCGCAGCGCGACGACCAGCGCCGCGAGCTGAACGAACTGCGCTGGACGATCGAGCCGCTCGCCGCGCGCCTCGCCGCCGGGCACGGGCGCGACGACGTCCAGCAGCGGCTCTCGGACATGGTCGAGATCATGGGGCACGCCATGGGGCAGGGTGACGCGCTCACCTTCTCCCGTGCCGATGCCGAGTTCCACTCCTTGCTCATCCAGGTCGCGGGCAACCGGATGCTGGAGCACCTCTCGGGGATCGTGTCGGCCGCCCTCCAGGTGTCCGGCGGTCCGGTCACGGGCTGTGAGCGGCCGAACGAGGCCTCTCTGGTGCAGCACGGCAGGATCGTCGACGCCCTCGCCACCGGTGACGGGACGGCGGCCGAGGCGGCCGTGCGCCAGCTGCTCACCGTCCACCCCGAGGTGGAGCGTGTGGTGCCGGCACCACGCGAACACTGACCGCGCACCGCGGGCGGCAGGGCCGGAGGGTGCCTCCCCCTCCTGGGTATCGTCCGGCCGGCGAGCCGTCCCCCGTCGGACCCCGCAGGATCCTTCGGAATCCTGCGGGGTCCGACGGTGCGACCAGGGTGGCTCCTCCCTCGAAGCGCCCGCTGCTTACCTCCTCTGCCCGTGTCTGACCGTTTTTGAGCGCTTACGGGGTGTGACTCGGGCCACGCAGATTGGGCGTAACGCTCGTGGAAACAACGCGATGACCTAAGAGGTGACAGCCGCGGAGGGAATACGGACGCCATGAATGGCGCTGTGCATCTTCCCGGCCCCCGCCCGCACCGTCGGCCCATCTCCACGGCCGGTGGTCGGTTCCTGTCCATCCCGGACGGGGCCGGAAGCCGTTTTCCAACGTTCCGAGAGGTTGTTCGTGTCGGCCAGCACATCCCGTACGCTCCCGCCGGAGATCGCCGAGTCCGTCTCTGTCATGGCTCTTATTGAGCGGGGAAAGGCTGAGGGGCAGATCGCCGGCGACGATGTGCGTCGGGCCTTCGAAGCTGACCAGATTCCGGCCACTCAGTGGAAGAACGTACTGCGCAGCCTCAACCAGATCCTCGAGGAAGAGGGTGTGACGCTGATGGTCAGTGCCGCGGAGCCCAAGCGCACCCGAAAGAGCGTCGCAGCGAAGAGTCCGGCCAAGCGCACCGCCACCAAGACGGTCGCTGCGAAGACGGTGACCACCAAGAAGGCCACCGCCACCGCCACCCCGGCGGCACCCGCCGCCGAGGCCTCCGTCGAGGACGAGGCGCCCGTGAAGAAGGCCGCCGCCAAGAAGACGACGACCGCCAAGAAGGCCGTCGCGAAGAAGACCGTGGCCAAGAAGACCGTGGCCAAGAAGACCGCCGGCAAGGACGACGCCGAGGTCGTCGAGGACGAGGTTCTCGAGGACATCAAGCCCGGTGAAGAGGAAGAGGAGGGCGGCGAGAGCAAGGGCTTCGTCCTCTCCGACGACGACGAGGACGACGCGCCGGCCCAGCAGGTCGCCGTCGCCGGCGCCACCGCCGACCCCGTCAAGGACTACCTCAAGCAGATCGGCAAGGTCCCGCTGCTCAATGCCGAGCAGGAGGTCGAGCTCGCCAAGCGCATCGAGGCCGGTCTGTTCGCCGAGGACAAGCTGTCCAACGCCGACAAGCTCGCCCCCAAGCTCAAGCGCGAGCTGGAGATCATCGCCGAGGACGGCCGCCGCGCCAAGAACCACCTCCTGGAGGCCAACCTCCGTCTGGTGGTCTCCCTGGCCAAGCGCTACACCGGCCGCGGCATGCTCTTCCTGGACCTCATCCAGGAGGGCAACCTCGGTCTGATCCGCGCGGTCGAGAAGTTCGACTACACCAAGGGCTACAAGTTCTCCACGTACGCCACCTGGTGGATCCGTCAGGCGATCACCCGCGCCATGGCCGACCAGGCCCGCACCATCCGTATCCCGGTGCACATGGTCGAGGTCATCAACAAGCTCGCGCGCGTGCAGCGTCAGATGCTCCAGGACCTGGGCCGCGAGCCCACCCCGGAGGAGCTGGCCAAGGAACTCGACATGACCCCGGAGAAGGTCATCGAGGTCCAGAAGTACGGCCGCGAGCCCATCTCCCTGCACACCCCGCTGGGCGAGGACGGCGACAGCGAGTTCGGTGACCTCATCGAGGACTCCGAGGCCGTTGTCCCGGCCGACGCGGTCAGCTTCACGCTCCTTCAGGAGCAGCTGCACTCCGTCCTGGACACCCTGTCCGAGCGCGAGGCCGGCGTGGTCTCGATGCGCTTCGGTCTCACCGACGGTCAGCCGAAGACCCTCGACGAGATCGGCAAGGTGTACGGCGTCACGCGCGAGCGCATCCGCCAGATCGAGTCCAAGACCATGTCGAAGCTGCGCCACCCGTCGCGTTCCCAGGTGCTGCGCGACTACCTCGACTAGGTCGAGGTCGTACGACGTCGAAGGCCCGGTTTCCTGCAAGGGGAGCCGGGCCTTCGTGCTGAGCGGGTGCGGGCCGCCCCACCGTGGATCACTCTGGGTTTCCCATGACCACCCCAGAGTGAGGAGCGTGCATGCGCCGTCCCTTTGCCCGGGCGCTGACCCGGCCGTTGGTCCTGGCGGCCGCGGCGGGAGCCATACCGCTGGCGTCCGCCGCCCCTGTGGCCGCCGACAGCATCGTCGTCGGCGGTTTCCCCGTCGACATCTCCGAGGGTCCCTGGACCGTCGCACTGTCCAGCCGTGACCGGTTCGGGGGTACCCGCGCGGGGCAGTTCTGCGGTGGTGTCGCCATCGGCCGGACCACGGTGCTCACCGCGGCCCACTGTGTGGGCGAGGACGTCCTGGGGACGCCGCCGAACCAGGTGCGCGATCTCAAGGTCATCGCGGGCCGCACGGACCTGCTGTCGGACCAGGGGCGGGAGATCCGGGTGCGCGACATCCGGGTGAACCCGGACTACGACCGCGTCACCAACGCCGGAGACTTCGCGGTGCTCCGTCTCGTCAGGCCGCTGCCGCGCGGCTCGGCCATCGCCATGGCGCCCGCCGGAGACTCGGCGTACGAGCCGGGAACGGCGGCGACGGTCTACGGATGGGGTGATGTCTCGGGCGGCGGGGACTACGCGCAGAGCCTGCGGGCGGCACGCGTGCACGTGCTCTCCGACGCCCTCTGCGAGCGGGCCTACCCGGGCAGTGCCGACGGCACCTATCTCGCCGACACGATGCTGTGCGCCGGGGAGGAGGAGGGTGGCGTCGACGCCTGTCAGGGGGACAGCGGCGGGCCGCTGGTCGCCGAGGGGAAGCTTGTCGGGCTCGTGTCCTGGGGGAGCGGCTGCGCTCTTCCGGGGAGTCCTGGCGTCTACACGCGCGTGTCCGACGTCGTGCGAACCCTTGGATGGAGCGGCGGGCCGGGAGGACCGCACTCGGGCTCCTGACGGGGCCTGAGAGCCCGTTACGGGCTATGGCACGGGCGGCCGCCCCTGGGAACAGGGGCGGCCGCCCGTGTGCCGGCCTGTGCCGGCGCTGGCTCGTCGTGGATGCGAGGTGTCAGCGCTCTTCTTCGGAGGCGGATGCCGGAGCGGTCGTCAGTCGCTCCGTCTCGTCCTGTATCTCAGCGGCGATCTTCTTGAGTTCCGGCTCGAACTTGCGGCCATGGTGGGCGCAGAAGAGCAGTTCACCGCCACTGAGCAGGACGACGCGCAGGTATGCCTGGGCGCCGCAGCGGTCGCAGCGATCGGCGGCCGTCAACGGGCTCGCGGGGGTCAGAACAGTAGTCACGTCGCCTCTTCTCTAGCTCGACGAGCTGTCGTACCAGGGTCAACATCCAACCAGCCCTAAAACGTTCCCGCTCGGGGCTTTCCCTCGAAAAAATCTTTCGAGTCCGGCTGTCTGCTGCCGGTTGGCGGCGAATGTGCCGTATTGCGTGTCTTTGTGTCTTACGGGTTCGCTCTTGCTGTCAATGTCCGTCCTCCCGGCTGGGTTGCCGGTTGTTCATGAGGACGTGCCCGGAGCCTAAATGGTTCATGCCTCGAAGGGAACGTGATATGTACTTCACTCCATCGAGGGATCGAACATGCATGCGACTCTGGACTATCGTGAGTTCAGACGAGGGTGGCGTTACAACGGCTCTACCAGGCCTCGGTACCCTCTTGGCGGCGACCGAAGCCGCGCCCTTACCCACAAGGGCGACATCTGAAATTCAGCGAGGAGCGAACCGCGTGACCGCCGAGACGTCCGTGCCGTCCACAGCGCTGCTGGCAGGAGCAGACCGGGACGGTTCCAACTACACCGCGCGGCACCTGCTCGTCCTCGAGGGGCTCGAGGCCGTGCGGAAGCGCCCGGGCATGTACATCGGGTCGACCGACAGCCGCGGTCTGATGCACTGCCTCTGGGAGATCATCGACAACTCCGTGGACGAGGCCCTCGGGGGCTACTGCGACCACATCGACGTCATCCTCCACGACGACGGATCGGTGGAGGTCCGGGACAACGGCCGGGGCATCCCGGTCGACGTCGAGCCCAAGACCGGTCTGTCCGGCGTCGAGGTCGTCATGACCAAGCTGCACGCCGGCGGCAAGTTCGGCGGCGGCTCCTACGCCGCCTCCGGCGGTCTGCACGGCGTCGGCGCCTCCGTGGTGAACGCGCTGTCCGCGCGGCTCGACGTGGAGGTGGACCGGGCCGGGAACACCCATGCGATCAGCTTCCGGCGCGGCGTCCCCGGCGCCTTCGCAGCGGCCGGTCCCGAGGCCAAGTTCGAGACGGGCGGCCTGCGCAAGACCAAGCGGATCCCCAAGACCCGTACCGGCACGCGCGTGCGGTACTGGGCCGACCGGCAGATCTTCCTCAAGGACGCCAAGCTCTCCCTGGAGCACCTGCACCAGCGCGCCCGTCAGACCGCGTTCCTGGTGCCCGGACTGACCATCGTCGTCCGCGACGAGTTCGGTCTCGGCGAGGGCGGCAGCAAGGGCGAGGAGTCCTTCCGTTTCGACGGCGGAATCAGCGAGTTCTGCGAGTACCTGGCCACCGACAAGCCCGTCTGCGACGTCCTCCGATTCTCCGGCCAGGGCACCTTCAAGGAGACGGTTCCGGTCCTGGACGAGCACGGGCAGATGACGCCCACCCAGGTCACCCGGGAGCTCGACGTCGACGTCGCGCTGCGCTGGGGCACGGGCTACGACACGACCCTGAAGTCGTTCGTGAACATCATCGCCACCCCCAAGGGCGGCACCCACGTCGCGGGCTTCGAGACGGCCGTGACCAGCACCATGCTCGAAGTGCTGCGCGCCAAGAAGCTGCTGCGGGTCGCCGAGGACGACATCGTCAAGGACGACGCTCTCGAAGGCCTCACCGCCGTGGTGACGGTGCGACTGGCCGAACCGCAGTTCGAGGGCCAGACCAAGGAGGTGCTCGGCACCTCGGCCGCCCGTCGCATCGTGAACACCGTGATCTCCAAGGAGCTCAAGGGGTTCCTGACCTCCACCAAGAGGGACGCTGCGGCCCAGGCCCGGGTCGTCATGGAGAAGGTCGTCGCCGCCGCCCGTACGCGTATCGCGGCCCGGCAGCACAAGGACGCACAGCGCCGGAAGACGGCCCTCGAGTCCTCGTCGCTGCCCGCCAAGCTGGCCGACTGCCGCAGTGACGACGTCGACCGCAGTGAGCTGTTCATCGTCGAAGGCGACTCCGCGCTCGGTACGGCGAAGCTGGCCCGGAACTCCGAGTTCCAGGCGCTGCTGCCGATCCGCGGCAAGATCCTCAACGTCCAGAAGTCGTCCGTGACCGACATGCTCAAGAACGCCGAGTGCGGCGCGATCATCCAGGTCATAGGAGCGGGGTCGGGCCGGACCTTCGACATCGACGCGGCCCGCTACGGCAAGATCATCATGATGACCGACGCCGATGTGGACGGCTCCCACATCCGGACCCTGCTGCTGACCCTGTTCCAGCGCTACATGCGGCCCATGATCGAGGCGGGCCGAGTGTACGCGGCGGTGCCGCCGCTGCACCGCATCGAGCTGGTCCAGCCCAAGAAGGGGCAGGACAAGTACGTCTACACGTACTCCGACCGCGAGCTGCGCGACAAGCTCATGGAGTTCCAGACCAAGGGCATCCGCCACAAGGACTCCATCCAGCGGTACAAGGGTCTCGGCGAGATGGACGCCGACCAGCTGGCCGAGACGACCATGGATCCGCGCCACCGCACCCTGCGCCGGATCAGCCTGACCGACCTGGAGGCCGCCGAGCAGGTCTTCGATCTGCTGATGGGCAACGACGTGGCGCCACGCAAGGAGTTCATCTCCAGCTCGGCGGCGACGCTGGACCGGTCGCGCATCGACGCGTAGCCGCCGCGCCGGGCTCGGGCCGGGTTTCGCTCCGCGAATGCGTGGGGCGAGGCCCGGCCTCGTCGGTTCCCGCCGGGCCGCTGGCGATGTTTCTCCACCCGTGGGTGGATCCCGCGGCACTCGCGTATCCACCCACGATCCACCCCTGCTCCGATCTCCTGACCTGCGAATTTCCGTAGCTTCGAAGGCGTCGGCAGCACTCGCTGTCGGCATCGTCCTTCTTCGCTCACGGAGGCTCTGATGTCCGGGCTGGTCGACGCCTTTCTGATCGTGGCCGTGGTCGCCCTGGTGATCGCGCGCCAGTTCCGCGCGCAGCAGTTGGACACGGCACGGCGCTGGTGGGTGCTGCCCGTCGTCCTCGCGGTCGTCGCCTGCCGCGAGCCCGGCCTCGTCGACGCGCACCATCACACGGCGTCGGTCCTGCTGCTCGCCGCGGAGCTGCTCATCGGTCTCGCCACCGGAGCCGCCTGGGCCTGGACCACCCGCATATGGACGGAGCCGGACGGAGCGGTGTGGAGCAGGAGCACCAGGGCGAGCGGGCTCGTCTGGTTCATCGGCATCGCCCTCCGCGCCGGCCTCTACGGTCTCGGCGCCGCGCTGGGCATCCACCAGGACTCGTCCGCCCTGCTCCTCGCCCTGGCGGCCACGCTGCTCGTCCGCTCGGGAATCCTCGCCTGGCGTGCCCGGTCCTCGCACCCGGCCTCGGTACGGAGCTGGGCATACGGTGACGGCATGCCCCGGCCCGCCTGGAAGGAGCGCGTGTGACGGAGAACGCCTGGACACGCTGGCCTCCCCGGGAGGCGCTCGGGCGCGAGGGGCTTTCCCGACCCCGGCGCCTGATCGCCTGGGCCGTGCGGCTGCTGGTGCTCGGCCTGCTGATGTGGGGTGCGTTCACGACCGGCACGACCAGCGGCTGGAAGGTGCTCGCCGGCCTCGGCGGTGTCGTCCTCGCGGGGGTGCTCGCCTGGGGGTTCTACCGCACCACGTTCCACCACCGGCTGTGGCCGTCACTGGTCTGCCTGGCGCTGCTGCAAGGCATCGCGATCGTGGGCCACGCCTCTGGATTCCGGGTCCCCGCCCTCGTGATGTGGTGCGGCGTCGGCATCTCGGCACTGGAGCGGCTGCCCCTGGCTGCCGCCCTTCCCGCCGCAGGCGTGGCGCTCGGCTCCTACGGGGCCGTCAGCGACGACGCCGTGCTGACGGCGGCGGTCACCGGCCTCGGTCTGGCCCTGGCCGGGTACACCCTGCGTCTGGACGCCGAGGCACGCGGCAACGCCCAGCGTCTGCTCGCGCAGGAGCGGGCCGCACGGGCCGCCGAGGCGGAGTCGGCGGCGCTCGCGGAGCGGGCCCGGATCGCCCGGGAGATCCACGACGTGCTGGCGCACAGCCTCTCGGCGCAGCTCGTGCACCTGGAGGCCGCCCGGCTGCTGATCGAGCGGGGGGCCGAGCGGGACCAGATCCTCGAACGGGTGGTGGCGGCACGGGGCATGGCGCGTGACGGGCTCGCGGAGACCCGGCAGGCACTCTCCGCGCTGCGGGGTGAGCTGACGCCGTTGGAGGAATTCCTGGCCCAGCTCGTGGACATCACCGCCGGTGCCGAGGTCACCATTACGGGTGAGCGCAGGGTCCTGCCGGCCGAGGCGTCGCAGGCGGTGCGCAGGGTGGCACAGGAGGCCCTGACCAACGTCCGCAAGCACGCCCCGGGCGCCAAGGTGCGGCTCCGCCTGGAGTACGGCGAGCATCAAGTGACCCTGGCCGTACGGGATTCGGGGGGCTCGCCGGGCGAACTCGCGGCAGAGGGAGGCGGGTACGGTCTGCTGGGCATGCGGGAGCGTGCCGAACTGCTCGGCGGTTCGCTGGAGGCCGGGCCGGACGAGGAGGGGTTCGCGGTGACATTGAAGGTGCCCGCATGACGGAGGAGGGGCGGCGCGAGCCCGCGCGGGTGGTGGTCGCGGACGACCAGACCGTGGTCCGGGAGGGCATCGTCATGCTGCTGGGGCTGCTGCCCGGGGTCGAGGTCGTCGGCGCTGCCGGAGACGGGGACGAGGCGGTGCGGCTGGTCGCGGAACTCGCCCCGGACGTGGTGCTGATGGACCTGCGCATGCCCCGCTGCGACGGGGTCGAGGCGACCCGGCGGATCCGGACCGAGCACCCGGGTACCCAGGTCGTGGTGCTGACGACGTTCGCGGACGACGATTCGCTGTTCCCGGCGCTGAGAGCCGGGGCGCGGGGCTATCTCACCAAGGACGCGGGAGGTGACGAGATCGTGCGGGCGGTGCACAGCGTGCTGTCCGGGGACGCCGGGCTGTCGCCGAGTATCCAGCGGCGGCTGCTGGAGCGGCTGTCGGACCCCGAGCCGCGGCCGGCCGAGCCCGCGGAGGCGCCGGACGGGCTGACAGGGCGGGAGACCGAGGTGCTGGTGCTGATCGCCGACGGTCTCAGCAACCAGGAGATCGCCCGCAGGCTGCATGTCTCCACCGCGACGGTGAAGACCCACATCAACAACCTGTTCGCCAAGACCGGGCTCAAGGACCGTGCGCAGGCGGTGCGTTACGCCTATGCGAAGGGGCTTGTGCGGCCTCCGACGGGTTGAGTCACCTGATGGGGTGAAGCGAGAGGAGAAGAAGAGTCGGGGATCTTCCCGTTCTGTCCATCCTTGGGCATGCAGTCAAGCAACGGTCGTCCCCGCGGAGACGGGGGTGGTCCCGAAAGTGCGGCCGAACATCACGACGGTCACGCCCCGGCGCTCACCGAGGCGGCCGGAGCCGTGAGGTACGACGACCCCTGGTACGACGCACTCGCCTCCGGCTGGGGCGAGTTGGGCGGTGCGGGCGTGCCCGCGCCGGTGCCCGTCGCCCGCTCCGGGCGGGCGGAGCACGAGGACGCGGCCGCGGAGGTGTACCTCCAGGTGCAGCGCAGCGCGGCGTTCCAGGAGGTGCGCAGCCGGTACCGGAGGTTCGTCGTGCCGGCGTGTGTCGTGTTCTTCGGCTGGTACGTGGGGTACGTCGTGACCGCGACGACCGCGCCCGGGCTGATGGCACGGCCGGTGGCGGGCGCGGTGAATGTGGCGATGCTCGCGGGGCTGGGGCAGTTCCTGACCACGTTCGTGCTGACGTGGGCGTACGCCCGGCACGCACGACTGCGCAGGGACCGGGCCGCGCTGGAGCTGCGCTGGGACACCCAGGAACTGACGCGGGGCATCCGGGGCGGTGCTTCGTGACGGGCGACCACCAGACGCTGGCGTTGCTGCTGTTCAGTGCGTTCGTCGCGGTCACGCTGGGGATCACGACGTGGGTGAGCCGTAACCGGCATGGTTCGGCGGAGGAGTTCTACGCGGGCGGGCGGCTGTTCTCGCCGATGGAGAATGGTTTTGCCATCGCGGGCGACTACATGTCGGCGGCGTCCTTCCTGGGTATCTCCGGGCTCATCGCGCTCTTCGGGTACGACGGGATGCTGTACTCGGTGGGCTTCCTCGTGGCGTGGCTGGTGGTGCTGTTCCTCGTCGCCGAACTGGTGCGCAACTGCGGGCGGTTCACGCTGGCCGACGTGGTGGCGGCGCGGATGAACGAGCGGCCGGTGCGGATCGCGGCGGGAACCTCCTCGGTGACGGTGTCCGTTCTGTATCTGGTGGCGCAGATGGTGGGCGCGGGGAGTCTGGTCGCCCTGCTGCTCGGCGGCACCGGCGAGGCGGCGCAGACATGGACGGTCATCGGGGTCGGCGCGCTCATGGTGATCTACGTGTCGTTGGGAGGGATGCGGGCCACCACGTGGATTCAGATCGTGAAGGCGGTCATGCTCCTCGGCGGCACGATCGTGCTGACCGTGCTCGTCCTGGTGCGGTTCCACGGCGACTTCGACCAGTTGCTGCTCACCGCGGCCGACCGCAGCGGGCACGGGGAGAAATTCCTGGCGCCGGGGCTCAAATACGGCGAGAATTGGACGGCGCGCTTCGACTTCATCAGCCTGGGACTCGCGCTGGTGCTGGGCACGGCGGGGCTGCCGCACATCCTGTCGCGCTTCTACACCGTGCCCACGGCCAGGGCCGCGCGGCGTTCGGTCGTCTGGTCGATCGGGCTCATCGGCGGCTTCTATCTGATGACCATCGTGCTCGGCTTCGGGGCGGCCGCGATCGTGGGGCCGGAGGCCGTGCGCGGATCCAACGCGGCCGGCAACACGGCGGTCCCCCTGCTGGCCCTGGACCTCGGCGGGGGCGCGAACTCCACAGGCGGAACGGTTCTGTTCGCGGTCGTCGCGGCTGTCGCCTTCGCCACGATCCTCGCGGTGGTCGCCGGGATCACGCTCGCCTCCTCCGCGTCCGTCGCCCACGACCTGTACGCGTCCCTGCGGCGCCGACGCTCCAAGCCGCGCAGTGAGGTCGCCGTGGCGCGGGTCGCCGCCGTCGGCATCGGGGTGGTGGCGATCGGACTCGGTCTGCTGGCCCGCGATCTCAACGTCGCGTTCCTGGTGGGCCTCGCCTTCGCGGTCGCCGCGTCCGCGAATCTGCCGGTGCTGCTCTACTCGCTGTTCTGGCGCGGCTTCACCACCCGAGGGGCGGTGTGGGCGGTGTACGGCGGGCTGATCCCGGCGGTGCTGCTCGTCCTGCTGTCGCCGGTGGTGTCGGGCAGCCCCGCGTCACTGTTCCCGGGCGTCGACTTCCAGTTCTTCCCGCTGCAGAACCCCGGTCTCGTCTCGATCCCGCTGGGCTTCATCGCGGGCTGGCTCGGCACGGTCACCTCCGCCGAGATGCCGGACGAGGCCAAGCATGCGGAGACCGAGGTGCGGTCGTTGACGGGGGCGGGGGCCGCGTAGACGTACGGGCGGCGCCCTGACCGTCGTACGGGCTCTTCATCGTCGTACGACCGGCGGGCCGCGAGCCGGGCGGCTAGGGCGCCACCCATGCGTACCGGTGCTCGGGGCGGCCTGTGTCGCCGTACTTGAGGGAGAGGCGGAGGCGGCCGGCCTGTTCGAGGTGGCGGAGGTAGCGCTGGGCGGTGGAGCGGCTCAGGCCGGTCTCGGCGGCGACCTCGTGGGCGGAGAGCGGGTGGTCGGCGCCGTGCAGGACGCGGCAGATCAGGTCGGTGGTCGGTTCGGAGTGGCCGCTCGGGAGGCCTGGTGACGGGGGTGCCGGGGTGGTGCGCAGGGCGCCGAAGATGCGGTCGACCTGTTCCTGGCCGGCGATGCCGCGGCCGCCGCCGACGCGGTCGACGGTGCGGCGCAGGGCGGCGTAGGAGTCGAGGCGGGTGCGGAGCGCGGCGAAGGTGAACGGTTTGACCAGGTAGTGCAGGGCGCCGAGGCGCATCGCGGTCTGGACGGTCGTGACGTCGCCGGCGGCCGTGATCATGATGACGTCGGTGCCGTGGCCCTGTTCCCGCATCCGGTGGACGAGTTCGAGGCCCGTCTGGTCGGGCAGGTAGTGGTCGAGCAGGACCAGGTCGATGGTGCCGCGCTGGACGGCGGCCAGGGCCTGTGCGGCGGTGTGGGCGCGGGCGGCCACCCGGAAGCCGGGAACCTTTCCCACGTACTTGGCGTTGATCTCGGCGACACGGAAGTCGTCGTCCACGACCAGGACGTCAATCATCGGGCCTCTTTCCGCGGCGGCCGGGCGGGTGTTGCGCCCGTGTTTCGGCTCCGTTGTTGTAGCGCGCGCAAAACGAGCACAACAGGCTGTTGCAAGCAAAAGAACGGCATGCGCCCAGAAGGCTGATGCCGTCTCCCGGGTCGCCTCTACCGTCCCCGGCCATGAGCGCAGAAACCAGCCCCGCCATTGAGCTGCGGGGCGCGAGCAAGACGTTCAGGACCCCGTCGGGGGGCCTGCACACGGCGGTCCTGGGGCTTGATCTCACGGTCCGGCGTGGCGAGTTCGTGGCGGTCGTCGGGCCCACGGGATGTGGGAAGTCGACCACACTGACCCTGGTCAGCGGTCTTGAGGAGCCGACCGAGGGCGAGGTCATGGTCGCCGGGGCGCCCGTTCGGGGGGTCGGGGACAAGGTCGGGTTCGTCTTCCAGCAGGACGCCACTTTTCCTTGGCGCACGGTGCTGTCGAACGTGATGGCGGGGCCGCGCTTCCGTGGCGTGCCCAAGGCGGAGGCGAGGGGGAAGGCGCGGGAGTGGCTGGCCCGGGTCGGGCTCTCCGCGTTCGAGGACCGTTATCCGCACCAGCTGTCCGGCGGGCAGCGCAAGCGCGTCGCGCTCGCCGCGACCTTCGTCAACGATCCCGAGATCCTGCTGATGGACGAGCCGTTCTCGGCACTCGACGTGCAGACCCGGGCCCTGATGTCGGACGAACTTCTGGAGCTGTGGGAAGGCACGGGCGCCTCCGTCGTGTTCGTCACCCACGACCTGGAGGAGTCCATCGCGCTGGCCGACAGGGTCGTGGTGATGACGGCAGGGCCCGCCACCGTCAAGCACGTCTTCGACATCGATCTGCCGCGCCCGCGCAAGGTCGAATCGGTGCGCCTGGAGCCGCGGTTCATCGAGATCTACCGCGAGATCTGGGAGTCCCTCGGCGAAGAGGTCCGCATCACCCGCGAGAGGGGTGCCGCCCATGCCGCCTGAAGTGCTCAGTCAACCTGTGGTCAACACGGTCAAGGCACCGGACCGCGCGCACTCACGCGCGCGTGCCGCCCGTAGACGCAAGGCCGTCGTCGCGGCCTCCCGCGTGCTGCTCCTGGTCGCCGTCCTGGGGCTGTGGGAGGTGCTCGCCCGCGCCGAGGTCATCGATCCGTTCAACTTCTCCATGCCCACGAAGATCTGGGACCAGATCTGGACCTGGGTGACGCACGGGACCGCCCTCGGTTCGCTGGGCGAGCAGATCTGGTACACGCTCCACGAGGCGCTGCTCGGCTGGGTGATCGGGGTGGCGGCGGGTGTCGTGTTCGGTATCGCCCTCGGGCGGATCACCTTTCTCGCCGATGTCCTTGGTCCATACATCAAGGTGCTCAACTCGATACCCAGGATCGTCCTGGCGCCCATCTTCGTGATCTGGTTCGGGCTGGGGCCCGCCTCCAAGGTCGCGTCGGCCGTCGTCCTCGTCTTCTTCCCGGTGTTCTTCAACGCCTTCCAGGGCGCCCGCGAAGTCGACCGCAATCTGGTCGCCAACGCACGCATCCTCGGGGCGAGCGACCGCAGGGTGACGCTTCAGGTCGTCATCCCGTCCGCCACCTCGTGGATCTTCACCAGCCTCCATGTCAGCTTCGGCTTCGCCCTCATCGGCGCGATCGTCGGCGAGTACATCGGGGCCACGAAGGGCATCGGGCTGCTCGTGGCGCAGTCGCAGGGCACGTTCAACGCGGCCGGTGTGTATGCCGCGATGGTCATCCTCGCCGTCGTCGCGCTCGTCGCCGAAGGGCTGCTCACCTTCGCCGAGCGCCGCATCTTCCGCTGGAAGCCGACGAGTTCGGACAGCTGAACGCCGCGTTGGGACGGCCGGCGTCGAGTCCGGCCGGTTGACGTTCCGTTCGGACGGCTGACGTCGCGTTCGCCCGGTTGATGTCGAGTCCCGTCATCTCTCCCCACCCCGCTTTCACAAGGACGTGAACCCTCATGCGCAAGACCGCCAGACACCTCGCCCTGGCCGCCGCCGGCCTTCTCGCCCTCTCCTCGCTCACCGCCTGTGCCAATGACGCGGCCACCACCGCCTCCTCCGGCAGCAAGGGCGACGGCAAGGGGACGAAGGTCAAGATCATGGTCGGCGGCCTGGACAAGGTCATCTACCTGCCAGCGATGCTCACCCAGCGGCTCGGCTACTTCGACGCCGAGGGCCTCGACGTCGAGCTGCTGAGCGAACCCGCCGGTGTCCAGGCCGAGACCGCGCTCGTCTCCGGCCAGGTCCAGGGGGCCGTCGGCTTCTACGACCACACGCTCGACCTCCAGGTGAAGGGCAAGCACGTGGAGTCGGTCGTGCAGTTCTCGCACGCGCCCGGCGAGGTCGAGATCGTCTCGAACAAGGCTGCGGGCGACATCACCTCGCCCAAGGACTTCAAGGGGAAGAAGCTCGGCGTCACCGGCCTCGGCTCGTCGACCGACTTCCTCACCAAGTACCTCGCCGTCAAGAACGGTGTGAAGGTCAGCGAGTTCACACCGGTCGCCGTGGGCGCGGGACCCACCTTCATCTCCGCGCTGGAGAAGGGCGCCATCGACGGCGGCATGACCACCGACCCGACCGTCGCCACGATCCTGGACAAGAAGGCGGGCCACATCCTTCTCGACATGCGCACGCCCGAGGGGTCCCAGGAGGCGCTCGGCGGTCCGTATCCGTCGTCAAGTCTGTACATGCAGACGGACTGGGTGAATGCACACAAGGACACCGTCCAGAAGTTGGTCAACGCATTCGTCAAGACGCTCAAGTGGATGTCCACACACAGCGCGCACGAGATCGCGTCGAAGATGCCCGCCGACTACTCGCAGGGCAACAAGATCGTCTACGCCTCCGCCATCGAGAGCACCCTGCCGATGTTCACGGACGACGGCGTGATGCCCACGAACGGCCCCGAGACCGTCGAGAAGGTGCTCAAGGCGTTCAACCCCGCCGTCCAGAACGCCGACGTCGACCTGGACAAGACCTACACGACCGAGTTCGTGGAGAAGGCCACGGGCTGACGGCCCGGCTGACATCCCCGGCGCCGCCATCCGTATAGAGGGAGGGCACGGTTCCCTTCCCCCGCCCCCATGGGCCGTGCCCTCAGGCGCGGGTCGCCCACACGTAACGGTGTTCCGGGCGGCCCGCGTCGCCGTACTTGAGGGTGAGACGGGCCCGTCCCGTGCGCTCCAGGAGCTTCAGATAGCGTTGGGCGGTCTGCCGGCTCACCCCTGTCCGCTCGGCGATCTCCTGGGCCGACAGCGGGCCTTCGGCGTTCATCAGGGACTGCCGTACGAGCTCCGCGGTCGTGGGGGAGTGGCCCTTGGGCAGGTCGGGCTCCGACGGCGCGGACAGGGCGCCGAAGATGCGGTCCACCTCGGCCTGTTCGGCCTCGCCGCCGCCGTCGAGGGTGCGGCGCAGCTCGGCGTACGCCTCCAGCTTGGCGCGCAGGCCCGCGAAGGCGAACGGCTTGACCAGGTACTGGAGCGCGCCCTGCCGCATCGCCGCCTGCACGGTCGTGATGTCACGGGCCGCCGTCACCATGATCACGTCGGTCTGGTGGCCGCGCCGGCGCATCTCCTGGACGACCGACAGGCCCGTCTCGTCGGGCAGGTAGTGGTCCATGAGGACCAGGTCGAGCCGGGGCAGCAGCTCCACCTGGCGCAGCGCCTCCGCCGCGCTGTGCGCCTCGCCCGCCACATGGAAGCCCGGCACCTTCTCGACGTAGGCGGCGTTGACGCGCGCGACCCGGGTGTCGTCGTCCACGACCAGGACCTCGATCATGACGACTCCTCCTCGACGGCGTTCCTTGCAGTGTCCTCGCCGGCGGACGGCACGGTGAGCGCCGGTTGCAGATCCGGGCCGGTCAGGGCCTCGGGCAGGACGACGGTGAACTCCGCGCCCCCGCCGACGGCCTCGGTCACGGTCGCGCTGCCGCCCTGCCGCTCGGCCAGCCTGCGCACCAGGGAGAGCCCGATGCCGCGCTTGCCGTGCGCAGGCGGCTTCTTCGTGGACCATCCCTCGGTGAAGACGAGCTCACGGTGTTCCGCGGGGATCCCCGGCCCCGTGTCGCGCACTCTGAGGACGGCGGTACGTCCCTCCGCGCGCAACTCGACCTCCACGCGTGCGTGCGGTGTGCCCGCCACGGCGTCCAGCGCGTTGTCCACCAGGTTGCCGACGACCGTGACGATGCCCCTGGGGTCGATCAGCCGGTCCGGGAGCCGGGTCCGGTCCGAGATCCACAGCGCGACCGCGCGCTCCGCCGCCACGGTCGCCTTGCCGACCAGGAGGGCGGCGAGCAGGGGGTCCTCGATCTTCTCGGTGACCTGTTCCGCGGTGGCGCGATGGTCGCCGACGACCTCGCCGACGAAGTCCACGGCGTCGTCGTACATCTCCAGTTCGAGCAGCCCGAGGAGCGTGTGCATGCGGTTGGCGTGCTCGTGGTCCTGGGCGCGCAGGGCGTCGATCAGACCGCGCGTGGAGTCGAGCTCCCGGCCCAGCTGCTCCAGCTCGGTGCGGTCGCGCAGGGTGGCGACGGCGCCGCCGTCGTCGGTGGGCATGCGGTTGGCGATCAGGACGCGCTGGCCGCGGACGGTGAGCAGGTCGGTGCCGGTCACCCGGCCGGCCAGGACGTCGGCGGTACGGCCCTCGCCGAGCGCCTCGTCGAGGGAGCGGCCGACGGCCTCGTCGCCGATGCCGAGGAGGCGCCGCGCCTCGTCGTTTAGGAGGCGGATCCGGCCGCCGCGGTCCAGGGCGACGACGCCCTCCCTGATGCCGTGCAGCATCGCCTCGCGCTCCGCGAGCAGCGCCGAGATGTCGGAGAAGGCCAGGTCGCGGGTCTGTCGCTGGACCCGCCGGGAGATGAGCCAGGCGGCCAGCGCGCCGACGGCCAGGGCGCCGCCCGCGTAGGCGAGCAGTCCCGGGATCGCGTGGATCAGCCGGGCCCGGACGCTGTCGTACGCGATGCCGACCGAGACCGCGCCGATGATGTCCCCGTCGCTGTCGCGCAACGGCACCTTGCCGCGCGCCGAGCGGCCCAGGGTGCCCTCGTCGATCTCCATGACCTCCTCGCCGGCCAGCGCCCGCGCGGGGTCGGTGGAGACGATCCCGCCGATCTGCTTCGGGTCGGTGTGCGACCAGCGCACGCCCTTGGTGTTCATGATCACGACGTACTCGGCCTTGGTGGCCTTCCGGATCCGCTCCGCCTCCACCTGCACCGGCCCGGTCACCGACGGTGACGTGCTCTTCAGGTCGGCCGCGATCTGCGGCTGCTCGGCGGTGGTCTGCGCGATGGCGAGGGCCCGGCGCATCGCCTGGTCGTCCAGCTGGTTGCTCAGCGGCGCCAGGAACAGGCCGGTCGCGAGCACCGTGACTCCCGCGGCGATCGCGAGCTGCATGAGCAGCACCTGCGAGAACATCCGCCGCGGCAGGCCGAGGCGGAGGCGTCGGGCGGGGGGAGTGGGGCTCATACCCATGACGGTACGCGGACGGGTGCGGGCTGCCGAAGGGGTGTGGCATGGATCTCTTGATCAGCGGTATGGATCTGTTGATCAATGGATCTGGGTCTTACGGCCGTCAAGGCATGGACGCCCTCACACGCGCGTCGACGGGCGCCGCCGTCGGCTCTTCAGCTCGCCAGTGCCGCAGGCCGCGTCAGCTCGCGCACCGCCACCACGTCCATCCGCGCGGGCGAGCCCAGCACCGACGCCCCGCAGCTCTCCGCGCGCGGCGGCAGGGACCCGCCCTGGGCCACGACGACGTGCCAGCGGCGTCCGTCGGCGTGCGCGACGGTCACCTCCCAGCGCGGTGCCGCGCCGTCGGTCCGTACGACGCTCAGCGCGTCCGCCGCGTATTCGCCCGCCGCCGTGCGCACGGCCAGCTCCGCCGCCTGCCCGGGCCGCTCCCAGGCCGAGCTGCCCCTGCAGCCCTCCACGACGATCCGGGCGTCCCGGACGCTCCGCAGGATCTCCTTGACGGCGGGGGCCCCGACCCGGCCGTACGCGTAGCCGTAGGGGAGGACGAGCAGCGTCGGCGAGAAGCGATGTCCACCCAGATGGGTGACCTCCCAGACGCCCTCCGCCCCGGAGGCGGCGAGCTCCGCGGCGAGCGGGCGGCCCAGGAGCGCGCAGCAGCGGTCGCGCTTGCCGTTGGTGCAGACGAGCGCCAGCGGGTCGCCCGTGTGGGGCCGTCCGTCGAGCGCCGCGTCGAAGCTGTGGTGGTCGCCCGCGCCGAGCGCGGCGAAGTCGAGGGCGAGCAGCCGTTGCGGGTCGCCGACCTCGGCACTGCGCAGCCATACGTTCCCGGGGGCCGTGTGGGAGGCGTACACGCGGCGTACGAGCGGGGCGCCGCCGTCGGCGTGCCGACCGGGGCGGCGGATGAGCGCGATACGGACGCCCGTGCCCTTGGCCGCCCGTTCCAGGGCCCGGCCTAGCACGGGGTCCAGATGGCTCGAAGTGAGCGCATGCGCGCCCCACGGACCGGGCTGTTCCACGAGCAGCCAGGTCTTCGCGGTGGCCGCGGTCCCCGAAATGGGCTCGTCGAGGTCGCGGGAGACGGAGGAACACGTACTCACAGAGGTGAGCCTAACCTGACTTGCCTCGGGGCGACTTCCAGCCGTGCTCGTGTCCCGCTATGGCAGGGGTTGAGGGGGCTTGGAGCCCACGTAGAGACCGCTGGGCCGCATACGCAGCGGGCGTTCCGCGTACTCCTCCAGGGTGTGGGCGATCCAGCCCGCCGTCCGGGCGACGGCGAAGATCGTCTCGCCGGCCGTGGCGAGCATCCCGGAGGACGCGGTGAGCACGGCGAGCGCCAGGTCGGCGTTGGCGTGCAGCGGGGTGTGGCGGGCGGTCGTGGCCACCACGTCGCGCGCCGCGGCGAGGGCGGGAGCGGCGCGCGGGATCTCCTCCAGGAGGCCGAACAGGGCACGCGCGCGTGGGTCCTCGCCCGGGTAGAGCCGGTGGCCGAGCCCGGGAATGCGGCGCCCGGCCCGCAGTTCGTCGGCGATCACGGGTCCCGCGTCGCCCTGCTCCAGGACGTCGTGCAGCAGCCGGTGGGCGAGGCCGCTGGCAGCGCCGTGCAACGGGCCCTCGAGGACGCCCAGTCCGGCGGAGACGGCCGCGTAGGCGTGGGCGCGGGCCGAGGCGGCGACCCGCACCGCGAGGGTGGAGGCGGCCAGGTCGTGGTCGACGAGCAGCCCCAGGGCGGTGTCCAGGGCGCGCAGGGACGCCTCGTCGGGCTTGTGGCCGCTGAGCCGCGCCCACAGGCGCTCGGCCAGTGAGCCCCCGTCGCGGTGGTCCCTGCGCACCGGCGGCAGGGCGGCGACGAGGGTGGGGATGAGGATGCGCGCGGTGCCGAGCACGGCCTCCTCGGACAGGTCGAAGCGCAGCGGGTCCGCGGTCGCGGCGGCGATCGCCGCGACCCGCAACCGGTCGGTGGGCGCGGTGTGTTCGGGCAGCGCGTCGACCGCGCGCCGGGCGACGGCGACGGAGGTGTCAGGCGCCGTGAACGTCGTGCCGGGGCGCATTCGCCCGGTCCACAGCCACTCGGCGATCTCCTCGTAGGAGTGGCGCGCGGCCAGCTCGGTCGCGTCGACGCCCCGGAAGTAGTACCGGTCGGTGTCGATGAGCGTGATGCGCGTCCGTACGGACAGCTCGCCGCCGGAGCCCGGACTCCCGCCGCTCTCCCGCCTGTTGCGCCGCGCGAGCGCCTGCACCTCCTTGACGTCGAAGGTGCTGCCGCGGCCGCCGGGTACACGTCGGCTGCCGAGCTGACCGCGGCTCACATAGGCGTACACGGTCTCGGGCTTCACGCCGAGCAGTTCGGCGGCCTCTTTGGTGCTCAGCCGCCGGTCTTCGTGGTCGGGGGCGGTTTCGTGATCGCGCATGGGGTCACCGTATCCGCGTTGAGTGAGCATTGATTCAATCAATATTGACAGCAATCGAGTCAATCATGGACAGTCGAATCAAGTCCAGGGAGGAAACATGTCCGTCAACAGGACCACCGCCACCCTTGTCGACGTGCCGCGAGGACTCGCGGGCGTCGTCGTCACCGACACCGAGATCGGTGACGTCAGGGGGCTGGAGGGCTTCTACCACTACCGCCAGTAAATCTGCCGCACCCTTTCTGACCTGGGCTTATGAGGGTCAAAGCGGCTGTGACCTGCTAGGACGGGTTGCAGAGGCGATCGGAGGCAGTCAGAGGAAAACGCTCTGATTCGACCCCGGTACGACCCGGGTCGCTCAGAGGCAGTCAGAGGGCAAACTCTCTGCAACCTGCTTCTGGGAGACCCGCGTTGGCCGGATGGATCAGAAGCGGGGACCTCGACGGCTCTCCGCTTTTGCCTTGGTCGAGTTGCGGTGGGGACGCCTGCCTCCAGAGCGGGGCCAGGCATACGAATGCCTCCAGGACGGCAATCCTGGAGGCATCGCTGGCACCGATCGGAGGTCGGTTCCGGGCATCACCCGTGGTTTTAGCGGGCCTGGGTGGCGCCCTTGCTCTTTGCGAGACGACCTCACCGTGGCACACCACAGTCATCAGGCAGAACCACAGCGGCAGATCCCTCACCCGTTCGGCCGACTGGGCCTTCACCACCTTCGTCCGGCTGCGGCCGAACTCGTCTTGCTCGGGGATCTCACCGGCCGGTACGCGACGGGCAGTTACAGCAGGCTCGGCTCCGACGGCCGCACCGTAGCCCTACGCCAGGACCGGCAGGGCGCGGCCGAGCACGGACACCGCGTCACAGCGGCGATCGCCTGCCACGTCGCCCGGGCCGGCGGCACCGACGACGAGCTGACCCGGCTGCTGCTGCACCCCGACCACGAGGGTGGCCGGCACGCCCGGCACATCGCCCTGCGCTCGGGGCAGGCACGCGCCCTGGACTACATCCGGCGGGTGTGGGCGAGCGCGACGGCTGTGGTCGCCAGCACACGAGTGCTGGATTCACGTCACCACGTCTACGAGGCCCTGGCAGCCCTGCGGGACCGCATCGAGACCACGTCCTGGCGCGGTGAGCGGGGACGGACCGCGCTGCGGGTGCTGCGGGCGCATCTGAACTTCGCCGAGATTGCCGGTGGCCCGCTGCATCACGCCAGCGAGCGGCAGACCGCGGAGGAAGCGGGGATCTCGCGGACGACGCTGCGCGTGGTCTACGAGACCGTTCTCAAGCCTGGGGGCTGGCTGCGGCGGCTGCGGGTCGGGCATGGCCGGGAGGGCTCCACCTGGTACCTCGACCACGGGAGCACCGGCGGCCGTCGTGCCTGCGGTTCGCTGTCTCGTTTCTGGACCACTCAGTACCCCCCCGACCTGGCACTTGAGGAGTGGACCAGCCCTGAGACGGGCCTGACGGCCGACATCGACTCCACCGTCATCGCCCGTCTGATGGGCCACGACGCCTTCGCCCACCGCGGCCTCGGCAGCTCCGCCCTCATGGTCATCGGGGCGCTGCACGTACGGCCTGCTCAGACGGTCAGCGATCTTGTCGGTACGGCCTCCGTGTCCCGCGCCACTGCCTACCGGACCCTGCGGCGCCTGGCCGACCACGGTCTCGTGCACCACGAGGGCGAGACCTGGACTCTCACTCCCCGCGCCGTGGAGGGCTTCGGCGACAGCTCTCAGGACGCCGCCACGGAACCGGGGACACGGCCGGCTGAGGGCTGGGACGCCATTGCCCAGTGCTACGGCACATCGGGCATCGCGGTCCGGCGCAGGACTCTGCATGCGGTCCAGCGGGCGGCATACCAGGAGGCGCTGGACCGGTTCGCGGAGCACCGCAGCAAGGCCGTTGTGATCGTCCGCGACGGGCGCCAGGTCCTGGTCCCGGCACCGCGGCCCGATGAGATCCCGTCCGCGTGGCAGACCCCGGGCGGGAGCGTCCTCGACCCGGTCACCGGTCGGCCTGCCGCCGACTGGCGCCTGGCCACCGACGGCCGACTAATCCTCATCACCCCTGCTGACCAGCGCAGTTACGACGAGCTGGCCGCCGCCCATGCCGAAGCTCTCAGGGAATGGAACTCCGCCGCGTGACTCCACAACCTCCACCCGCCGAGGCCGAGAGCGCATCGATCACTCCTCAACGCCTGCGTGAACAGTACGAGTTGGGCGCCACGGTCGCCGAACTCGTCGCCACGAGCGGGCTGTCGTACGGCACGGTCCTCAACCGGCTGCACGAGGCCGGGACCGTGATGCGTACCTCGTGGCAGACCCGCAGGCTGCGCGACGGGCAAGCCCGCCGCAACCTCGCGGCCCGTCTGCGCCGCCTCTACGACGAACAGGGCGCCACCCTCACGGAGTTGGCCGTCGCAGGGTCCGTGACTCGACGTGCCGCTAAACGGCTGCTGATCGAGGCCGGGGGCACGCCGCGGACCACCCAGCAGACACTGCGCATCCGCTCCGCTGCCAATACCGCACGGCGCATGAAGCTCGCGGAGTCCTTGCGGGCGCGGTACGAGGCCGGCGCCACCGTGCCGGACCTCGCCGAGGAGTGCAGCTACTCCGTCGGCACCGTCTACCGGCTCCTACACCAAGCGGGCACCCGCATGCGGCCCAAGCACAACCACGGCCCGGCCCGCGCCCCCAGGAAACGGTCATGAGCGCCCCCGTACGGGTCCCCGGCCGGGCCCGGCAGGGGACGGGACCGATGACAGGCCATCCCGAATACAGCGCTGCTCGGGGTCCTCCTTCGCCCGCGCTCAGCAGCCACCGAACGTCGGTCTGCTCGCCGACGCCTGCACGTCAACGCACCTTTCCGATTCAGGAGATCAAGCACTCGTGAGTGAGAACACCCGTACCAAGACCCTGGCCGCGGCCACAGAGAGCGTCTGGGACGCCTTCGTCATCGTGGTCGGCATGCTCAAGGGCGGCACCGGCAAGACCACCTCTGCCTGGTTCATCGCCCTCTACTACGCCGTCGTCCTCGACCTGCCGACGCTGCTGCTGGACGCGGACGCGACCAGCCAGTCCGCCTACGACTGGTTCAAGGTCGCCCAGGCCGCCGGCTTCGAAATCCCGGCCAACCTGGTCGTCGAGCGGTACCCGTTCGATGACATCGCCGAGTACATCCGGGCCAAGCGTGCCGAGTTCGGCGCGATCGTGGTCGACGCCGGCGGCGGCAGCGCCCGCATCTTCCACGAGGCTGTCACCGAGGCGAACCTGCTGCTCGTACCGGTCGCCCCCACCAAGATCGAGCGCCGCAAGCTCGTGGCCACCTTCGACGAAGCTGAGCGCGCCGCCGCCCGCAACGAGCACGACGTCACCGCCCATGTGGTCATGGTCAAGGCCGACGACCGCACCAGCCTGCCCAGCCGGGCCAAGGAGCAGCTGCTGGAGCCCGCCGAGGGCGAGGGCATCGGACCGGACCGCGACGAGCCGTTCCCGCTCGCCGAGACCACCATCCACTCCTGGGTGCACTACATGGAGGCCTTCGGCGAGATCCCGACCGAACTGAGCGAGTACGCCAACCTGGTGAAGGAACTCACCGCATGAGCGAGAAGAACGAGAGGCCGAAGCCGCCAGCCCGCCGCACCGGCGGGCGTGCCCTGGGCGGAGCTAAGAAGACGACCCCGCCGCCCCCGCCGCCGACCGCCGAGCTCACGCCAGAGCAATTCGCCGCCGAACAGGGCGAAGACCGTCCTGCTACGGGTGAGTTCGACGCCCAGCCCTCTTCCTCGGCTCCTGCGGAGACTGTGACGCAGGGAGACCCGAGCGAGATGGTTTCCGTGGGTCCGCTGCCCGAGGCCCCGCCGACCGCCGACGTCGCACCGAGCGGTCCCGGTCAGGCTGCGGTTGCGCATCTGGCTAGTCCGGCCGCGGTAGATACCGTGGTGCAGTCGGTTCCCTCGGGTCATTTGTCGCAGGGGCACGAGCAGGTCGTGGCCCGGGCTGCCGAGTTCGCGGTACCTCCGGCTCAGGCCAGGCCACTGGTTGAGCCGGTTCCGCAGGCAGGCCCGTCCTACGCCGGACCCGCGACCGCTGGGGTGTCGCCAACCGCTGAGGTCGCCGTGCGGCCGGTTGTTTCTCCGGTCCTGGGCGGTACGGCCTTTCCGTTGAGGAGCGATGTTCCGGGGCCGCACCAGGAGCAGAACACGCGGGTGGAGGCAACTCCGAGCGGGGGAACCCCGTGGGCTCAGGGGCCCGGCCGGCCCAAGGACATTCCCGAGACGGCCGCCGTTCTCAACCAGCGCATCATCACGCGCGAGAGCCTCGATTCCTCGGTTCCTGCCGCGCTGAAGCTGAAGAAGCGCATCAAGCGCTTCGCCCTGGACAACGAACTCGATCATTTGCCCATCGGCGACATCGTCTCTGTCGCGTTGGACGAGTGGCTCACCGCCCGCGGGTTCTGAACGCAACTTCATTGCACGGGCGGCCGCTTCCGTAGGGGTGCGGCCGCCCCTGCCGACTATTCCCATAGCCCGTTAGGCGGCTAGCTAGTCGCCTAGCCGGACCGACCGGAGAAGCCCTCGTGCCTGACTCCTCCCCCTACGTCCGCCGACTACGTGAAATTGCTGACGCTCTCGACTCGGAGCTCCAGCCAACAGACGACTTCCTTACACCGCACCCGGACACGCTGGACGTGATCCGTAACCGGCACACAAAACGCGGACAGCTCAACTACGCCGTCCCCGACCCTCTTCAACTCCAACGGCGCATCCGCCGCTGCAACGCCGACACGGACATTCCCCACGGCGACATCGTCGCCATGGCTCTCGACATCTGGCTCCGCGCCAAGGGTTACCCTCCACCAGCCCTGTCCCTGGGTGAGGCGGAAGCGCCATAACCCGGCTGTCCGGGGCGAGTGCGTCGGCTCCGGGCAGATCGGCCCAACGGGGTGCGGTAGCGGGCTGCCGGGTGTATATCGGGTTAATCCCTACTGGCGAGTCTCAAGGGGCTCGACGGTCGGGTGAGGGCACTGGGGCTACTGCGCTGCCAGTCCAGGCTGGTGAAGGAACAGGAGCTCTTATGCACGTCGCAACCAGCAAGGTGTGGGCCCAGCGGATTGCGTTCGCCCGCAATGAGATCCGCCAGTTGCTCGTGCCGTCCGGGAAGTTGGAGGTGGTAGAGGGAGCCAACGGAGTGGAGGTTGCCAGTGTTCACGGCAGATGGCCTGCGGTACGGGCCGGAAGTGGGGAACCTGAGCAGCTGACAGCTGTGATACCCACCGTCAGGACAAACGGGCGTGTGGGGTGGGCCGGTGACATGGTGCTTCGCTCGCCGCAGACAGTGCTGGCCTCGTTCGTTGACGGTATCGGGTTCCGAGACCACACCGAACCTCACGCGCTGCGACGTCCGCAGATAGGTGCCCTGCATTCGGTTATCGGCTACTGGGCCTCAGGTGTGACCACTCCGGGAATCGTGGTGATGCCCACCGGAACGGGCAAGACGGAGACGATGCTGGCACTGCTGGTGGCCGCCCGGCCTGAGCGGTTGCTGGTGCTTGTACCGACCGCCGCGCTCCGTGATCAGATCGCGGCGAAGTTCGAGTCGCTCGGCATCCTGCACGCACACCAGATCGTCACCCCGGGCGTGATGCGGCCTGTGGTGGGGAAACTCCAGCACGGCTTCCATGACTCTGCCGATGCGGCGGCATTCGCCGCCGCCTGCAACGTGGTGGTCACCACACCCCAAGCACTCCAGGCCTGCGAGCCGGAGCCTCGCGATGTGCTGCTGGCCGCATTCAGCCATCTAGTGGTCGACGAGGCCCATCACGCACCGGCGCCTAGCTGGTCGCGCGTGGTCGACGCATTCGCCGACCGGCGTGTCCTGCTGTTCACCGCCACTCCGTTCAGGGAGGACGGGCGCCCCGTACCCGGCCGGACGATCTTTCGGTTTCCGCTACGAGAGGCCCAACGGGATGGGTACTTCACCTCCATCAACTACCGGGCTGTGCTCAGCCTGGAGGACACGGACCGTGAGCTCGCCCAGCTGGCGGTAACGCAGCTACGCGCTGACCTGGCCGCTGAATTGGATCACATTGTGATGGCGCGGGCGAAAACCATCGCCCGGGCCAAAGAGCTCGGCGAGCTCTACCGAGGTCTCGCGCCGGATCTGAAGCCCACCGTTCTGCACGAGAAGGTGGCGGCCAGAGCGCGACGGGCAGCGTTGGCATCCCTGGAAGATCGGTCATGCCGGATTGTGGTCTGCGTAGACATGCTTGGTGAAGGCTTCGACCTGCCGGCGTTGAAGATCGCCGCGCTGCACGATGTGAAGAAGAGTCTCAGCCCGATGATCCAGTTCATTGGGCGATTCACCCGCTCCACTTCCGCGAATTCCGCGATCGGGACAGCCTCTGTGTTCGTGGCCCGCGATCCGTCGGTGGTTCTTTCGCCCCTGCGTGAACTCCTGCGCGAGGACGCTGACTGGGACACGATCCTGCACGACATCACCGAGCGTGCCACAGCCAGCGTGGAGGAAATCAGCGACTTCGAGGCGTCCTTCACCGATGTTCCCGAGGAGGTGTCGGTCACGGTGCTGGAACCCAAGATGAGCGCTATCGCGCACCGAGTTCCGGGGCGTAGCTGGACTCCCGAACGGGCCTTGGAGGTCTACGGTGAAGGACGGGTCCTGGACAGCACCATCGCGGTCAACACCACCTCCACCGTGGCCTGGTTCGTCGTGGAGAATCGCAGCGGCGTCCGTTGGGGCGCCCCGCAAGCCCTGGAGCAGGTCACCTACGAGCTGATCGTCATGTACTTCAGCCGCACCCAAGGCCTGCTCTACATCCATGGCTCGAACAACACGGGTGACTACCGGGAACTCGCCCAGGCCGTCCTGGGTGTGGACTCCCGGCCGGTTGCCGGTATGCCGACCTTCCGGGTGCTGGGCCACATGGAGCGCCTAATCCCCACCAATGTGGGCCTGCTGGATTCGCGGGATCACTTCAACCGGTTCTCCATGCACGTGGGAAGCGACGTATACGAGGCGCTGACCACCGCAGACCGGCAGGGCAAGAGCCAGACCCACATCGCCGCCTCCGGATTCCGCAACGGCGAGAGGACCACTATCAGCGCGGCACTGTCCGGGCGGTTCTGGTCGATGCAAACCGCCCCCAACCTCAAGGCATGGACCGACTGGTGTGACGAGCAAGGCGCCAAGATCACCGACGCCAGCATCGACTTGGCCAGCGTCATGGAAGGGTTCATTTTCCCCGAAGATCTCACCGAGCGGCCCGATGGCGTACTCATCGCTGCCGAATGGCCCTGGCAGCTATTTACCGGCAACGGGCCCGGCCCACAGATCTCCTATGCCGGCACCACATACCCCGCCGTCGATGTCGCCCTGGAAGTCGCAGACCACACCCCCACAGGGCCCTTCCGGATCCGCCTGGCGACTCCCGCCTGGAAGATCGGCTACACCGCCGACTTCACCGTCAACGGCCTGACCTACACCCCCGACGAGGGCGACGGACATGTCCGCTCGGGAATCCATGAGTACGCGCTACAGGAATGGATCAACCGGAACAAGCCCACCCTGTTCCTGGCAGGCGACAAGATGATCACTGCGGAGGACAGGCTGCTCGCCCCACGCAAGGATCTCGACCCCTTCGACCGCAGGCGCCTGACCATCCTCGACTGGACCGGGGTGAACATCCGGAAGGAGTCCCAGTCCCCCACCCGTGACCCTGACTCCATTCAGGCCTACGTCTCCGCCCACCTGCAACAGGCAGACGCATTCGACGTCCTCATCGACGACGACCGCGCCTACGAAGCGGCAGACCTGGTCGGATTGAAGATCCAGGGGGACGAACTCGTCGTCACCCTGGTGCACTGCAAGTACTCCTCCGAGCCGACCCCCGGAGGCCGCTTGGACGATCTGTATGAGCTGTGCGGCCAAGCCGTTCGGGGCGCGAAGTGGAGACAGGACCACCTGCGCCCGCTCCTGAATCACCTGGACCGGCGTACCCGAAGCTTCCGGGCTCGCACCGGAGTATCACCCTTCGAAGTCGGCAGTATCGAGGAGTTGTACCGGATCCGCGAACTTGCCCCCCAGCTGCGGCCACGCATCCGCACAGTGCTCGCGCAGCCCGGGTTGTCGGCGGCGGCGTGCACGGAGGAGCACCTGCGCCTGCTGGCAGGCGCCGAGACCTACGTCCACGCTCTCACCCGGGGCGCCTTCGTCGTGTACTGCAGCTCCTGACCGGGCAAGGCCAGGAAGGCTCGCGCCTCAGTGGCTTTCCTCCACCCGCGGCACGCTACTGCGGGGCACGTTTAGCAGCGTGACCTTCTCCCAGATGATTGATGAGCTCGCCGGGTGCGACATCAAGTGCCACCGCGATGTCCACGAGAGTCAGAACGCTGGGATTGCGCTGCCCATGCTCAATGTAGATGAGACCGCGAAAGCTCAGCCCGCTGTGTTCTGCGAGCTCCTCCAGGCTGTAACCACGTTCCTCTCTGTGGCGGCGGATCTGCATACCCAGCGACAGGAGTCGCGGGTCGGGCGACGGTTCACGATCTGGCACACAGCGACACCACCGGTGCGCCAACCAGAAGGCCATGAACAGATGTGCATAATCGGGCCGGGTGCAGGAAATGCTGATGCTGTACAGCAAGCAGGCCACACCCCGAGGCGCTCACTGTCCGGACTCGGCGACGTCTCGGCGCCGCTGTCAAGTTGACTCAGCGGGAGTGGTGAGTTCCTTCAAGAGGCACGATGAGAAATGCGTTGCCGTTTGATCGTTGGCATAAGTCATATCCGAAACCACACTGCGGCGACGTTCCCTGTAAATGTGGAACCAGGAGCCGCCCCCTCTATCCTTCAGCCGATCACGGACGAGGGCTCCGGTGGCAGGCCCGCTACGTTGATCACCTCGGGCGGGAACGTCGTGTCTCGTTCAGGGAATGGCATGAAGCACACGGTCACCTGAATCAACACTCGTTGCCTGGGCAGGAGGAACGAGAGAGAGGTCAGGCGCACCGCGGCCGTAATGTCTCCTTCTATGCGGCCCAGATGATCGGGAGGAAGAGGAGTCGGGGGAAAAGGAGGAGCACGGTAGACCTGTACGATGGGCATCTCCGCAACCATATTCTGCCGTTCGCTGGTGACCGTCCCGCAGCATTGCTGCGTCGGAGTGATTCCACGGCATTCGTCGACCATCTCCTGCGTACCCCGAGCCTTCGGTCGCCACGGTCGGTCGTTCAGGTTTTCAAAACATGGCGAATCCTTATCAACTACATGATGGACGAGGATGTTCCGCTACCCGTAAACACTGTCTCCCGCATCGAACTCCCCGAGGTCTCCTGCAGTACTGAAGTGGCCCTGACACCCGATCGGGTAGCTGCGGTAGCGGCGGCAATGCGACAGATCGAACCGCACTATGAAATTGCGGTGTGGCTGGCTTCCTGCGCCGGACTGCGCCGCGGAGAAGTGCTCGGGCTGAAATGGGAGCATATCGACTGGGAGCGGAATCTCCTGTGCATCAGGGAGCAGCGACTGCGCGGACAGGACGCGCCGCTGAAGACTAAGGCGAGTTCTGCCACCCTGCCCGTCGATGCCTTCCTGATCGGGCAATTGGCAAGACACCTGGCGCGGTTCGCTCCGCCCGGGGCCGAATCCAGACTCCTTCATACGAAGGGGAGGGACAGGGCGGCTGTAGAACCAGGGGGCCCCGGCCTTGTAGTGACGAACACTCATGGCCAGCCGGTCCGGTTGTCTCACTTCTACCGTCGCTGGCATCAGGCTCTGGAAAGGGCAGGTCTCCCTCCGCGAACGCGCTTCCACCAACTGAAGCGCTTTTACACTTCCACGCTCGCCATGTCAGGAGAGCACGACCCCAAGACTGTGCAGCTGCTGTCCCGCCACGCCAGATTCTCCGAAACCTGGGACACATATGCGCAACCTCCGCGGGCTGCCGCAGGGCTGAGGGTCAACGTTTTCAGTAGCGCATTCAGCGTGGCGAGCTGACGCCGCATGGCATTCCGAGCGACGGGGCCTGCCGGAAGGACCCTCCCCGGGGTGCCGTGGTGCCTCTCAGGCCTCAGCCCCATGACAAGGCCTCTGTCCCGTACGGCAGAAGCACCGCAGGCGATGGCCCATGGGTGGAGGCCGCCGAGATGTGACGTGGGTGTCCCAGGGAAGGAGCACGGCCGATTCCCTACCGCAACGGCCGGATGATTCTGGCCATTTCCTGAATGCCGTCTGGCGTTGCCGAATGGCCGACGTCACTCTCATGTCTGAAGAGGTACGTCCGGGTGTTCAGGGGGAGGGACTGCCGTGAAGGACGCTCTGAGTGCTGCGCAGATACTGGAACGTCTCTTGGATTCGGTTGTGGTCGCTGCGGATTCCAAGAACGCACTGATCGGCAGCGTGGAAACAGCGGCTCGCGCCGAGGACAAGAAACGGCAGCGGAATCAGCAGAAACAGGCCGAGGAAGCGGAGCGGGAGGGCCGGCCCCGCAAGGAGGCGCCGCCGGAGCTGCGCCGCAAACAAGGGTTGCGTGCGCTGCCCGGCTCCGAGCTGGGTGCGTCCGTGCAGCTGCCGTACATCGCGCTGCTGCACCACCTCGCACGAGGTCTGTCGCTCACCCAGCGCGGCGCGGCTCGCGGGCTCGCCGAACACTGGGGCAGCCTGAAGTACATCCAGGCCTTGCAGGCGGGAAAGGGCACGTTCCTGTGGCTTTCTGGGGAGGGCAAACGCATCGCCAAGCACTACAAGACACTTCAGTCGGAGGAGCTGGGCCAGGCGTTCGCTCTCACGCTCGCCGAACGCATCCTGCGCAGCCGCTATCCGCATCACCACGTCTCCATCCTCCACTCGGACACGGTCCTGCGCGCAGGATGGGCTCTGACCAGCGCGGAAAGAGAGAACAAGGACAACAAGAGCGTGAGCGTCGGTTACCGCTACCGTCCGCAGTACCTGGCCGAGGTGTGGAAGCCGGACCAACCGTCGATGATCTTCCCGATCGCGTGCAAGGGCAACCACAGCGGGGCGTCCGTCTCACACACGCAGCTTGCTGCCTGTGCGGCGTACGTGGACGGCGTTCACATCGGGGCCTGGAACGAGACACCTGGCTTGGTTTTCAGCACCGAGCTTCCCCTCGACGGGCCGGTCACCGTCCATGCCCTGCATGCGCCAGGACACGGATCCGACCTCAGCCTCAGCGGAGGTGAAGGCAGCCGTGAGGTGGACTTGGACCAATCCCCGCGCCAACTGGAACAGTTCCCGGGGATCGAGCGCCCCGCCGAAGCGGGGCGTCACGTGCCTTTCGAGCCCGGCTGCCAGGTGAAGCCTGATCAGTTCACGTGGTTTCAGCAGACCTTCGCCCACACCGACGCCGCGGGGCTGATGGCATTCGCCGGAGCGGGCCGCGCCACCGCAAGGCTTCTGACGAAGCGGCAGGGCCGAGAGTTCTTCGAGGCTTTCGAGCATCCGGCAGCAGGCAGCGTCCAGGACATCACCTGCACGCTGCTGGGTGACGAATTCGCCGGTACCGACCACATCTTTCGCCTCAACGGCGACCACGTGGAGGCCTTCTCCGGAGTCCAGGCAGACCTCTTCCGCCATCTGGCCAGGGGCACACAAGCCGGCGACGACAGGGCGGAGCGAGCACAGGTGTCGGCATGGCGCAGCACCCTTCATGAGCGGAGGAAAGCCTGGCCCCGCACCGACTGGGACGATGAGTGGGGTGGGCCGGTCTCCATCCGCGAGGACGGCACAGTCCTCGCCCTTCGCAGGGTGAACGTGAAGAAGACAGGCAACTGAACTCGGGCCGGTCTTCCCTCGCAACGGCGGTCATGCCGATCAGGCGGGAAGCCGCAGCGATTTCAACCCCGTCCGCCCCTCGCCGATGGCCGAATGCCGCCCTGCCCGCTGGTCGTCGAGCTGTGCCAGCGGCACCTTCATGCCAAAGTCATCCCACGTGACGGCCCGATAGCAAGGAGTGGTGAATGCAGGACGGGGGGCGCCAGTGGCGGCTCGTGGTGCCGGCCGGCGGGGATGCGCTGCGGCAGGAACGGCTCACGCGTGATCTGTACGCGGCACTGCACGAGGCGGAGGGGGTGGCCGTCGGGTTCGCCGATGCCGACCAGCCCTCGGAGCCTGGTCACAAGGGCACCGGAGTCGGCGAGGTCGCGCTGTGGGCTGCCACGGCTACCGCCATTGCGCGACCCGCCTCACAGGTCCTGATCACCGCGATCAAGGAATGGTGCGCCAGGGACCGGCACCGCAAGGTCGAGGTCACCTACGACGGACATTCCGTCGCGATCACGGGCCGGCCGGACGCCGCCCAGGAGCGCGTGGTCCGCGAATTCCTGGACAAGGTGGGTGACGCCCCCTCCGGCGGGCCGGAGGGCGGCGGCGAGTGACCCGACTGGTCAGACGCCGTGCCCTGTTGATCGGCAACGAGCACTACGACGACGGCCGCTTCCCGCCCCTGCCGTCCACACAGGCCGACACCTGGGGCATGGAACAGGTCCTGCAGCACCGCAACATCGGCGGGTTCGTCTCCGTCACCTCCCGGGACAACCTGGCCGCCGATGACATGCGGGAGGTCATCAGCGAGTTCCTGGAGGCTTGCGAGCAGGACGAACTGGCCCTCGTGTACGTGTCCGGGCACGGCGCTCGACTCGTCCGGGACGGCGGCGAGTTCTACTTCATCGCCACGGACACCGACTTCGACCGGATCACCGAAACAGCGGTGAGCGCCGGCTTCGTCAACGAACAGCTCGAACAGTGCTGGGCCTCGCAGAAGGTCATGATGATCGACTGCTGTCGCAGCGGCGGCTTCGCCGTGGGCCTGCGCACCTCCGACCGGCAGTCCGCATCGGTGGCGAAATCGGCTGAGCAGCCCCTGCTGACCAGCCGTGGCACGTACGTGCTGTCATCCTCACGCGCCGGTGAGGACTCGTACGCCGATGTGGCGAGCACCGCCGAGGTCCGGCCGTCCGACTTCACCGCCGAGGTCATCGAAGCCCTGCGCACGGGCAAGGTGAGCAAGGACGGCAAGGGCGATGTGTCCGTAGAGGACCTCTTTCACCACGTCAACCGGCGCATGCGGGCCCAGGGAGCCCGCCAGGTACCGGTGAAGTCCGCGTTCGGCGTCGATGACCGCATCGTCCTCGCCGACTGCCCGCTCGGAGCAGCCCCGCTGCTCGTGCCGCTGACCCGTCGGCCGGTCTCGTCACCCGGACAGGCAGAGCAGACCAGCCCTCGCAAGTCCGCGCAGTCTCAGCCAAGTTGGCCCCGTCTGCTCGACTACTACCGCGAGTGCGTGCTGTCCGACGAGACCGATACACCGCTGATGTCCGTAGGCGATCGGGACTCCTCCTATGTCTGCCTCTCCGGCTCGGAGCGCCTTCTGTCCGGCGATGTCGACGACGACGGCTGTATCCCCGTCCCGGCAGAGGCCAGCCCTCTGATCGAGTCCGCCACCGAACAGGAGGCCGAACTCTGGGCCGGCTACCCGGCCGTGGTCGTGACCGGACCGCGTGGCGGCCGCCCGTGGCGGCACCCGAAGTTCGCTCCGTTGCTGATCCGCCGCGTGGAGATCGTCTCCGAAGGCGGCCAGGTGCGGCTCAAGCCCTACGGTCCCGTCCAGCCGCACCCGCAGCTGGCTCGGGACTGGCTCGGCGAGGAGGAGGCCGCACAACTCGCCGACACCTTCCAGCCCACCTGGCATCGCGGCCAGCACGACCGTATGGCCGTCGAAGCGGGCAAACTCCTCATGGAGGAGTTCGAGCTGCCGTGCGTCCAGGAACTCCACCCCGATCAGCTCGCCGACCGGATCGACACCCACACGCCCAGTCACGGCGCCCGCAATACCGCCGTCCTGTTCGCGGCACTCCCCGACACCGCCTACACGAAGAAGCTCCTCGACGACTTCGCCGACATCGCGGGAAAGCCGGAACGCATCCAGGCGACCGCACTCGCCGCCCTGTCACCCGACGTGGCGGAACGCACCCGCGCACTGGCAGCGCCGGAACCGGAGCCACCACGGCTGGTCACGCCGCTGCCCTGCAACGAGGCCCAGGCCGCCGTGCTGCGCTCCGCGATGACCCGGCGCCTGACCGTCGCCACCGGACCGCCCGGCACCGGAAAAAGCCAGCTCGTGGCCAATCTCGTCGCCACAGCGATCACCAGCGGCCAGAGTGTCCTTGTGGCCTCCAACAACAACGAGGCCGTGGACGAAGTCTGGCGCCGCTGCGAAAACCTCGTACCCGGAAGCGTCATACGCACCGGCTCGGCCCGCGCCAAGTCCGGGAACTACGTCGAGACCGAGGCGAAAGGCCTGGACACCCTGCGCACAGCGCCGGAACCCGTGCCCAACGTGACCACGGCCGCCATGAACGTCGACATCGCCCTCAGCCACCTGAACCAGGTCCGCCAAGGCCTCGCCCACATCGCGAAGAGCGAGAAGGACCAGCTGCAGGCCGGCGGACTGCGCGAGCAGCACGCCGAGCAACTTGCCCTGTCCGTGTCCGAACTCACCGAAAAGCTCCCGCAGACAGAGCGTCTGGACCAGCTGGAAGCCCGTGCCCGACGCCTGGCTCACGCACGGTTCCTCGGCTCTTGGCGCCGCACCCGCTTCCTCCGCAAGATCGGACTGGCACGCTTCGACGGCGACCGCGCGGAAGGCTGCCTCTCACTCGCCGGCTTCGCGGCCGCGCACGCCTCCTGGCACAGCGGATACGCACAGGTTGCCGAGGTCGATGACGCGGCACTGGCCACGACACTCGACACCGCCGAGGCCGACGTACAGAACACCTCGCATGCCCTCCTCCAAAGCGCGGTGCGGACCAACGCCCGCGCCGGCCGTCAACGCATCCTCAACCTTCTCAGCGCCCGAGACAGCGACCGCACCGACTGGCCCGCCATACGCGAAGTACTCCCCGCGGCCCCCGGCTGGGCCGTCACCAGCCTGTCCGCCCGCCGCTTTCCGCCCGGCCCCGCCCTCTTCGACCTGGTCGTCATCGACGAGGCCAGCCAGTGCGCCATCCCGCACGTGCTCCCGCTGCTGTTCCGGGCAAAGCGTGCCCTGGTCATCGGGGACGCCATGCAGCTTCCGCACATCGCCAATATCGGCCCGGAGCGCGAGGTCCTGATCCGCCGCAACAACGGCCTGCGCTCCGCCTGGCTGGAGAAACACCGCCTCGCCTACCGCCGCCACTCCGCGTTCCACGCGGCCGAGCGGGCCGCCGGAGGCACGCTTCTCCTCGACGAGCACTTCCGCTGCCACCCGGACATCGCCGCCGTGTCCAACGAACTCTTCTACGAACAGGGCCTGACGGTCCTCACCGACACCCGAGGCCGGCCGTCCCTGCCGAGGCGATCCATCTTCTGGTCCCACGTTCCCGGACGAGCTACCCGGCCCCCGCACGGCAGCTCCTGGGTGAACTACGACGAGATCAGACAGGTGCACAGCTTCGTACACACGCTGCTGGAACAGCTTCCCGAGGACGCCACCATTGGTGTGGTCACGCCGTTCAAACCGCAGGCCGACGAACTCCGCGACAAGCTGCGGCAATACGACCAGCAGCGCGTGCGCGTCGGCACCGTACACACCTTCCAGGGAGGGGAACGCGACGTCATGGTCTTCTCCCTCGTCGCAGGCGAAGGCATGCACGCAGCCGCCATCGGCTGGGTCCACCGCCAGCTCAACCTGTGGAACGTCGCCATCACGCGCGCCCGCAGCCACCTCATCGTGGTCGGAGACATGAACCTGTGGCGCGAACGGGGCGGTGTCGCCGCCGAACTCCTGAACGCCGCCACCACAAACGGCCCCCGCACCGACGACCGCGAGACAGGCGACCTGGTCCGGCGCCTCTACCAGACCATGTCAGCACAGCCCGGAACGACAGTGGCGCTCGGCGAAAGCATCAACGGGCACCCGGTCGACGTACTCGTGCAGCCCCCGGATGCTGCCGACCCCCACGCGGTCCTGCTCGATTCCGGACCGGACGACGGCGCTGACGAAGCGCGCCACCTGCGCCTGATGCTGCGCCGCCGCGAACTCCTGGACAGCGCTGAACAAGGCGGCCAGGCCCGGCGCTATCCGGCATGGAGGCTCTACGACACCAGCACCGGCTGACCCAGAAGCGCTCCGGCCCTACGGGCTACCTCCCGTAGGCCTGCTTCCAGCGTGCCCGGTGACGGGCGTCCCCCTGGCCGTGACCGTTCACACTGCCCAGCGAGAGCAGGGACGCGCCGTTGTTCCACAGGCCAAGGTGATCGCGGTGCACGGTGAGAATGCCATGCTCCACTGCGAACTTCTCCGACGGCCCGCTGAACCTGGTGGTCGTCACGAACACCGCCACATCGGCCTGGAAGTGCACCTTGGCGCCCAGCAGGTCACGCAGCTCACGACTGGCGATGGTGCTGGTGGGCGCGTACCGCTTGCACTGGACCACCATCGTCCGACCATCCGGCAGACGCCCCACGACGTCGGCACCGTTGTCGTGCGAACCACCGACCCGGCGTACCGCGGTGCACCCGTCCCGCCGGCACAGCGTGGCGACCAACTCCTCGAACTCGGTCCCGGTCATGGCATCCACCTCTGCCAAGGTCCTTCGTCCGGCCTGCACCGCGTCTTCGTGGCGCCACCGACCGTCCCTGGCCCGCAGCCTCCTGTCCGTACGCCACAACCACCAGCCCACGAACCCCACACCGCACAGGACCGCGAGTGCCGTGGCATAGGGCCACACGGCTGTCCAGAAGACCGCTAACGCGATCAGCAGCCCGCCACCACCGAGCGCGACCGGCTTCACTGCTGACGTTCGCCAGCGACGTGTAGTCGAGCCCTGTTGACGCCTAGCAACCATCGCCGCCTCCCCCTCAACCATCCCTGTCGTGAAGTCTGGACAGCCCAGGACAAGCTGAGAAGAGCACGACTCGGCCACGGCGGATTCCGCGCTGTATTGGGCAAGGCAGTCCGGGCTCACTCGGCAGCTCGTCGGCCGAACGCTGTGGCCGCGGCCGACGGGCCGGGTCTCGTTGGCGGCTCCTTCTGCGGGAGGGCGGGTGTGAACGACGGCATGACCGACCCGAATAGCGCGCCGCGGTCCTGCGCATACGACCACGGCCAAGTACGCTGATTTCGTCGTGGCCTGGCGCTGGATCACCCAACGTCATCCACTGCCGAAGTGCGCGGAAGACTTCGGCAAGGTAGCCAGCTAGCCCGGATGGAGGCGGCGGCGTGACCGACTTCGCGAAGCTCGACGTGGGGCTCCTCATGGTGTTACGTGCTTATGAGTCTGAGTCCGGGACCCCCGGCGGCGCGACCTCCCAGGGCATCAGCGTCCGGATCACCCACACCGGGGACCTCGCCGCGATCGAGGCCGCGGGGTTCGACCTCGGCGAAGAGGGCGACGGCCATGCCTACGGCATCGTGCTGTTCCAGGACCTGCCGCGGCTCACTCAGCTCGACCAGGTGGAGTGGATCTCGTCGGGCGCGCCACGCGGCATCGATCTCGACACGGCCGTGAAGGACATCGGTGTACGGGCGAGTTCCGCCGCGTTGGCCGACGGGCTCTGGCACGCCGTCACCGCGACCGGCGCCTTCACCGGCGGGGCCGACGCGACGGGAGCCGGGGTGATCGTCGCCGTGATCGACACCGGGATCGACTACACGCACCCGATGTTCATGAAGCGGCTGGTCCCGACCAAGCAGACCCGGATCCTGCGCATCTGGGACCAGGGCCTGACGCCCGCCGCGGCCACCGACTGCCCGGCCCTCTCCCTGCTCGCGTCCACGCAGCGCTACGGCGTGGAATACGACGACACCGAGATCGAAGCCTCCCTCAACGGCGGTCCGCCGCTCCGCCACCGCGACTGCGACGGCCACGGCACGCATGTCGCGGGGATCGCGGCCGGGGGCAACCAGTTCGTCGCAGGGGCGGACGCGGCGGTCATGGGAGTGGCGCCCGAGGCGGACATCATCGCGGTGAAGATGCTCGACACCCCGTTCCCGATCCACTACTTCACCGGACCACCCGGCGTGCAGGTCGGCCCCGACGACCAGTTCCGCGACGCGATCCTCTACTGCCTCCGCACAGCCCGGGCGTTGGGCAAGTCGATCGTCATCAACATGAGCTTCGGCTCCCCGCTCGAGCCCGGCGACGGACTTGACGCCGATGCGGTCTGGGTCGACGAAAGGCTGGACCCGGCCCATGCCGCGGATCCCACCCACTTCCCCACCGGCGCGATCGTCGTCAAGTCGTCCGGCAACCACGGCGACGACAGCCGCCGTGCGGTGGCACGGATCGAGGTGCCCGCGAGCGGCGAGGTGACTGTCCCGCTGCTGCTCACCGACACGCGCGGAGCGTTGCAGACGAAGTACACCAACTGCCTGCCGGGCCTCTTCAAGCCCCCGATCGGCTTCAGGTTCTGGTATCGCCGCGCCAACCCGTTCACCGCCGTCTCCTTCGCGGTGCGCCTCCCCGAACGGGCCGCGTTCACCGGTGCCATGTCCGTGGGCGGCTTCCTCGACGAGCACTACGGGATACGGGTCGGGCCACCCCGCCTGCTGGTGAACCTCGCGCCGGCGGCGAACGCCCACCACGTGGTCGCCCTCCACGGCGGAGAACCCACGGTGGGCCACCCGGACGGCGGGAGCCTGCGTCGGCACAGCTTCGACCTGAACGTCTTTCCGCGCACATCCGGCGGCACGATCAGCTACCTCACCGGTGCCTACGAGGTGAAGATCACGGCTCCGGCGGGAACCGAGCTGTTCCTGATGTGCCGCAGGCAGAGCTGGGCCCTTGGGAAGTCCGTCTCCTTCAAGGTCGCCGACACCATGACCAATGGTCTCCCGCTCGACGCGGCAATCGATGTGACCAGTGAGTTCTCGACTGTCGACACGTTCGGCCGGCACGTGTTGACCGTCGCGGCGTACGACGACAAGGATGGCGACACCACGCATGCCGACTACCGCGCCATCGCCTCGTTCTCCTCACGCGGCCCGCTCCGGGACTTCTCCGATCCGGCCGCCCCGCTGGCGGTGATCGCGGAAAAGCCCGACATCGCGGCACCCGGCGTGAAGATCGACTCGGCCAAGAGCCGTGACTCGGACCCGGATGCCTTCCACCTGCCCGACTGGCATGACGGCAACCGCTTCGAGAAGCTCGGTGGCACCAGCATGGCCACACCGATGATCACCGGCGTGGTGGCGCTGATGCTGGACAAGAAGCCGGACCTGAACACGGCGACGGCGCGCCCGCTGTTGGCGGGCGCCGCGCGGGCGGCCGTCAGACCGTCGGTGCCACCGGCGAGCACCCGTGCCTACGGTGCGGGGCTGGCGGACGGCAAGACGACCCACGACAACGTGACCTGAGCGAGCCGTGACCTGGAGGGGGCGCTGTGGCAGGTGAGGAGGTCTACCTGGCCCGGCTGGGCATCTGGATCGCGCAGGCGCTGGGAGACACCAGCGGGCTGGCAGCGGATCTCGACACCGATGGGATCGGCTTCCAGTTGCCCGATGCGATCGTGTCCGATCCGTCGGTCACCGGTGCCGGGCAGGCGCTGGGGGATGCCGGGGCCCAGCTGCGGGAGGCGGCCGGCGAGCTCGACGCGGCACTGACGGCTGCCGATGACGACGCGCTCGCGGCCGGGCTCGTGCATCTGGTCGAGGCGTTGTACCGGTTCGTCAACGCCCTGATCGCGATGATCGACCGGATCGCGGCCAGGGGCGCTGCCCTCGGCGGCCCGGAAGGCGATGCCGTCGAGGCGTTCGCCGGGGTCATGGTCCGCAAGGCCATCGACTACGCGGTGATCACGCTCCTCGAACAGCGGCTCCCGATGTCCCTCCACATCCTCAAGTTCCTGGGCCTTGTCGACTGGGAGGTCGTCGAGGAGAGCGGCGCGATCAACACCCCGCGCTTCATCCGCAAGGACCTGCGTCTCGACCGGATCGAGTCGCTGTTCACCGACCCTGCCGCGCACTTCGCCGACGCCCACGGATGGGGACTTGCGACGTTCGACCCGGAGGAGCTGCTGCAGAGCGTGCTCGACTTCTTCCCGGAGGAGTCGAGCGCCGAGGCCGGCAGGCAGGGCGGTGACGCCTTTCTTGTGACCGGACCGGCCCGTTGGAGCCGTGACAGCAACGTCAGCCCGCCCGGAATCCTGCTCGACTACTCGGCCCGGCTGGCCCACTCCTTCAGCGAACGCGTCACGTACAGCCCGAGCTGGGGCAGCGACTTCACCGCGGACCTCGCGCTCGAAGGTGGCTTCGTCTTCCGGCTGCGGCCGCCGTTCCAGATGTCGATCGAGCCCAAGACCGGCACAGCCAGCGGCGCGTTCAGGTTCGTCACCAACCGCAACGCGGCCGCACGCGGCTTCACCATCGTCGGGGGCAACGACCTGGTGCGGCTGGAGGCCGAGGACTTCGGGATCGGCGCCGAACTCGTCGTCGGTGCCAGCACGACCGGCGCCGTGCGGGTCGACCCGGGCGTGCTCGTCGAGCTCACCGGGCTGACGCTGTCCCTGGGCAGCGAGGAGTCCGACAACTTCCTCGCCTCTCTGCTCGCCGAGGCGGAGGTACGGGGCGTCTTCGACCTCGGCCTATCGTGGCGGCTGTCCGAGGGCCTCAAGGTGAGAGCTGCCGGTGGGCTGGAGATCGCCGTTCCCATGCACCAGTCCCTCGGTATCGCCACGTTCGAGACCCTCTACCTCATCCTCAAGATCCGTGACGACGGCTCGTTCGCCCTGGAGACCTCGGCCGCCGTCACTGGTCATCTCGGACCGCTGACCGCCAGCGTGGAGCGGATGGGCGTCGAGACGGTGCTGTCCTTCTCCGAAGGATCCGACGGATCCGGCGCAGCGGACAAGGCGCTCGGTCCGGTCGACCTGACGGCCGCCTTCAAGCCTCCCAGCGGTGTCGGTCTGGCGGTCAACGCCGGGGTGGTCAAGGGCGGCGGCTTCCTGTACCTCGACCATGACAAGGGCGAGTACGCCGGTGCGCTGGAGCTGACCTTCACCGGCCTGTTCGCGGTCAAGGCCATCGGCGTCATCCAGACCAGGATGCCCGACGGCTCCGACGGCTTCTCACTGCTCATCATCATCACCGCGGAGTTCGGTACGCCGATCCAGCTCGGCTTCGGGTTCACACTTGTGGGCCTCGGCGGTCTCATCGGCCTGAACCGGACGATGCGGCTCGACGAGCTGGCCGAGGGCGTGCGCTCCGGTTCGGTCGAGAACATCATGTTCCCGCGCGACGTGATCGCCAACGCGCCCCAGATCATCTCCGACATGAAGCGCTTCTTCCCGCCGCTGGAGGGGCACTTCATGATCGGCCCGATGGCCAAGCTCGGCTGGGGTACGCCGACCCTGGTCACCGCGTCGCTCGGCGTCATCATCGAGGTGCCTCCCGGCAACATCGCGATCCTCGGCGTACTCAAGTGCACCCTGCCCGACGAGGAAGCGGCACTGCTCGTCCTCCAGGTCAAGTTCATCGGCGCCCTCGAGCCGACGAAGGGCCGGCTGTGGTTCTTCGCCTCGCTCTACGGCAGCCGCGTCCTGTTCCTGACCATCAGCGGCGAGATGGGGCTGCTGATCGCCTGGGGCGACGACCCGAACTTCGTCCTCAGCGTCGGCGGCTTCCATCCGCGGTTCACGCCCCCGCCGATGCCGTTCCCCAGTCCGCAGCGGGTGTCGATCTCGATCCTCAACGAGTCGTTCGCGCGGATCCGGGTCGAGGGCTACTTCGCGGTCACGTCCAACACCGCGCAGTTCGGCGCCGCCGTCGAGCTGTATTTCGGCGTCGACGCCTTCTCCGTCGACGGGCACCTCGGGTTCGACGCGCTGTTCCAGTTCTCGCCGTTCTACTTCGTCATCAGCTTCTCCGCGTCGATGTCTGTGAAAGTATTCGGCGCCGGCCTCTTCAGCGTACGTATCCGCGGCGAGCTGGAGGGGACGTCGCCGTGGCACGTCGATGGAGAGGGTTCGATCTCCCTGCTCTTCTGGGACATCAGCGTGCCCTTCTCGCACACCTGGGGCGACAGCGCCGACACGGTGCTGGACGGCGTACCCGCCCTGCCGATCCTCGTCGCGGAGCTGGAGAAGAGGGAGAACTGGATCGCGGTGCCGCCCACCAGGGCGCCGATCTCGGTCAGCCTGCGCGAGATCGACCCCACGGCGGAGCTGGTCCTCCATCCGGTGGGCACGCTGCGGGTGGCCCAGCGCGGGGTGCCGCTCGACCTGGACATCCAGAAGATCGGCAACAAGGCCGTCTCGGACGTCTCGCGGCTCGCGCTCACGGTCGGCGGCACGGGCCTGGTCGAGCGCGTCAAGGCGCGCGAGTCGTTCGCCAGCGCGCAGTACCGCGATATCGACGGCGCGGCCAAGCTGTCCGCACCCGGCTACGAGAAGTTCGACGCCGGCACCGAACTCTCCGTCGCGGCCGGCGACACCCGCACCAGCCACGCGGTCAAGCGGGTCGTCCTGCACGAGCTGATCGTCATCGACGACAACTACAAGCAGCACCAGTCGCGGTTCTTCAACGCCGGCCTCGGGTGGTTCGAGCAGCGGTTGAGCAGCAACGCGACGGCGCGTTCGCCGCTGTCACGGCACACGGCGAGGCAGCAGGCGCCCTTCACGGAGAAGATCAAGGCGAAGGAGGGCGGCTTCGTGATCGCCTCGGCCGTCGACAACTCCCCCTGGGCGGACGGGCGCAGCTTCGCCTCGCAGGCCGAAGCGGTGGACGCGCTGAAGCGGCATGCTCGCAGTGCCCCCAAGGCGGCCGCCGACCTGCATGTCATCCCCACCGCGGAAGCGAGCGTGGCCGTATGACCGAGCCGCTCGGCACCTACACGTTCCTGCCCTGGATCCGCAACGGCATCGCCAACCGGATCACGGCTGTGAGCGGCCGGCGCGCCACGGTGCCGGTCTCCCTGACCGTGAACGGGACGAAGATCGGTGGCGGGACCGAGAGCGCAGCCGTCGCACGTGACGTCGAGCTCTACGGGCCCGGCGACATCATCGGCATCGACACCGCCCAGATCAGCCGTCTCGAACCGGCTGACTGGGTGACGAACTTCGAACCGAACTACCTCGCCGCCATCGAGTTCTACGACGAGGACTTCCCGTGGCGGTACACACCGGCAGCGCCCGCCGGCAGGAAGCTGCTGCCCTGGCTGGCGCTTGTCGTACTCGAGGAGACCGGCGAGTTCGACGAGGGCACCGGCACAGGACAGCGGCCGCTGCCCTACATCAAGATCACCGCCCCCTTCGGCGGTATCTTCCAGCCGGCGGACGAGGGGTGGGCCTGGGCGCACGTCCACGCCAACGCCGACTTCTCGGCGAACGTCGTGGAGACGGACGCCGACCTGGCCTCCCGCAAGGCACAGGCGCTGATCAGCAGCCAACCCGACCGGGCCTGCTCCAGGCTGCTGTGCCCGCGGAGGCTGAAGCCCCGCACCGGCTACCACGCCTTCCTCGTGCCGGCGTTCGAGAGCGGCCGGCTCGCCGGCCTCGGGATCGAGCAGTCCGGCCTGTTCGACAACCCCGCCAACGCCCTGACCCCGACGTCGTCGGCCTGGGGCGCATACGCGACGGCGGCGAACCGCCCCGACCCGAACCACTTCCCCTTCTACCACCGCTGGTTCTTCCGCACCGCCGAGCAGGGCGACTTCGAATCGCTGGTCCGGCTGCTCACACCGCGCACGGTGGACAGCAGAGTCGGCCACCGCGAGATCGACGTCAGCCAACCGGCACCGAACGTGTCGGGGATCAACGACCCGCCCTTCAACGGCGTCCTGCGCATGGGGGGCGCCCTGCGCGCCCCGCTCTCCGTCCTCTCGCCCGAGGAGCTGGCAGAGCGGGGCACCTACGAGAACTGGGCCCAGCCCTACCCGCACGTCTTCCAGCGACAGCTGGCGGCATTCGTGAACCTGGCGGACAGCTACCAGGTCCAGGGCCCTTCGGCCAACACCGATCCGGCGCTCGACGACAGCGTCAACGACGACCCGGACCCGATGCTCACCCCGCCTGCCTACGGGCGGTGGCACGCGCTGACCGAGCGGCTCCTCGACGCGTCGGACGGGACCCCGGTGCCTCATCGCGAGAACTGGGTGCACGACCTGAACCTCGACCCGCGCTTCCGTTCGGCGGCGGGCTTCGGCACGGCCATGGTCCAGAAGGACCAGGAGACGTACATGGAGGGCGCCTGGGACCAGATAGGCGACGTGCTGGAGGCCAACCGTCGCATCCGCCTGGCCCACTTCGCCCTGCACGCCGGCCTGCGCACCCATCTGCGCCACTTCCGACCTCTGGCGTCAGCGGCTCCCGGTGGCCTCCTGCTGCTGCAGGCACCTGCGGCGGCCCGGCTGTTGTCCGGCGGGGTCACCGTGCGCCATCAGGTCAAGCGGAGCCCGATGAGTGCCGCGATGGGCTCGGTCGCCCTGCGGCGCCACCTGCGTCCGGGCGGCAAGGTCGCCAGGCGTCTGGGTCTCACCGACCCGCTCGACGCCGGAGAGGTCGTCACGCGCGCCAATGCGGGCGAGATCACCGCGACCCCTGACAAGCTCCCTCCGGACGGCATCCTGACCCCCGACGATCTCGCCGCCGCCGCGACGCCGCCTCGCGGTGTGCTCGACCGGGTCGGCGACTGGCTGTTCGGTACGCCGGTGAGGTGGCCGGCGTGGCTGGGCGTCCTGGTGCTCGCCCTGGTCCTCCTGTTCGCCGGGCCGGTCGGCTGGGCGCTGCTCGCTGTCCTGGCCGTCAGTCTGCTCTGGCTGTGGCTCCGCCACCGGGGACGTCGACATCCAGCAGCGGTGCCGCCTCTGGGCGAGGACGCGCAGGTCCCCGGCATGACCGAGCAGCTTCCCGAGTCGTCCGGCTTCGTGTTCACCGAGGTCCCGGACCCGCGCAGGGCGCCGGATCTGCCGTCCGCGCCGCCGCGCGGGCCCGACAACGAGGTGGCCGCCGGCTTCAAGTCGGCACTGGAGGACCAGTTCCGGGTGCTCGGCCTGAGCCGCGCGCTGGGCAAGGTCCCCGACAAGGTGCCGCTCGTGGTCGACGAGGTCGCCCGGGACATCGTGACGGGCCTCGACCCGGCGCGTACCGTGCCGCGCTGGACGCTGGCGGGCATCGACATTCCGCAGCGCATCCGCGACCAGATGGGAGAGTCCTTCGTCGAGGCGATGGCCTATCCGGAGTTCGACATCCCGATGTACGAACCGCTGGCCAAGGCCGACCCCGACGCGTTCGTCCCCAACATCCACCTCGTGGAACCGGACAGCGTGACCCTGCTCGAGACCGACCAGCGGTTCATCGAGGCCTATCTGGTCGGCCTCAACCACGAGTTCGCCCGCGAGCTGCTCTGGCGCGAGTACCCGACGGATCAGCGGGGCAGCTACTTCCGGCAGTTCTGGGACGTACGCAAGAAGATCGCCGAAGCGCCGGACCCGGCGGCCGCCCGCGAGCGGCTGAAGGATGTGAAGCCGCTGCACCTGTGGCCCGGCGCGAGCGACCTGGGCGACCACGACAACCGCGAGGCAGGAACCGGCGCCGAACAGGAGCTGGTGCTCGTCGTACGGGGCGAGCTGCTGAAGAAGTACCCCAACACCGTCATCAGCGCTCAGCCCGCGAAGTGGCAGCCCAAGAGCGACGGGACGCCCGACAAGGCCAAGGAGCGCCAGCTGGACGACAGCACGACCCCGATCTTCCCGCTCTACGAAGCGCGCGTGGCGCCGGACATCTACTTCTTCGGCTTCGACCTGACAGCCGAGGTCGCGCGCGGCGACGACACCGTCGACGACAGGCCTGGCTGGTTCTTCCGTATCGAAGAGGTCCCCGGCGACGCCCGGTTCGGCTTCGACGTCTCCCGCGCGGCGGGTACGGCGGTCAACGTCTGGAACGACCTGAGCTGGGCCGACGTCGCGCCGGGGATGGCCGAGGGCAAGCCCCTGTCGGTCGCTGCCATCCCGCCCCGGACCCTGGAGGAGCCGCTCGACCCGTCCCTCCAGGAGAAGCGCGTCCAGTGGGAGTTCGACCGGCACGTGCCCCTCGACGCGGGGCTCAGCGCGGCGGAGCTGGCCTACATCGCGCTGCAGACGCCCGTGATCATGTCGGTGCACGCCTCGCAGCTGCTCCGACGGGAGGGGTAGCGCCATGACGGAGTTCTCCGAGTCGAAGGCCGGCTACCGCACCGCCGCGCGGGCATGGGACGAGGGCCGGGACGCCGTCGTCGCCGCGGCCGAACGGGTCAAGGCGCTGGAGAGAGCCCTGCGCGAGGCCGCACGGCGTCCCTCCGACATCGAAGCCGAACTCCAGCGTGCGCTGCGCCAGGCGCGCGCGGACGCCGGGGCCGCGCGCAGGCGACTGGTCGGGGCCAAGGCCGCGATGGGCGAGGCGATGGGGGCGTTCTCCGGTTTCGCCGACCCCGTCAAGGGCGTTCAGCACCTCACCGAGGACATGCCGATCGCGTTGTTCCCGCTCCGTCTTGAGACCAGGTACAAGCAGGTTCCGCACGGCGACGGCACCGAGCACCAGCAGCTCTGGGTCCGGGCCTTTCCCGACGACATCCTTGTCGACAGCTTCCAGCCCGAGATCTCGCGGGCGGAGCTCGACAACCTCCGTATCTACTGGACCCATCGGTGGCGCGCCGGCGGAAACCCCCAGGGTCTACGGGCGGCCTGGCTGGCTCTTGCCCGCTCGCACGGCGCCGGACGCGCACAGTGGCTCCTCGGCCGGTACACGCCGGTCAACGCGGCCGACGAGCCCGTTGCGGCGGAAGGCGACCACCTCCTGGTGATCCGCACCGAGACACCGGTGCCCGCCGACCAGCTCGACGAGATCGGCGCGTACTGGGCGCGCGTCTGGTCCAGCGGCGGGGCCGAGGCTCAGGAGGCCTACGACGACCTGAGGGACCGACTGGGACGGGCCCGCGCCGACGAGGTGGTGTCGACGCTCGTACCCGTCAATCTGCACGACGTCGAGGTGCGGCCCGACGAGTCCACCACCCCCCGCGTCGTGGTGTTGCACCTGCCGGATCCGTCCGGGCTGCCCGTATCCGCCGAGGACTGGACCCGCGGCGCGCGTGCCTGGATGCTGCCCGAACGCCTGGTGGTGGTGGGGTTCCGCGCCGGCGGGGAGGTCTTCAGGCAGGTCGGCCTCCCTATTCCGCCCGACCTGGGGGTCGGTCCCGATCCTTCCGATGCCGAGGAAGGGCAGATCAAGGCCGATGGCACGGACATCACGGCCTCGGACGCGATCGACTGGACCGTCGACTTCCGGGCGGCGGTGGACAAGGGCATGGGCATCGTCGTCGACCTGACCGAACGAGGCGTCGTCGACCCCCGGCTCGACCGGCTGTTCGTGCTCGGCCTGCGACTGGCCAGTGACGCCGCGGAGGGCGCGGCCGAACTGGAGACGCTGATCGGCCACCATCAGGCCGGCCGCCAGGGCTTCACCCTGCTTCGTCAGGGCCAGGCGACCAACAACACCGAGGAGTCGCGGGCCGGTTACAGCTGGTGGGAGGACAACAACGCCGCCTACGACCACTTCCATCCGGACAGCCCTCCCGCCGACCCCGCCGACGGGCGCGAACGGCGTGACGGCGCATGGCTCGCCGGACTCCTGGGGATCGATCCCGAGGTCCTGAAGGGCTCGCCGGGCTATTTCGGCAGCGAGCAGTCGGAGGCCAGGGCGATGAACGTCGCGCTGTGGCCCGCCACCCTCGGCTACTTCATGGAACAGATGATGGAGCCGGTCTTCTCCGACCGCACCGTCGAGCGGACCCGGGAGTTCTTCTGCCGCCACGTGATCGGGCGGGGGACGACTCCGTTGGTGCGCGTCGGCAGGCAGCCGTACGGATTCCTGCCCGCGACGGCGTGGTCGCGCATGGCCTTCGCCGGCCGGGACCGGAAGGGCGCCGTGCGCGGCGATCCCGGAGCGGCCTACCTGACCCGGTTGCACTCCCTGGTCGAACGGGCGGTGCGCATCTGGTCGGGCCTGGCCGCCGATGTGTCGCACGTCGGCGGCCCCGGAGCCGATCCGCAGCAGACGCTGCTCGACCTGCTTGGCCTGCACCCGGTCTCGGTCGAGTTCTTCCAGCGCTACTCACAGAGCTTCACCCAGTACTACAACCTGCTGGGCCTCGCGAGTGAACCGGTCGGCGCCCCGGTCACCGACCGGGCCCGCCGCCAGGTGGAAGAAGCCCTGGCCGCCCTCGCCCAGCTGGGCTGGGCCATCCCCGCGGAGAGCGACCTCCCCGCACTGCTGGACAAGGTCTTCCTCGCGAGCGCCAACCTGCTCACCGGCGATCTGGTCAGCGTCGAGCTCTCGGAGACCGAGGGGCTTCCCGTCGAGCGCGCGGACGGGCTCGATTACATCAAGTGGCTGCTGCGGGCGGCGCGCACCTCGCACGACGCGTTGCGCAAACAGGAGGGCTTCCTCGACGGCGTGCCGACGGCGTTGCTCTACCAGATGCTGCACCACTCACTCGACCTCGGATACGTCGACTGCGGGCTCGTGCTCCGCCGTGAGGCCCTGCAGTGGGACGACGTGACCTTCCGGGCACAGCGCAAGGAGCCGATCCATCTCGCCGTCACCGAGTCCGGCGCGGCGGCCAGCCGATGGGCGCCGCTCTACCGCGCCGAAGAGGCGGTCACCGGTGACCCCGGCCGCCGACTCGGCGACTTCATCCCGTCGGTGATCGAGCCGCGAGGGCTCTTTCTGGCCGAGCAGCTGCGAGCGCTCGACCTGCTCGACGGCGTACCCACGGCGCGGCTCGAGCGTGCGCTCGTCGAGCATCTGGACTGCCTGAACCACCGCCTCGATGCCTGGCGTCTGGGCCTGTCGTCGGTCCGGTTGGCCCAGCTGCGCCAGGAGAGCGACGAGGGCTTCGCCAGGCGGGGCATCCACCTGGGCGCGTACGGCTGGCTGGAGGATCTCGCGCCCAGCCGGGCCGGACATGAGCCGGTCGAGCTCGACCGGGATCTTGCGGCGGTCTTCGACGGGACCGAGCCCCTGGTGCGGGACGACGACAACCTCGGCCACGTCCACGCGCCCTCCCTCGACCAGGCGGTGACGGCGGCGATCCTGCGTGCGGGGCACCTCGCCCATGGCACGCCCGGCGCTCCCGACCTGTTGGCGATCGACCTCAGCTCCGAACGGGTCAGGCTGGCCGAGGAGGTGATCGAGGGGATGCGTGACGGGCAGTCACTCGGGGCGCTGCTCGGTTACCGCCTGGAGCGGGCGCTGCACGACGAGCCGTCGCTGTTCCTCGACCGGATCGTCTACGGCCTGCGCCGGGCCTTCCCTCTCAGGGGCAACCGCAACCGGACGACGCGTGTCCCGACCCTCACCCGGATCCAGCAGGTCGAGGCCCGCAACGTACTCGACGGTGCGGCCCTGTCGAGACACATCGACGAGAAGGGTGTCGAGACCTACCCGTACGACGTGGACGGTCTCCCCCCGCTCAGCGACTTCACCGGCCCGGGGCTGCCGACCGAGGCGGAGATCGGTCGGCTGGTGGACGACAAGGTGGCGTTGATGCGCAGCATCGCGGACGCCGTGGCCGACCTGGCCGTGGCCGAGGGCGTCTACCAGATGGTGCGCGGGAACCACGACAAGGCCGCCGGCAGCATGGACGCGTTCTCCAAGGGGAACTACCCACCCACGGTCGAGGTCGCCACCACCCCGCGAAGCGGCCGTGCACTGACGCACCGAGTCGGCCTGCATCTGGCGGCGGGTCTCCTGCCGGGCGCCGGCGGGCTCACCCATCCCCGGGAGCAGGGCGAACCGGCGCTGGCGCAGTGGGTGTCCGATCAGCTCCCCGGCCCCGCGTCGGTGACGGCCAGGGTGAGCTGGTCGCGTCCGGGTGGTACGACGAGCTCTCTGGACGTGTCGATGCAGCAGCTGGGCCTGGCCGCCGTCGACCTGTTCTACCTGATCGACGCCGCGGGCGGACGGGAGATGTCCGCCTTCGACGAGCTCCTCATCGACTACGCCTGCGCGCACGCGCCCACCGCCCCGCACGACGACGCGGTGTTCACCCTCCACTACCGGCTGCCGGGTATCGGCGGGACCACGCTCTTCGAGATCGCCCCACTCGTCCGGGCCCTCCGTGGCTTCGTCCTGGGCTCGCGGCCCTTGCGGGCTACGGACCTCTCGCTCCAGAACGAAGCATCGCGCGCCGATGACCGCGTCCTGGTCCCCCGTACGGACAAGGTCACCGCCGTGCGAGACCTGCTGAGCGCCCAGCAGGCGCCCATCGAGGACTTCATCACGACCCTGGAGGCCGCGGTCGGCGACGAGGCCGACGTACAGACCGCGTGCGACGCCGCCCGCGACTCCGTGGACCAGTGGGTCGCCGACTACAGCGACCGGGTCCGCCCGCTCGTGCCCTTCGGGCTGCGGGCAGGCGGGCTTGCGGCGCCGGTCGAAGGCCGACGGGCGCGGTACAGCGCGATGCAGCAGGCCCTTGGCGGGCTGGCTGATCGCTGGACCCGCTACGCTGGCGAGTTCGACGCCGTGATGGCCGACTACGCCGCGCTTCCCGGCACGGCGACCGACGACGACCGCAGGGCACTACTGCTGCGTGCCGTCTCGCTCGTCTCGACCGCGGTCATCGCGCCCGTGCCTGTGGGCATCTCCGACCTCGAGGACCGGGTCGCTCTTGTACGGGGCGACTTCGACTCTGCTCGGTCGGCACTGGAAGCCCTGCGCTCGGGCCACGAACACTGCGGCGGCCTTCTGCGGGCGATCACCGGCTTCCGTACGACAGTGGCCGCCCATGACCTGACGCCGTTCGACATCGAGCCGTTCCGCCGGTCGGTGCTGGCGCTGGCGCGGGACCTGCTCGCCCGGACCCGGCAGCTGAGCGACGATGTCGACACCCGGCTGAAAGAGGCAGACAAGGCGCTGGCCGACGCGTCGCTGGTGCAGGGCGACAAGGCGCATCAGGCCCTGGTGCGGGCGCAGCAGGCCGTGCTGGGCCAGGACTTCGTCCTGCTGCCCGAGTTCGGGCTGCCTCCCGCCGTACGGGAGGAGTGGCGGCACGCGTGGGCCGACCGGTCGGCGATCCTGGAGCATCTGACGACCCCGGCCGACGGCACGCCGTTCCCGTTCGACGACTGGCTCAACGGCGTCGCGCGCGTGCGCGAGCGCATGCGCCACCTGGAGACGGCCGCCATGCTCGGGCCGGTGCTGGGCGCCGGCTCCCTCGAACTCGCGGGGGTCCAGTTCCCGTACCTGGCCGACGACGTCTGGCTCGGGCTCGACTTCCCCGGCACCTTCCGCGGCGGTCGGCCGTTCGCGTTCGACAGCGACAAGCTCCTCTACACGGCACACTTCGCGACGGGGGCCCTCATCGACCCTGACGACCCGGCGCAGAACCTGTGCGGGCTCCTCGTCGACGAATGGGTGGAAGTCGTGCCTGGTACCGCCGAGACGACGGGGCTCAGCTTCCACTACGATCGCCCGGGCAGCGAGGCACCCCAAGCGGTGCTCCTGGTGACACCACCGGTGCCAGGAGCAGCCTGGCAGTGGCAGGACATCGTCGACACTCTGCACGAGACCCTCGACCTCGCGCGGCTCCGCGCGGTCGAGCCCGATCAGCTGGCGCAGACCCCGCTCGGGCCGCTCCTGCCGGCGGTCCTCGCCTCGGTGACGCTGTTCCCGATCACGGCGTCGCGGAACTTCGCGGTCAACAGCGAACTGCACCTCGTACTGGCGGAGGATGACGATGAATAGGTACGTCGTCGCCGAGGACCTCGACCTCGTCATCGCCGGCAAGGTCCGCCGGCCGACGAACGTCTTCTGGAACCGGCTCGAAGGACGCCCCCGGCGCGACGACTTCAGCCGGGCGCTGCGTGCCGAGCTGCGCGACCCCCTGTGGCTGCTGACCCGCCAGTGGCAGACCGGCGAGTTCATCGGCGAGGACGCGGGTTCGCCGGTCACCGCGAAGCTCGCATGGACGACCGACCAGGTCAGCCAGGTGCGGGACCCGGAAGGCCACACAGCCGGATACGACGGGTCTCAGCCGCTCGAAGCGGTGGTGGAGGCGCGTCCGCTCGACCTCACCCGCAACGGCCGGCCGCATGACGCCCGACTGGGCGCGCAGTTGGGCCGCCGCTGGGAGCGCATGCTCACTGCCGCCGGACTCGGTGCGCACCTCGCGTTCTACCGTACGACTTACGAGTTCGTCCGCCCCGACCCTGATCGGAAGGAGCAGTACGAGCTGACCGCCTCGGCCTCGACCTGGCAGTTCCTCGACGCGCTGGCCGGACGGCTGACCGACGGCGGCGCACTGTACGCCCACCTCAAGGACGCAGGCAGGGCGTCGGACGGCCTCGGGCTCACGGGCGCGGCGGCGGACCAGGTCGACGGCATCGGCGACCAGCTGGTCAGCTGGGTCGACAGGACCTTCTACCAGAGCGAGGACGGGCTGGAGAACTGGCTGCCCGGCCACCTCGAGTACGGCCTCGGCCTCAACGCACCCGTCGGGGCCGAAGGGGCGTCCCTGCGGGCACCGGAGTACCACGGCGGGCGGCTCGACTGGTACCACTTCGACGCGGGCGGCGAGGCGATGGACCCGGGCCCGTCGCCGGCGGAGCTGCGGGCCACCAGCTTCCTCCCGACGCCTGTCCAGTTCGACGGCATGCCGAACACGCGCCACTGGGCCTTCGAGGAAGGGCTGGTGAACTTCGGCGACATCAAACCCGACACGACCGACATCGCCAAGCTGCTCCTCATCGAGTTCGGCGTGGTGTTCGCAACCGACTGGTTCCTGCTCCCGATCGAACTTCCCGTCGGGTCGCTGACGAGCATCCGCGGGCTCGTCGTGACCAACGTGTTCGGCGACCGGACCTGGATCGAGCCCGCGGTCGACCCGGCCGGGCCGGTGCGCAGCTGGCAGATGTACCGGCTGTCGGACAAGGGCAGGCGGGACGGCCGGCTGTTCCTGCCGGCCACCACGCCGACCGGTCTGGAGAGCGAGCCCGTCGAATCGGTCGACCTGATCCGCGACGAGGTGTCGAACATGGTGTGGGCGATCGAGCAGACCGTGCAGCTCGCCGACGGATCCTCGCGGCGCGGCCGGGAGGTGGCCCTGGAGGTGCACGCCCGCTTCCAGGCGGGCGTGGCGCCGACCCCGCCGCCGACTCCGCTTTCCAACGATGCCGGACTCGCCTATGTGCTGATGACGTCGGTGCCGGAGAACTGGATCCCGTTCATCCCGGTCCATGTGCCGGACGACAACCGGGAGATCCAGCTCCAGCGCGCGTCGATGCCCCGCCTGCTCGAAGGCACGCAGGGCGTCCTGCCGGAGAAGGTGAAGCCCGTGACGAGGCTCGTCCGTGAGGGACTCGACTGGCCGGTGCCGACGGGGTATCTGCTGGCCGAGGAGGAGGTGTCGCGAGCGGGGGTGCGGCTGGAGAGCCGCTGGCAGCGTTGCCGCTGGCTCGACGGCAGGGTCGTCACCTGGTTCGGCTACCGGCGCCGGACGGGTGCGGGTGGCGAAGGCAGCAGCGGTCTCGGGTTCGACCAGCTGGTGCCGAAGGCCCCCAGCTGACAGGGCTGTTGTAAAGTCTTTCGATCTCGCGGGAGCGCTGGTCAGGGTAGGCCGAGGAGGTCCAGCCGTCGGTGGAAGCCGTCGTAGGACATCTCGCGGAGCCGGCTGGCAGTTGTCGCAGCCAGCAGACACCCGGTCGTCGGGTTCCAAGTGGCCTCGGTCCACCCATTTGCGCTGAGGTCACTCACTGCTCAGCCCTCCCCCCGTTATGTTCTTCGCGGTCCTGCAAGAGGGCCGCTGGCCTCCGGGCCCGGTATGACTGTTCCCCCCTGTCGAACGGATGACCTGGGGGGT
>NZ_JBEYXC010000030.1:0-86829 GCF_040644695.1 Streptomyces sp. NPDC046909 | reverse complement strand
GGCTGGGTTTCTCAGCCCCTCCGGCGTTTGAGGAGCGGGGTCTGGGGCGGAGCCCCAGAAGGACGGGACGGGTAGGGGCGGCGGGGGCGAGAAAAGCCCTGGGCTCACGCGTCCGCGTACTTGGCGTCCGCCGCCGGGTCCAGTGCCAGCCGGTACCCCCGCTTCACGACCGTCTGGATCAGCTTCGGGGCGCCGAGTGCCGTGCGGAGGCGGGCCATCGCCGTCTCGACGGCGTGTTCGTCCCGGCCCGCGCCCGGCAGCGCCCGCAGCAGCTCCGAGCGGGCGACCACCCACCCCGGCCGCCGGGACAGCGCGCGCAGCAGCGACATCCCGGCGGGCGGTACGGGCCGCAGCGCCCCGTCGACCAGAACCGCGTGGCCCCGGATCTCGACCCGGTGCCCGGCGATGGGCAAGGAGCGCGCCCGGCTGGGAAGTTCCTGGCAGAGGAGCTGGACGAGCGGGCCGAGGCGGAAGCGGTCGGGCTGGACCGTGTCGACGCCGCGGGCCTGGAGCGGGAGGGCCGTCACCGGGCCCACGCAGGCCGGCAGGACATCGTGGTTGAGGGCGGCCAGCAGCTCGGGGAGCAGGCCCCGTTCCTCCGCCCGGTTCAGCAGGGAGGCCGCGGCCGGGGCGCTCGTGAAGGTGAGCGCGTCCAGGCCGCGGGAGACGGTCGCGTCGAGCAGGCGGTCCACCGGGCCGATGTCCTCCGGCGGCATCCACCGGTAGACCGGGATCCCCAGCACCTCCGCTCCCCCGGCCCGCAGCGCCTCCACGAAACCGGGCAGCGGTTCGCCGTGCAGCTGGATCGCGATACGGCGGCCCTCTATGCCCTCCTCCAGGAGCCGGTCCAGCACCTCCGCCATCGACTCCGACGACGGCGACCACTCCTCCGTCAGCCCGGCGGCACGGATCGCGCCCTTGACCTTGGGGCCGCGGGCGAGCAGTTCGACACCGCGCAGCCGGTCCAGCAGGTCCTCACCCAGACCCCATCCGTCCGCGGCCTCGATCCAGCCCCGGAACCCGATCGCGGTCGTGGCGACCACGATGTCCGGTACGTCGTCGATGACCTGCTTGGTCGCGGCGAGCAGCTCGCTGTCGTCGGAGAGCGGCACGATCCGCAGGGCAGGTGCGTGCAGGACGGCGGCTCCCCGTCGCTGCAGCAGTGCGCCCAGCTCGTCGGCCCGGCGCGCGGCGGTCACGCCCACCGTGAAGCCGGCCAGGGGGCCGTGTTCTTCTGGTCGCTGCTGTTCGTCGTACATATAACTCTCGTCCCGCACTCGAGTCGTTTGCACCTACACGGCGTGTGACGGCACCTGCATGCCGATCGAGCCTGTCAACGGCGCGTGACAGGCTCGGTTCGGCTTGATGTCGCCGGTGTTACGTCACACCTCGGCGTAGCTGAGCTGCGGCTTCTCCTCGGATGCGGCCGTCGCGGCCGGAACCGGCGCCGTGCTGCGGCGAAGGTATACAGCCCAGGTGACCAGGAAGCAGGCCGCGTAGAAGGCGAGGAAGACCGCGAAGGCGCCGGTGCCGGAGCCGCTGCTGAGGAAGGACTGGCGGAAGGCCAGGTTGATCCCGACACCGCCGAGCGCGCCCACCGCGCCGATCAGGCCCATGGAGGCACCGGAGAGCCGGCGGCCGTACGCGGCGGCCTCCTCGCCCTGGAGCCCCTTGGCGAGCGCCTTGTTCTGGAAGATGCCGGGGATCATCTTGAACGTCGACCCGTTGCCCAGTCCGCTGAGGACGAAGAGGGCGACGAAGACCGTGACGAACAGCGGCAGCGACTTCTCCGAGCTCGCCCAGACCAGCGCACCGGTCGCGGCGGCCATGCCGACGTAGTTGTAGAGGGAGATCCGGGCACCGCCGTACTTGTCGGCGAGCCAGCCGCCGAGCGGGCGGATCAGGGAGCCGAGCAGCGGGCCGATGAAGGTGAGGTAGGCGGCCTGGAGCGGCGTACGGCCGAACTGGACCTGGAGGACCTGGCCGAAGGCGAAGGCGTAGCCGATGAAGGAGCCGAAGGTGCCGATGTAGAGGAATGACATGATCCAGGTGTGGGCGTCCTTCGCGGCGTCCTTGGCGGCGCCGGTGTCGTTCTTCACGGTCGCCAGGTTGTCCATGTAGAGCGCGGCGAGGACGGCGGCGACGACGATCAGCGGGATGTAGATGCCCAGGAGCACTCGGGGTCCGCCGCTCGCGCCGATGACCGCGAGCGCGATCAGCTGGATGACCGGTACGCCGATGTTGCCGCCGCCCGCGTTGAGGCCGAGCGCCCACCCCTTCTTCCGCAGCGGGAAGAAGGCGTTGATGTTGGTCATGGAGGAGGCGAAGTTGCCGCCGCCGATGCCGGCGAGGAGCCCGACGAGGAGGAAGGTGTTGAAGCTGGTCCCGGGCTCCATCACGGTGAACGCGGCGATGGTCGGGACGAGCAGGAGACCGGCCGAGACGATCGTCCAGTTACGGCCGCCGAAGAGGGCGACGGCGAAGGTGTAGGGGACGCGGACGACGGCGCCGACCAGGGTGACCATCGAGGTCAGCAGGAACTTGTCCGCCGGGGTGAGCCCGTACTCCGGACCCATGAACAGGACCAGCACGGACCACATGGTCCAGATCGAGAAGCCGATGTGCTCGGAGAGGACGGAGAAGAACAGGTTGCGGCGGGCGACCTTCTCTCCGGTCTCGTTCCAGAAGGTCTCGTCCTCCGGATCCCACCGCTGGATCCAGCGACTGCCCCTGCTCGGGGGTGCGGGGACGGTGCTAGGGGCTGTCATTGCGCCTCCACGGGGCTACGGGGCTCGCTGCTGCCGTGCTGCTTGATGAGCGGATGTCCCGAAGGTAGGGAGGGCGCGTTTCCTGACTGTGGCACCGGGTGACCGCGAAGGAACTTTGCTCTCACCCCGCGCGAGGGCGGGATGAGAGGTACTTGCGGCTCTTTGTTACGAACAGCTCAGCGCGACGACCTGCTCAACGCTGAGGTGACTGCCAGTTCGGGTTCTGCTGGGGGTAGGGCGGCTGCGGCTGGCCGTAGGGCTGCTGCGGGGGCTGCGCGTACGGCTGCGGGGGCTGACCGTAGGGCTGCTGGGGCTGCGCGTAGGGCTGCTGGGGTGCGGGCTGCTGGCCGTACGGTCCGGGAGCCTGCTGCGGATAGCCGTAGGGCTGCGGCTGCCCGTACGCCTGCGGCTGCTGCTGTCCGTACGCCTGGGGCTGCTGCTGCGGTGACGGCGGCTGGTGGCCGTACGGCCCGGCGGCGAAGGGGTTGGCCTGTCCCGGTACCTGTGCGCCCGGCGGCAGATAGCGCACCCGGCCGGTCTCGTCCGTCACCGGCGTGAAGCCGGCGGCCTGGAGCCGGGCGGCGAACTTGACGTTGCGCTTGCCGTTGACGAGGAAGCCGATGCCGATGACCGCCATGAGCACGACCCAGATGACGGCCGCGGCGATGAAGTCGTCGGACTGGCCGCCGAACCGGTAGGCGAGGATCAGCGACGCGACGCTGGCGCCGACGACGGCGTACCCCAGGCGCTTCTTGGCCTGACCGGTGAGGTCGAAGTTGATGCGGGCCTTGAGGAGTTCGAAGGCGTCGGGGATGAGAGGCGGTACGGAGACCCCGTCGCCGGCGTTCGGGTACTGGGCCCAGTTCTGCGCGGCCCGGGCGCGGGCCTGCGGGCTGGGGTCCGGGACGAGCAGCATGACGAGGGCGTTGTTACGGCCGCCGCTCTGCCGGACGTCGGCGTACTCGTACCCGAACTGCTGCGCGGTGAAGGCGAGCCGGGCGAGCTTCTTCACCGAGGCCATCGGGCTGGTGAGCTCCACGGGCTCGCCGCCGGCCATCAACCGCAGCATCTTCTGCACCTGCCGCTTACTCACAGCCGACCACTCCCCACCCGGGCCACCCCGTTCACTTGCGCAACTCAGGCAGTTTCGCACGGTCTTGCGGCGCTCGGACAGGGGCTCTTGCGGGCCTTATCGTTTCTCGATAACATCGTTTCTCGATAACAACGACAATCGATAAGGCCACGGGGGAACCATGACCACGACCACCGAAGACCGCAAGACACTCGAACCACTGGCCTCGGTCGTGTCCATAGTGCTGCGCCTCCTGCTGGGCCTCACGACGGCGGGGCTGCTCCTCTCGCTCTACCGGGGCAGCTGGGGCAGCCGAGTCGTCTGCATCGCCAACGAGACGAACACCCTCTCGGTCCCGATCGACGGATTCGGCTCCCCCGAGAGCGGCGCGGGCGCCGACGCGATCGCCCGCTACTGCGCCGACGACCCCGGCGCCGGACTGCGCTTCCTGAACGAACTCGGCAGCATCCCCACGACGTTGCTGCTGCTCAGCAGCCTCTTCCTGCTCCACAGACTCCTCCAGGGAGCGGCACGGGACGGCATCTACACCCACCGGACCGCGTCCGGGCTCCGTCTGCTCGGCTGGTGGCTGCTCGTCGGGAGCCTGGTCGTCGAGGCCGCCGAGGTGACCGCCAGGACGGCGCTGCTGGCGGACCTGGCCAAGCCCGTGGACTTCACCGCGGACATCTGGCTGGAGTTGTGGTCCACCCCCTACCTGGCCGTCTTCACCGCCCTCGGCCTGCTGACCTTCGCCCGGATCACCCGCGCCGGCGTGACCATGCGCGAAGACCTCGAAGGAGTCGTCTGATGGCAACCGACGAAGACGACGGCCATGACATCGAGGTCCATCTCGACCGGCTCCTCAGCGAGCGCGGCATGACCGTCACCGAACTCGCCCAGCGCGTAGGCGTCACCAACGTCAACCTGTCCGTCCTCAAGAACGGCCGCGCCAAGGCGATCCGCTTCACCACCCTCACCCGGATCTGCGAAGTCCTGCAGTGCCAGCCGGGAGACGTACTCAGCTACCGCCCACACAACAACTAGGAGACCCGCATGTTCGGCACCATGGACACCACCACGGCCGTCGCCTTCACGATCTACGCCGCCGCCACGATCGCCCTGGTCGTCGGCGTCGCCCTCTGGCTCAAGCGCAGCCTGAGCCGCTGACCTGGCCGGCCCGGCGGGCGCGGTCAGGCCCGGTGGCCCGACCGTGCCCGCTTCTTCGTGCCGTTCGGCCACAGCCGGGGCTTCCGCTTCGCCGCGAGGTCCTCGATCCAGCCCACGCCGAGGATGACGAGCCCGATGAGCGGCCAGACCAGGAAGAACATCCAGATCATGTACGTCGAGTCGAGGGCGGACGTCGCCCGCTCGCTCTCCATGAAGGGGAGGTCGTACAGCCGGTCGAGGATCGGGACCGTGGCCATGATCAGCATGTTGTGCCACAGGTAGATGGTGACCGCGCGGTTGTTGGACAGGGTCACCAGCTTGTCCCACTTGGCCAGCCGGCCCGGCAGCTCCTGCCATGAGGGCGAGTAGATGAGAAGGATGACGACGAAACCGAAGGACCAGGTGGCCTGGGCCAGCGGGATGTCGTTCAGGTCCCAGCCGTCCGGACCCAGATGGCCCGAGGCCCACCACAGGCCGAAGGCCATCAGCAGGGTCGAGCAGGAGACGGCGACATAGCGCGGGACCTTCGCCAGCACGCCCTCGTGGTGGGCGAAGCCGAGGACCCAGCAGCCGCCGTAGACCGCGAAGTCCGAGACCGCGTTGCCGGTCTCGCCCGGGATGGTCACCAGGCCGGTGCCGACGATCGCCGTCAGGCCCAGCGGGGCCAGCAGCGTCGGCCACGGCGCCCGGCGGAACGCCCACAGCAGCAGCGGGGAGGCGATCACGAACCAGAGGTAGGCGCGGAGGTACCAGAGCACGCCCGCCGCCTGCACCGCCCAGGTGTTCTCCAGGAGCCCGGACTGGGAGCCGATGCTCCACGGGAAGGGCGGCGCGCCGAACGGGATGACGTAGTTGACCATCTCGACCAGGCCCCAGAACCCGCTGTGGTCCGGGTCCTTCGACAGGTCCCAGCCGCCCGCGAACATCAGCGTCAGCACCACCGCGCTGAACACCCAGAGCGGCGGCAGCAGACGCCGGACGCGGCCCCTGATCACACCCCACGCCGGACGGTTCAGCGAGCGCGCCATCAGCGAGCCCGCGAGCGCGAACATCACGCCCATGGAGGGGAACAGCACGGTCAGCCAGGCCCAGCCGAACAGGTGGTACACGACCACCCGGACCAGGGCTATCGAGCGCAGCAGATCCAGATAGCGGTCACGGCCCGGCTTCTTCGGCGCGGCGGGCGCGGGTGCCGGTGCCGGCTCCTGTGCCTGTCCCTGCGCCGGTGCTTGTACCGGTTCCGGGGTCCACTGGGGCGGAACGCCGTACGACGACTGCGTGGGTCCGTGGGTCATCCCACCGGCCTCCGATCACTGCTGCCACTGCGGGAGCGCTGGTTGGGCACCTGACCGCCGGGCGCGCCGACGACACCGGTGCGCCGCAGCTTCTGCCAGCGCAGCCGGCCTCCGGTGAGGGCCGTGATCCAGGACTGGAGCAGGACGACGTACATGAGCTGTCGGTAGAGGATCTGCTGGAGGGGCAGCGAGATGAGGTGGGTCATCTTCTCCCGGTCGAGCCGGAAGGCGTAGGCCGCGCAGACCAGTTGGATCGCGAGGACGCCCAGCCAGGCCACGATCGTCTTCTCGGTCGGGCCGAAGACCAGGCCGTAGATGAGGAAGACGTCGATGAGCGGGGCCAGCAGCGGGGCCACGACCATGAAGAGCGCGACCAGCGGCAGGCCGACGCGGCCGAAGCGGCCCGACGGGCCCTTCTCCACGACCGCCTTGCGGTGCTTCCAGATCGCCTGCATGGTGCCGTACGACCACCGGTAGCGCTGGGACCAGAGCTGCTGGACCGTCTCCGGTGCCTCGGTCCAGGCGCGGGCCTTCTCGGCGTAGACGACGCGCCAGCCGTCGCGGTGCATCGCCATGGTGATGTCGGTGTCCTCGGCGAGCGTGTCGTCGCTCATGCCGCCGACCCGTTCGAGGGCGCTGCGGCGGAAGGCTCCCACCGCGCCCGGGATCGTCGGCATGCAGCGCAGGATGTCGTACATCCGGCGGTCGAGGTTGAAGCCCATCACGTACTCGATGTGCTGCCAGGCGCCGATGAGGGAGTTCCGGTTGCCGACCTTGGCGTTGCCCGCGACGGCGCCCACGCGCGGGTCGCCGAAGGGCTGGACGAGTTCGCGGACGGTGGCGGGTTCGAAGACCGTGTCGCCGTCCATCATCACGATGATGTCGTAACGGGCGTTGGCCAGACCGCGGTTGAGGGCGGCGGGCTTGCCCGCGTTGAGCTGGCGGACCACCTTGACGTTCGGCAGGCCCATCGCCTCGACGATCCTCGCGGTCCCGTCACTGGACCCGTCGTCGATGACGATGATCTCGATGGGGTGCTCGCTCGCCATCAGCGAACGGACGGTGTTCTCGATGCACTTGGCCTCGTTGTACGCCGGCACGAGCACCGACACCGGTTCGAAGACCGGGTTGCCCCAGCGGAAGCCGGGGCGGCGGACCCTGCGGGCGTGGACGCCGGAGAGCAGCAGCATCAGGACGAAGCGGCTGATGACGAGGAAGCCGATGATCGCGAGGCCGACGACCAGGACGGCGGTGATGTTGTCGGAGGCGCCGACCAGGAAGACCCAGGCCTTGCCCTTCCACAGCTCGACACCGGTGACCTGGGTGTGCGCGCTGGCGGCGCCGAGGGCCTCGGTGAGGTTGTCGAACTCGTAGCCCTTGGCCTTCAGCTGGGGCAGGAACTTGTCGAGGGCCTGCACGGTCTGGTGGCGGTCGCCGCCGGAGTCGTGCATCAGGACGATCGCGCCCTTGCCGCCCTTGGGGGTGGCGTTGCGGATGATCTGCTCGACGCCGGGCTTGCGCCAGTCCTCGCTGTCGGTGTTGTTGACGATGGTGATGTAGCCGCGGGTGCCGATGTACTCGGTGACCGGCCAGGACTTGTTGTCCATGGCGTCGGCGAAGGAGGAGTACGGCGGCCGGAACAGCGAGGTGCGGATGCCGGCCGCGCCGGAGATCGCCAGCTGGTTCTGGGACAGCTCCCAGTCGATGCGCTTCTTCGACTGGTAGGAGAGGTCGGGGTGGTTGAAGGTGTGCAGTCCGACCTCGTGGCCCTCGTGGACCATGCGCTGGACCAGGTCCGGGTAGCGCGAGGCCATGGTGCCGGTGACGAAGAAGACCGCGTGCGCGTGGTGCTTCTTGAGGACGTCGAGGACCTTCGGGGTCCACTCCGGGTCCGGGCCGTCGTCGAAGGTGAGGACGAGCCGGTGGTCGCGCAGGCTCAGGCTCTGGGTGCGGCCGCTGCGGGTGTCGATGACCGGGCCGCCCTCCAGGATCTTCTCCGGGACCTTGTCGGAGGAGGCGGGGGCCTGGACGCGGTGGTCGGCGAGGATCTCGCTGTGGACGTAGCCGCGCAGCATCAGCATCGCCATGAGGGCGACGAGCAGCAGGCAGGGCAGCAGCAGGCGCATGGGCAGGCGACGCCGGGAGGCGTCACGGGCGCGCGGCGCGGCCCCGGGACGGCGGGTGCGGGTTGCCATCAGACGGTGTTCTCCGGGGGCGGGGTCGTGGCGCCGACGGTCGCGGTGTCGTTCGCGCTGTCGGCCACCGTGTCGGTGCCGGTGCCCGCGCTGTCGCCGACCGGGGTCCCGGTCGGGTCGGGCGTGGAGTCCTCGGTGGGTGTCGGCTCGGCCGGGGTGCTCGTGACCGGGGTGCTGGGCTCGGGGTCGGGGGTGGGGTCGCTGCCCGTGCCCGAGGTGGTCTTCGTGGCCGTCGGCTCGGGGTCGGTGCTGCTGCCCGGGTTCCCGGCGGTCGCGGAGGCGCCGGGCGCGGTCGCGGAGGCGCCCGCCGACGGCGTCGTACCGTCGCTGACGGACGGCGAGACACCCGGTGAGACGCTGTCGGCGCCGCTGGGCAGGACCGACTGGTCGGGCAGCGGTGAGTTGTCGACCTGGCCGGCCTCCTTGCCCTCGCCCTGGCCCGGTACCGGCAGCCACGGCGCGTTGGAGTTGCCGGACAGCAGGGTGCCGAGGATGACGACGGCGTAGATCGCGCAGGCGATGCCGACGAAGATGCCGATGCGGCGGAATCTGCGGCTTCTGCGGCCGGACTCGTCGACGAACACCGGACCGTCGGACCCGTCGGGGGCGTTGCCGCCGTCCTGGCCCTCGATCCGCCCGTCGGCCCGCAGCGCGACGGCGTCCAGCTGGACGGTCACCTCGTGCGGGTCATGGGTGTGCGGATCGTGGGCGTGCGGATCGTGGGTGTTGCCACCGACGGCACCGGACGGCGCCCAGGGGTCGCTGAAGGAGGGGACGGCGGGGCTCGCCTTCGGCAGCACCGTCGTCTCGTCCGCGGACGACGACAGGACTTCCGTTCCTCTCGTGTCCGGGAACGCCTGGGTCCGGTCCCCCGAAGCTGGGATTCCCCGAGTCCCGGAGGCCACCTCGGGCCATTCCGGTTGGGCGTCTTCCCGCCAACTGTTTTCGCGCACGCACATCCCCCCACGGGACAGTTCTGGGTGCGCTGACGGCTCCGAGCACCCGCCGCCGAACCGAGCCCCCACCCGGTCCGAGCGCCCCCTTTACCACACCGTGCTCAGGCCACGAATGTAGCGCACGCGAGGCGGGTGTGTTTGCCGTGTGTCACTTGTGGACATTCATGATCTTCTTATCGGTGGCCGAAATCCATCCCTCGGCGGGCCTCCGCAGCCATCCCTCGGCGGCCGAGAGCTCGTTCGCCGCCTGTCGAAGGGCGTCGATTCCGGGGTGCACCAGCCCCTTCCGCCACACCAGTGACACGGGTGACATGGGCACGGGATCGATCAACGGCCGCAGCACGGTCGAGGGCATGGCCGGAAAGTCCACCACGGCGAGGATCGGGTTCCGGGTCTTGGCCATGATCCGCTGGAACTCCTCGTCACCTACCGCGAGCGGCGCGGGCGACGCGACCTCGATCCCCCGCCCCTCGAACAGCTCGCGCGCGAGGCCGGTCCACTCCGGCGTCCGCGGATTCCCGGCCCCCGCGTACACCGACTCCCCCGCCAGCTCGGCCAGCGGTACCGCGTCGAGCGCCACCAGCCGGTGGTCCTCGGGCAGCACGACGGCCATGGGTTCGAGCCGGACGAGCTGATGGTCGAGCCCCGCCCGCAGCGCCGGGGCGAGCCCCGCGTACCGGCCGAAGGAGGCGTCGAGGCGCCCCGCCAGCACCTCGGCGGCGGCGCCCGTCAGACCGCTCTCGTAGCGGGCCATCAGCTCCTGCTCGGGGGCGAGTTCACGGGCCCGGTGCAGCACCCGGCGGCCGGTGCCGAGACCGGGCGAGTTGAGGTCGACGAGCAGCGGCCTGACCTGCCCGAAGGCGGCGACCAACGCATCCTGCGCCTCAAGGACCCGCCGCGCGTGCGGCACCAGCCGCTCCCCGTCCGCCGTCAGCGTCACCTGCCGGGTGGTCCGTACGAAGAGTTCGGCGCCCAGCTCCCGTTCCAGCCGCCGTACGTCCCTGCTGAGCGCCTGCTGGGCGACGTAGAGCCGGGTCGCGGCGCGGGTGAAGTGCAGTTCCTCGGCGACGGCGAGGAAGGCGCGCAGGAGGCGGGGGTCGAGGTGGGTGGGCGCGGGCATCCGGCGAACTTACAACGGGAGTGCGTGAATGCCCACCGATTAGGTGTTGGACCCCGTGATCACCGCCGGGCGACGGTGGACGCATGCCGCAACCCATGTTCACGACAACCGGAGACATGCTCGTCGCCGTCGACTTCAGCCCGCGCCTCAAGGAGAGAACCCCCGGCCCCTACCGCCGTCTGTTCACCCACCCCGGCACCCGGGCGTTCACGTTCGGAAATCTCCTGGCCCGTCTCCCCATGGGCATGTTCAGCATGAGCGCGATCATCATGATCGCCGCCGCCCGGGACTCGTACGCCCTCGCCGGCGCCGTCAGTGCGACCGGCCTCGCGGCGACCGCGCTGGCCGGGCCCTGGACGGCACGGCTCATCGACCGGTACGGGCAGGCGCGGGTCGCCGTACCGGCCACGCTGCTCGCCGCGCTGGGCTCGCTCGGCCTGGTGCTGTGCGTGCACTCCGGCGCCCCGGCCTGGACCCTGTTCGCCGCGTACGCCGCCACCGCGACGACGCCGAACATCGGCGGTATGTCCCGGGCGCGGTGGGCGTATCTGCTGCGGGGCGACGAGAAGTCGCTGCACACCGCGAACTCCTTCGAGCAGGCGGCGGACGAGCTGTGCTTCATGGCCGGGCCGGTGCTGGCGGCGCTGCTCTGCGGGGCCCTGTTCCCGGAGGCGGGGACGTTGGCCGGGGTCGCGCTGCTGGTGACGGGGATGGTGGTGTTCGCGGCGCAGCGGTCGACGGAGCCGCCGGCGTCCAGGGCGTCCAGGACGTCCACGAAGACCAAGCCCCCGCTCCGCGCCCCCGGCATCCCTCCCCTCCTCCTCGTCTGCCTCGCGATGGGCGCGGTGTTCGGCTCCATGGAGGTCGTCACGATCGCGTTCGCGGACGCACAGGGGTACCGGTCGGCGGCCGGTGTCGTCCTCGGGCTCCAGGCGGGCGGTTCGTGTGTGGCCGGGCTGCTGTACGGGGCGTGGCGGCCGGGCGGGTCGGCGGAGGACCGCTACCCCTGGTGTGTCGCCGCGATGACCGCGCTGATGACTCTGCCACTGCTCGCCGCGTCGCTGACCGGGTCGCTGGTCGTCCTCGCGGGGGCGCTGCTGATCGCGGGGATGGCCACCGCGCCGACGATGGTGACCGGGATGACGCTGATCCAGGAGCGGACGCCGGAGGGCCGCCTCAACGAGGGCATGACGCTCGCGGTGACCGGGCTGCTCGGCGGAATCGCCGGGGGAAGCGCGGTCGGGGGGTGGATGGCGGAGCGGGTGTCGACGGTGGCGGGGTTCGGGGTGCCGGTGGCTGCGGGGGCGGTGGCGGTGGCGGTGGTCGTGCTGGGGCGGGTGGCGCGGAGTTGAGCGCGGTGGCTTTTCTCGCCCCCGCCGCCCCTACCCGTTCCCATCCTTCTGGGGCTCCGCCCCAGACCCCGCTCCTCAAACGCCGGAGGGGCTGTTTCAGCCCGTCCGGCGTTTGAGGACGAGGCCCCTTCAGGGCCGAAGCGGGGGTCTGGGGGCGGCAGCCCCCAGGGACGGGACGGGTAGGGGCGGCGGGGGCGAAGAAAACCCGGCCCCGCCCCAATTCGCGCGCACCCCATTGACTCCCCCACAGCCCGCACATACCTTCGCCCGTCGAAGCGCTTCGACGTCACGCATCGAATCGATTCGACGACGCACACCTGTCGAACCCGCGCGTGACGCCGCCCCCGAGAACCATCCGGCTCCGAACCTCCCTGGAGGCACGGGATGTTGACGGCACGAAGGCGTGTGATGGCGATGGCGGTGGCCCTCTCCGGGTCCCTGCTCCTGGCCTCCTGCGGAGACTCGGACAGCGGGTCGTCCGAGGACGGCAAGACGCTCAAGCTGTGGCACTACGAGGCCCCGAACAGCGCGATGGGCCAGGCCTGGGACGAGGCGATCAAGGAGTTCAAGGCCACGCACCCGGGCGTGAAGGTGGAGTTCGAGGCGAAGGGCTTCGAGCAGATCCAGAAGACCGCCCCGATGGTCCTCAACTCCTCCGACGCCCCTGACGTGATGGAGTACAACAAGGGCAACGCGACGGCGGGACTCCTGTCCAAGCAGGGGCTTCTCACCGACCTGACGAGCGAGGCCACCACCCGCGGCTGGGACAAGAAGCTCAGCGCCAGTGTCCGTACCACCAGCGTGTACGACACCAACGGCGTGATGGGCTCCGGCAAGTGGTACGGCGTCCCCAACTACGCCGAGTACACGATGGTGTTCTACAACAAGGACCTCTTCGCCAAGTACGGCATTGCCGAGCCGAAGACGTTCGACGAACTCACCGCCGCCATGGACAAGTTCGTCCAGAACAAGGTCACCCCGCTCGCCAACGCCGGCGCCGAGTACCCCGCCCAGCAGTACCTCTACCAGCTCGCCCTGTCGAAGGCGGACCGCGCCTGGGTCGACTCGTACGAGCTGTACAAGGGCAAGACCGACTTCCACGACACGGCCTGGACCTACGCTGCCGACACCTACGCGGACTGGGTGAAGAAGGGCTACATCAGCAAGACCTCGTCCAGCACCAAGGCCGAGGACGCGGGCGTCTCCTTCATCCAGGGCAAGGCGCCGATCTTCTTCTCCGGCAGCTGGTGGTACGGCCGTTTCGTCGACGAGGCGAAGTTCGACTGGGGCACGTTCCTGTGGCCCGACTCGAACCTCACGCTCGGCTCCGGCGGCAACCTGTGGGTCGTGCCGAAGGGCGCCAAGAACAAGAAGCTGGCGTACGACTTCATCGACATCACCATGTCGAAGAAGATCCAGAACCTCCTCGGCAACAAGGGCGGTGTCCCGGTCGCCGCCGACGCGAGCGCCATCACCGACGCGAAGTCGAAGACGCTCATCGACAACTTCAACGTGCTCTCGCAGCGCGACGGCCTGGCCTTCTACCCGGACTGGCCGGTGCCCGGCTACTACGACGTCCTCGTCTCCGAGACCCAGAAGCTGATCACCAGCAGCGAGCAACCGGACGGCTATCTGGACGCCTTGCAGGACGCGTACGACAAGGGTGCGCCGAAGCAATGACGGTGACCGTCGAACGAGGCGGACGGGTGACCGGCAAGGACCCCCAGGCCGGTCACCCGCACCGCCGCCCCCGTGACTCCTACGCCCTGTTCCTCCTCCCCGGTGTCCTCGCGTTCCTCGCGATCATCGTCGTGCCGTTCGTGATGAACACGTACGTGAGCTTCACGGACTGGCAGGGCGTGGGCTCCCCCAGCTGGTCGGGGCTCGCCAACTACCGCGAGCTGATGGACGACGCGGAGTTCTGGGCGTCCTTCCGGCACAGCCTCTTCATGGTCGTCGCGATGGCGGCCGTACCCACCGCCGTGGGACTGGTCCTCGCCGCCGCCCTGTTCGACTACATCGGCAAGCACTTCGGCAGCCGCATCACAGCCGTCCTCCGCGCCTGCTTCTACCTCCCCCAGGTCCTGCCGATCGCCGTCGCGGGCATCGTCTGGAGCTGGATCCTCGCCCCCACCGACGGTTCCCTCAACGCACTCCTGAGGGCCATCGGCCTGGCCGGCTGGCAGCAGGACTGGCTCGGCGACCCCGACATCGCCCTCTACAGCGTCATGGGCGTGATGGTCTGGGTCCAGCTCGGCTTCCCGCTGGTCGTCTTCATGGCGGGACTCCAGCGCGTCGACCCCCAGCTCTACGAGGCCGCCGAACTCGACGGCGCCGGCTGGTGGCGCCGGTTCTGGCACATCACGCTGCCGCAGATCCGCCCGGAGATCTACGTCGTCCTGACCTGGTGCACGATCGCCGCGCTGAAGGTCTTCGGCGCGGTGTACGTCCTGACGAAGGGCGGCCCGGGAGGCGCGACCAACGTGCCGTCCTACTTCTCCTTCACCACGTTCTTCGAGAAGACGCAGGTCGGCTACGGCGCCGCCATCTCCACCGTGCTCACGGTGATCATCCTGGCGCTCTCCCTGATCGGCCTGAAGCTCCAGACCCGCGCGGAGGGGAGAGCATGAGCACCGCGCTACGCCGTTACCCCGTACTGATCGCCCTGTGCGTCGCCGCCCTGTTCATGATCGTGCCGTTCCTGATCGTGGCGATGAACGCGGTCAAGTCGCCGACGGAGTACTCCCAGAACGGCCCGCTCAGCCTCCCCGACGGCCTCTATCTGGACGGTCTCAAGGACTTCTGGGAGCGGGTCGACTACAGCCAGAAGCTCTTCAACTCCGTGCTGATCAGCGGCGGAGTGGCGATCCTCGCGGTGGTCCTGTCGGTCCTCAACGCGTACGCGATCGGCATCGGCCGTATCAAGGGCCGCACGTGGGTCCTGGCGTTCTTCGTCCTGGCGAACATGCTGCCGCAGGAGGCGCTGGTCTACCCGATCTACTACCTGAGCAAGGAGGCCGGGCTCTACGACACCAGGCTCAGCGTGATCATCGTGTTCACCGTCATTCAGGCGGCGTTCGGCACGTATCTCCTGTCCTCCGTGCTCGGCGAGTTCCCGCGCGAGATCATCGAGGCCGCGAAGATCGACGGCGCGAGCAAGTGGCAGATCCTGTGGCGGATCGTCGTTCCGGTCAGCCGGCCCACGCTCGGTGTGCTGATGGTCTTCTTCTTCATCTGGACGTGGAACGAGTTCCTGCTCCCCCTGGTCATGCTGATCTCCAACGACAACCAGACGGTGTCGGTGGCCCTCGGCGTCCTCCAGGGCCAGCGCCTGATGGACGCCACGATGACCAACGCGGCGGCCCTCCTCGGTGTCCTCCCGGCGATCGTCTTCTTCCTCCTCTTCCAGCGAACGCTCACTCGCGGCATAGCCGTGGGAGCCGTGAAGTAAGGGACCCCCCACATGAAGTTCACCGACGGCTACTGGCTGCTCCGCGAGGGCGTCACGGCGGACCACCCGGCCGAAGTCCTCGATGTCACACCCACCGGGTCCGGCCTGGAGATCCACGCCCCCTCCCGGCCCATCCGCAGCCGCGGCGACCTGATGACGGGACCCGTCATGACGATCAACGCCCACACCCCGATGCCGGACGTCGTGGGAGTGACGTTCACGCACTTCGAGGGCGAACAGCCGACCGGCCCCGCGTTCGAGATCGGCACCGACAACCCGGCCGCGCAGCTCTCGTACGACGACGACCACGCGACCCTGACCTCCGGCGCCCTCTCGGTCCGCTTCGCCGCCTCCGGGCCCTGGCACCTCGACTTCGTCGCCCAGGGCCGGGTCCTCACCAGCAGCGGCCACAAGAGCATGGGCATCATGCGGGACGCGGCCGGCGGCCACTACCTGCGCGAGCAGCTCAACCTCACCGTGGGCACCTCGGTCTACGGCCTCGGCGAGCGCTTCGGCCCGCTGGTCAAGAACGGCCAGGTCGTCGACATCTGGAACGCCGACGGCGGCACGACCACCGAACAGGCCTACAAGAACGTCCCGTTCTATCTCACGGACGCGGGCTACGGCGTCTTCGTCGACCACCCGGGCAAGGTCTCCTTCGAGGTCGCCTCGGAGGCGGTGTCGCGGGTGCAGTTCAGCGCGGAGACGCAGGAGTTGACGTACTACGTCATCTACGGCCCGACCCCGAAGGACATCCTCCGCAAGTACACCGCCCTCACCGGCCGCCCGGCCCTCCCGCCCGCCTGGTCCTTCGGCCTGTGGCTGTCGACCTCCTTCACCACCTCCTACGACGAGGAGACGGTGACCTCCTTCATCGAGGGCATGCGGGAGCGCGAACTCCCGCTCTCCGTCTTCCACTTCGACTGCTTCTGGATGCGTGAGCACAACTGGTGCGACTTCGAGTGGGACCCCCGGGTCTTCCCGGACCCGGAGGGCATGCTCAAGCGGCTGAAGGCCAAGGGGCTGCGGGTGTGCGTGTGGATCAACCCGTACATCGCCCAGCGCTCCCCGCTCTTCGCCGAGGGCAAGGCGCTCGGCCATCTGCTGAAACGGCCGGACGGGCGGGTCTGGCAGTGGGACCACTGGCAGCCGGGGATGGCGTTCGTGGACTTCACGAGCCCGGCGGCGCGCGAGTGGTACGCGTCGAAGCTGGAGGGGCTGCTCGCGCAGGGCGTCGACTGCTTCAAGACCGACTTCGGCGAGCGGGTGCCGCTGGACGTGGAGTGGTCCGACGGCTCCGACCCGGAGCGGATGCACAACTACTACACCTACCTGTACAACCGCACGGTCTTCGACGTCCTGCGCAAGCAGCGGGGCGAGGAGGAGGCGGTCGTCTTCGCCCGCTCGGCGACGGCCGGCAGCCAGAAGTTCCCGGTCCACTGGGGCGGCGACTGCGAGGCGACCTACGAGTCGATGGCCGAGTCACTGCGCGGCGGACTGTCGCTCGGCCTCTCCGGGTTCGGGTTCTGGAGCCATGACATCGGCGGCTTCGAGGGGACCCCGACCCCCGAACTCTTCAAGCGCTGGCTGGCGTTCGGGCTCCTGTCCTCCCACAGCCGCCTCCACGGCAGCTCGTCCTATCGCGTCCCGTGGCTCTTCGACGAGGAGTCGGTGGACGTGCTGCGGCACTTCACCCGCCTCAAGCTCCAGCTCATGCCCTACCTGTACGAGGCCGCCCGCACCGCCCACACCGAGGGCACGCCGGTCATGCGGGCGATGGTCCTGGAGTTCCCGGACGACCCCGGGTGCGCGCATCTGGAGCGGCAGTACATGCTCGGGCCCGATCTGCTGGTGGCGCCGGTGTTCAGCGACGACGGGGACGTGGCGTACTACGTGCCCGAGGGGACCTGGACCCACTTCGTGAGCGGCGAGACGGTCACGGGCCCGCGCTGGGTCCGGGAGCGGCACGACTTCCTCAGTGTGCCGCTGCTGGTGCGGCCCGGCGCGGTGATCCCGGTGGGCGCGGTGGCCGACCGGCCCGACTACGACCACGCCGACGGAGTGACGCTGCGCGCGTACGGCCTGGAGCGGGGCGCGCGGGTGACGGTACGGGTCGGGGACGTGGCCTACACCGTCGTACGCGAAGGGGACACGCTGCGGGCGTCGTGCGCCGACCCCTCGGCGCCGTGGGCGCTCGCGGCCGGGGAGCGGGTCGTGCGGGCGCAGGCCGGGACCGGGTTTCTCACGGTGGAGCTGGGCTGATGGTGAAGATCACTGACGTGGCCCGGCACGCCGGGGTCTCCCCCAGCACGGTGTCGTACGCCCTCAGCGGCAAACGCCCCATCTCCGAGGAGACCCGGCGGCGCGTCGAGGCCGCCGCCCGCGAACTGGGCTACCGGCCGCACGCGGGCGCCCGCGCCCTGGCCAGCAGTCGCTCCAACGTCCTCGCGCTGGTGGTGCCCTTACGGACCGGCATCCACGTCCCCGTCGTCATGCAGTTCGCGGTGTCGGTCGTGACGACGGCACGGCGGTACGACCATGACGTCCTGCTGCTGACCCAGGAGGAGGGCGACGACGGGCTGCGGCGGGTCGCGGACTCGGCGCTGGTGGACGCGCTGATCGTGATGGACGTCCAACTCGACGACCCCCGGCTGCCGTTGCTGCGCTCCCTTGACCGGCCGTCGGTGATGATCGGCTTCCCGGCGGAGGCGGACGGGCTGACCTGTATCGACCTCGACTTCAAGGCGGCCGGTGAGGCGTGCGTGGAGCATCTGGCGCGGCTCGGGCACCGGGTGGTGGCGTTGGTGGGGTCACCGCCGGAGGTGTACGTCCGGCAGACCGCGTTCGCGCAGCGGGTGGTCCAGGGGTTCACCGCCGCCGCCGACCGGGGGCGCCTCGCCTCCTCGGTCCACCCGTGCGAGGCCGCGCCCGCCGCCGCCCGCGAGGTCGCCGAGCAACTGCTGCGCGAGCAGCCCGCGTTGACGGGGGTCGTCGTCCACAACGAGGCGATCCTGGAACCGCTGATCGACGCCTTCGAGGGCCTCGGCCTGCGCGTCCCCGCCGACCTCTCGATCACCGCCATCTGCCCCGACGAACTCGCCGAGAACCTCCGCGTCCCGGTCACCTCGGTCGCCCTGCCGTCGGCGGAAGTCGGCAGCCGGGCCGTGGAGTTGCTGATGAAGAAGCTCGACCAGAAGTCGGTCCCCGAGGCCACGCTGCTGCCGCCGCGGATGACGGAACGCGCCAGTACGGCACCGAGGAACGCGCCCTGAGCCCCACAGATGCCCCTGTGCAAGGCCCTACTTGAAGGAGCCGTGACATGAAAGGCAGCAAGAGACGCAGGAGAACCACCTTGGTCGTGGCGCTGGCCCTGATCGCGGGGCTCGGTGCCACGGTCCCCTCCCACGCGGAGGAGACGTACCCCTTCCGCGACCCCTCCCTCACCGTGGACCAGCGGGTGGACGACCTGCTGGGCCGGCTGACCCTCGACGAGAAGATCTCCCTCCTTCACCAGTACCAGCCCGCCATCCCCCGCCTGGGCATCCAGTCCTTCCGCACCGGCACCGAGGCCCTGCACGGCGTCGCCTGGCTCGGCGAGACCACCGTCTTCCCGCAGGCCATCGGGCTCGCCTCGACCTGGGACCCGGCCCTGATGGAACAGGTCGGCTCGGCCGTCGGCGACGAGGCGCGCGGCTTCCAGCAGGAACGCCCGGCCGGCTGGGGCCTCAACCTCTGGGCCCCGGTGGTGAATCTGCTCCGCGACCCGCGCTGGGGCCGCAACGAGGAGGGCTACAGCGAGGACCCCGAACTCACCGGCGCGCTGTCGACCGCGTACGGCGAGGGCCTGACGGGCGGCGACCCGGACCATCTGAAGACGGCCCCCACCATCAAGCACTACCTCGCCAACAACAACGAGTGGCACCGCACCACCACCTCCTCCGACCTGCGCCCGCGCGTGGCCGAGGAGTACGACGAGGCGGCCTTCAAACCGGCGATCGAGGCGAACGCGGCGACGGGAGTGATGTCCTCGTACAACCTGGTCAACGGCCGCCCGAACACGGTGAATCCGGATCTCGACGAGGTCGTGCGGAAGTGGACCTCGTACGACCTGCTGAACGTCACCGACGCCTTCGCGCCCGGCAACCTCCCCGGCGACCAGCGGTACTACCCGAGCGTGACGGAGGGCGACGCGGCGGCCGTGAAGGCCGGTATCGACAGCTTCACGGACAACGACGCGGACTCGTCGGTGACGACGGGCGCGATCAACTCGGCGCTTCAGCAAGGGCTGTTGAAGGAGTCCGATGTCGACGACGCCGCCGGGCACATCCTGTCCGTCCGTGTCCGGCTCGGTGAATTCGACCCGGGCGGCGGCAAGTACGGCTCGATCGACAAGTCCGTCATCAACAGCCCGGCCCATCAGAAGCTGGCGCGCGAGGCGGCGACCGAGGGCGCGGTGCTGCTGAAGAACCAGTCGGGCACGCTGCCGCTGAAGAAGTCCGCGAAGGACGTCGCCGTGGTCGGCCCGCTCGCCGACACCCTCTACAGCGACTGGTACTCGGGCACGCTCCCGTACAAGGTCACACCGGCCGACGGGATCGCGGCCAAGCTCGGCGTCTCCCAGGTCGCGCAGAGCGAGGGCGTCGACCGGATCGCGCTGAAGAACGCGGCGACCGGCGAGTACGTCACGGCGGGCACGGACGCGGACGGCGAGCCGCTGAAGGAGACGGCCGGATCAGGTGCGGCCACGGAGTTCGACGTCTTCGACTGGGGCTCGGGCGTGGTCACCCTGCGCTCCGCCGCCAACGGCAAGTACGTCGGCTACAACTGGTCCAGCTTCGTCAACGACCAGGTCCAGCCCGGCGGTTGGTTCGCCCAGCAGCAGTTCAAGCTGGAGGAGCAGCCGGACGGCACCTACCTGCTGCGCTACGCCGGTTACGAGACCGAGGAATCCTGGTGGGGCAACCCCGTCTACCTCGGCCCCACCGGCACGGACGGCACGCTCGGCCTGGTCGCCAAGGACGCCGCCGCGCACTACACCAAGGACGTCGTCCGCAGCGGTGTCGACGCGGCCGTGGCCGCCGTGAAGGGCAAGGACGCGGCGGTGGTCGTGGTCGGCTCCAACCCGTCGATCAACGGCCGCGAGGCCCACGACCGCACCGACATGAGCCTGGCACCGGCACAGGAAGCCCTGGTCAAGGCGGTGCGCGCGGCCAACCCGAAGACGGTCGTGATCGTCGAGAACAGCTATCCGACCACGCTCGGCTCGCTTCAGCAGGACGTCCCGGCCCTCCTGTGGACCTCCCACGCGGGCCAGGAGACCGGCAACGCCCTCGCCGACCTCCTCTACGGCGACGCCAACCCCTCCGGGCGCCTCACCCAGACCTGGTACCGAGCCGAGTCGGACCTCCCGTCGATCCTCGACTACGACATCATCAAGTCCGACCGCACCTACCAGTACTTCAAGGGCAGCCCCCTCTACCCCTTCGGCTACGGCCTCTCCTACACCTCCTTCCGCTACGGCTCCCTGAAGCCCGTGCCCGGCGGCTACGAGGTGAAGGTCACCAACACCGGCGCCCGCTCCGGCGCCGAGGTCGTCCAGCTCTACGCCCACCAGCGCGTCTCCCGCGACAAGCAGCCCCTGAAGCAGCTGGAGTCCTTCCAGCGGGTCTCGCTGAAGCCGGGAGAGACGAAGACGGTCAAGTTGAAGCTGGCGAAGAAGGACCTCGCCCACTGGGACGTCACCCGCTCCAAGTGGACGGTGGAGAGCGGCACTTACGACATCCTCGTCGGCGCCTCCTCCGCCGACATCCGCGCCCGCACCACCTGGCAGGTCTCCGGCGAGACCATCCCGGCCCGCGACCTGTCCCGCACCACCCGCGCCGAGAACTTCGACGACTACGAGGGCACGCGCCTCGTCGACGAGTCGAAGGAACGCGGTACGGCGGTGGGGGTGACGGCGGATGGGGCGTGGCTGAAGTTCGGGGACGCCCAACTCGCCTCGGGAGCGGCGAAGTTCACCGCCCGAGCGGCCGGTTCCGCCGGCACGATCGAGGTCCGGCTCGGCTCTCCGACCGGCACCCTCGCCGGTACGGCGGACTTCGGCGGCACCTCATCGCCGTACGCCTATGAGACGGTGACCGCCGACCTCTCGCGGGCGGCGAAGGGCCGTACCGATGTGTACCTGGTGCTGAAGGGGGAGGGCCTGCGCCTGGCGACGTTCCGTCTGCGCTGAGTCGGCCGGGTGGCGCAGGCCCGTTGTCTCAAGCTCCCTAACAGAGCACGGGCTTGCGCCACGCGCACTCTAGGTCGCTGCCCCGGGCCGACTTCGGCGCGACCAGCGTCGCGGCCTCCTCGGTCGACTTAGCGAGCGTGACCACGATGGCGTCCTCCAGCGGCTTCACGGAGGACGCCAGATAGTTGTTGAGGACGATGCTGAAGACCAACTCACGTCCGTCGGCGCCCGTGACGTACCCGGAAAGCCCGGACGCCCCAGTCAACGACCCTGTCTTCGCACGGGCGTTGAGCGCGGCGGGCGTCCCGCACATCCGCGACCGCAGGGTGCCTCCGACGAACCGGTCCGGATCGCAGGCGACCGGCAACGAGCGCTTCCACTCCGCGTACCAGGGCTCGGCGCGCACGGCGAGAAGCAGCTTCGCGAGCTGCGTGGCGGGGAAGTTGTCCCTGCGCGACAGTCCCGACCCGTCGACCTGGCGCACCTTGGTCACATCGACGCCGACGCCCTTGAGGTATCCGCTGATCGCGGCGAGCCCGGCGCTCCAACTCCCCTGCTTCGACACCTCGTACCCCATGGCCTTGGTGAGGATCTCGGCGTGCATGTTGTTGGAGAGCTTCATGAACGGGATGAGCAGGTCCTTGAGCGGCATGGAGTCATGCGTGGCCAACTGCCTTGCGGTGGCCGGAGTCTGGCGTCCCGGCCGGGTCGGTCCGGTGACCTTGACCCCGTGGTCGGCGAGCGCGGCGCGGAAGACGTCGGCCGCGTATCCGGTGGGCTCCCACACCGTCGACCACTCCTTGGCACCGGCGCCGCCCACGGGCGTCGTACCGCTGACGACAATGTCATTGGTGCCGTGCGCACGCTCGACGGTGAGGTCGTTCGCGCCCCCGGCGGCGACCGTCGTGGCCCGCAGGTCGATGTGGACGTAGTCGGTGTCGGGCGTGACGGTGACGACGGGCTTGTCCCCCGCCGCCGCGCCCGGCGCCACCGTCACGATGACGGTCCCGGTGTCGTAGTCGGTGTCCGGCGCCACGCTGAGCGCGCTGATCTGCGCCGCGTAGTAGTAGGGCTCGTCGTCGTTGGCCCAGTCGCTCCCCAGCCGCTGCGCGTCGAACCGGGTGTCGTCGGCGATCAGCCGCCCCTCGACGCGGGTGACGCCGGACGCGGCGACCTGGGCGGCGAGCTCGTCGTAGTCGGCGGCGAGCAGGGTCGGGTCGCCGGTGCCGCGCAGATAGAGATCGCCGCGGAGCACGGACCCGTACCGCCGCCCGCCCGCCAGCACATCGGTGGTGAACCGGTAGTCGGGGCCGAGGATCTCCATCGCCGCGGCCGAGGTGGGCAGCTTGGTGTTGGAGGCGGGCATCAGCCGAGTGGTCGGCAGATGCTGGTACAGCACCTCACCGCTCGCCGCGTCGGCGACGACGACACTCGCGACCCCGCCCTCCATCCGGCTGTCCCCGAGGATGGTGTCGATGGCTTCGGGCAGGCCGGAACGGTCGGAGTCCGCTCCGGCCTGCGCGCCGGGGCCGAGGACGGCGGCGACGAGTGCCACCGTGAGGGCCCAAGTCCACTTGCCTCTATGGGAGTTCATATCGGCCGAGCATTCCGGATCCAGGCGCCCGTCACCAGAACGCCTCTCAGCCGTTCAGCCGTTCAGTCCCCACGCGGCACCCATCCGGTAAGCGGCGCACAGGTTGACGTCGAGGATGTACGCCCCGGCCGTCCCGCACTGCCCGCTCCCGGTCCCCGGATCGACGGGCTGCCCGTGCCCCATCCCGGTGATGCTGTACGTCTCGACGGCGGCGACACCACTCGCGTCCTGGTACGTCCGGTGCGGATACCCGGCGACGGTGTCACTCACGTCCGCGGTCTGGTCGGCGCCCCGCACATCGGTCCACTGCTCGACCAGATCGGTCATGTTGACGGGCTTCACCGTGTAGTCGGCCGTCCCCTGGAAGGCGACCAGCGTCGGCCAGGGCCCGGTGTACCCCGGCCGCGCGGCCCGCACCCGGTCGCCCCACTGGTCCGGGGTCTGCGTGGCCCCGACGTACATGCACACATACGGCGACCCGGCGGCCTGCGCACACCCGTACGGCAGCCCGGCGACGATGCCGCCGGCGGCGAACTTCTCCGGGTACGCGGCCATCATCACGGCGGCGAACCCGCCCCCGGCGGACAGCCCGGTGACATACACCGGCCCTCCGGACACGTCCCCGACCTGCCGCTCCACCATCTGCGCGACGGACGCGGCCTCGCCCTGACCGCGCGCGATGTCACCGCTCTGGAACCAGTTGAAGCACAGCGAGGCGTTGTTCGCGGACTGCTGCTGCGGCAGCACCACGGAGAACCCCCACCGGTCGGCGAGCTCCGTCCACCCGCTGCCGGTGCCGTACCCGGACGCGTTCTGCGTGCACCCGTGCAGCGCGACGACGACCGGCCGCCCGGCGGGCAGCCCGTCGGGCACGTAGCGGAACATCCGCAGCGCGCCCGGGTTGCTGCCGAACCCGGTGACCTCCTGGAGGGAGGCGGCGGAGGCGGGCGAGGGAGTGAGGAGGACGGCGAGAAGTGCCGTCAGGACGGTGAGCAGGGTCGCGGCTCTGGTCTGTGTCATGGGGAGGGACCGTAGAAGCGCGGACGATCCGTCGACATGGGGCGGGGCACCACAACGGGCGGTCCCAGCATGGTGGTTCACCCGTCGGTCAGCTGGAACCGCCGTACCAGCGACGTGGGATCCCTCACGGCATTCCACAGCCCGGCGGCGAGTAGCAGCGCACTCACGACGAAGCAGACCCAGAACACGGCCTGGGCTCCGGTGGCGAGGTCGTAGGTGCTGCCGTCCTCGTGCAGGCAGTACGCCTGCGGAGGGAAAGCCTTGGAGACGCCGACACCGCCGCCGTAGTACATCGTGCACGGATCCTCTCCGGGATCCTTGATCGTGTCGTCCGCCGAGACGACCAGCAGCCACGCCACCGCCGCCACCGGAACCGTGACGAACACGCTGACCTTCGCCCAGGTCGGCAGCCGGGGATGGGTGAGGAGTCCGGCCAGCGCGATCAGTACGACGGCGCAGACGAGGACGCAGACGAGGGCGGCGAGGAGTGCGGTCACCGGGAGGTCTCGGCGGCCTTCCAGGGCCCCACGCCCAGCTTCCCCGTCGTCCCGAGGTCCAGTTCCGGGACCACCGTCACGGGGGCGGCGCCCGTCTTCGGCCGTACCCGGACGTACGGCGCGTTCACGGGGTCGCCGACACCGGCCTCGGTCGTGTTCCGCCACGCGATCGTCGTCTGCGCCGCCTCGCCGGGCTGGAGCACGACGGGGGTCGGGCTGCCCTCCCCGCCCAAGGCGGTGCTGATCTGCTCGGTGCCGCGCAGGAGCCGTACGCCGTCGACGGACTCGTGGTCCTCGTCGAGGAGTTGGAGCTCGGGGTAGCCGTCGAGCCGGTACGGCCGGGTGCCGCAGTTGACGAGATGCAGGCCGACGACCCGCAGCCCCATCGCAGCGTCCCCCTCATCGGCGTAGACATGCACCCCGGACGCCGGGCACGGCCCCGACGCGGACGAGGCCTCGTCGACGGGCACGCTGCGCACCTTGCCCACCTCGACGCCGGACACCACGGAGGCGAGCTCGGGTGCCTCGACGGTTCCCTTGACGGTCCGGCCCGGGCCGACGGCCTCGACGGTCCGCGTGACGTTCTCGGCGCCGGCTGCCGTGCGGAACGCGAAGGTCACCGTGTAAGTGGCCGTCTTCGCCTCGGGATTGGTGACCTGGAAGGTGACGGTGCGGGCGGTCGTGCAGCCGGTGATCTTCACGTCCTCGGACTGCTGGGAGTACGGCGGGCAGGAAGCGGTGGCGGTACCCGGTCCCCCGACGCCCTGCGAGGCGGTCTGTGTACCGCACGCGGTGAGGAACAGGACACCGGCGAAAGCGACGGGAACAGTGCGCGCGACGAGAGGCATTCGCCCACCCCACCACATCTCCCGTCACAGGCGTGTCACAGAATCCCAAGGGCGGGGAATGACAAAAGCCCCGCCGCTGAATAGCGACGAGGCTTTTGCCACTGTGTTCATTGAGAAACATGGGGTTGTCCCCGAAGGGACGAGTGGAGATGGCGGGAATCGAACCCGCGTCCAACGGTGCGGAATCAGGACTTCTCCGAGCGCAGTTCGCTGTGATTTTCTCGGCCCCGGCGATCACGCGAACAAGTCGCCGACGGGCCCAGTCACTGTTTGTTTTCCCGTCCGGCCCCGTGACCGGGCCGAACGGTTTAGTCCCCTAGATTATGCCAGGATCCGGGTCGGGAACACTCCCGGGCTGACACCCGTTAAGGGCCTTCTCTCGCTACCTAATTAGGCAGCGAGGGCGAAGGCGCGGGAATCGCTCTTGGAATTGGCGATTATTGGTTGCGACATATGGTTTACGAGATCATTGCCGCTTCCTCGGCTCGCTTCCCCTGCTTCGACAGCCGCTGTCGAAACCGATCATCCCCATGTTGTTTTGTCAATGCCCCTCAACGAGAGGCGCGCACCCTCGGTGAGGTGCGGTACCCATCGTACGTGACCAACGCACGCCGATGCCAGCCTATTCCTACTGGCCCCTACGGCTCCCTACGGGCCCCTACTGACCCCGCTGCCTGCGCTTCGCCGCCGCGATGGCCCGGTCCGACTCCCGCCGGTCCTGCTTCTCCCGCAGGGTCTGGCGCTTGTCGTACTCCTTCTTTCCTCGCGCGAGCGCGATCTCGGCCTTGGCCCGGCCGTCCTTGAAGTACACCGAGAGGGGCACGATCGTGTGACCCGTCTCCTGGGTCTTGGACTCCAGCTTGTCGATCTCCTCGCGGTGCAGCAGCAGCTTGCGCTTGCGGCGCGCGGAGTGGTTGGTCCAGGTGCCCTGCGCGTACTCGGGGATGTGGGCGTTGTGCAGCCACGCCTCGCCCCCGTCGATCTGGACGAAGCCGTCGGTCAGCGAGGTCCGGCCCTGGCGCAGCGACTTCACCTCGGTGCCGCTGAGCACGATGCCGGCCTCGTAGGTGTCGATGATGGCGTAGTCGTGCCGGGCCTTCTTGTTCTGGGCGACGATCTTCTTCTTGCCGCCCTTCTCGCCGTCCTGCGCCTTGGCGGCGGCCCCGCCCTGCTTGGGCTGGGACTCCTTCGGTACGTACATTCCCTTGCTCATAGTGCCGTCCATTTTCGCACTACGGAGGGGGTGGACGGGAAGTCGTTTACGACGCGGGTCCCAGCCCGCTGAGAACGGTCTCCGCCCGCTCCAGGACCCGCTGGTCCGCGTCCAGGTCCGGGGTGATGCCCTTGCCGTCGACGCCGCGCCCCGAGGGGGTGCGGTAGTGGCCGACGGTCAGCTCGGCGACGGAGCCGTCGGGGAGCCGGCTGGGCATCTGCACCGAGCCCTTGCCGAAGGTGCGGGAGCCCACGACCACCGCCCGTCCCCGGTCCTGCAACGCGCCGGTGAGCAGCTCGGCCGCGCTCATCGTGCCGCCGTCGACGAGCGCGACCAGGGGTCTGGTGGTGTCGCCGCCGGGGTCGGCGTGCAGGGCCTGCTGGGCGCCTTCGACGTCGTAGGTGGCGACGAGGCCGCCGTCGAGGAAGGCGGAGGCGGCGGTGACGGCCTCGGTGACCAGTCCGCCGGAGTTGCCGCGGAGGTCGAGGAGGATGCCGGAGGCGGCGGGGGCCTCTCGTACGGCGGCGCGGACGGCGTCGCCTGAGCCCTTGGTGAACGAGTCGATCTTGATGACGGTGATGCCGTCGGCGAGCTGTCGAACGGTGACCGAGTCCGTGGACAGACTGGCGCGGCGCAGGGTCTCGCTCCACGCGCGCGTGCCGCGTTCCAGGCCCACGGTCACGGCCGTACCGGCGGCCGCGTCGGTGGCGTCGCCGCGCAGTAAGGAGACCACCTCGGTGACCGGCCGGCCGTCCACCTTGGCCCCGTCGATGGTCCGCAGCCGGTCGCCGGCCCGGATCCCCGCGCCGGCGGCGGGCGACCCGGCCCGCACCTTGGTGACCTCGATACGGCCGTCGCGCTCCCGGCGGGCCCAGAGTCCGACGCCGGTGTAGCGGCCGTCGAGGGCCTCCTCGAACTCCTCGTACTCGCCCCGCGAGTACACCGCCCCCCAGCGGTCCCCGCTGCGGCTCACGGCCCGCTCGGCGGCCTCCATGGGGGACTTCCCGGCGGCCATCGCCTCGGCGGCGGCCTCGGCGACGTTCTCGTGGTGCCCGGCCTGGGTGGCCGAACCGACCCCGCCCTGCGGGCTTTTCCGGTCGCTCTCGGGCAGCGACCCCGTCGCCGCCCCCGCGACCAGCACACTCGCGAACACCAACGTCAGGGCCGCCCCGCGGCCGAAGCGGCGGGGCTGACAGAACAGGTCTCGGCCTGACATGCGGGTGAGTCTAGGACAACGCGAAGGGCCGCACGGTCGGTTGACCGTACGGCCCTCTTGGCGTGTGTCACACCCTCAGGTACTTGCGCAACGCGAAGAACGCGGCCAGGGCGGGCATCAGCAGGCTCGTCGCCAGGATGAGCGGGAGTTTCGTCAGGACGGCGTCCCAGCCGATGAAGTTGATCAGGTTGAGCTTCTCGGACAGGGCCAGCCCGTGGTCGATGATGAAGTACCGGGCGACCACGAGGAATCCGCAGGCGACCGTGCCTCCGATGAGACCGGCGACGGCGGCCTCCATGATGAACGGGGCCTGGATGTAGAAGCCCGAGGCGCCGACCAGGCGCATGATCCCGGTCTCACGCCGGCGGCTGAACGCCGAGACACGCACCGTGTTGACGATCAGCATCAGGGCGACGACCAGCATGAGGGCCATCACCGCGCGCGCGGCCCAGTTCATGCCGTTGAGGAGACCGAAGAGGTTGTCCAGGATGCCCTTCTGGTCCTGCACGGACTGCACGCCGTCCCGGCCGTCGAAGGCGGTCGCGACGACCTGGTACTTCTCCGGGTCCTTCAGCTTGATGCGGTACGACTCCTGCATCTGGTCCGGCGTGAGGGAGGCGGCCAGCGGGGAGTCGCCGAACTGCTCCTTGTAGTGCTTGTACGCCTGGTCCTGGGACTCGTAGGTGACCTTCTCGACGACGGACATCTTGTCGATGTCGCCGAGGATCTCCTTCTTCTGGTCGGCGGTGACCGCGCCCTTGGCGCAGTTGGGGTCCGACTCGGCGTCGCTCTTGTTGCAGAGGAAGACCGAGACGTTGACCTTGTCGTACCAGTAGCCCTTCATCGTGTTGACCTGGTCGCTCATCAGGAGCGAGCCACCGAAGAGGGCCAGGGACAGGGCTACGGAGACGATGACCGCGAAGGTCATGGTCAGATTGCGGCGGAGACCGACACCGATCTCGGACAGTACGAACTGGGCGCGCATGGCGTCTGGTTGAGCCTTTCCGTGGACGGGGCGGTCAGTGCTGGTAGCCGTAGACGCCGCGCGCCTGGTCGCGGACGAGGCGGCCCTGCTCCAGCTCGATGACGCGCTTGCGCATCTGGTCCACGATGTTCTGGTCGTGCGTGGCCATCACCACGGTGGTGCCCGTCCGGTTGATCCGGTCGAGGAGCTTCATGATGCCGACCGAGGTCTGCGGGTCGAGGTTGCCGGTGGGCTCGTCGCAGATGAGCAGCTTGGGCCGGTTGACGAAGGCCCGCGCGATGGCGACGCGCTGCTGCTCACCGCCGGACAGCTCACCGGGCATGCGCTCCTCCTTGCCGCCGAGCCCGACGAGGTCGAGCACCTGGGGCACGGACTTGCGGATCTCGCCCTTCGACTTGCCGATGACCTCCTGGGCGAAGGCCACGTTCTCGGCGACCGTCTTGTTCGGCAGCAGCCGGAAGTCCTGGAAGACCGTGCCGAGCTGGCGCCGGATCTGCGGCACCTTCCAGTTGGAGACGCGCGCGAGGTCCTTGCCCAGGACGTGCACCTGGCCGTGGCTGCACCGCTCCTCGCGGAGGATCAGCCGCAGGAAGGTGGACTTTCCGGAGCCGGAGGACCCCACGAGGAACACGAACTCGCCCTTCTCCACTTCCAGGGAGACATCCCTGAGTGCGGGGCGGGTCTGCTTGGGGTAGACCTTGGAGACGTTGTCGAATCGGATCACGGATGCACCACGGTTGGCCGGGGGTAGATGTGCGTGACCATACGCGACCGGGGTGTGCGAGCGCAGGCACCGGTTGCGGTTCCGCAACAGATGTGCGTTATGTGTACCTGCCCAGGGGTGCCCCTCCCGGAGCGCCGAGCCGTTTCCCGGGGAACCTGGCACAGTGGAGGGGGGAACGTTCCGCGTCCGGGGAACGTTCTCTTGGTGGAACCGGCACTAGGAGGGCGAGCGCATGACGTACGACCGGCTGGTGTGCGCCAACTGCGCGGCGCCCGTCAATGAGGGCCGCTGCCCCGTCTGCCGCGCGAACCGCGAGCGGCTGTCGCAGGACAACCTGTTCGCCCAGCTCAACCCGATGGCGCTGATCGCCCTGCTGGCGGTGCTGATCGCGGCGGTGGCCCTGCTGGCCCACCAGACCGCGTAGCCGCCGCACCGAACGACCGAGGGGCCCGGAGCGCGTAGCGCGCTCCGGGCCCCTCGTCGTGTTACGTGCGCACCTGGCGTGTGCGCGTGGCTACCGTCAGGCGGCAGCGCCGCCGCGGCCGCCCACGAGGCGCGGCAGGATGCGGAAGCCGATACCGCCGGCGATCATCGTCGCGGCACCGAGCAGCAGGAAGGTGGTCTGCGCGGCGCCGGTCTCGGCGAGCTCGCCGCCGCTGCCCTGGGCCGCGGTGTCCGAGCCGGTGTCGGTGAGGGCGGAGGTGCCCTCTTCCTGCGCGGAGGTGTCGGAGCCGCCGTCGGGGTCGGCGTTGTTCCCGCCGCCGCCGTTGCCGCCGTCGTCGCTGCCGCTGTCCCCGCCGTCGTCGGTCGGGTCCTCGGAGGGCTCCTCAGTGGGGTCCTCGGTCGGCTCGGTGGGCTCTTCCGTGGGCTCCTCGGTGATGGGCGGCTCCTCGGTGGGAGGCTCCTGCGTGGGCGGCTCCTCGGTCGGGATCTCGGTGGCCGGCGGGCTCGACACCGGCGGCTCCGGGGCGGGCGGCGTCTCGTCGTCGGCTTCGGTGCTGACGTTGACGCCGACACCGGCGACGTTGACGTCGATCTCCAGCGCGGATGCGGCACCGGCCGCGGTCAGCGAGGCACCGGCCGCGATCACGGCACCGGCGGCTATGCGCGCGATCCGGATCCGCGTCTTCTTGGTCATAAGGTTGCTACCCCCAGTAGCTCATCGTCAGTGAGGCGGCGCTCGGGGCCGTGATCGACGGGGGTGGCAGGGCTCAACTCCCCCGGTTCACATGCGCCCCAGAGATACGCATGCCACGCTTTACCCTTCCCATTTTTCAAAGCAACGTCAAGGCCGTTGCGTACGCGATGTCCGGGTAAGGGTTCTTTGCCGGGGAACAGAGCCTGTGAGTGTGATGTAAAACCCAGACATCCGGGTACGCAAAAGGCAACTGCCGCCGGGTCGGCGGCAGTTGCCTTGTCGACAAATCCCTGTCGGTTACTTCTCCTGCTGCTTGCGCCAGCGAATTCCGGCCTCGAGGAAACCGTCGATCTCGCCGTCGAGCACGGCCTGCGGATTTCCGACCTCGAACTCGGTGCGCAGGTCCTTCACCATCTGGTACGGGTGCAGGACGTACGAACGCATCTGGTTGCCCCAGGAACTGCCGCCGTCCTTGAGGGCGTCCATCTTGGCCCGCTCCTCCTGGCGCTGCCGCTCCAGCAGCTTCGCCTGGAGGACGTTCATGGCGGTGGCCTTGTTCTGGATCTGCGAGCGCTCGTTCTGGCAGGAGACCACGATGCCGGTGGGCAGGTGGGTCAGCCGGACCGCGGAGTCCGTGGTGTTCACGCCCTGGCCGCCGGGACCGGAGGAACGGTAGACGTCCACGCGCAGGTCCGACTCGTCGATCTCGACATGGTCGGTCTGCTCGACGACCGGGAGCACCTCGACACCCGCGAAGGAGGTCTGACGGCGGCCCTGGTTGTCGAAGGGCGAGATCCGCACGAGACGGTGGGTGCCCTGCTCGACGGAGAGCGTGCCGTAGGCGTACGGCACCTGCACGGCGAAGGTGGTCGACTTGATGCCGGCCTCTTCGGCGTACGACGTCTCGTAGATCTCGGTCTTGTAGCCGTGGCGCTCGGCCCAGCGCAGGTACATGCGCTGGAGCTGCTCGGCGAAGTCGGCGGCGTCGACGCCACCGGCCTCGGCGCGGATGTTGACGAGCGCCTCACGGGCGTCGTACTCACCGCTCAGCAGCGTCCGGACCTCCATCTCGTCCAGCGCCTTCTTCACGGAGGCCAGCTCGGACTCCGCCTCGGCGCGGGTGTCCGGGTCGTCCTCCTCCTCGGCCATCTCGAAGAGCACGGACAGATCGTCGATCCGCCCGCGCAGGGCCTCGGCCTTCCGCACCTCCGCCTGGAGGTGGGAGAGCTTGCTGGTGATCTTCTGCGCCTCGTCCGGGTTGTCCCACAGGGACGGCGCGGCCGCCTGCTCCTCGAGCACGGCGATGTCTGCCCTCAGCTTGTCGAGGTCCAGAACGGCCTCGATCGACTCCATGGTCGAGGAGAGGGACTTGAGCTCTTCGGATACATCGACGACTGCCACGCCTCCAGCCTAACGGCTGTGGCAACCGACCTCGGCCGGGCGGGCGTCGAGTGCGGCCTCCCAGCCCGTCCGGCGTTTGAGGACGAGGCCCCTTGAGGGCCGAAGGGGGGTCTGGGGGCACAGCCCCCAGGGATGGGACGGGTAGGGGCGGCGGGGGCGAGCAACCGGACGCGCACCCCCACCGGCCGTCACGGAGACGCCGGCGCCGAGTTCTTCGTGTCCTGGGGGGTCCCGGAGTCGTCCCCCGAGGTCGCGGCCCATGTGCCGACCCCGGCCGCGGCCACCAGCACCACCGCCGCCACGCTCACCACCACCCGGCGCCGGCGCGTGGCCGCCCGGTTGCGCGCGGAGCCCGGCCGCGGCGCGCCCGCCGCCCTCGGCACCCGTGCCGTGCCGTGCGCGCCCCCCGCCAGCTCGTCGGGTGCCGGCACCCTCATCGACGTATGGGTGTCGCGGTTGGAGTCGGCGGGCTTCGCGCCCGGGACCAGGGGTACCGCGCCCCGCCGTACCGGGCGCGCGGAGACCGGCTCCTCCGAGGAGGACAGGAGCTCCTCGGACTCCTCCTCGTCGGCGTCCGGCTCGTCCACGTCCAGCGGCGGCATCCCGGCCACCAGCGGCAGCAGCTCGCGCAGCCGTGTCCCCAGCTCCGAGGCGCGCAGCCGGGAGGCCGGTGCCTTGGCGAGGCACTGGACGATCAGCTGCCAGAGCTCGTCGGGGATGCCGGGGAGCGGGGCGACGGTCTCGGTGACGTGGCGGCGCAGGACCGCGCCCGGGTGTCCGCCGCCGAAGGGGGTGAAGCCCGCGAGGAGCTCGTAGAGGACGGTCGCCAGCGCGTAGATGTCGACCGCGGCGCGGGGCGGCAGGCCCTCCACGATCTCCGGGGCCAGATAGTCCGGCGTGCCGATGATCTTCGTCGCCCGGGTCCGGCGCGGGGTGTCGATGAGCTTCGCGACGCCGAAGTCCGTGAGGAGGGCGCGGTGCGAGCCGCCGGGGCCCAGCGGGCCCTGCATGTCGAGGAGGACGTTCTCCGGCTTGACGTCCCGGTGCACGACGCCCGCCGCGTGCGCGGCCGCGAGCCCGTCGGCGATGTCCGCGACGATCGCCACCGCGGCCTCGGGCGCCAGCCGCCGGTCGCGGTCCAGGCGGGTGCGCAGATCGGTGCCGCGGACCAGGTCCATGACCAGCGCGAGGTCGTTGCCGTCGACGACCAGGTCACGGACCGAGACGACGTTCGGGTGCTCCAGGCCGAGCAGGGCCGTGCGCTCCTGGACGAACCGGCCGACGAGCTCCTCGTCGGACGCGAGGTCCTCGCGCAGCAGCTTGATGGCGACGGGCCCCTCGGGCCCCTCACCCAGCCACACCGTGCCGGCACTGCCCCGCCCCAGGATCTGGTGGGCGGCGTACCGGCTGCCGATCTTCCGTGTCAAAGCTGCTCCTACGGACGCGTGTTGGCGACAAAGCTACGCGTCAGATGAGCCGACCTTCACCACGGAGGCGGAAATCACCCGCCAGGTGTCGACAAATCTCCAGAGTCACTGTCCGGAGGAGCCGCCCAGGTCCCCGATCCACCCGGACACCGTGCCGATCCAGTCGCCGATCTGGTCCCAGTAGCTCTTGCCCGTGCCGATCCAGTCCTGGAGCGGGCTCAGCTCCCAGATCAGCCAGCCCGCGACGAACAGGATGACGATCGTGAACAGGCACCCCTTGAGGCAGCCGAGACCCGGGATCTTCATCGGGTTCGCGCTGCGCTGCCGGGGCTCGCGCTGGGGCTGCTGCGGCTGCTGGGGCGGCGGGGGTGCGTACCGCTGCGGGGGCTGCTGGGGCTGCGGCTGGGGGGCGTACCGCTGCGGCTGCTGTTGCTGAGGCTGCTGCGGCGGATAGCCGCCGTAGCCCTGCTGGGGCTGCTGCGGCTGCGGGCGCTGCTGGGGGCGCGGCTGCTGCTGCGGGCGCTGGACCTGCCGCTGGGGGCGGCGGCGCAGCGGGTCCTGGTTGGGGTCGAGGTACTGGACCTGCGTCTGCTCGTTGCGGTCGCGGGCGGCGCGCAGCTGGTTCTGCCAGGGGTGCGGGTCCTCGGGCCCGCCCTGGCCATGCTGTCCCTGCTGTCCCGGCTGGCCGGGCGGCACCGGCGGCATGACGGCCGTCGGGTCGGCCGCGCCGCGGTTCGGGAGTACGGCGGTGGGGTCGGCGGCGCCGACATGCGGCAGGACGTTGGTCGCGGCGTTCGGGTCGTACGCCCCCGCGCCGTGCGGCAGCACCTGCGTGGGGTCGACGGAGCCCGGTACGGCCGCAGGGGCCGGGTCGGGTACGAGGAGCGCGGCGACGTTCTCGGCGGCGGCGATCTGCCCGGAGTTCGCGTGCACGCCGACGCCCTCGGCGACGACCCGGAGGCCGCGGGCGAGGTTCTCGGCGCTGGGCCGGTCGTCGGGGTTCTTGCGCAGACAGCGCTCTATGACCGTCCACAGCGGGTCCGGGACCGTGGAGGGGCGGCGGGGCTCGGCGCTCAGGTGCTGGTGGAGGACTTCCAGGGCGGAGCCGCCGGAGAACGGCGGACGGCCGGTGACCAGCTCGTACAGCAGGATGCCGGCGCCGTAGATGTCGACGGCGGAGGTCTGCGGGCGGCCCTCGGCGGACTCGGGGGCCACGTACGCGGGCGTGCCGACGAACTCGTGGGTGCGGGTCAGGCCGGGAGAGTCCGCGAGGCGCGCGATGCCGAAGTCGGTCAGCAGCGGGTGCATCTGGCCGCCGTGCTGCTGGAGCAGGACGTTGGCGGGCTTCAGGTCGCGGTGGACGACGCCGTCGGCATGGCTCGCGGCGAGCGCGTCGGCGATCTGCGCGGTGAGCAGGGCGGCGCCGACGGGGCTGAAGGGCCCGTTCTCGCGGAGGTACCGGTGCAGGTCGGGGCCCTCGACGAGGTCCATGACCAGGGCCAGCAGATCGCCCTCGACGACCAGGTCGCGGACCCGGACGATGTTGGGGTGGGTCAGCCGGAGCAGGACGGAGCGCTCCCGCAGGAACCGCATCACGATGTCCGGATCGCTCGCGAGCTCCTCCTTGAGGACCTTGATCGCGACGGTCTCACCGGGCTGGCCCTGCACGGCCGCCTCGGCGCCCGCGGCCTCGCGCTGGCGGGCTCGCCAGACGGTCCCCGTGGCACCGCGTCCGAGCGGCTCCTCGAGGAAGTACTTGCTGCCTACCGGCCGCACGTCATGCGCTCCCTGCTTGCTTGCCTGCGTTTCCGACCCACTGTAGTGCCGTCCCCCGAAGCACTACGTAGTCGCTGCGAAGCCTGTTCGCAGGAAAGACGCTCGACCTCGGTCTCTTGGTTGCCGGGAGCGGACGTGACCGATCTCAAGTGATCGCCGACGTCGCACTGGTCAGGCACTTTTGGGGCAGAGCTGACCATTCAAGATCACTTGCCCTCGGGGGGCGGGCGCATTGTCAGTGGCAGGTGCGAGGATGCCTTCAGTACTGGCCGATGTGCTCGTGCGGCGGTGGGGGAAGTCCGCGGTGTGGGGGACCGCGGGGTGGCTTCGTCCTCGTTCCGCGGGTGCCCGCGCAGAAGGGACCGCTGACGGCGATGCAGATCCGGCTGACCGTCGTAGACCCGCTGGCCCCGTCCGCGGAGACGGCCCCCGGCCGTGCCGCGAGCTGCGACGTGCTGGTCACGGCGCCCGCCGGGACGGCCCTCGCGGCGATAACGTCCGCGCTGGCCTCCGCGGTCTCCGGCGACGGCGCGCCGCCCTCCGGCACCGGACAGCCCGTGCTGTACGCCGGTGCCGAGCGGCTCGACGCCCAGCGCTGCACCCTCGGCGAGCCCCCGCTGACCGACGGCGCCGTGCTCGCCCTCGGCGCCCCCACCGACCCCGAGCCGCACCCCGAGGTGGACGACGCGCCCACCCGCCTCGACGTGGTCGCGGGCCCGGACGCGGGCGGGGTGCACCTCCTGCACGGCGGCCGCGTCGAGATCGGCCGCTCCGCCGACGCCGACGTCCCGCTCGACGACCCGGACGTCTCCCGGCTGCACTGCGCGGTCACCGTCGCCCCCGACGGCCGCGTCTCGGTCGCCGACCTCGACTCCACCAACGGCACGATCCTCGACGGCACACGCGTGGGCACCCGCCCGGTCCGCTTCGCGCCGGGCGCGTTGCTGCGCATCGGGGAGTCCGCCCTCCGCCTCGCCCCCGCCGGCGGCCCGGGCGGACGCCTGCGCACGGCCCCGGACGGCGAGGGCCACGTACGCGTGACGGACCTGGACCCGGAGGCCTCCGCCGGTCCGGAGGGGCCTTCCGGACCGACCCGGCACGCGTACGGCCCGGCGGACCTGGGCGGCGCGCAGGCGCAGCGCGGCGTGGAGCGGGGGCGTGCGGAGCAGCTCGTGGTGCCGGGACAGGGCGTGGCGCCCCGGATCGAGAGCAGGGGAGCGCAGCCGTACGACACGAAGGGCGCCGTCTCGCGTCGGCGGGTGTCCCAGGTGGCGGTGACCGGCACCGGGAGCGACCGGGAGACACACGGAGGACGGCCGGGAGCCCTTGGCGGTACGGCGGCGGGTGGGCGCACCGGCGCCGGCGACGTCGGCCCGCCCGCGGAGGCCACCCGCACCACGGCATTCGACGGTACGGCGGTGGCCGCGGGGCTCGCGGATCCCGGCGCCGGCACGGCCGGCGAGTCGTCGGAGTCCGGTGCCGCCGACCCCGCCGCCACCGACCCCGCCGCCACCGACGAGCACGCGCGCGCCACGGACGTCCCGGCGGGCAGCCGCCGCAAGGGCACTCCCCTCCGGGGGACCGACGTACCGCCCGGCGTACGCAAGCGTGGCGGCCTCGGTGCCTGGGCGCGGAGGCTGACCGGTGGGCGCGGCGAGCCGGGTACGGCGGACGGACCCCGCGCCCACGACGAGGCGGCGACCCACACGGCACCCTCGCCGTCGGCTGCCGCCCCGCACCAGCCGGAGACCTGGCCGGACCCGGCGGCGCTGCTGCTGACGGCGCTGGGACCGGGGCCCCGCCTGTGGGAGCGTGGGCCCGGTCACCCGGAAGCGCTCACCGTGCGGCTGGGCACGGCCGACCGGGCGGCGCCGGACGGCTCGGGGCTGCTGCCCGCCGTCCCGGTCACCGCCGATCTGCGCGAGGTGGGGGCACTGGGGCTGGCGGGTCCGCGCGCGCGGCTCGCCGGACTGGCCCGCGCGGTCGTCGCCCAGCTCGCCGCGCTGCACTCCCCCGACACCCTTGAGATAGTCCTGATCAGCGCCGACCGCTCCCGCTCCCTGCCCGAGCGCACCACCGAGTGGTCCTGGCTGGGCTGGCTCCCGCATCTGCGCCCGGGGCACGGGCAGGACTGCCGCCTCCTCGTCGCGTACGACCGCGAACAGGCGACGGCCCGCACGGAGGAACTCCTCCGCCGACTGGAGGAGACACCGCACACCGCGAGTGCCCCCGTACCGCCCGCCCCGGACAAGAGCGCGGCCCGGCGCCCCTCCTGGGCCCGGGACGACGACGCCGACCAGGCGCCCGGCTTCGAGGGGCCGTACACCGTGCTCCTCGTGGACGGCGATCCCGGTGGCGCCGATGTCCGCGAGGCCGTGGCGCGGCTGGCGCATGAGGGGCCGAGGGCCGGGATCCACGTGGTCTGTCTCGCCGAGACCGCACCGGCCTCGCCCGCGTCGCCGGTGACGGAGACCTACGAGACGGCGTGCGCGGCGTCCCCGGCGTTCCGGGAGTGCGGCGCGGTCGCCCTGCTCAGCGGGGATGTGGCGACGGCGTTGCGGCTGCTGCGGGTGGCGCGGGGCGGGACGGCACCGTCCACGAGCGGCCCCGCCGAACGCACCGGCACCACCGAACGCACCGGCCACGCCACGGCGGACCACACCCACGCCGATCGCCCCCGCCCCGACCAGAACACCTCCTCCGGCACCGCCCCCACCCACCACGGCACTCCCGCCCGCCACTTCACCTCCCACTCCGCCTCCCACGCCACCTCCCTCTCCGAGCCCCTCTCCGCCCACCCCACCGGCCCCGTCGGTCACGGCACCATCGCCGCCGTGGACGCCGTCTCCCCCGCCTGGGCGGAGCGGTTCGCGCGGGCGTTGGCGCCGTTGCGCACGGAGGGCGCCGGAGGGGAGCGGCACGCGCGCGTGTCCGCGCCGTTGCCTCAGATGGCGAGGCTGCTGGACGAGTTGGGGCTGGCGCGGGCCACCCCGGCGTCGCTGATGGCGCGTTGGGCGGACGCGGCGGACGACACGGAGGCGCTCGGCGGACGGGCGCGGGCCGTGCTCGGGGCCGGGCCGCGCGGGCCGGTCTGCGCGGACCTCGTGGCCGAGGGACCGCATCTGCTGATCGAGGGCCCGGCGGGCAGCGGCCGTACGGAACTGCTGCGGGCGGTCGTCGCGTCGCTGGCCGCCGCTGAACGGCCGGACCGGCTGAGCATCGTCCTGATGGACGGCCGGGACAGTGTGGGCACGGGCGGGAGCGGCCACGGGGAGGGCTTGCGGGTCTGTACGGACGTACCGCATGTGACCACCCATCTCACCGCCAACGACCCGGTGCGGATGCGGGAGTTCGCCCAGTCGCTGAGCGCCGAGCTGAAGCGGCGGGCCGAGTTGCTGGGCCGTTCCGGGTTCGCGGAGTGGCACACCGGGCGTGAGCTGTCGGGCCGTATGGTCGCGCAGCGGGGAGCCTCCGCGAACGGCGACCTCGACAGCCCGCCCAGCTCCACCATGCGGCTGCGGCCCGCGGCGGCCCGTCAGCAGACGGACCCCGCGCCCCCGTTGCCTCGACTCGTCGTGGTCGTGGACGACCTGGACGCTCTCGTCTCCCCCGCGCTGGGCTCCCCCGGCAGACCCTCGGCGGGCTCGGTGATGCGGGCGCTGGAGGCCGTGGCGCGGGAGGGTGAGCAGCTCGGCGTCCATCTCGTCGCCGCGGCGGCCTCCGGTGGGCGTACGGCGGAGTCGGAGGCGGCCCGGCGGGCGGCGCTGCGGGTCACGCTGGACGCGGTGGCGCCGGGGCCGGACGAACCGGCGCCGGGGCGCGGCCGGTTGACCTGGGCGGACGGCCGTACGACCGCGTTCCAGGGCGGCCGGGTCACGGGACGCATCCCGCGTACGGCGACCCTGCGCCCGACCGTGGTCCCCCTGGACTGGCACCGCATGGGCGACCCGCCCGCCCGGCGCCCGGTGCGGGAGCTGGGCAACGGCCCGACGGACCTGGCGCTGCTGGCGAGCGCGCTGGAGCGGGCGGCACGGGAGGTCGCGGCGACGGAGGTCCCCTCGCTGCTCTAAGCGGACCCGGTGAAGTCGGCTGCGGTACGGCAGCGCCGCTAAGGGGCGCGGGGAACTGCGCGACCAGCCACGACGGCGCCGCAGACGAACGCCGACACGTCGCCGCACATCCAGCGGAGCGCTTAGTGCCGAGGCCCTCGCTGCTCCAGTACCGGCCCAAACCCGCTCGGAACACGGTGGAGTCCCGTTACGACGGGGTCACGATCCCCCGGTTGACACCGCAGGCGGTCTTGCCGACCCCATGCCCCCGGCGTAGACCAGAGCCCACGGGACAGCGCTCGACGTTCGACGACGAACGAAGAACGGGGCAGTGATGCACAGCACGAGCAGCACATACCGGACACAGATGGCCACCGCGACCGCCGCCCTCCTCGTGGGAGCCCTCTCGCTCACCGCGTGCGGTGGCGATGACGACAGCGGGGGCGGGGGCGGTGCCACGGAGAGCGGCGGCACCTCCGTCACGCTCCCCAAGCTGGACGGTCAGACGCTTGAGGTGGCCGCCGTCTGGACCGGAGCCGAACAGGAGAACTTCACCAAAGTCCTCGACGAGTTCACCAAACGCACCGGCGCCAAGGTCAAGTTCGTGCCGACCGGGAACAACACCTCCACGTTCCTCGGCGCGAAGATCGAGGGCGGCCAGCCGCCGGACGTGGCGTTCCTGCCGCAGGTCGGGGTGTTGAAGCAGTTCGCGGAGAAGAACTGGCTGAAGCCCCTCGGCGCGGAGGCGAAGGCCCAGTTGGACAAGAACTTCTCGCAGGGGTGGCGGGATCTCGGGGCGGTCGACGGCCGGCAGTACGGCGTGTACGCGAAGGCCGCCAACAAGTCCCTGATCTGGTACAACACCGCCGCGTTCGAGGCGGCCGGGATCACCGGGACGCCGAAGACGTGGAAGGAGTTCCTCACCACCGCGCAGACGCTGTCCGACGCCGGTTCGCCGGCCGTGTCGATCGGCGGGGCGGACGGCTGGACGCTCACCGACTGGTTCGAGAACGTCTATCTGTCGCAGGCCGGGCCGGAGAAGTACGACCAGCTCGCCCAGCACAAGATCAAGTGGACGGACCCGTCCGTCAAGCAGGCCCTCACCACGCTCGCCGAGCTGTGGGGCAAGGACGAGCTGCTCGCGGGCGGCCGCAAGGGCGCGCTGGACACGGAGTTCCCGAAGTCGGTCACCCAGGCCTTCACCGGTGACACCCCGGCCGCGATGGTCTTCGAGGGCGACTTCGTCACCGCGAACATCAACGCCGACACCAAGGCGAAGGTGGGCACGGACGCCAAGGTCTTCCCGTTCCCGGCCGTGGGCGCCGACTCCCCTGTGGTCAGCGGCGGTGACGTGGCCGTGGCCCTGAAGGACAGCAAGGGCGCGCAGGCGCTGCTGACCTTCCTCGCCTCGACCGACGGGGCCGAGGTGTGGGCGGCGCAGGGCGGCATCCTCTCCCCGAACAAGGAGATGGACCAGAGCACGTACAAGGACGAGGTGACCCGGCAGATCGCCAAGGCGCTCATCGACGCCGGTGACGACTTCCGGTTCGACATGTCCGACCAGGCACCGGCGGCCTTCGGCGGCACGCAGGGCACGGGTGAGTGGAAGGACCTCCAGGACTTCCTGAGCAACCCGGGCGATGTGGCGGGCGCCCAGCAGAAGCTGGAGGCCGACGCGGCCAAGGCCTACGGGGCGAGCTGACGCCGATGGCCTCGGTGGCGAACTCGGCGGAGGGCGCCGGCGCGATGCCGACGCCCTCCGCGTCCCCGCACAAGAGCGTGACGCGGACCAGACTGTGGGTGGCGGTGCTGTTCCTGCTGCCCGCACTGATCCTGCTCGGCGCGCTCGTGGTCTACCCGATCGGGTACTCGATCTGGCGCAGCCTCTACGACGCCGACGGCTCCGGCTTCGTCGGCCTGGACAACTACGGCGACATCTTCAGCAATGACGCCACCCTCACCGCCGTACGCAACACCGCGATCTGGGTCGCGGTCGCCCCGGCCGTGGTCACCGCGCTCGGTCTGATCTTCGCGGTGCTGACCGAACGGGTGCGCTGGGGCACGGCGTTCAAGCTGATCGTCTTCATGCCGATGGCGATCTCCATGCTGGCCGCGGGCATCATCTTCCGGCTGGTGTACTCGGCGGACCCGGACCAGGGCGTCGCCAACGCGGTGGTGACGAGTGTGCACGACACGTTCGTGGACTCCTCGGTCTATCCGAAGGCCCGGCCGAACGCGGCGGTGAGCGATCTGAAGGCCTCGGGCGGCGGCTCGTTCACCTCGACCGGCACGGTGCAGTCGGGCACCCCGGCCCTGCTCCCGCTGGTCGGCATCGCGCCCAACAAGCTCCCCGGCAGCCCCGAGAACGCGAAGGCGGCCACCGGCGACGGGGTCACCGGCACCGTCTGGCTGGACTTCAAGCTGGGCGGCGGCGGCACGAAGGGGCAGATCGACCCGGGTGAGAAGGCGCTGGAGGGCGTGAAGATCGAGGCGGTGAAGGACGGCAAGGTCGTCGCCTCGACGACGAGCGGCGCCGACGGCACCTTCAACCTCCCCGGCGAGGCAGACGGGGCCCAACTCCGGCTGCCGGGCTCGAACTTCGCGGCGCCCTACAACGGCATCGACTGGCTCGGCCCGACGCTGGTCACGCCGTCCATCATCGGGGCCTACGTCTGGATGTGGGCGGGGTTCGCGATGATCCTGATCGCGGCCGGACTCGCGGGCGTGGACCGCAACCTCCTGGAGGCGGCCCGGGTCGACGGCGCCAACGAGTGGCAGGTGTTCAGAAGGATCACGGTGCCGATGCTGGCGCCGGTCCTGGTCGTCGTCCTCGTCACCCTGATGATCAACGTGATGAAGATCTTCGACCTGGTCTTCATCATCGCCCCGCAGCCCACCATGGACGACGCGAACGTGCTGGCGCTCCAGCTGTTCCAGTCGTCCTTCGGCGGTGGCGCGAGTTACGGCATCGGCAGTGCGATCGGCGTCATCCTGCTGCTGCTCGTCGTACCGGTGATGTGGGTGAACCTCCGTCGGCTGCGGAAGGAGCGTGAACGGTGACCACTCTCGACACGACCGTGCGTGCCAAGCGCTCCCTGGCCTCGCGGGTGGCGAGCGGGGCGGCCGGAGGCGCGCTGCGGATCTTTCTGATCGTCGTGGCGCTGATCTGGCTGGTGCCGTCCTTCGGACTGCTGGTGTCGTCGTTCCGCGCCCCGACGGACATCGCCGCGTCCGGCTGGTGGAAGGTGTTCACCGCGCCCGGCCAGCTCACGGCGAACAGCTACGAGACGCTCCTGAAGAACGAGGCGATCACCGACTCCCTCTTCAACACCGTCTGGATCACGGTCCCCTCGACCCTGCTGGTGGTGCTCATCGGCGCGATGGCCGGATACGCCTTCGCGTGGATGGACTTCAAGGGCCGCGACGGATGGTTCATGGTCGTGGTGGGGCTGCTCGTGGTGCCGGTACAGGTGGCGCTGATCCCGCTCACCGTCCTCTTCCGGGAGATCGGGATCTTCGGCGACATCATCGCCGCGGTCCTCTTCCACGTCGCGTTCGGACTCCCGTTCGCGATCTTCCTGCTGCGGAACTTCTTCGCGGAGATCCCCCGTGAACTCCTGGAGGCGGCCCGCCTGGACGGCGCTGGCGAGGCCCGCCTGTTCGCGACGGTGGTCCTCCCCCTGGCCGCACCGGCCCTGGCCTCGCTGGGCATCTTCCAGTTCCTGTGGGTGTGGAACGACATGCTGGTGGCCCTGGTGTTCACCAACGCCGACTCCCAGCCCCTGACGGTCGCCCTTCAGCAGCAGGTACGCCAGTTCAGCAGCAACATCGAGATCCTGGCGACCGGCGCCTTCATCTCGATGGTGATCCCGCTGCTCGTGTTCTTCGCGTTCCAGCGGCAGTTCGTGTCCGGGGTGATGGCGGGGGCGGTCAAATAGCCCCTGCGGTACGCGGATTGGCGTGATGAGGGGCCGACCGGAACCGGCCGGCCCCTTTCGCGTTCACCCGCGTTCACCCGGAATCCCCCGTATGCCGCAAGCGACGTAACCAAGTCGGCGCACCGGCCGTTCCCGGGCCGAACGCCCGCGCCGACTCTTGGATGTGCCTTGCCCAGGTTCAGTGTCATCGTCCCCGCATACAAGGTTCAGGCGTATCTGCACGAGTGCCTGGAATCAGTGCTGTCGCAGTCGTGTCCGGATCTGGAGCTGATCGTCGTCGACGACGGCTCGCCGGACGCGTGCGGCGAGATCATCGGCGAGTTCGCGGCGCGGGACGCGCGGGTGCGGCCGGTGCGGCTGGCCGAGAGCCAGGGTCCCGGCCCGGCGCGCAACGCGGGGATGGCCGTGGCGACCGGTGACTATCTGCTGTTCCTCGACGGGGACGACACCCTCACGCCGGGCGCGGTGGAGGCGATCGCCGACCGGCTGAAGGAGACCGGGGAGCCGGACGTCCTGGTGTACGACTTCGCCGTCACCCACTGGTCCGGCGAGGCCGTCCGCAACGCCCTCGCCGCCCAGCTCACCGAGCAGGGCCCGGCCCCGTTCCGCCTGGAGGACCGCCCGGGCCTGCTGCGCGTGCTCATGGTCGCCTGGAACAAGGCGCACCGCAGGGAGTTCGTCGAGCGCGAGGGCCTCAGCTTCCCGCCCGGCTTCTACGAGGACACCCCGTGGTCGTACCCCGTGCTGATGGCGGCGGAGACGGTGGCGACCCTGGACCGGGTGTGCGTGCACTACCGCCAGCGCCGCCAGGGCAACATCCTCCGCACCAGCAGCCGCCGCCACTTCGACGTCTTCGACCAGTACGACCGGGTCTTCGCGTACGTCGACGCGCGCCCTGAACTCGCCCAGTGGCGGCCGGTGTTGTTCCGCCGCATGGTGGACCACTTCTCGACGGTGTTCACCAAGCGCGACCGGCTGCCGCACGGCACCCGCGCCGAGTTCCTGCGCCGCGCCCGCGCCGACTACCTGCGCCACCGCTCCCCCGGCCACCCGGTCCCGCTCCGCTCCCGTTTCCGCCACTCCCTGGTCCGGCTCAGCCTGCACCGCACCTACCGCGTCCTGGAGTCGGCGCAGCGACTGGGCCACCGCACCGGAACGGTGGCGTCCCGGCTCGCCCGCGCCCTGCGCGCCGCGGCCCTCCAACTCCACTACCGCATCCAGCTCCGCCTCCCCCTGCGCGAGGACCGTGCCGTCTTCGCCGCCTACTGGAACCGCGGCCACAGCTGCAACCCGGGCGCCCTGGAAGAGGCGTTCCGCACCTACGCGCCGCACATCCGCACGGCGTGGATCGCCACCGCCGAGCACCAGCACACGATCCCGACCGGCACCCGCCGGCTGCGCCCCGGCACGGCCGCCTACTGGACGGCGCTGGCCCGCTCCAAGTACCTCGTCAACAACGTCAACTTCGACCGCCGCCTGGTCAAGCGCCCCGGCCAGGTCTTCGTCCAGACCCAGCACGGCACGCCCCTCAAGCACATGGGCCTGGACCTCCAGGAACGCCCGGCGGCCGCCCGTGACATGGACTTCGCGGCGCTCCTCGACGGCGTCGACAAGTGGGACTACGTCCTCTCCCCCAACCGCCACACCACACTGACCTGGGAGCGCGTCTACCCGGGCACGTACACGACCCTCCCCTACGGCTATCCCCGCAACGACCGTTTCCAGCGGGCGACTTCGCAGGACGTGCACCGGCTGCGCGAGTCCCTCGGCATCCCGGAGGGCTCGGTCGCGATCCTCTACGCCCCGACCCACCGCGACTACCGCCGCACCCAGCGCCCCACCCTCGACCTCGACCGCGTCCTGCGCCGCCTGGGCCCCCGCTTCGTCGTCCTGGCCCGTGCCCACTACTTCCACGGCGGCCCCCTCGCGACGAGCACCGGCCGGATCATCGACGTCACCGGCCACCCGAGCGTCGAGTCCCTCTGCCTCGCCTCGGACGCCCTGGTCACCGACTACTCGTCCCTGATGTTCGACTACGCCAACCTCGACCGGCCGATCGTGATCCACGCCACCGACGACGACCACGCGGCGTACGAGGCCGCCCGCGGCACCTACTTCGACCTCCGCGCCTTCCCTCCTGGCGCGGTCGCGCGCAGCGAGGACGAACTCACCGACATCTTCGCCACCGGGCACTGGCGGGGCTCCCGTTCCACCCAGCTGCGGTCGGCGTTCCGCGAGCGGTTCTGCCCGTACGACGACGGGCGCGCGGCGGAGCGGGTCGTACGGCGTGTGGTGCTCGGGGAGATGGAGCCGGTGCCGGTGCTGCCGCTGGCCGAGCGGTGTCCCGTACCCTCCGCTGCGGCGGCGCTGGATCTGGCGCCGCTTCCCTCGGTGCCGCGGCCTTCTTCGCCGGTTGCCGTTGTCGAAACCCTTTGAGAGTTCCGGGAGTTCGTATGCCCTCCAGTCCTTCGCGGCCCACCCCGAGCAGGCCGCACACCTGGCGTCCGGCCGGACGTCCAGGACGTTGACCCGCCGCGCACCGACAGAAAGAGCAGCATGCCCCGCTTCAGCATCATCGTCCCGGCCCATGGAGTGGAGGGTCGGCTTCCCTTCGCGCTGGACTCGGTCCTCGCCCAGTCCTTCGGGGACTTCGAGCTGATCCCGGTCTGCGAGGCGTCGCCGTCCGACGACCCTCGGGTCGTGCCGGTGCAGTCCCCGCCGTCCGCCGGGCTCGCCGGGGCGCGTAATGCCGGGCTTCGGGTGGCTGCCGGGGCGTATGTGCTGTTCCTGGACGGGGACGACGAGTTGGCGCCGGGGGCGTTGGCGGCGTTGGACGCGCGGCTGGTGGAGACCGGGGACGTGGATGTGCTGTATTTCGAGCACGAGCGGGTGCCGTGGTGGGTGGGTGAGCCGACGAATCCGGCGGCGGCGGTCCTGGCGGGGCCGCCGCGGCCGGCCGGGGTGCGGTTGCCGGCGTGGAGTGCGGCGTACCGGCGGGCGTTTCTCGGCGAGCGGCAACTGACCTTCCCTGACGGCCACTTCACGGACGTCGGCTTCGGGGGGCTGGTGGCGCTGCGGGCCGAGCGGGTCGGCGTCGCGCGCACGGTGGTCGTACGGCATCACGCGCGCCGTCAGGGCGACCGGCTGAGCATGCCGGGCGAGCACCACTTCGAACTCCTCGGCCAGGTGGACCTGGTGCTCACGCGGGCCGCCGAACAAGGGCTGGCGGGTGAGGCGTTGGGGGCGTTGTTCGGGGCGCTGTTCGTGAGGGTGCTCAGGTCGGCCCTGCGGGTGCCGTCGGGGCGGCGGGCGTTCTTCCGGCGGGCGGGCAGGCTGTACCGGCGGCATCGGCCGGCCGGGTTCCGGGTGCCGGACGGTGGTCTCGGGGTGCAGTTCCGGCTGCTGGCGACGGGTTCGTACACCGCTTTCCGGGTGCTGCGGGGCGCGAGCCGGCTGCCGGGATGGATGCGTGCGGCGGCTCGTCCGCGGCTGGCCCGGGCGGTACGGGCGTGGCGGCGCCGTCGGGGCCTGTACGCCCGCGCGCTGCGGCGCCCGCTGGACGAGAACCTCGCCGTGTTCGCCGCGTACTGGGGTCGCGGCTATGCCTGCAACCCGGCCGCGATCCACGCCAAGGCCCGTGAACTCGCCCCGCACATCAGGCCGGTGTTCCTGGTGCAGGAGAAGGAACTGGCGCACATGCCGGCGGACGTGGACAGCGTCGTCATCGGCACGCCTCGCTACTGGCAGGTGATGGCCCGCGCGAAGTACACCTTCAACAACGTCAACTTCGAGACGGCGGTGCGCAAACGCCCCGGCACCGTCCACGTCCAGACCCACCACGGCACCCCGCTCAAGCGGATGGGCGTGGACCAGGTCGAGTACCGGGCCGTCGCGGCGGCCACCGGGAACTTCGGCACGCTGATGCGGCGCGTGGACCGCTGGGACTACTCCCTCTCCTCCAACCGGCACTCCACGGAGGTCTGGTCGCGGGCGTATCCGAGCCCCTTCGAGCATCTGGAGTACGGCTATCCGCGCAACGACCGCTACTTCACCGCGAGTTCGGCGGAGGTGGCGGAGATCCGTGCGCGGCTCGGCATCCCCGAGGACCGGATCGCGCTGCTGTACGCGCCGACGTACCGCGATTATCCCCGGGACCTGGCCGACCAGTTCGACCTGGCGGGCTTCTGCGCGGGCCTGGACCCGGGGTTCGTGGTCCTGCTGCGCGCGCACTACTTCCTGGACGGCAGCCCGGCCCTCAAGTCGGCTGTCGAGGCGGGCCGGTTGATCGATGTGACGTCCCTGCGCGAGACCGAGGACGTGTGCCTGGCCTCGGACGCGCTGATCACCGACTACTCGTCCATCATGTTCGACTACGCCAACCTCGACCGCCCGATCGTGATCCACGCCGACGACTGGGACGTCTACCGGGACACCCGTGGCGTCTACTTCGACCTCATGACCGAGGCCCCCGGCCATGTCTCCCGCACCCGCGAGGAGTTGCTGCGCCTGTTCACCGACGGCAGCTGGGCCGACGCCCGCGCCGCCGAGCTGCGCGGCCGGTTCCGGGAGCGGTTCTGCCAGTTCGACGACGGTCACGCCGCCGAGCGCGTCGTACGCCGGGTCCTGCTCGGCCAGTCCGAGGCCGAACTCCCGCCGCTGATCCCGCTCCAGGAGCGCACCCCCGCACCGTCGGTCTCCCGCTGTCTTCCCGGAAGGTGACATGCCCCGCTTCAGCATCGTCGTGCCCGTCCACAAGGTGCAGGGCTACCTGCGCGAGTGCCTGGAGTCCGTACTGGCCCAGTCCTACGGCGACTTCGAGGTCATCGTGGTCGACGACCGCTCCCCGGACGGCAGCGGACTGATCCTGGACGAGTTCGCGGCCCGCGACGACCGCGTGCGGGCCGTGCACCTGCCGGAGAACGCCGGCGTCGGCCCCTGCCGCAACCACGGAGTCTCCCTGGCCCGGGGCGAGTACCTCCTGTTCCTCGACGGCGACGACAGCTACACGCCGGGCGCCCTCGCCGCGATCGCCGCCCGCGTCGACGCCACCGGCGCCCCGGACGTCGTCCTCTTCGACTACGCCCGCGCCCACTGGCAGGGCGGCGTGAAACGCAACCGCGACGCCCACCTGTTCACCGAGCCGGGCCCGGACGTCTTCACGATCGCCGAACGCCCGGAACTCCTCGACCTGTTCACGGTCGTCTGGAACAAGGCGTACCGTCTCGACTTCTTCCGCGCGGGCGGCTTCGCCTTCCCCACCGGGTTCTACGAGGACGCCGTGGTCGTCTACGAGACCCTCTGGACGGCCCGCACGATCACCCTGCTCGACCGGGTCTGCGTGTACTACCGCCAGCGCCGCCAGGGCAGCGCGCTGCGCACCCCCAGCCGGGACCACTTCGCCGTCTTCGCCACCTACGAGCGGCTGTTCCGCTTCCTCGCCGAGCGGCCGGAGCTGGAGAGGTGGCGGCGCTTCCTGTACGACCACATGGCCGACCACTACTGGTTCATCATCCGGCAGCCGGACCGCGTACCGCCCTCCGCGCGCCGCGAGTTCCACACCCGGGCCCGCCGCGATCTGCGCCGCCACCGCCCAACAGGCGCCCCGCGCCTGGGATACGCGCTGCTGAGGGGCCCGTACGCCCTCTACCGGCTCTCCCGGGTGACCGCGCCGGCCCTCGGCCGACTACGGAAGAAGCAGCGCCAGTGGCTGCGCGGGCTGCGGAGGATCGTGCTGCGGGTGCTGCGCCGCCTTGCGCCCCGCCCACGCCTCGACCCCAACTTGGCGCTGTACAGCGCCTTTTCCCACCGGGGCGTCCAGGGCGACCCCGCCGCGATCTACCACAAGGCCCGCGAACTCGCCCCGCACATCCGGGGGGTGTGGGTGGTGGGGGCGGACGCCGAACACACGGTCCCGGCGGGTGTCGAGCACGTGCGGCCGGGCAGCCGCGCCTACCGGAAGCTGACGGCTCGCGCGAAGTACCTGGTGAACAACGCCAATTGGGCCAATGAGCTCGTCAAGCGCGAGGGCGCCGTACACATCCACACCCACCAGGGCACGCCCCTGAAGTCCATGGGCACGGACCTGCTCCCGTACCCGGGCGCGCGGCGCGGCTGGAGCGTGACCGCGATGCTGCGCCGCGCCGACCGCTGGGACTACAGCATCGCCGCCAACCGCCACTCGGAACTGACCTGGCAGCGCGTCTACCCCTGCCGCTTCACTTCCCTGCCGACGGGCAGCCCGCGCAACGACTGCCTCGCCGCCCCGGACCCGGCCCGCCGCGCGGCCGTCCGGCAGCGACTGGGCATCGCGGAGGACTCCCGTCTCGTCCTCTACGCACCCACCAACCGGGATCACCGGCAGGGCGGTTGGGCCCCCTCGACCGACCTGGCGCACCTGGCCAGCGGCTTGGGGAACGGTTTCACGCTGGCCGTGCGCCTCCACCCCGCCCTCGCCCGCCGCCACGAACGCGGCCTGCTCTACGGCGACTTGGCCCGCCAGGGCGTCTTCCTCGACGTCACCGACGAACCGTGCGTGGAGGACCTGCTGCTCGCCTCGGACGCCCTGATCACCGACTACTCGTCCCTGATGTTCGACTACGCCCTCCTGGACCGTCCGATCGTCGTCCACGCCTACGACTGGGAGACGTACAAGGCGAGCCGGGGCACGACCTTCGACGTCACGGCCGAGCCGCCGGGCCATGTCACCTGCACGGACGCCGAGTTGGCCCGCGTCTTCGCCTCGGGTGCCTGGCGGGACGAGGAGTCGGCGCGGCTGCGGTCCGTCTTCCGGTCCCGATTCACGGGGTACGACGACGGGCGCGCGGCCGAGAGGGTCGTACGGCATCTGATGCTGGGCGAGGGACTGCTGCCGTATGGCGGGGCGTCGACGACGTCGACGTACGAGTGGGCGGCGGGGCATGTCGGACGTGGCGAGGTGGTGCTCGCGTCCGACCGCCACGCCGCCGGGGCGGGGCCGGTGTCGGTTCCGGCGCCGGGGACTACTCGATGACGAGGTCGACCTCGATGTTGCCGCGGGTGGCGTTGGAGTAGGGGCAGACCTGGTGGGCGGTCTCGACGAGCTTGCGGCCGGTGGCCTCGTCGACGGTGTCGGGGAGCTCGACGCGGAGGGTGACGGCGAGACCGAAGCCCTCGCCCTGCTTGCCTATGGAGACCTCGGCGGTGACGGCGGCGTCGGTGACGTCGACCTTGGCCTGGCGGCCGACGAGACCGAGGGCGCTGCCGAAGCAGGCGGCGTAACCGGCGGCGAAGAGCTGCTCCGGGTTGGTGCCCTGACCGTTGCCGCCCAGCGCGGCCGGCGGGGCCAGCTGGAGGTCGATCTGGCCGTCGTTGCTGACGGCGCGACCGTCGCGGCCGTGGGTGGCGGTGGCGACAGCGGTGTAGAGCGCGTCCATGGGGTTCCATCCCTCTCAGGAGTCATGACGGGGGCGGCCGGCCCATCGGTCCCCCTCCGTTTCCGGCGGTTCCCGTCCGGGCCGTCTCACGACCACAAGTAGAGCACACAATTAAGTTGTGCACAACTAAATGGCGAACAAGAGCTACCCTGGAGACATGACCACGCCTTCGCCCACCACCGACTGGCTCCGCCTCGACCAGCAGATCTGCTTCTCCCTGAACGCCGCCTCGCGCGCCTTCGGCGGCGTCTACCGCGTGATCCTGAAGGACCTCGGGCTCACGTATCCGCAGTACCTGGTGATGCTGGTGCTGTGGGAGCACGGCGACCTGCCCGTCAAGAAGCTAGGCGAGCACCTGCGTCTCGACTCCGGCACCCTCTCCCCGCTGCTCAAGCGCCTGGAGACGGCCGGCCTGGTCCGCCGCGAACGCAGCACCCGCGACGAACGCTCCGTGGAGGTCCGGCTCACCGAGGACGGCGTCGCGCTGCGCGAGCGCGCGCTGGAGGTACCGCGCCGGATCGCCGCGGCGACCACCTTCGACGTCGACGAGATCCGGGAGCTGCGGGCCCGGCTGGACGAGCTGACGACGGCTCTGGACGCGGCGCAGCTGGAAGAGAAGTGAGGTGGCAGTGAAGTGAGGTGGCAGTGAAGTGACGTCGGGGGCGGGCACTGGCCAGTGCACCGGTCAGTGAACCCGGAGCCCCTTCGGATCATCTTCCGGATCGAGCGCCGCACGCCCCCCGGTGAGCGTCCGGCGCGCCCGCCCCTACGATCCCGGAACGCGCCCCCTCCATGCCCCTTCACGCCCCCCAGGTCTGCGTCGTCGTGACCGGCCACGACGACGCCCCGCGCGTGACGTCCACCGTGCGCTCCGCACTCACCCAGGGCGCCGCCGTCCGCGAGGTCCTCGTCGTCGACGACGGCTCGACGGACGGCGGCGCGGAACTCCTGAACCGCCTCGGTTCCCGCGACCCACGCGTACGCGTGCTCCGCCGCCGGGTGCACAGCGGCGGCCGGGGCAGCCCGCGCAACACCGCTCTCGACCGGGTGACATCGCCGTACGTGATGTTCCTGGACGGCGGCGACGCGCTGCTGCCAGGGGCGGTGGACGCGCTGTTGCCGGGGGCGGTGGGGGCGCTGCCGGCAGGCGGGCTGGAGGCGCTGCCGCCCGGCGCGCGCGTGGACGTCGTGAGCGGGTTGTGTGCGCGCCCCGCGCAGCGCCCGCTCTGGGCGCACGACACCGCGTGCGGCAACAAGCTCTACCGCACCGGCTTCCTGCACGAACACGGCATCCGCTTCCCGGAGGGCCGCTTCGCCCACGGCGAGGTCGTCTTCCACGCGCGCGTGCTGGCGGCGGGCCCGCGCGTCACGTTCGTACCGAAGCGGGTGTACGTGCCGCACGCCCCGCCGGTCCCCGACGCGCCGGCGCTCGCGGAGGCGTACCGGCTGGCGTACGACATCCTGCTGGCCGCCGGACGGACGGAGCTCGCGGAGACGGTGCGCTCGGGCCGGCCCGCGCGGACACCACCGTTCGCGACCTCGCGCTCACGGGGAGTCGTCGATGCTGTCCTCGGCGGACTGCGTCGCCTGATTCACTGATACCAGCGCACACCACAAGAAGGGGACGGCCGCACATGACCTGGCTGATCACCGGCGGCGCCGGTTACATCGGGGCGCACGTCGTACGGGCGATGACCGAGGCGGGCGAGCACGCGGTGGTGTACGACGACCTGTCGACCGGGATCGCCGAGCGGGTGCCGGACGGGGTGCCGCTCGTGGTCGGCTCCACGCTGGACGGCGAGCGCGTGGCCCGCGCCCTGACGGACCACGCCGTCACCGGGGTGGTGCATCTGGCGGCGAAGAAGCAGGTGGGCGAGTCCGTCGAACTGCCCCTGCACTACTACCGGGAGAACGTCGAGGGCCTGCGCGTCCTGCTGGAACAGGTGACCGAGGCCGGTGTCGGCGCCTTCGTCTTCTCGTCCTCGGCCGCGGTGTACGGCATGCCCGACGTGGAGCTGGTCACGGAGGAGACGCCGTGCCTGCCCATGTCGCCGTACGGCGAGACGAAGCTGGCCGGCGAGTGGCTGGTCCGCGCGACCGGCCGGGCGACGGGCCTGTCGACGGCGTCCCTGCGCTACTTCAACGTGGCGGGCGCGGCCGGCCCCGACCTCGCCGACACCGGCGTCTTCAACCTGATCCCCATGGTCTTCGAGAAGCTGACGGAGAACGCGCCCCCACGCATCTTCGGCGACGACTACGCCACCCCCGACGGCACCTGCGTCCGCGACTACATCCACGTCGTCGACCTCGCCGAGGCCCATGTGGCGGCCGCCCGCGCCCTCCTGACCTCCCCCGGCCGCGACCTGACCCTCAACATCGGCCGCGGCGAAGGCGTCTCCGTCCGCGAGATGATCGACCGCATCAACGCCGTCACCGGCTACGACCGCCCCCCGACCGTCACCCCGCGCCGCCCCGGCGACCCGGCCCGCGTGGTCGCCTCCGCCGAACGCATCGCCACGGAACTGGGCTGGAAGGCCAAGCACGATGTGCAGGACATGATCACGTCGGCCTGGGAGGGGTGGGTACGACTGCATCCGGGGGCGGCGCGCGCATAGGGCGGGGGCGAGGGTCGGGGCCGAGGACTGGGGCGCCTGCGTCCGGGGGCGGCTCGCGCCCAGGGCGCCTCGGGCGAGGGCTGATTACTCCGCCCCGCCCCCGCCCCGCTCTATTCCACCCGGCTCTATTCCGCCGCGCTCTGCTCCACCCCGAACTACTCCGCCCCGATGACCGACTCCCTCGACCGCGCCCTCGGCACCGTCATAGGCTCCGCCACCGGCGACGCCCTGGGCGCCCCCTTCGAGTTCGGCCCCGAGGGCGCCTTCTCCGCCCGCTTCCCGCGCCCCGGACACGGCGGCGAGATGTGCGGAGGCGGCGGCTGGGACCCGGGCGAGGCGACCGACGACACGCAGATGGCCGTGCTGGTCGCGGAGTCGCTGCTGGAGTGCGGCGGGCTCGAACTGCCGGACGTCTTCCGCCGGTTCCAGCGCTGGGCGGCCGCCGATCCCAAGGACATCGGCCTCCAGACGGAGGCGGTGCTGACCAGCGGCGACGCCTGGGACCTGGCCGCCGCACTCCACTTCCAGACGAACCAACGGGCCGCGGGGAACGGCGCGTTGATGCGGGCGGCCCCGTCGGCGGTCCACTTCGCCCCCGCCGGACGCCACGCCACCATGGACGCCGCCCGCCGCCTCTCCGCCCTCACCCACGGCGACCGCGCGGCCTGGGAAGGCACCGCGATCCTCCACGAGCTGATCCGCGTCGCCCTCACGGGTGCCGACCCGCTCACCGCCGTCCCCGACACCCTCACGGCCGTCCACCCGGACCACCGCGCCCGCTACTCCACCGTCCTGTCCCCCGCCTGGCACCCCGACCAGGCCACGGAGTTCAACGGTGCCGTCTGGCCCTGCCTCGGCTCGGCGGTCTGGGCGCTGCGCACCACCTCCTCGTACGAGGAAGCCGTACGCGCCGCCATCGACCTCGGCGGCGACACGGACACCGTCGCCGCGGTGACCGGCGCCCTCGCGGGGGCCGTGTACGGGCTGAGCGCGATCCCCGGGCGCTGGACCGAGGCCCTCCACGTCCCGCTGCCGGGCTTCGGCGGACGGGTGCTGCGCACGGCGGAGTTGACGGATCTCACCCGGGGCCTGTGCGGCGGCCGGGACAAGCGCGGGAGCGGCACGCTCTGAGCAACACCTCTGAGCCGCAACACCCCTGAGCCGCAACACCCCTGAGCCGCGGCCCCTCCACACCGCCCCGTCCCGCCCCGCCCCGCTACAACGCCTTGAGCGCCGCGGCCGTCCCCCGGGCCAGCGCGTCCAGATATCCCTTCGGCAGCTTCGGGCTGCGGATGATCACCGAGCGCCAGTACAGCGGCCCGGAGATCAGGTCGAGCGCCAGCTCGTCGTCGAGGCCCGCGCGCACCTCGCCCCGCTGTTCCGCCGCCACGAGGATCTTGCTGGCGACGCCCTCCTGCCCGTCCCGCAGCGCCTTCTGGACCGCCTCGGCGATCTCGGGGTTGCGGGCCGCCTCGGCCTGGAGGTCCGGGAGGATCTGGGAGGCGACGGGGTGGCGCAGCGCGCGGGAGGTGACCTCGTACAGGAGCCGCAGGTCGCTCTGGAGCGCGCCGGTGTCCGGGGCGGGCAGGCCCTGTACGGCGAGCGCCGAGACCACGTCGAGGACGAGGTGCAGTTTGGAGCGCCAGCGGCGGTAGACCGCGGTCTTGCCGACGCCCGCGCGGCGCGCGATCCCCTCGATGGACATCCGCGCGTAGCCGACGGCCGCGAGTTCCTCGAAGACGGCGGCGCGGATGGCTTCCGTCACATCCTCCCGGAGCACGGCGGCTCCGGCGGGGGCGCGGCGGCGCGGACGGGTCTGCGGCTCGTCGGCGTTCGTCGTCATGCGGACCAGCATAGGGCGTTACGACGAAACGGTCCCGTCGCGACGCGAGAGGTCACGACGTCACGACGAAACAGTCACGTCCCGGCGCACCTCGTCACGACGAAACGGTTGCGTTCCGACGTCGACTCGGCCTACGCTCACGTTGCGACGATACGGTCCCGTCCCGACGTAAGAGAACGTGAAGAGAAGCGTAAGGAAACGCCGGGCGTCGGACTCCCCACACCCCCCAAGTGAAAGCAGCGGATGTGAGCCAGGTCCTCCACACACCGCCCTCAGCACCGGCACCCCCGGCCGAGGACGACCTCGCGGCCCTCGCCGCCCGTCACGGCCTCTCGGTCAGCGGTGCCCGCCCGACCCTGCCCGAGTACATCCGCCAGCTGTGGGCCCGGCGCCACTTCATCACCGCGTTCTCGACCGCCAAGCTCACCGCCCAGTACAGCCAGGCGAAGCTCGGCCAGCTGTGGCAGGTGATGAACCCGCTGCTGAACGCGGCGGTGTACTTCCTCATCTTCGGTGTGCTGCTGGGCACCAAGAAGGGCGTGCCGGACTACGTCCCGTTCCTGGTGACGGGCGTGTTCATCTGGACGTTCACACAGAGCTCGATCCTGGCGGGCACCCGCGCGATCTCCGGCAACCTCGGCCTGGTGCGGGCCCTGCACTTCCCGCGGGCCGCGCTGCCGATCTCCTTCTGCCTCCAGCAGCTCCAGCAGCTGCTGTTCTCCATGTGCGCCCTGGTCGTGATCCTGCTCTGCTTCGGGGTGCCGGTGGCGGTGTCCTGGGTGCTGGCGGTCCCGGCGCTGGCCCTGCAGTTCGTCTTCAACGCCGGCGTCTCGATGGTCATGGCCCGGCTCGGCGCCAAGACCCCGGACATCGCGCAGCTGATGCCGTTCGTCCTGCGCACCTGGATGTACGTCTCGGGCGTCATGTGGAGCATCGAGAACCTCGCGAGCAAGCACCACGACTGGCCGTCGTGGGTGGTCCCCGTCCTCCAGGCCAACCCGGCCGCGATCTACATCGACCTGATGCGCTTCGCGCTGATCGACAGCTTCCACGCGAGCCAGCTGCCGGCCCATGTGTGGCTGATCGCGACGGGCTGGGCCCTGCTCGCCGGAGTCGGCGGCTTCATCTACTTCTGGAAGGCTGAGGAGACGTACGGCCGTGGCTGAGAACATCAACGGGAACGCCCCCACCGTCATCGCGGACAGCGTCGACATCGTCTACCGCGTCCACGGCACCGGCGCCGGCAAGGGCTCCGCGACCGCCGCCCTCAACCGCATCCTGCGCCGCGAGAAGACCGAGAAGGCATCGGGCGTGCGCAAGGTGCACGCCGTGAAGAAGGTGTCGTTCGTCGCCTACAAGGGCGAGGCGATCGGCCTCATCGGCACCAACGGCTCCGGCAAGTCGACGCTGCTGAAGGCCGTCGCGGGCCTGCTCCCCGTGGAGAGCGGCGCCATCTACACCGACGGGCAGCCCTCCCTCCTCGGCGTGAACGCGGCCCTGATGGGCGACCTGACCGGCGAGCGCAATGTCTACCTCGGCGGCCTCGCCATGGGCATGTCCCGCGAGCAGGTCAAGGAGCGCTACCAGGAGATCGTCGACTTCTCCGGCATCAACGAGAAGGGCGACTTCATCACCCTGCCCATGCGCACGTACTCCTCCGGCATGGGCGCCCGCCTCCGCTTCTCCATCGCCGCCGCCAAGGACCACGACGTCCTCCTCATCGACGAGGCCCTCGCCACCGGCGACCGCTCCTTCCAGAAGCGCTCCGAACAACGCATCCGCGAGCTGCGCAAGCACGCCGGCACGGTCTTCCTCGTCAGCCACAACAACAAGTCGATCCGCGACACCTGCGACCGGGTGCTGTGGCTGGAGCGCGGCGAACTGCGCATGGACGGCCCGACGGAGGACGTCCTGAAGGAGTACGAGGCCTTCACCGGCGACAAGACGGCCAAGCCGAAGCCCAAGCCCAAGGTCGCCGTCTAGCCCAGCGCCTCGGGCTGGAACACCCACGTCCGATAGACCAGGAACCGGAAGGCGGACGCCAGCACGATCGACACGGCCTTCACGGCATTCGACTCCAACGGACCGTGAAGGCCGAGGCCGTGATAGCCGACGTAGAAGAGGCCGCTCTCCATGGCCACGCCGATCGCGCTGAAGGTGAAGAACAGCACGATCTGCTGGTGGCTGCGCGCGTCCCGGTCCCGGTAGGCGAAAAAGCGGAAGCCAAGGTAATTCGTGCCCATGGCGACGAGGCTGGCGAGCGCCGTCGCCACCATGGCCCGCCATGCGAGGCCGTGCAGCAGCACATTGAAGACGGCGAAATTCACCACGACACCGCTGCCGCCGACGACACCGAACTGCACCACTTCGCGGATGCTGACACGCTCCTCGACCAGGTTCAAAGTCACGGCACAAGGCATAGCCCGGAACGGTAAGTCCGCTGCTCACCTTTGCCTAAAGCAGGCCAAGAAAAGGGCGCCCCGAGCCATCGCGGCTCGGGGCGCCCTTCTCGTCGTACAGCCTACGAATGCGTGCGCAGCAGCGTGCGCATCGTCCGCATCGCCACCGACAGGTTGGCGAGGTCGAAGGCCTCCGAGCTCTGGATCTCCTCCAGGGTCGAGCGCGCGCGGCCCAGGATCGCGGCGTTCTTCTCCTCCCAGGCCTTGAAGCGCTGCTCGGGAGTGGAGGTGCCGTTGCCGACCGCGAGGACGTCGGCGGTCAGGCCCGAGTGGGCGGCGTAGAGGTCCTCGCGGATGGAGGCGCGGGCCATGGACTGCCAGCGGTCGGCGCGGGGCAGCTCGATGATGCGGTCCATGAGCTGGGTGATCCGCAGGCGGTCGGCGAGGTCGTAGTAGACCTCGGCGACATCCAGCGGCTCCTTGCCCATGCGGTCGGCCACCGAGACGATGTCGAGCGTCGGGAAGGCGGAGGAGAACCCGGCCACACGCGTGGCGAGTTCGTCCGGGACGCCGGCGCCGGTGAGCTCGTCGTAGATCCGCTGGTACCACTCGAGGTCCGCGCCGCGCAGCAGCTTCGGCAGCTGCGACCACACCTGCTCGACCCGCTCGGCGAAGAACTCGACGGTCTCGGCGAGTTGCAGCGGCTGCGGCCGGTTGTTGAGCAGCCAGCGCGTACCGCGCTCGACAAGTCGGCGGGAGTGCAGCCGGATCCGGGTCTGTACGGCGGCCTCGACCTGGTTGTCGAGCGCCTCGACCCCGTCCCACACCACGTTGGAGCGGAAGATCGCGCGGGCCGCGGTCTGCGCCCGGACGATCTCCTCCAGGGAGGCGCCGGTCTCCTCGCGCAGACGGTGGAGGTAGGTCGTACCGCCCGTGTTGACCGTGTCGTTGACGAGCACGGTCGTGGTGATCTCGCGGCGCAGCGGGTGGCCGTCGATGTGCTCGGCGAACTTCTCGCGCAGCGCGCTCGGGAAGTACGCGTGCAGCAGCCCGCGCAGATACGGGTCGTCCGGGAGCGAGGTGTGCAGCAGCTCGTCGGAGACCGTGATCTTCGTGTACGCCAGGAGGACGGCCGTCTCCGGGCCGGTCAGGCCCTGTGCGGCGCCCAGGCGTTCGCGGATCTGACGGTCGGTGGGCAGGAACTCCAGGGCCCGGTCGAGGTGGCCCTCGCGGACCAGGTGGCGCATGAAGCGCTGCTGGGCGTGGAGCATGTCCTTGGACTGGGCGAGGGCGTTGGCGATCGCGGTGTTCTGCGCGTAGTTGTTGCGCAGCACCAGATGGCCGACCTCGTCGGTCATCTCGGCGAGCAGCTTGTTGCGCTGCTTGACCGTCATGTCGCCTTCGGTGACCAGCCCGTTGAGCAGGATCTTGATGTTCACCTCGTGGTCGGAGGTGTCCACGCCCGCGCTGTTGTCGATGGCATCGGTGTTGATCTTGCCGCCGCCCAGGGCGAACTCGATCCGGCCGAGCTGGGTCAGCCCCAGGTTGCCGCCCTCGCCGACGACCTTGACCCTGAGGTCGGCGCCGTCGACGCGGATCGGGTCGTTGGCCTTGTCGCCGACGTCCGCGTGGGTCTCGGTCGAGGCCTTGACGTACGTGCCGATGCCGCCGTTCCACAGCAGGTCCACCGGCGCCTGGAGGATGGCCTTCATCAGGTCGGCCGGCGTCATCTTGGACACCTTGCCCTCGATCCCGAGGGCCTCGCGGATGTGCGCGTTGACCGGGATGGCCTTGGCGCTGCGCGGGTACACCCCGCCACCGGCCGAGATCAGCTCGGAGTCGTAGTCCGCCCAACTGGAGCGCGGCAGCTCGAAGATGCGGCGGCGCTCGGCGTACGACGTCTCCGCGACGGGGTTCGGGTCGATGAAGATGTGCCGGTGGTCGAAGGCGGCGACCAGGCGGATGTGCTCGCTGAGCAGCATGCCGTTGCCGAACACGTCACCGGACATGTCACCGATGCCGACGACCGTGAAGTCCTCGGCCTGCGTGTTGACGCCCAGCTCCTGGAAGTGCCGCTTCACGGACTCCCACGCGCCGCGCGCGGTGATGCCCATGCCCTTGTGGTCGTAACCGGCCGAACCACCGGAGGCGAAGGCGTCACCGAGCCAGAAGTTGTACGACTCGGCCACCCCGTTGGCGATGTCCGAGAACGTCGCCGTGCCCTTGTCGGCCGCGACCACCAGGTAGGTGTCGTCCTCGTCGTGGCGTACGACGTCGGCGGGCGGCACGACCTCGCCGGCCACCATGTTGTCGGTGATGTCGAGGAGCGCCGAGATGAACGTCTTGTAGCTGGCGATGCCCTCGGCCAGCCACGCGTCCCGGTCCACGCCCGGGTCGGGCAGCTGCTTGGCGACGAAGCCGCCCTTGGCGCCGACCGGCACGATGACGGTGTTCTTCACCATCTGCGCCTTGACCAGACCGAGGATCTCGGTGCGGAAGTCCTCCCGCCGGTCGGACCAGCGCAGACCACCGCGCGCGACCTTCCCGAAGCGCAGGTGCACGCCTTCGACACGCGGCGAGTAGACCCAGATCTCGTACGCCGGGCGCGGCGCGGGGAGGTCCGGGATGGCCTGCGGGTCGAACTTCATGGACACGTAGTCGTGCGGCTTGCCGCCGAGCGCCTCCTGGAAGAAGTTCGTGCGCAGGGTGGCCTTGATGACGGTCAGGAAGGACCTGAGGATCCGGTCCTCGTCGAGGCTGGCGACCTGGTCGAGAGCCGCGTCGACCTCTTCGAGGAGGGCGTCCACGATCTCGTGCCCGGCGCGCTGGCGGTCCGGGGACATCCGGGCCTCGAACAGGGAGACGAGCAGCCGGGTGGTGTGGACGTTGTTGCGGAGGGTGTCCTCCATGTAGTCCTGCGAGAACGTGGAGCCCGCCTGCCGCAGGTACTTGGCGTACGCGCGCAGCACCATCGCCTGCCGCCAGTTCAGGCCGGCGCTGAGCACGAGGGCGTTGAAGCCGTCGTTCTCCGCGTGCCCGGTCCAGGTGGCGGCGAAGGCCTCCTGGAAGCGCTCACGGCCGTCGTCACCGAGATAGTCCCCGGCGCCGTTCTGCGACTGGGGCATGCGCAGCCCGAAGTCGTAGATCCAGGCCACGCTCCGGTCCGAGCAGCGCAGTTCGTACGGCCGCTCGTCCATGACCTCGACGCCGAGCCGGTTGAGGACCGGCAGCACGGCGGACAGGGTGATGGAGTCACCCTTGCGGTAGATCTTGAAGCGGCGCTCCTCGGGGGCGGCGCCGACCGGCTCGTACAGGCTCAGCGCGAAGTTGTTCTCCTCGCTGAGCTTCTCCAGGTGGACGAGGTCGGCGACGGCCGCGCGCGGGGTGTGGTCGGCCTTGTAGCCCTCCGGGAAGGCGTTGCCGTACCGGCGCAGCAGTTCGGCGGCGCGCTCCTCGCCGAGCTCGGCGGTGAGCGCCTCGGCGAAACCGTCGGCCCAGGAGCGGGCGGCCTCGACGAGCCGGGCCTCGATGCGCTCCTTGTCGGCGTCGCTGAGCTCCGGCAGCTCGGTGCCCTGCGGGACGCGGACCACGAAGTGCAGCCGGGAGAGGATCGACTCGGTGTTCCAGGCGGTGAAGTCGACGCTGGTGCCGCCGAGTTCCTCCTTGAGGATGTCGATGATCCGCAGCCGTACGCCGGTGGTGTACCGGTCGCGGGGCAGGTAGACGAGGGCGGAGTAGTAGCGCCCGTACTCGTCCTGCCGCAGGTAGAGCCGCAGCCGCCGGCGCTCCTGGAGGTACAGCACGCTGGTGACGATGGACTGGAGCTCGTCGGGCGGGGTCTGGAAGAGCTCGTCGCGCGGGTACGTCTCCAGGATCTGGAGCAGGTCGCGCCCGTCGTGGCTGTTGGGCGAGAACCCGGCGCGCTGGAGGACCTCGTCGACCTTGCGGCGGATGACGGGGACCCGGCGGACGGACTCGGTGTAGGCGGCCGAGGAGAACAGCCCGAGGAAGCGGCGCTCACCGACGACATTGCCCGCGGCGTCGAACTTCTTCACGCCGATGTAGTCGAGGTACGACGGCCGGTGCACGGTCGCCCGGCTGTTGGCCTTGGTCAGCACCAGCAGCTTGTGCTCGCGCGCCTTGGCGCGGGCGTCCGCGGGCAGCCGCTCGAAGGACGGGCTGACGGGGTGGCTCTCGTCCTCGGCGTGCTGCGGGTCGGAGCGCAGGATGCCGAGGCCGGTGCCCGGCACGGCGGCGAGGGAGTCGTCCTCGCGGAGCTGGTACTCGCGGTAGCCGAGGAAGGTGAAGTGGTCGGCGGCCAGCCAGCGCAGCAGCTCACGGGCCTCCTCGACCTCCTGCTCGCGCAGATCGGAGGCGATGGGCTCGGCGGGCAGCTCCTCGGCCATGCGCAGCGCCGCGTCCCGCATCTTCTCCCAGTCCTCGACGGCCTCCCGGACGTCCGACAGGACGCGCAGCAGATCGGCGGTGATCTGCTTCAGGTCGGCGCGGTCGGTCTCCCGGTCGATCTCTACGTGGATCCAGGACTCGGTGTGCGCGTCGTGCGGCAGCTCGCCGCTGGGGCGCTGGGCGAGCACCTCGATGAGCTTGCCGGTGAGGTCCCGGCGGACCACGACCTGCGGATGGATGACGACGTGGATGCCACGCCCCTGCCGGGTCAGCTCATTGGTGACCGAGTCGACGAGGAAGGGCATGTCGTCGGTGACGACCTCGACGATCGAGTGACTGCACGCCCAGCCGTTCTCCTCGACGGTGGGCGTGAGGACCCGCACGCTGGCCGTGCCCTGTGGCCGGTTCTCGGCCAGCCGGTAGTGCGAGAGCGCGGCTCCGAAGACGTCGACCGGGTCGCGGCCGGCGAGGTCCTCCGGGGCGGTGTGCAGGTAGTAGCGCTGGAGGAACGCGAGCACGGTCTCCCGGTCCGGGGTGCTCTCATCCGTCGTCCCAGTCGGTAGGTGCCCCCCGACCGGGCTGTTCTCAGCTACCCGGGCGGCCCTCTCGAGCAGCTCGGCCTTGGCTTCGTCCAGCTTGGTCTGCATTGTCCTCTGGCTCCTGTCGCGCGCCGTTGCGTGACGTAGAAGGAAGTACGGTCTCTTCCCCTGTGACGTGACGCCGTAACGCGGGGTGTCCGGTCTGTTCCGACGCTATGCCGCAAGGTGAGATGAGCGGGGGGTTATCAGCCATTCTCGACGCCCCCGACGGGTGTGACGCTGCTCTCTGCCGCGCTTCGACCCGGGGTGTGCTCGGCGTCCTGGCGGCCCTCAGGGCCTCGCCCCGCCCGCGAAGACCAGCGACCGCCGCCCGGTCACGGATGTCGTCCGTGCTCTCCGGGCGCAGGGCAGGGGCAACAGTGCCCCCGCGAGCTATCGCGCTGATCACGCCACAAGGCTATCGCTCCTTACAGGGGGCCCGTCATGAGCCGTATGTGTACAAAACCGGGGGGTGAAATTTGACGTTCTGCACAGGGCCGAGGGCGGGAGTGCCGTGCGATGCCGTGCGGCTCCGTGCTGCGAATTCGACAACCCTCGGGGTCCAATGCCGACCGCACCCCTTGGCAAGGCCGCCCCGCGGAGGCACGTTGCCGACATGACAGCCAAAATCCTGATCGTCACCGGCGACGCGGCAGAGTCACTGGAGGTCCTGTACCCCTACCAGCGCCTCCGTGAGGAGGGCTACGACGTCCACATCGCGGCCCCCGCCCGCAAGACGCTCCGGTTCGTGGTCCACGACTTCGAACCCGGCTTCGACACCTACACCGAGAAGCCCGGCTACACCTGGCCCGCGGATCTCGCCTTCGCCGAGGTCGACCCCGGCCAGTACGCCGCCCTCGTCATCCCCGGCGGCCGCGCCCCCGAGTACCTGCGCAACGACCCCGAACTCCGCAAGATCCTCAAGTCCTTCTTCGACGCGGACAAGCCGGTCGCCCAGATCTGCCACGGCCCTCTGCTCACCGCCGCCATCGACGGCCTGCGCGGCCGCCGCGTCACGGCGTACCCCGCCCTGGAACTCGACATGCAGGCCGCGGGGGCCACCTTCCAGGACGCCGAGGCGGTGGTGGACGGCACGCTGGTGTCGTCACGGGCGTGGCCGGACCATTCGCGGTGGATGCGGGAGTTCTTGACGATCCTGCGGGCGAAGGCGCCCGTGACGTAGTCCTTCGACTGCGGCCGGGTGGGGGCTGGTCGCGCAGTTCCCCGCGCCCCTGAGCACCGTCGGCTGAGCCTGCGCGACCCAGCCCAGCGGCTACGCCGCCAGCCGCTCCGCCTCCACCACCGCCTCGGCCAAGGTGTCCACCACAGGCACCCCGGCCTCCTCCAGGCTGGCCCGACTGTGCGAACCCCCCGTGTACAGCACAGCCCGGGCCCCCACATGCCGCGCCGCCACCGCGTCATCGGCCGCGTCCCCGATCACCACGGTCCGAGCCGGATCCACCCCGACCAGCGCCGCGAGATGACGGGCCATGTGCTCCGCCTTACTGCCCCCCGAGGGCCCGGTCCGCCCGTCGACACGTATGAAGTGCGCCTCGATCCCGAACCCCCGCACCAACGGCACAAGGTCCTCATGCCCGTACATGCTGAGGATCGACTGACTACGCCCCGCCGACCGCCACCCGGCGAGCAGCTCGGCCGCACCGACCGTGAGCCCGCACCCCACCCGGTGCTCGGTGTAGTACCGGTGGAACGTCTCGTCCATGACGAGCCACTCCGCCTCGGTGGGCAGCCGCCCCATCAACCGCTCGTAGAACTTCGGCACCGGCACGCAGTACAGCGCCCGGTACCGCTCCAGCGTGATCGGCTCCAGCCCCAGCTCGGCGAACGCCGCGTTCGTCGCCCCGATGATCGCGTCATTGTCATGGAACAGGGTGCCGTTCCAGTCCCAGACAATGTGCGCGTCCGTGTGCTTCCCCATGCCAAAAACGTACCCGCCCCCACTGACAATCAAGAGACCCGCAGGTCAGCCAGGCAGGGAACGCCAGCCGGCAGCCAGGTAGCCGACAGGAGCAGCAGGACCGGGCCGGAACTCCGCCGCGCCTCAGTCCCCCAGCCCGACCAGGTTCGGAATCTCCTGCGTGGCGAACCACAGCAGCTCATGGTCCTCGGCCCCGTCCACGACGAACTGCGCGTCGTCGTCCCCGCCGTCCGCCGCGTCCAGCGCCTCGGCGGCGGCGGTGACATCCGCCTCGGCGTCACTCGCGTCGACATGGACGGCGGCAGCCTTGGCCAGCACCACGACCCCGTCGACGCGCACCTCACCGAGCGCCGCCGGATCGAGCCCCCGGTCGGGGTCGGCGTGCGCCGCGCCATCGGGCACATCGACAGCGACCACGACCCGACGCCGTACCGCCTCGGGGTCGGCCGCCAGCAGCCGCAGCGAGGCGAGCGCGGCGCGGTTCAGCGCGGCGTACTCCAGTTCCTCGATGTCGTCGGAGAGGTACCACTCGCGCAACGCGGGCGTGACGGCGTAGGCGACGAGCGGTCCGGAGCCCAGCTCACCCGTCTTGTACGCCTCGGCGAGACCGGAGAGGGTCAGGGGGACGTAGACGCGCATGGGCTGCCGCTTTCATGGTCGGAACGCAGGGCTCAAGGCCTCGGGGAGCATGCCCGGAGGGCCTTCAGGATACGTGCGCGGGTCCCCTTTCGAGTCCCCACCCGCGGCCCCGGAGGCGTCCACCCACGTCCCGGAACTCACCCGGGGCACCCCCGTGCTTCCGGGCATTCACGGCCCCCCGCTCACTCGGATAAGTGAACATTCCGGCCGCTCGGCGCGGCCCGCCGCTTCCTTGCCGAGGCACCCCCGGTCCCCGTACAAGATCCCCAACCGCAAAAGTTACCGCCCGGTACATCTCCGGGCCGTCGAACGGGGACCCCATGAACAAGGTCATGACCAGGGCACACCACCGACCCGGCACCCGCCCCCCGACCCGCCGCGACCAGCGCCGCCCCGCCACCACCCCACCCCGCACCCCCACCACCGGCACCCGTCGCACCACAGCGGACGACGGCCCCCCACCGGGCCCCCGAACCGCCCCGACGAGCCGCACGACCCCCACCGACAACCGCCCGCCCACGGCGTCCGGCACCACGGCCGGCAGGCCCGGCACGACGGCTCGCACCACACCTCCCGGCGCACACCCCGCCGCCGCTGTCCCCGGAGCACGTTCCGCCGCCCCAGAGGCGCGTTCCGCCTCCTCAGAGGCGCGTTCCGGCGCCCCCGGCGCCCGAAGCGCCGCCCAGGCCGCCCCGACCGGCCCGGCTTCCCGCACCGCCGCCCACGCGGCCCGAGGCGCCACCACCGCGCCGCACCCCCCGGCAACCCCCGCAGGGCCCCTCGACGCCCCCGTAGTCCCCTCCCAGACCCCCCGCAGGCCGGTCCCCCAGCCTCGCCCCACCGACGTCTTCGCCGACCTCCTCCTGGCGGTCCTCAGCGGCCGGCGCCCCGTCCACTCGATGCTCCGCCACACGATCGGCCAGGCCTACGACGACCTCGCCGACCTCGCCGAGCGCGGCCTCCTCCGCACTCGCGGCACCCGCCCCGTGGTCCGCGACATCGGCTACTACGTCCCCCGGGACGGCGCCGTGGAGGCCTTCGCCCGCATCGGCGCGGGCGACCAGCTCCGCGCCATGGCCTTCCGCCTGGAACAGGGCCAGGACCGCCGCTGGCGCTGCACGGCGGTGGAGCTGGGCGGCCCCCGCAGCCCCCGCACGGAAGCCTGACGGACAAGAACCCACCCCACCCCGCCCCACTTCACCCGCACGCTCAATTCACGCCGAAGGGCCGAGCCACCCGAGTGACCCGGCCCTTCAATCCGCTCAATCCGCTACGGCGTCGCGGACACCGTCACTTCTTACGACGACGCCCGCCCCGCGCCTGCTTCCGCCGCTCGGCGCGCGTGAGGCCGTCCGCCTCGGACCGCACGGGCTCGTCGTCATCGGCGAACTCACCCTCGATGACGCCGCCCTCCCCGTCCACAGTGGGCGCGGAGAAGTGCAGATCCCGCCGCTGCGGAGCGTCCAGCCCCTTCGCGCGGATCTCGGGACGCGCACCGGCCTGCGCCGGCACCGAGTCCTGCTTCTCCAGGGACGGCGCGGTGTCCTCGACCGGGACCTCCTCGACCTGCTGCTCGACCTGGACCTCCAGGTTGAACAGGTAGCCGACGGACTCCTCCTTGATGCCCTCCATCATGGCGGTGAACATGTCGAAGCCCTCGCGCTGGTACTCGACCAGCGGGTCCTTCTGCGCCATCGCGCGGAGGCCGATGCCCTCCTGGAGGTAGTCCATCTCGTAGAGGTGCTCACGCCACTTGCGGTCGAGAACCGACAGCACGACCCGCCGCTCCAGCTCACGCATGATCTCGGAGCCGAGCTGCGCCTCGCGCGCCTCGTACTGCTCGTGGATGTCGTCCTTGATGGACTCGGAGATGAAGTCGGCGGTCAGCCCGGCACGGTCGCCGGCCGCGTCCTCCAGCTCCTCGACGGTGATCTTCACCGGGTAGAGCTGCTTGAACGCGCCCCACAGCCGGTCGAGGTCCCAGTCCTCCGCGAAGCCCTCGGCGGTCTCCGCGTCGATGTACGCGTCGATCGTGTCGTTCATGAAGTGCTGGATCTGCTCGTGCAGGTCCTCGCCCTCCAGAACGCGGCGCCGCTCGCCGTAGATGACCTCACGCTGGCGGTTGAGGACCTCGTCGTACTTCAGGACGTTCTTGCGCGTCTCGAAGTTCTGCTGCTCGACCTGCGACTGCGCGGACGCGATCGCGCGCGTGACCATCTTGTTCTCGATCGGCACATCGTCCGGGACGTTCGCCATGGACATCACGCGCTCGACCATCTGGGCCTTGAACAGCCGCATCAGGTCGTCACCGAGGGAGAGGTAGAAGCGGGACTCGCCCGGGTCGCCCTGACGGCCGGAACGACCGCGCAGCTGGTTGTCGATACGCCGCGACTCGTGCCGCTCGGTGCCCAGCACGTACAGGCCGCCGAGCTCCTCGACCTCGTCCTTCTCGGCCTTCACGGCCGCCTCGGCGCGCTCCAGGGCGGCGGGCAGGGCCTGCGCCCACTCCTCGATGTGCTCCTCGGGGTCGAGGCCGCGCTGGCGCAGCTCCGCCTCGGCGAGGTCCTCGGGGTTGCCGCCGAGCTTGATGTCGGTACCACGGCCGGCCATGTTGGTGGCCACGGTGACGGCGCCCCGGCGGCCGGCCTGGGCGACGATGATCGCCTCACGGTCGTGCTGCTTGGCGTTCAGCACTTCGTGCTGGACGCCGCGCTTGCTGAGCTGCTGCGAGAGGTACTCGGACTTCTCGACCGACGTCGTACCGACGAGGATCGGCTGGCCCTTCTCGTGCTTCTCGACGATGTCGTCGACGACCGCCTCGAACTTCGCGACCTCGGTGCGGTAGATCAGGTCCGACTGGTCCTTGCGGATCATCGGCCTGTTGGTCGGGATCGGGACGACGCCGAGCTTGTAGATCTGGTGGAACTCGGCGGCCTCGGTCATCGCCGTACCGGTCATGCCGGAGAGACCCGGCTGTTCCTTGCCGTCGTGGTCGTGGCGCTTGTAGAGGCGGAAGAAGTTCTGGAGGGTGATCGTGGCGAGCGTCTGGTTCTCGTCCTTGATGTCCACCCCTTCCTTCGCCTCGATCGCCTGGTGCATGCCCTCGTTGTAGCGGCGGCCGGCGAGGATACGGCCGGTGTGCTCGTCGACGATCATGACTTCGCCGTCCATGACGACGTAGTCCTTGTCCTTCTTGAAGAGCTCCTTCGCCTTGATGGCGTTGTTCAGGTAGCCCACCAGAGGCGTGTTCACCGACTCGTAGAGGTTGTCGATGCCCAGCCAGTCCTCGACCTTGGCGACACCGGCCTCGTGGATGGCGACGGTGCGCTTCTTCTCGTCGACCTCGTAGTCGCCGGTCTCCTCGATGCCCTTGAGGGGGTTGCCGGCCTCGCCCTTCTTGAGGCGGGTGACCAGCTTGGCGAAGTCGCCGTACCACTTGGTGGCCTGGTCGGCCGGGCCGGAGATGATCAGCGGCGTACGGGCCTCGTCGACGAGGATGGAGTCGACCTCGTCGACGATGGCGAAGTTGTGGCCGCGCTGGACGAGCTCGTCCTTGGACCACGCCATGTTGTCGCGCAGGTAGTCGAAGCCGAACTCGTTGTTCGTGCCGTAGGTGATGTCGCACGCGTACTGCTCGCGGCGCTGGGCGGGCGTCATGTTGGCGAGGATGCAACCGACGCTCAGGCCCAGGAACTTGTGGACGCGGCCCATCATCTCGGAGTCGCGCTCGGCCAGGTAGTCGTTGACCGTGATGAGGTGGACGCCCTTGCCGGACAGCGCGTTCAGATACGCGGGCAGGGTGCCGACCAGGGTCTTGCCCTCACCGGTCTTCATCTCGGCCACATAGCCGAGGTGGAGGGCCGCGCCACCCATGATCTGCACATCGTAGTGACGCTGGCCGAGCGCGCGCTTGGCGCCTTCGCGCACGGTGGCGAACGCCTCGGGCAGCAGGTCGTCCAGCGTCTCACCATCGATGTACCGCTGCTTGTACTCATCGGTGAGGGCCCGCAGCTCGGCGTCGGAGAGGTCGACGAAGTCCTCTTCGATGGAGTTGACCTGGTCCGCGATGCGGTGCAGCTTGCGCAGGATCTTGCCTTCGCCTGCACGCATGATCTTCGAGAGGACGGACACGGGGGTTGGTCTCCTTGCCGGTCGGGCCTGGGACGGTCGGTTTCCATTTGACTTAGCTGAGCAACGGCCATCGTATGCGAGGACCAGGCCACGTCGGGAGCCCGCCGGGAACGCCGACCTTCCGCTGCTTCAAATCTCCGTCAAAGGGGACAACGGCCGGGGGCCGCGGATGGTGCCGCGTCACGCCGACGAATTGAACAAGGTGTGATCACCCCCTCACGCAATGCAAAGAGATGGCGCCCCGGCCGAACTCCCGAGCAGAATCGGCCGATGGAACCCGTCACGCTCACCACCGGCCGCCTGGTTCTGCGCACGGTCGGCCCCGCCGACACCGACGCCGTGTTCGCCGCCGCCCAGGACCCCGAGACACAGCGCTGGATCTCCCAGTTCCCCTCGCCGTATCTCCACGAGCACGCGAAGCAGTTCACGGAACAGTTCGCCCCCGACGGCTGGGCCAACGACTCCATGTTCACCTTCGGCGCCTTCCTCCCCGCCGGCGAACTCGCCGGCATGCTCGGCATCACCATGCGCTCCCTCGGCGTGGCCGAACTGGGCTTCTGGGCGACCAAGGAACACCGCGGCAACGGCTACATCACCGAGGCCACCACCACGACCACCCGCTGGGCCTTCACCGCCCTCGCCGTGGACCGCATCGAATGGCGCGCGGAGGTGGGCAACGCCCCTTCCCGCGCGGTGGCCGAACGCGCCGGCTTCACCATCGAGGGCACCCTCCGCTCCGCGGTGAACAACAAGGGCGTACGACGGGACTGCTGGGTGGGTTCCCTGCTCCCGTCGGACCTGGGCCTCCCCTCGACGGCCCCCTACCTCCCGGCCCCGCCCGCCCACGCCTGACCGCCCGCATCCCACCCGAGAACCCCCAGCTCACCCCCCACTGTCAGTGCCACCTCCTATCGTGCGGAGGCATGACGACCCCGCGCCCAACCGCAGAGCTCACCGCAGACGAGGCCCGCCGCCTCGCCCTGCGGGCACAAGGCTTCCTCGGCACCCCCCACCGCAAGGCCGGCGTCCGCGGCATCCTCCGCCACCTCGGCGCGGTCCAACTCGACACCATCTCGGTCCTGGCCCGCTCCCACGAACTCATCCCGTACGCCCGCCTGGGAGCAGTGGGCCGCAAGACGGTCGAGGACGCCTACTGGACGACCGCACCCCTCGGCGCGACTCCGGCACGACCCCATGCCTTCGAGTACTGGTCCCACGCCGCGTGCATCCTCCCCATCGAGGAATGGCCCCACTTCGCCTTCCGCCGCCGCGCCTACCGCGGCCGCCCGCACTGGAACCACGCCCTCCCGGACGGCACCTACGACCAGGTCATCAAGCAACTCCGCGCGGAAGGCCCCCTCACCGCCACGGAGTTGGGCGGCGCGAAGAAGACCAGCGAGTGGTGGGACTGGTCCGGCACCAAGGTCGCCGTGGAGCGCGCGCTCATGTACGGCGAGGTGGTCTGCGTGGAACGCCGCGGCTGGAAGCGCGTGTACGACCTGGCGGAGCGCGCCGTACCGGAGGACCTCCTGCACGACGACCTGGACGACACCGAGTGCCTGCGCACCCTCGTCCGCCTCGCCGGCCAGTCCCTCGGCGTCGGCACGCGCGCGGACATCGCCGACTACCACCGCCTCAGGGCCGAGCAGGTCGACGCGGTGCTCGCCGACTCGGGCCTGGTCCCGGTCACGGTCGAGGGCTGGGGAAAGCCGGCCTGGGCCGACCCCGCGGCCCTGGAGACACCTCCGCGCGGCCGCCACCGTACGACCCTGCTGTCGCCCTTCGACTCCCTGATCTGGGAACGCGCGCGTACGGAGCGGATCTTCGGCTTCACCCACCGCCTGGAGGCCTACGTCCCCAAGCCGAAGCGGGTTCACGGCTACTTCGCGATGCCGGTCCTGGCAGGCGGCCACCTCGTCGGCCGGGTCGACCCCGCGCGCGAGGGCGGCACCCTGGTCGCCAGGCAGGTCACCCTGGACGGCCCGAAGGCGGTCCCGGCGGTGGCGCAGGCGCTGGTCGAGGCGGCGAGCTGGGTGGACTGCACGGACGTACGCGTGGAGCGGGTGGACGCACCCGAACTGCGCGAACCCCTCGTGAAGGCGCTAGCGGATCTCTAGGATCTTCTCCCGCATCGCGTAGACGACGGCCTCCATCCTGGAGTGCAGCTGCAGCTTCTCCAGGATGTTGCGCACATGGTTCTTCACGGTGTTCTCGGAGATGAACAACTCCTTGGCGATATCCCGGTTGTTCATTCCGGTGGCGACGAGTTTGAGAACCTCCAGTTCCCGGTCCGTCAGCCGCGGCGCGGGCACCAGTCGGCGCTCATCGGTCCGCTGGATCATCGACTTGAACTCGGTGAGCAGTTTCGACGCCATGGACGGACTGATCTGCGACTGCCCGTCGGCCACCGCGCGAATGGCGGTGGCCACCTCGTCCGTGGAGATCTCCTTGAGGAGATAACCGGTCGCGCCCGCCTTGATCGCGTCGTAGAGATCGGCCTCCTCATCGCTGATCGTCAGCATGATGATCTTGGCGCTGGGTGCGACCTCCTTGATGGAGGTGCACGCCTCGATACCGCCCCGCTTGGGCATCCGTACGTCCATCAGGACGATGTCGGGCAGCAGGTCGGCGGCCTTGTCGACGGCTTCGGCGCCGTCGCCCGCCTCGCCCACGACCTGGATGTCCTCCTCGGCCGCGAGCACGATCTCCAGTCCCCGCCGGAAGAGGGCGTGGTCGTCCACGACCAGGACCCGGATCGGCTCCTTGCGTGGTGAGCCCGCGTCCGGGCCCATGCCGACGACGCCGTCGTCGGCGTCCGCGTCATGCATCGGTCCGAAGCTGTCCGCCATCGTTCCTCCCCCTGAAGGCTGTGGCTGGTCCTGTGCCATCGCCAACCCAAGGCAACGGCCCACCGGTTGGGCCGGTGCGGCCATGATTCCATGCCCGGACGGCACTGCGGTGACAGAGCCGGGCGCGAAGGGGTCGCACACCGGTGCCCCTGGGGGCGCACACGCGCTCCAGGGGCACCGGCTCAGCCGTCAGTCGGGCGGGTCAGCCGCCCAGCGTGCCGCCGGCCGCGGGAGGCTGCGCCTGGGCGACCATCGGGTCGGTGCTGAGGTGGATGACGCCGTAGTCGTAGGCGTGCCGCCGGTAGACGACACTCGGTTCCTTGGTCTCGGAGTCGACGAACAGATAGAAGTCGTGCCCGACCAGCTCCATCTCGTAGAGAGCCTGGTCGAGGGTCATCGGGGAGGCGACGTGGGTCTTCTCGCGGACGATCAGGGGGCCTTCGCCCTTCACTTCCAGCGAGCCGATCTTCTTGGTGGGGACGCCGTCCGGCTCATCCTCATGGACCGGGTGGCCGTTCCCGTTGAGCGTCGCCGCGCCCGGCACGTGGTCGGGGACCTCGGCCGCCGTGAGCCGGCGTGAGCCGCGACGCGAGTAACGCTTGTCGTGCTGCTTGCGCAGCCGGGCGTCCAGCTTTTCCGCCGCCAGGTCGAGCGCCGCGTACGGATCGCTTGCCGCCGCCTCCGCCCGGATCACCGGACCGCGGGAGTGGAGCGTGATCTCCACTCGGTCGCAGCGGTCGGCTTGTCGGGGGTTCGGCTCCTTGGACACCTCGACGTCGAGGCTGATCACCTTGCCGTCGAGCTTCTGGATCTTCTCCAGCTTCAGCTTCTCGGCCACGTGCTTGCGGAACCGCTCGGGCACCTCGGTCTTGCGGCCCTTGACGACGATGTCCACGCAGAACTCCGTTCCCGGATCGCCCCGCTTCGCCGCGGAGCATCTCCCTTTTGCACCAGGCTCCGGTGAGCCCCGGAACCTCGGACTCGGTGACTTCCACCTCCTCCCCCGCGGGCAAGATCTCCACTCCACCGAGGCGGGTGATAGTGAAAAACCCGCGGCACGGCAATCGGATATGAGAGGTGTGGCCTGGGCCTTTCCTCACAACCGAACATATCTCGCCCGGACGGATGTCGTCACCCTCTACCGCGGCGTACCTCCGTTCAGGTGAATTGGCCCTCTCATTACCTGCAACGATGCAAGTTCGCAGTCAGTTCCGGTTTATTTCGAAAGAGTCCGGCGACGCCGCGACCACAGCCGCGCAGATCAGGTCACCGGCACGGTGTCCGCCGTAACCACGGGGTCCCCCCGCCATTCCCGGCCTGCCACCCACGCCAGCCTCCCTCACTCGGCCCCTCCGTTCCCCCATGCCTTCCCGAGCCGACGCCCCGTACACAGCCGTCGCGGCCGGACCATGAGCACCAAGGCGCCCACTCCCCCGCCGCCCGCCCACCTCCGCGGCACACGGGGCCCCCGCGCCGGCCTCCCCGCCCGTCTCGCCCACCCCCGCCTCCGCCGCCACCGCTGCCGCCATCGCCACCCGCACAGCACGCGCCGCCTCGGCCAAGGACGCCCCCGTGGTCATCAGGTCGTCGACGAGCACGACCCGGCCGCCCAGAAGCAGCCGCGCCCCACCGGGAACCACCCCCAGCGCGCCGGCCAGATTCTCCAGCCGCTCCCGCGAGTTCAGCCCGGCCTGATCAGCCACGGCCCGCCGCTGCCGCAGCACGGCGACCACACGGGCCGGCACCCCGCCCCGCCGCAGCTCCCCCGCCGCCGCCAACGCGATCCGCCGCGCCGGATCATGCCCCCGAGCCCCCACCACCCGCCGAGCGGACGGCACAGGCACGAGCAGCAGGGGAAGCTCTTCACCCTGGCCCTGGCCCTGGCCCCGGCCCTGGCCCCGGCCCCGGCCCCGACTCCCGCCCTCGCCCTCGCCCTCGCCCTCGCCCAAGGCACCCAGTCCCGCCGCACCCCCGGAATCAATCCCCCCGGCCCCCGCGCCCCGCCCGTCAGACACGCCCGCCGACCCGAGGCAACGCCCGCCAGGCACTACCGCAGGCCCCGGGAAACACCCGCCAGGCACCCCCACAGAGCCCAGGCAAGGCCCGCCAGGCACCCCCGCCCCCACTCCACGCCCGACAGACCCCACCGGCCCCACAGACCCCAGGCAACGGCCACGCCCGAACCCCATGGCCCCGTCACCCTGTGCGGCCGCGCTACAGTCCGACCCCCACCCCGGCCCAGCCGCCCCCGCAGCAGCCCTGGCAGCCCCCACAGCCCCCGCCACAGCCCCGTAATCCCGCCCCCGAGCCTCCCGCACCCCCGCCCGCACAGCCCCCGCCAGAGCGGCGCCCAGCGGCGCGGCCAGGGTCAGCGCGCCTCGCTCCTTGTGGGCCAGCAGCACGGCGCGCACCTCGTCGGCGTACCGCGCGGCCGCGTGCACGGCCGGCAGCCCCGTCGGCTCAGGCTCCGGTCGCACCCGGCACGGCGCGGTCCCGCTCAGGACGGCACGGCACTCCGGACAGAGCACCGCGCGCGGCCTCCCGCAGCCTCCGCACTCGGCCGGCAGCACCAGATCGGTGAGGTCCTGCCACCACCCCCGCATGCCCACCACTGTGCCAAGACCCGCGGCACCCGACCACCCCTGTGGACAACGTGCTGTGGGCAACCCGCCGAAGACCGTTCAGGCCGCTCCGGAGCCACCCCCGAGCCCCCTGCGGTCACCAAGCCCACCGCAGCCCCCACGGTCACCGAACCCACCCCGGTCACCCGGGATAGACCGGCGCCGTCCCGTCCTTCACGACCTGCTGCCACTTCGCCCCGGACGTGAGCCGGACGATGCCGTCCTCCTCCGAGTACGCCACCAACGGCAGTTGCTCGTCCTCGGACGAGGCGAGGGCCTTCACGCCCGTCAGCGCGGCGGGCGCCGACCCCACCGGAGTGGAGCCGTCGACCTGGACGTACGCCATCTGCTGCACGCCACCGTGTTCGCGCCCGACCACGACGAGCCGGCTGTCGCCCGCCCACGACATGGCGGTGACCTCCTCCAACTGCGGTGTCACCACGCGGGGTTCGACGACCGCGACGGCCTTCTCGCCGCTCGCCTCGTCACCCCGCTCGATCCGCCCGACGTAGAGGGACTGCTTGCCGTCCTTCTCCACGATGAGCGCGATCCGCACACCGTCGGCGGCCGTCCGCACCGCGTCGATACGCCCGTCGAGCCCCGTCGTGTCGACCTCGATCGGCTCACCCGCGCCCTCCTTCAGGAGCAGCAGCCGGGGACGCGCGGGATCGCGGTCGGCCACCCACAGGTCGCCGCCGCCGTCCCAGCTGGGCGTGGTGAGCCGGTCGTTCTGGGTCTTGCCGGCGCTGTGCAGGACCGGCTCGCCGAGCGAGGTGCCCGACACCAGCGAGCCGACGTACAGCGTGCTGCCGTCCGATGTGACCCCGGCCGCCTTGCGTTCGTCCCGGGACACGGCGGCCGACCGCAGCTGCTTGTCGCCGTCACCGAGCGCGCCCGGAACCGGGGTGAACTCCTTGCCGCTGCTCCCGCTCGCCAGCCGTACGAGCCGGTGCTTGCCGTCGATGAAGTACTGGTACTCGTCCTTCGAGGGCGCGTGCGCCACCACGAAGTCGGCGCCGCTCTCGTCGAGCGGGGGGCACAACTGTGCGCCGTTCGCCCCCTGGAGCTCGACCTCCTCCACACCCGTGGGGGTCAGATCCCGCAGGGTGAACAGGAGTTGGGCGGCCATCTCCCGGCACTTCTCGCCATTGACCCGGTCCGCGTTGACGTTCAACGGCACCGTCAGCTTGTTCTGGTCGTCGGGCGCGAGCGAACCGACGCCCTTCTTCAGCTCCGTACCCGTGGGGAAGCTCGACCTGACCACCGGGTTCAGCCAGCGGGTGGGCCCGGCGAGCAGCAGACTCACCGTCTGCGTCATCGGGTCGACCTTCTTGCGGACGAAGACGGGGTCGGCGACGGCCACCGGCAGCCCGCCCGTCCCGGTCGAGGAGTTGGACGCGAAGTAGTACTTGTTGACCGACGTGTAGTTGCGCAGGAAGTCCGACTTGCCCATGACCACGCCCGGCGGCGGCCGGTCGATGCGCCACTGCCCGGACTTCTTCTCGCGCACGAGGTGCAGCGTGTTGGTGTACTCGCCGGCGGCGGGCGCGTACGCCTGCTGCGCGTTCACGGTGGCGACCTTCTGGCCCACCAGGGAGAACGACACGGAGTCCGACGAATCGTCAGGGTCGCTCGGCCGCCCCTGGGACCGCTCCGGCCCGTCCGCGAGCACCGTGAGGGACGCATTGGGCCGCCAGGCCTGCGAGGCCTCCTTGGTCAGGTACTTGTGTGCCGTCTCGAACTCGGGATCGTCGCTGGTCAACGCCTCGAGGAAACCGTCGACGATCTCCCGCGCGTCGGCGTCCTCCCGGGGCGGCAGCGCCCAGACCCGCACCTGCGCGTCCTGCCGGGGCGTCGAGTCCACGCCGCGCAGATCCCCGCTGTCCGGCATGGAGGCGCACCCCGCCAGCAGTACGGCGCCGCACGCGACGGACACCCCCGCCCGCGCCCGCTTCCGCCGGCCGCCCCCCACACGGTCAGCGCCCACGGCTTGCCTCCCCTTGCTTGTCCCGGTCCTCCGCGACGCGCCCGTCCCGGTCCTCCGTGACGTCGTCACGGGCCCGCGCGGACGAGTCCGCGGCGACCGTGTCGTCCCCCGGCCGCGCTCCCGCGGCGGGCCGCGGCACCACGCGCGCGCCGTTGCCGGGCAGCGCCGTCGGATCGGCGGTCGGGGGCGCGGCCGGCACGCGCGGCGCGAGCGGCGTCGGCTCGCCCGACGTCTGCACCGGCACAGTGGCGCGTTTCTCCCCGTCGCCCGCCCCGCGCGGCAGACCGGCGTCATTAAGTCCACGATTGCGCCGCGAGTCCTTGGGCTCCAGCGGTATCGGCGAGCCCCGCAGCGGCTCGTCCGCCGTCCTTGGCAGCGTCAGCCGGAACTGCGAGCCGCCGCCCGGTTCGCCCCAGGCCTGCAGCCAGCCGCCGTGCAGCCGCGCGTCCTCCAGGGCGATGGACAGCCCCAGCCCCGTACCACCGGTGGTACGCGCGCGTGCCGGGTCTGCCCGCCAGAAGCGGCTGAAGACCCGGGTCGCCTCACCGGGCTTGAGCCCTACGCCGTAGTCGCGCACGGCGACCGCGACCGCCCCGCCCGCCGCGGCCAGCTTGACCACGACGTCCTTGCCCTCGCCGTGCTCCACGGCGTTGACGACGAGGTTGCGCAGCACCCGCTCGACCCGCCGGGCGTCCGCCTCGGCGACGACGGGCTGCTGGTCGCCCACGATCCGTATCCGCGTGCCCTTGCGCTCGGCGAGCGGCGCGGCCCCGCTGACGACCCGCTGCACGACCTCGCGCAGATCGATCGGCTCCGCCTCCAGCGCCGCCGCGCCCGCGTCGAACCGGCTGATCTCCAGCAGATCGGCGAGCAGCGACTCGAACCGGTCCAGCTGATCGGCGAGCAGCTCGGCCGACCGCGCGGTCACCGGATCGAAGTCCTCCCGCGCATCATGGATGACGTCCGCCGCCATCCGTACGGTCGTCAGCGGCGTCCGCAGCTCGTGCGACACGTCCGACACGAACCGCCGCTGCATCCGCGACAGATCCTCCAGCTGCTGGATCTTCAGCTGGAGGTTCTGCGCCATCTTGTTGAAGGCCTCACCGAGCCGGGCGATGTCGTCCTCACCGGTGACCTTCATACGTTCCTGAAGCCGCCCCGCGGACAGCCGCTCGGCGATCCCGGCCGCCATCCGCACCGGCGTGACCACCTGCCGCACCACCAGCCAGGCGATCGCCCCGAGGAGTACGACGACGAAGAGCCCGGCCGTCGCCAGCGTCCCCTTGACCAGGCTCAGCGACTTCTCCTCCTGCGTGAGCGGGAAAAGGTAGTAGAGCTGGTACGGGTCGTTGTTCGGGTCGTTGACCTGCTTGCCGATGATCAGCGCGGGCTGCGACTCCTGGCCGCCGGTGTACATGATCCGGGTGTAGCTCTGCGCAGGCAGCATGCTCTCGTCGACGCGGTCCCGCAGGTCCTCCGGCACACTCGCGGTGGGAATGACCTTGCCGGAGGCGCGCGGACTGCGTCCGCCGGTGTCTCCCGCACCGGGCAGCGTGACGACGTCGAAGGCACCCTGGCCACCGCTGGAGAGCGACTCCACGAGGTCGCCCATCCACACATTGACGTTCTGGCTGGTACGGCCGTCCGAGCCCGGGGCGTCTTCCTGGCTGGTGCTCGCCGCGGTGTCGGCCTTCTGCTTGGCCACCGAGAAACCACCCGTGGCCTGACTCTGCGAGGCCTTCACCTTGGCGTCGAGCAGGCCGTTGCGCACCTGCCCGATGACGACGAAGCCGAGCAGCAGCACCACGCCCAGCGACATCACCAGGGTGGTGACGACGACCTTGAGCTGGATGTTGCGCCGCCACAGCCGCATCACGGGCAGCAGCGGCCGGCGCACCCAGCGCATGAAAAGCCTCAGGACCGGGCTGCCCTGGACTCCGCCCTGCAGCAGCCCGCCCTCGAGGAAACGTCCCCAGCGGGATCCCGACGTCTTCCGGCCGACAGGCCGCTCCGCACGGGCCCCGGTCCGCCCGGGCGACGAAGCGGCACTGTCTCCGGACATGTCAGCTGGGTCCTGCCTTATATCCGACACCACGGACGGTCACCACGATCTCCGGCCGCTCCGGGTCCTTCTCGACCTTGGAGCGCAGCCGCTGCACATGCACATTGACCAGGCGGGTGTCGGCGGCATGCCGGTAACCCCACACCTGCTCGAGGAGCACCTCACGGGTGAACACCTGCCAGGGCTTGCGCGCCAGCGCGACCAGCAGGTCGAACTCCAGCGGCGTCAGCGCGATCGACTGCCCGTCCCGCTTCACGGAGTGACCCGCCACATCGATGACCAGGTCGCCGATGGCGAGCTGCTCCGGCGCCGGCTCCTCCGACCTCCGCAGCCGCGCCCGGATACGGGCGACGAGCTCCTTCGGCTTGAACGGCTTCACGATGTAGTCGTCGGCCCCGGACTCCAGGCCCACGACGACATCGACGGTGTCGCTCTTCGCCGTGAGCATCACGATCGGCACCCCGGACTCCGCCCTGATCAGGCGGCACACCTCGATGCCGTCCCGGCCGGGCAGCATCAGGTCCAGGAGCACCAGATCCGGCTTGGTCTCACGGAATGCGGCCAGCGCCTTGTCGCCGTCGGCTACGAAAGACGGCTCAAAACCTTCACCACGCAGCACAATGCCGAGCATCTCGGCCAGTGCGGTGTCGTCGTCGACGACAAGGACTCGTCCCTTCATAAACGCCATCATCCCATTCTCATAACAGTGACAGAGGCGCTGGTGAGGAGCGTCACTGGCCCGTGACGATAGTCGTACTCGGCCGTCACTGTCTGCCCCCGTCCGGCGATGTGGATATCAGCAACGGATGTCAGCCACCCAGCGTAGGCGCACCCCGACCACGCGGTCGGCCCTACGCCTTTCGGCCGGGCGGCGGCCCGGGCGGGCCGCTAGCCGATCGTCACCTGACGCGACCTGGCCACCAGCTCCTCCAGAGCCTCGGCCGTCACGGGCGAAACAACACCCTCTTCCGTGACGATCGCGGTAACCAGTTCGGGAGGTGTCACATCGAACGCCGGGTTGTACGCCTGCGTCCCCAACGGCGCCACCGCCACCCCACCGCCCGGCCCCGTCACCGGCACCTGCGGCGCGCTGACCTCGGTCACCTCGAACCCGGGACGCTGCTCCACCTCGATCGACGCCCCGTCGGCCGTGTCCACGTCGACCGTCGTCAACGGCGCCACCACGATGAACGGCACATGGTGGTACCGGGCCAGCACCGCGAGCGGATAACTCCCCACCTTGTTCGCCACCGACCCGTCCGCCGCGATGCGGTCCGCCCCGATCAGCACCGCGTCCACCTCCCCCGCCGCGAACAGCGACCCCGCCGCGTTGTCGGTGAGCAGGGTGTACGCCATCCCGGTGCGCGCCGCCTCGTACGCCGTCAGCCGCGCGCCCTGAAGCAGCGGACGTGTCTCGTCCACCCACAGCCGCCGCAGCCGCCCCTCCCGATGCGCCGCCAGCGCCACCGCGAACGCCGTCCCCTCCCCGCCCGACACCAGCGACCCGGTGTTGCAGTGCGTGAGGATCCGGTGCCCGCCACCGGGCAGCAGCTCGTCCAGCAGCGCCAGCCCGCGCTCCGCCATCCGCGCGCTCGCCTCGGCGTCCTCCCGGTGCAGCGCCCGCGCCGCCTCCAGCGCCGCCACCGCGGCCTGTCCGGCGTCACCGTCCTTGCCGAGCTCGGCGAGGTACGCGGCCTGGGCCCGGCGCACACCGACGGCGAGGTTCACGGCGGTCGGCCGGGCACCCGCCAGCGCGGTCGCGGCGTCGTCCACGTCGAACCCGCGCGCGGCGGCGAGCGCGACGCCGTACGCCCCCGTGATGCCGAGCAGCGGCGCCCCGCGCACGGCCAGCGAACGGATCGCCTCCACCAGCGCGGGCGCGTCCGTACAGACCAGCTCGACCTCCTCGGCCGGCAGCCTCGTCTGGTCCAGAAGGACCACGACAGGACCTTCGGGTGGCTCTTCCCAACGGATCGCGGGTATCTCGGTCGGCCTGCTGTCCTCGCCGGATTGCGCGTACTGATCAGCCATGCGGTCAGTCTGCCCCTTATCCGGCGGACAATTGAAGGTGTGCAGCCGATACCGCGCCCGGTCCCCCGGTGACCACCCCATGGCACGATGGCTGCCAACCTGCCACCGCGACCGCGGACGGGCACCGTGAAGGAGCGACGATGAAAGACACTCCGGGCTGGGCTTCGCCCGGATCTGCCCCGTCCGACGGGCAGGAGCCCGGTGCGTCCGGCCCTGCCGAGCCCGCAGACCGTCCCGGCCCCTCGGACCAGCCCGGCGCGGACCCCCAGGACTCCGGCTCGAAGTGGTCCAAGGAGCAGCCGCCACCGGCCCAGTGGTCCGCCCCGACCGGACAGCCCGCCCCCGGCCAGACTCCCCCGCCCCCACCGCCAGGCCCGGGCTGGGGCAGCCGACCCCCGGCCGGCCCCGGCAGATACGGCGGCCCTGGTGGGTACGGCGGATACGGCGGTCCCGGCGGCCCGGGTGGACACGGCGGCTGGGGAAGCGGCTGGGGCGGCCCCCCGCCCGCGGCCAAGCCCGGCGTGATCCCGCTGCGCCCCCTCGGCGTGGGCGAGATCCTCGACGGCGCGGTCTCCACCATGCGCACCTACTGGCGCACCGTCCTGGGCATCTCCCTCACCGTCGCGGTCGTCACCCAGATCCTCGTCATCCTGCTCGAGGGCCTGGTCCTGAACAACACCGACACCGCCGCCCTCGAAGACCCCAGCGCCACCCTCGACGAGCTCACCCGCGCCATGGGCGACGCCATGCTCAGCACCGGCGTCGTCTTCCTGATCTCCCTGATCGGCACGATCGTCGCCACCGCCCTCCTCACGACGGTCACCAGCCGCGCCGTCCTCGGCAAGCCGGTCACCATCGGCGAGGCATGGCGCGACGCCCGCCCTCAACTGCTCAAGCTGTTCGCCCTGATCTTCCTGCTCATCCTGATCGCCTTCGGAGTCGTCGCGGTCGGCACCCTGCCGGGCGTCCTCGTGGCCGTCGCGGGCTCGGGCGACGCGGGAGCCGGCCTCGCCGTCCTGGGCGGCCTCGGCGCCGGTGTCGTCGCCCTGTGGCTGATGATCCGCTTCTCCCTGGCCTCGCCCGCACTGATGCTGGAGAAGCAGGGCATCGTCAAATCCCTCAGCCGCTCCGCGAAGCTCGTCCGCGGCTCCTGGTGGCGGGTCTTCGGCATTCAGCTGCTCGCCACGATCATCGCCAACGTCGTCGCCTCGATCGTCGTCCTCCCCTTCGCCTTCCTCGCCGCCGCGCTGGACGGCGAAGGCTTCACCGGCCTCGTCAACAGCGGCGGCGACCTCGGCTGGACCTACCTCGTCGTCAGCGGCATCGGCTCGGTGATCGGCGCCATGATCACCTTCCCGATCACCGCGGGCGTCACCGTGCTCCTCTACATCGACCAGCGCATCCGCCGCGAGGCCCTCGACCTCGACCTGGCCCGCGCGGCCGGCGTCCAGGACTACGGCTCCGGCACCCCCGGCCCCACCCCCGGAGGCTGATGCGGTGAGCGTGACGGGGGGAGTTCTCACAGCGGTACGCCTGCTGCCGCGCATCGGCGACATCTCCGTGCTGTCGCTGACGCGCTCCGGCGACGAACCGCCGATCACCATCCCGCGTGATCCCGCGCGGGAGGCGGCGCGCCGCGAACTGTCCAAGCGCCTGTACCACGAGAACGACCCCAGTTGGCTCCAGCGCGCCCTCAACTCCTTCTGGAACTGGGTCGACGCCCTCTTCGCCACGGCCGCCACCGCGACACCCGGCGGAGTGATCGGCCTGGTCGTCATCGTCCTGGCCGTCCTCGCGGTCCTGGGCGCCCTGTGGTGGCGCCTGGGCAACCCGCGCCGCGAACCCGCCTCCTCCGCCACCCTGTTCGACGACCGCCCCCGCAGCGCCGCCGAACACCGCGCCGCCGCGGAGGCACACGCCGCCCAGGGCCACTGGAACCAGGCCGTCCAGGAACGCATGCGCGCCATCGTCCGCTCCCTGGAGGAACGCGCCCTCCTCGACATCCGCCCCGGCCGCACCGCGGACGAGGCCGCCGCCGAAGCCGCCCGCGCACTGCCCGCGCACACGGACCGACTGCACGCCGCCGCCCGCGACTTCGACGACGTCACGTACGGCGGCCGCAGGGCGAGCGAGCAGTCGTACCAGCGCATCGCCGAACTCGACCACGACCTGGAAAGCACCAAGCCCCAACTCGCGAGCAGCACCCCCAGCACGGCCCCCAGCGCCCGCCAGGGAGCCGCCGGATGACCACCGAGGCCACCGTCCCGTCCACCTCGGTCTCGCCCACGGCGCGCCAGCTCTGGACGCGCACACGAGGCATCGTGCTCGCCCTCGTCGTCCTCCTCGCGGCCGCCGTCACGATCGCCGTGATCCGCTCCGACACCCGCCACGGCAACCTCGACCCGCGCTCCGCCGACCCCTACGGCAGCCGCGCGATCGCCGAACTCCTCGCCGACCGCGGCGTGTCCACGCGCGTGGTCACCACCCTGGACGAGGCACGCGCCGCCGCCGGCCCGGACACCACCCTCCTGGTCGCCCTCCCCGACCTGCTGACACACCGCCAGCAGACCGGGCTGCACTCCGCGACCAGCACCTCCGGAGGCCGTACCGTCCTCGTCGCCCCCGGCAGCTGGTCCGTCGGCCGACTCGCCCCCGACGTCACGGCCGACCCCGCCACCAGCGTCGCCTCCGCGCTCGCGCCCGACTGCGAACTGCCCGACGCCCGACGCGCGGGCACGGCCGAGACCGGTGGCATCCGCTACACCACCACCCACCTCGAAGCCGACTCCTGCTACCCCAGCGAGCGACTGGCCACCCTGCTGCGCATCCCGGCGACCGGAGGCGGCGACACCGTCGTCCTCGGCGCGCCCGACATCCTCCGCAACGACCGCCTCGACGAGCAGGGCAACGCCTCCCTCGCCCTCCAACTCCTCGGCTCCCGCCCCCATCTGGTCTGGTACCTCCCCTCGCTCTCCGACACCTCCGCCGCCGACGAGGACGGCGAACGCAGCTTCCTCGACCTGCTCCCCGCAGGCTGGAAATGGGGCACGCTGCAACTCTTCGTCGCCGCAGCCCTGGCCGCCCTCTGGCGGGCACGCCGACTCGGCCCCCTCGTCCCCGAAAAACTCCCCGTCGCGATCCGCGCCTCCGAAACCGTCGAAGGCCGCGCCCGCCTCTACCGCAAGGCCAACGCCCGCGACCGCGCGGCCGCCGCTCTCCGCTCCACCACCCGCACCCGCCTCGCCCCCCTCGTAGGCGTCCCCGTCACCCAGGCGCACGCGCCCGAAGCCCTGCTCCCCGCCCTGTCCGCCCACCTCCGCGGCGACGGCCAGACCCTGCACACCCTGCTCTTCGGCCCGCCACCCGCCGACGACACAGCCCTCATCCTGCTCGCCGACCAACTCGACGCCCTCGAAAGAGAGGTACGCCGTCCATGATGGCCCCGACCACTGACAACGCCGGGTACCCCGGGGATCCGGGCGCCGCCCGGGCCTCCCTGGAAGCCCTGCGCGCCGAGATCGCCAAAGCCGTGGTCGGCCAGGACCCCGCCGTGACCGGCCTCGTCGTAGCCCTCCTCTGCCGCGGACACGTGCTACTAGAAGGAGTCCCTGGGGTAGCCAAAACGTTGCTCGTCCGCGCCCTCGCATCCGCACTCGAACTCGACACCAAGCGCGTCCAGTTCACCCCCGACCTCATGCCGAGCGATGTGACGGGCTCCCTCGTCTACGACACCCGCAGCGCCGAGTTCTCCTTCCAGCCCGGCCCGGTCTTCACCAACCTCCTCCTCGCGGACGAGATCAACCGCACACCCCCCAAGACCCAGTCGTCCCTCCTCGAAGCGATGGAAGAGCGCCAGGTCACGGTCGACGGAACCCCCCGTCCCCTCCCCGACCCCTTCCTGGTCGCGGCAACCCAGAACCCGGTCGAGTACGAGGGCACCTACCCCCTCCCCGAAGCCCAGCTGGACCGTTTCCTCCTCAAACTCACCATCCCTCTCCCCTCCCGCCAGGACGAGATCGACGTCCTCACCCGCCACGCCGAAGGCTTCAACCCCCGCGACCTGCACGCCGCCGGCATCCGCCCGGTAGCAGGGCCCGCGGACCTGGAAGCCGCCAGAGCAGCGGTCGCGAAGACAACCATCTCCCCCGAGATCACGGCCTACGTCGTCGACATCTGCCGCGCCACCCGCGAATCCCCGTCCCTCACCCTCGGCGTGTCCCCCCGAGGCGCCACGGCCCTCCTGTCGACCTCCCGCGCCTGGGCCTGGCTCACGGGCCGCGACTACGTCATCCCCGACGACGTGAAGGCCCTGGCCCTCCCCACCCTCCGCCACCGCGTACAACTCCGCCCCGAGGCCGAAATGGAAGGCGTGACGGCCGACTCCGTCATCCACTCGATCCTCGCCCACGTCCCCGTCCCCCGCTGATGGCACTCACCGGACGCACCGCCCTCCTCGCCGCCCTGGGCTCGATCCCCGTAGGCATCTGGAACCCCGGCCTCACGGGCCTCCTCGCGGTGAACGCCCCCCTGGCCGTGGCCTGCGCCTGCGACTTCGCCCTAGCGGCACCGGTACGCCGCCTGAGCCTGACCCGCTCCGGCGACACCTCCGTACGCCTGGGCGAAACCGCCGACGTCACCCTGACGGTCACCAACCCGTCCAACCGCCCGCTCCGCGCGCGCGTGCGCGACGCCTGGCCCCCCAGCAGCTGGCTCCCCGGCACAGAGACGACGGCCTCCCGCCACCACATCACAGTCCCCGCAGGCGAACGCCGCCGCCTCACCACCCGCCTACGCCCCACCCGCCGAGGCGACCGCCGGGCCGACCGCATCACCATTCGCTCGTACGGCCCCCTCGGCCTGTTCTCCCGCCAGGGCACCCACAACGTCCCCTGGACGGTACGGGTCCTGCCTCCGTTCACCAGCCGCAAGCACCTCCCGTCCAAGCTCGCCCGCCTCCGCGAACTCGACGGCCGCACCAGCGTCCTGACGCGCGGCGAGGGCACGGAATTCGACAGTCTTCGCGAATACGTCCCGGGCGACGACACCCGCTCCATCGACTGGCGCGCCACAGCCCGCCAATCCGCGGTCGCCGTCCGCACCTGGCGCCCCGAACGCGACCGCCACATCCTCATCGTCCTCGACACCGGCCGCACATCAGCAGGCCGCGTGGGCGACGCACCCCGCCTCGACGCCTCCATGGACGCGGCCCTCCTCCTGGCAGCCCTGGCCTCCCGAGCCGGCGACCGCGTGGACCTCCTCGCCTACGACCGCCGCGCACGCGCCCTGGTCCAGGGCCGCACAGCCAGCGACGTCCTCCCATCCCTGGTCAACGCGATGGCCACACTCGAACCGGAGCTAGTCGAAACAGACGCACGCGGTCTTACGGCCACTGCGCTCAGGACAGCTCCCCGCCGCTCCCTGATCGTCCTGCTGACAACCCTCGACGCCGCCCCGGTCGAAGAAGGCCTCCTCCCCGTCCTCTCCCAGCTCACCCAACGCCACACAGTCCTCCTGGCATCAGTGGCCGACCCTCACGTCTCCCGCATGGCAAAGGCCCGCGGAAACACCGAAGCCGTCTACGAGGCCGCAGCCGCCGCCCAAGCACAAAGCGAACGGCACCACACCGCCGAACAACTCCAACGTCACGGCGTCACCGTCGTAGACGCGACCCCCGATGAACTCGCGCCGGCGCTGGCGGACGCGTATCTGGCCCTGAAAACAGCGGGACGCCTGTAATTCGACTCTCGGGAGAGAACCTCCCGAGAAGTGGAAATAGAAATAGAAAAACAAAAAGGCCCACGCCTGATGGCGTGGGCCTTTTCTAAAATTTGTTCGGCGGCGTCCTACTCTCCCACAGGGTCCCCCCTGCAGTACCATCGGCG